>JALHMR010000008.1 GCA_022843945.1 Rhodospirillaceae bacterium | reverse complement strand
GGTGGGTGAGCTACTTTCCATCCTCAAGATCACCAAGCAGAGCCTCAATCGGGTCCTCGGCCAGCTGATGCGCGAGGGCTACATCGCCCAGCGGCCGGGGCAGACCGACCGGCGCGAACGCCGGCTGTTCCTGACGCCGAGCGGCGAAAGCCTGGAACGCCGGCTGTCCGAGCCGCAGCGCGCCCGGGTCGGCGGCGCCTACCGGGCGGCCGGGCCCGCCGCCGTCGCGGCCTTCCGCCGCGTGCTGTCCGACCTGGTCAACCCCGAGGACCGGCCCCGTCTCCTGGCCGCCGCGGCGCGGCTTTCCGCTCCCCGCCGGCTGCGGTAACCTTCGTAAATGTCCGAGGGGGCCCATATTCTTGTCGTCGATGACGATTCCCGGCTGCGCGAGCTGCTGCGCAAGTTCCTGTCGGATCGCGGGTTTCGCGTGACCACGGCAGCCCACAGCCCGGATGCCGAATCGAAGCTGAAATCGCTGACCTTCGACCTCCTGGTGCTCGACGTCATGATGCCGGGTGAAACCGGCATCGCGCTGACCCAGCGCCTGCGCGAGACGGACAACAAGGTGCCGATCCTGCTGCTCACCGCGCGGGCCGAGACGCATGACCGCATCGCCGGCCTGACCAGCGGCGCCGACGACTACCTCGCCAAGCCCTTCGAGCCGGACGAGCTGCTGCTGCGCATCCGGGCCATCCTCCGCCGCGTGCCGCCGCCGGCCGAGATCCCGGTGCAGATCCGCTTTGGCCCGTTCCGCTTTGACATGGCGCGCGAGGAGCTGCTGCGCGTCGCCGACGGCGCGGAGGACCAAGTGCGGCTCACCGCCGCCGAGGCCTCGCTGCTCAAGGTCCTGGCCGAGAGCGCCGGCGGCACCGTGTCGCGCGACGACCTGCTGAAGCGCTCGCGCATCACGGGCAGCCAGCGAACCGTCGACGTGCAGATGACCCGGCTGCGCCGCAAGGTCGAAACCAACCCTCGGCAGCCCCGCTATCTTCAGACGGTGCGCGGCGCCGGCTACGTGCTACGCTTGGGCTGAGGCATCCATGCCGCTCTTCATCAAGCAGTACCTGCCGCACAGCCTGTTCGGGCGCGCGATCATCATCCTCATCACGCCGCTGATCGTGGTGCAGATCGTTGCTGCCTACGTCTTTTACGACCGGGTGTGGGACACGGTCACGAGGCGCCTGTCGAACGCCGTCGCCGGCGAGATCGCCACCGTGGTCCAGGTGATCGGCCGCTACCCCGACTCCGAAAGCCGGCACTGGATCTTCGCCACCGCCGGCTCGCTGAACGGCCTGCACTTCTACCTCGATGAACGCGCCATCCTGTCCAACCAGCACCCGGGCGTGGGCAGCGGCATCCTCGAGCGCCTGCTGGTCAATGCGCTCAACGAGCGGGTGCGCCGGCCCTACCGGCTCGACGTCTGGAGCGACGACAAGGACGTGCAGATCGACGTGCAGCTGCCGGAGGGCGTGCTGCTGGTACGCGTGCCGCGCGAGCGCCTGTTCACCACGACAACCTATGTCTTCGTGCTGTGGATGGTGGGCTCGTCGCTGATCCTCTTCGCCGTCGCCTCGGCCTTCATGCGCAACCAGGTGCGGCCCATCGAGCAGCTGGCCGCCGCGGCCGAGCAGTTCGGCAAGGGCCGCGACGTACCGGAATTCAAGCCCTACGGCGCCACCGAGGTGCGCCGCGCCGCCGCGGCCTTCGTCGTCATGCGCGAACGTATCCGTCGTTTCATCGCCCAGCGCACCGAGATGCTGGCCGGCGTCAGCCATGATCTGCGCACGCCGCTCACCCGCATGAAGCTCGAGCTGGCCATGCTGGGCGACCACTCCTCTGTCGCCGGCCTGAAGTCCGACGTCGCCGACATGGCACGCATGGTCGAGAGCTACCTCGCCTTCGTGCGCGGCGAGGGCGAGGAGCAGACCGAGCCCACCGATCTGGGCGGGCTGCTCGATGACATCGCCACCGCGGCGAGGCGTGACGGCAACTCGGTGGCCCTGGCCACCGAAGGCGACCTGACTCTGCCGCTGCGCCCCCACGCCATGAAGCGCAGCCTCAACAACCTGGTGATCAACGCTACCCGCCATGCGGCCCAGGTGGCGATCAGCGCCGCCCGGCGCGGCCGCGCGGTGGAGGTGGTGATCGACGATGACGGGCCGGGCATTCCACCCGAGGCCCGGGAGGACGTGTTCAAGCCGTTCTTCCGGCTCGATCCCTCGCGCAATCCGGCGACCGGCGGTGTCGGCCTCGGCCTGACCATCGCCCGCGACGTGGTCTCCAGCCATGGCGGCAGCATCCAGCTCGACAACTCGCCGATGGGCGGCCTGCGCGCCCGCATCAAGCTGCCGGTCTGACGGCCTCCGGCAATGGACACGCCCGGCCGCAAGGCTCATTGGCAGGGCGTTTACAGCAACAAGGCCGAAAATCAGGTCAGCTGGTTCCAGGAGACAGCGGCGACATCGCTGGATCTCCTTGCCCATGACAGCATCGCAAAAACGAGCGCCATCATCGATGTCGGTGGCGGCGCCTCGCGGCTGGCCGATGCCCTGCTGGACCGGGGCTATTCCGACATCACCGTGCTGGATCTTTCGGCCGCCGCGCTCGAAGCCGCCAAGGCACGGCTCGGCGCCCGAGCAGCAGCGGTCAGGTGGATCGAGGCGGATATTACCGTGTGGACCCCGATAGCCCGCTATGACGCCTGGCATGACAGGGCCGTGCTGCACTTCCTGACGGCTGAATCCGACCGGGCGGCTTATCTTCGGGTCCTGCGGCAGGCCGTTCGTCCCGGCGGTCTGGTGCTCATCGCAACCTTCGATCTGGACGGGCCAGAGAAGTGCAGTGGCCTGACCGTCCAACGCTATTCACCTGCCACCTTGGCCGCCTTCCTGGGCGAAGACTTCTTCCCAGTCGACAGCCGGAGCGAAGTGCACACGACGCCGTGGGGATCGGCGCAGACGTTCCAGTTCAGCCGCTTCCGCCGCCGCTAGTCTATTCGAAGAAATACTTGGCCCCTTCGCGCCGCTGCTGCTCGGGCGTCAGACCGACATCGCGCAACAGACGGGGATCGAGTTCACGCAAGACCCGGCGCGTGAGATAGCGGTGCCACCACAAGGCCACGATGTCCTTGAGAGCGTGGAGATCGAACCGGCTGCCGCGGACGCCAGCAGCACGATCGAGAAAATTGAGCAGGCTTTCCATGGCCCGAGGGTGCGCCCGCGCCCCCTATTGATGTTACGGTATGGGCCGAAGCATCGGACCACGGGCCGCGCCTAGAGTCGTGGCCATGGCTTGCGATGGTTGCCTGGACGAGGACCTGATGGTCAGCAACACGAACTTCGCGGAGATTGCCGCCCTGGCCGGCGACCCGGCCCGCTGGAGCATGCTCAACGCCCTGATCGACGGCCGGGCGCTGACCGCAACGGAACTGGCCCGGGTCTCGGGAATCTCACCGCAGACGGCCAGCGGCCATCTCGGCCGCCTCGCCCAGGCGGAGCTGCTCGTCGTCGAGAAGCAGGGTCGCCACCGCTATCACCGCCTGGCCTCGCCGGCCGTGGCCCAGATGCTCGAAGGCATCATGCAGGTCGCCGCCGGCCGCCGCGAGACGACGACGCGCCGGCTGGTCACCGGCCCGCGCGATGCGGCTCTGCGTTACGCCCGCACCTGCTACGACCACCTGGCCGGCCGGCTGGGCGTCGCCCTGGCCGATGCCCTGATCGCCGCCGGCCATGTCGAGCTCGCCACCGACGGCGGCCTGGTGACGGATAGCGGGGTCGCCTTCTTCACCCGCCTCGGCGCCAATATCGAGAAGAGCACGGGCACCACCAAGCGCATCCTCTGCCGGCCCTGTCTCGACTGGAGCGAGCGCCGGCCGCATCTCGCCGGGGTCATCGGCGCGATCCTGCGCACGCACTGCCTGGCCTCCGGCTGGATCCGCGGCATCGACGGGACGCGGGCGGTGACCATCACGCCCAAGGGCCAGCGCGCCCTGCACGAGAAGTTCGGCGTCAGCCTGGGCTGATCTCCAGAAGACGCGAAGGGGGATGATCGCCGGGCCGGGCCGATGCTATAAGACGGCTCCATGAATTCCGATCTCGACCTTGCCGCCTTCAACGCCGCGGCGCTGAAGCGCCAACCCTATGACTATGTCGTGGTGCCGAGCTTCGTGAAGCCGGCGGCCTTCAGCGAAATCGTCGCCGCCTATCCCCCAATCGACAAACCCGGCTCCTTCCCGCCCTCGACCCTCGACTGCTCCGCGCGCTTCCAGCGCTTCCTGCAGGAGCTCGAAGCCGAGCCGTTCCGCAAGGCGGTGGAGCAGAAATTCGGTCTCGACCTGACCGGAAAGCCGACCATGATCACGGTGCGCGCCCGCACGCGCTCCAAGGACGGCACGATCCACACGGATACCGAGAGCAAGATCATCACGGTGCTGATCTACTTCAACCAGTCCTGGGACGTGGACGGCGGCCGCCTGCGCATCCTGCGCCGCCCCGACCGGCTCGACGACTATGCCGAGGAAGTCAGCCCCTACGGCGGCACCCTCCTCGCCTTCCGCCGCTCGACGCGTTCCTGGCACGGGCACGAACCGTTCGAAGGCCCGCGCCGCGCCATCCAGCTCAACTGGGTGAAGGACCAGGCGACGGTCGACCGTGAGCTGGCGCGTCACCGTGTTTCGGCGTTTTTCAAGAAGCTCAACCCTTTTGCCGCCTAAGAGTTGCTGCCACCCCAGCGAAAGCCGGGGTCCAGTCTTTTTCCGGAAGTCTGGATGCCGGCTTTCGCCGGCATGACGACCCGAGAAGCGTCGGCGCTCAGCCCTTTTTCCCAAGGCTCGCGATAACCGCCTTGGCGATGTCGGTCGTGCCGCTGCGCCCGCCGATGTCGAACGACTGAACCTGCTTCTCGGCGAAGATGCGATCGACCGCGGCCTCGATCTCCGTGGCGGCGTCGCTGCAGGCCTGGCTGCCGCTGCGGTCGCCCAGCCAGTCGAGCATCATCGCCGTCGACAGGATCATGGCCGTCGGGTTGGCGATCCCCTTGCCGGCGATATCGGGCGCCGTTCCGTGGCTGGGCTGGAACAGGGCGTGCTCGTCGCCGGCATCGGCGCTCGGCGCGAAGCCCATGCCGCCGATCAGGCCGGCGCCCAGATCGGAGATGATGTCGCCGAACATGTTCTCGGTCGGCAGCACGTCGAAATCCCAAGGCCGGCGCACGAGATCGAGCGCCATGGCGTCGATGTAGTGGTGGCTGGCCTTCACGTCGGGGAACTCCGGCGCCACCTCGTAGTAGACCTTGCGCATGAAGGCGAAGGAGCGGAAGACGTTCGACTTGTCGACCAGGGTCACCGCGCCGGGCCGCCCGCGCTTTTTCGCCCGGCGCCGCGCCAGGCGGAAGGCGAAGCGCGACAGGCGTTCGGTCACCTCGCGGGTGATCACCATGGTGTCACGCGCCACGCGGTCATTCTCGATCGTGCCTTTGTCACGCGAGGCGAACAGGCCCTCCGTCGACTCCCGCAGGATGACCAGGTCGATGTCGCGGGCCCGGGGATCGGCTAAAGCCGTGGGCACGCCGGGAATGGCGCGGATCGGCCGCACGCCGGCATAGAGGTTCAAGCGGAAGCGCAGGTCGAGCTGCGGCGCAATTTCGGTGCCGTCGGGATAGCGGATGTCCGGCCAGCCCATGGCGCCGAAGAGGATGGCATCGGCCGCCTGCGCCGTTTTGAAGCTCGCCTCGGGCAGCGCGTTGCCGGTTTCCTTGTAGAGCAAGGCGCCGCCGGGGGCCGCCTCGCGCTTCGTGGCTAAGCCGTGACGGCGCTCGGCCGCATCGAGCACGGCGAGGGCCGCGTCCATCACCTCGACGCCGATACCGTCGCCGGGCATTACGGCCAGGCGGAAACTGTTGGTGGGCATGCCCGCTCCTGCTGCACGAAACGAGGCGCCTTTATGCCCCGTTTACACGGCCTGCGGCAAATCGCTCAGTCGGTGGGCGGGCCCTTTTTTGTTTGTTGCGCCATAAGCTTAGGTGGCGCAAAAAATCTTCGAGGCCGATGTCGGAACTGCCCCGCCCCGTTCGTCCTCGGAACAGCGCAACAAGGAGGACTCCCGATGAAGTCCAAGATCTCCCCCTGCCTGTGGTTCAACAGTGACGCCGAGGACGCAGCCAAGTTCTACGTCTCGCTGCTGCCGGATTCGCGCATCACCCAGGTGGTGAAGAGCCCGGCCGCCTACCCCGGCGGCAAGGAAGGCGCGGTGCTGATGGTCGAGTTCACGCTCGCCGGGCAGAGCTACCTGGCGCTCAATGGCGGCTCGGACGGCGTGTATACCGACGCTCTGTCCCTCATTATCGAATGCAAGGACCAGGCGGAAGTCGACCGGCTATGGCACGCCTTCCTGGCCAACGGCGGCAAGGCGGTACAGTGCGGCTGGCTGCAGGATCGCTGGGGGGTGCGCTGGCAGATCACCCCCGAGGTGCTGCTGCGCTGGGTCGCGGATGCCGACAAGGCGAAGGCCGCGCGCGTCTTCCAGGCGATGATGCCTATGGTGAAGATCGATGTCGCCGCGCTGGAGAAGGCCGCGGCAGGGAAGTGACCCAGCGCCTCAGAACATCTTGCCGCCGAGCGGCACCTCGAGATCGGGACGCAACAGGACGACGGCGCCATTGGCGTCGGGCACGCCGAGCACCAGCACCTCCGACATGACCTTGCCGATCTGGCGCGGGGCGAAGTTGACCACGGCGACCACCTGGCGGCCGACGAGCGTCTCGGGGGTGTAGTGCACGGTGAGCTGGGCCGAGCTCTTCCTGATGCCCAGCGGCGCGCCGAAATCGATCTGCAGCTTGATCGCCGGCTTGCGCGCCTCGGGGAACGGCTCGGCGGCGATCACCGTACCGACCCGGATGTCGACAGTCTCGAACGCGTCATAGGAGATCGGGCCGGCGCGCCCCTTCTCGGCGGATTGGGGCGCCGGCGCTGTCGGCTCGGCCATCTTGGTTTCGGATCAGGGGACTTTCAGGTCAGCGCGGCGGCTGCTTGTTGCCCATCGTGTCGCGCAGCTCGTCGAGGCTGTCGGTGACCCGCTTGTTGATCACCTCGAAGGCCTCGTTCTGCGACTTGGCCACCATCTCGGCGAGCTCGCGCATGTTGGAGATGGCGCGCTTGAAGGCCTCCTTGGTGAGGTCGGTCTGGCGCGCCGCCTTGGCCTCGGGGCTGCCCATACCCATGACGTCCTTCATCGCCGCGCCGCTCTCTTCCATCATCTGGCGGAAGATCTCGGCCTGGCGGCGGGCGACGGCCTGCATGCCTTCGAGGGCGAGCTGGTTGGCCGCGGTCAGCGCCTCGACATTGCGGCGCTGGCTGGCCATCAGTTTTTCCATGTCGACGCCGCCGCCGAACTTGAACTCCCCCATCAGCTTCGAGGGGTCCATCATCATCTTGGTGAAGTCGAAATCGCCGAACGGATTACCGGGCTTGGCCATGATGATCCCCTTGCGGTGAGGGCGGGAGGGCAGAAAATCGCGACAATTTGCGCGATTTATAGAGCAAAACTCATACCGCGCCCCCTGGGAGGCGTCAAACTCGGCCGGGCGGATGAAGCCGTCTCTTTGGTGTCAGGCCTCGCCCCGGGCGCGCCGCAGGTTGGGCAGGCTGGTGGCCAGCATTTCCAGGTTCTTGAGGGCCCGGTCGAGCGCCTCCATGGTGCGCGCCTTGTCGCTCGTATCGTCGCCGAGCCAGGTGCGCAGCACCCATATGTAGGCCGTGGCCAGCGCCTTGACCCGCAACAGGCCGAGCGGCCCGCCGGTCTCGACGCCGGCGGCGGCGGCGATCCACGACAACGAGCGCAGCAGGCGCGTGCCCTGGCAGAGCAGGGCCAGCGGGTTGCGCGGCAGGTCGGCCATCAGCGCGGCGACGCCGCGCTTGTGGGGCTCGAGCGCGTCGAAGGAGCGCATGATGATCTCGAACAGGCGGTCGCGCACGCTGTCCTCGCTCTCGGCCGCCGGTTCGAGGCCGGCCAGGGTGGCGCGGTCGATGCGCCGGGCGAAGGCCTCGAGGATGGCGCCCTTGGAGGGCAGCACCGTGTAGAGCGCCGCGAGCGACATTCCGGCCGCCTCGGCGATGTCGGCGAGGCTGATCGTCCGCCAGCCGCGCTCGCCGGCCAGCGCCAGGGCGGCGTCGACGATGCGCTCTTCGGTCGCCTCGGCGGCTTTCCCGCTGACGCCCTTAGTGGATTTTGGGGCGGGTTTCCTGGCGGCTTTCTCGGCGGTCTTGCGCGCACGCGCGGGGCGACGGGCCATGCTTCAAGCCTCCTTCCGTTCCCCATGGAATGTAGGACGCCCGCCGCCCTATAGTAAGAGGCTGTAAATCCTTCGGAGTTCCCGGGATGGCAGTCGACTGGCCGCAACTCAGGGTGCTGATCGCCGACGACCAGCGGTTCCTGCTCGGCATCCTCTTCCACATCTTCAAGGAACTCGGCGTGCGCTCGGAAAACATTCACCAGGCCGCCAGCGGCGACGACGCCGCGAAAATGCTGGCCGCGCTGCCAGTCGACATCGTGGTCTGCGACATCAACATGGGCCCGGGCAGCGGCCTGCACCTGCTGCGCAGCGTGCGCAGCGGCCAGGCGCAGACCGCCAAGGATCTGCCGGTGATTTTCGTCACCGGCCATGCCGATGCCGCCACGGTGAAGCTGGCCCAGGCGCTCGACGCCAACGGCTTCATCGTCAAGCCGGTGGCCAAGAAGCAGATGCAGGACAAGATCGAGGGCGTGCTCGCCAACCGCAAGCCGCTGCCGGCCGGCAAGAACTACGCCGGCGTGGTCATCGAACTCAGCGAGCAGATGAAGGCCGCGGCGGCGATGGATGGCTCGAGTGCCGCGCGCCAGGAGAAGGTTGCGCAGGGCAACGACAAGCCCAAGGACGAATCGTCAGCCGGCTAGTTCGCGCGAGCGCTTGGTCGCCGCCGCGACCGCGCGCGTCATCAAAGCCGAGAGGCCGTCTTTCGCCATCAACACCTCGAGGGCGGCGGCGGTGGTGCCGCCCGGCGAGGTAACGTTGCGCCGCAGCTGCTCGGCGGCTTCGCCCGAGCGATGCAGGAGCTCTCCCGAGCCGGCGACGGTGGCGCGGGCTAGGCGCATCGCCAGCTCCGCCGGCAGGCCCGACGCCACGCCGGCCTCGGCCAGCGCCTCGACCAGCAGAAACACGTAGGCCGGGCCGCTGCCCGACACCGCGGTCACCGGATCGAGCAGGGCTTCGTCGCCGACCCAGGCGACCTCGCCCACCGCCGAGAGCAGCGCCTCGCAGCGCTGCCGCTGCGCGGCGCTGACCGCCTGATTGGCGCAGGCCACGGTGATGCCGCGGCCGATGGCCGCCGGGGTGTTGGGCATCGAGCGAACGCAGGCTGCGTCGGCGCCGAGATGCGTGGCGAGAAAGCCGAGGGTGCGGCCGGCCGCGATCGACAAGAAGACGGTCGCCGGCGCGACGTAGCGGCGGTAGGCCGGCACGACGGTTTCCATACCCTGCGGCTTGACCGCGAAGACCACCACGCCCGGCGCGACATCGGCGGGGATGCCGGCCGGGTCGCGCACCAGGCGCAGGCCGGGCTTGCCCTCGAACGTCGCCATGGACAGCGCCGGCTCGACGACAACAGCCGGGGCCTGCGGACCGGCGCGGCCGGCCGCCAGCCAGCCCGACAGCAGGGCGCTACCCATCTTGCCGCAGCCGACCAGCAGCACGGGAGATGCTTCAGCGGTCATCGAAGGAAATCCTCATGCAGCGATACCCTGTTGTAGCGCCGCGCGGCCGGCGCGACGAGGGTCTGCAGAAGGAGAAGGCGCGGGTCAGGCCTCGCCGATGGGATCCAGGCAGGCGGCGGTCACCGCCTCGGCCGGGTTCTTGCCGCCCCAGACCACGTACTGGAAGGCCGGGTAGAAGCGCTCGCACTCGTGCAGCGCCACATCGACCAGGTCTTCGAGCTGCTCCACCGTGGCGCCGCGCGCGCCGCGCAGCGGCACGGCGTGGCGGAAGGTCGGCTGGCTCTCCTCCGAGGAGAGGTCGAAATGCCCGAGCCACAGCCGCTCGTTGGTCAGGGCCAGCAGCTCGTTGATCGAGCCGCGGCGGTGGCGGGGAATCTTGAGGTCGAGGGCGCAGGAGAAATGCAGCGCGCTCATGTCCTGGCTCCAGGCGAAGTAGACCCGGTAGTCGCACCATTTGCCCGGAACCTGGGCCATCAGCTCGTCGTCATTGGCCCGATCGAAGGGCCATTCATGGGCGCAGATGATCTCTTCGATCAGGTCCAGGGGATTGGTGATGGTTTCGGTGGTGGTCGATACCGAGACTGCAGGCATGGAAGCGACCTCCAAACGCGCTAGGCACGTACTTTTGTGCCGGGGTCCGCTCCTAGGTTTAAGGACAACGGTCCCAAATCTCTAGGAAATCTTGTGTGCGACGCGGCCACGACACGCTACAGAAAGTAGCGTGCCATAGCGAGAATCCGCGGTGCAAGGAAATTAAAGCCTGATAGGGGCGTTTATTGTGGAAAAATACCCTATCGTCCCCAGGCCAAGGCTAAGCTAGCGACCGTTGTCCGGGGGGTTGGCGGCCCGCTGCTGCGCGGCCTCGACCGCAGCCAGACGCGCCGCCAGCACCTCGTTCTCGGTCCGTGCCGCGGCGGCCATGGCCTTGACCGCCTCGAATTCTTCCCGGGTGACCAGGTTCTGTCCCTTGAGCCAGTTATCGAGCAGCGCCCGCATCTGGGTTTCGAACTCGGCCCGCACGCCGGCGAGGGCGCCGAGCGCCCCGCTGGCGGCGCGCGCGATATCGTCAAGAAGTCGGTTGTCCGTCTGCATGGCTGTCCTCGCTGGCTACCCTCGATTATGGGAAGCGCGGCGCGGCGTTGCAACGGGCCGGGACGACTCCTATAAGGAGTCCGCGTTCACGCCGGGGGTTGCTTAGCGGATGGGCATGATTGTCGTCACCGGCGGCGCCGGATTCATCGGCTCGAACCTGCTGGCGGCGCTCGACCGCCGCGGCGGCCATGATCTGGTCTGCGTCGACCGCCTGGGCAGCGGCGACCACAAGTGGCGCAATATCGCCAAGCGCGAGATCGCCGACATCGTCGCCCCCGAACGCCTGTTCGACTTTCTCAACGCCAACGCCCGCTCCGTCGAGGCCGTGTTCCACCTCGGCGCCATCTCCACCACCACCGAGACCAATGTCGACCTGATCGTGCAGGAGAATTTCCGCTCGAGCCTGGCGCTGTGGATGTGGTGTGCCCGGCACGAGGCGCGGCTGATCTACGCCTCCTCCGCCGCCACCTACGGCGATGGCGCCGCCGGCTTCGACGACGATCCATCGACCGCCGGTCTGGCGAAGCTTCGGCCGCTCAATCCCTACGGCTGGAGCAAGCATGCCTTCGATCGCCGGGTGGCGCGGCTCCTTACGGGCGACGCCGGGCGCCCGGCCCAGCATGTCGGGCTGAAGTTCTTCAACGTCTACGGACCCAACGAGTATCACAAGGGCGGCCAGCGCTCGGTGGTCCATCATCTTTATCCGCGCGCCGTCGCCGGCGAGCCGGCGCGCCTGTTCAAGTCGCACAATCCCGCCTACCCCGATGGCGGCCAGATGCGCGACTTCGTCTGGGTCGGCGACGCCGTGTCGGTGATGATGTGGCTGCTCGACCACCCGACCGTGAACGGGCTGTTCAACCTCGGCACCGGCAAGGCGCGTAGCTTCGCCGACCTGGCGCGTGCGCTCTACGGCGCCTGCGGCCGCAATCTCGACATCGAATACGTCGACACGCCCGAGGCGATCCGCGACAAGTACCAGTACTTCACCGAGGCAAGGATGGAGCGGCTGCGCACCGCCGGCTACGCGCTGCCCATGACCTCGCTCGAGGACGGCATCGGCAAGTACGTGCGCGAGCACCTCGCCACGGCCGACCCTTACGTCTAGCCTGCGCACACATGCTCGCGCTCACCCTCACCTTCCCCAATATCGATCCGGTGGCGATCGAGCTCGGTCCGTTTGCCGTGCGCTGGTACGCGCTGGCCTATATCGCCGGCATCCTGCTCGGCTGGCGCTATGCCATCCACCTGGCGGCGCGGCCGCCGGTCTTCATGAGCCGCGAGGCGATCGACGACTTCATCGTCTGGGTGACGCTCGGCATCATCCTCGGCGGGCGGCTGGGCTACGTGGTCTTCTACAAGCCCGCGCATTACCTCGCCAATCCGCTGGAGGCGCTTTACGTCTGGCAGGGCGGCATGTCGTTCCATGGCGGGCTGATCGGCGTGCTGGCGGCGATCTGGCTATTCGCGCGCCAGCGCCGCATTCCGGTCCTGGCTCTCGGCGATCTTGTCGCCTCGGTGGTGCCGATCGGGCTGTTCTTCGGCCGCATCGCCAATTTCATCAATGGCGAGCTCTATGGCCGGTCGAGCGACGCCCCCTGGGCCATGGTGTTCCCGGGCGGCGGGCCGGCGCCGCGCCACCCGAGCCAGCTCTACGAAGCCTGTCTCGAAGGGATCGTCCTGTTCCTCGTCCTCGCCTGGTTCTCCCGTCAGCCGGGATGGCGCGACCGGCCGGGGCGGATCGGCGGGTTGTTTCTCGCCGGCTACGCCGTGGCCCGCATCATCTCCGAAGCGTTCCGCGAGCCCGATGCTCATCTGGGCTTCTTCCTCGGCGGCGTGACCATGGGACAGATCCTGTCCCTGCCCATGCTCGCCGTGGGCCTCTATTTCATCATCTCCGGCAGCAGGCGCCCGCCGCTTCGCGACACGCCGGCGGCATGACGCCGCTGGCGCGGGAAATCGCCGCGCGGATCGCCGCCGCCGGCCCCATGCCCGTCGACGAGTATATGCGGCTCTGCCTCTCGCACCCGGAGCACGGCTACTACCGGAGCCGTCCGGCGGTGGGCGCCGCGGGCGATTTCATCACCGCCCCGGAAATCAGCCAGGTCTTCGGCGAGCTGGTCGGCCTGTGGGCGGCCGAGATCTGGGCGGGCCTGGGCCGCCCCGCGATGGTTCATCTGGTCGAGCTCGGCCCGGGGCGCGGCACGCTGATGGCCGACGCCTTGCGCGCCGTCAGCAAGGTGGCTCCGGCATTTCGCGCCGCCCTGTACGTTCATCTGGTGGAGATCAACGCCGGGCTGCGGCAGCAGCAGGACAAGGCGCTGCGCAACACGGCGCCCCAATGGCACGACGATATCAGCACCCTGCCGGACGGCCCGCTCATCGTCATCGCCAACGAATATTTCGACGCGCTGCCGATCCGCCAGACGGTGCGCACCAAGGACGGCTGGCACGAGCGTGTCGTCACGGTCGAGGGAACGGAACTTCGTTTCGACGTCGGAGCAGCCGCCGACAACGGCGGCGCGGCCCCGGTTGGGAGCGTCGTGGAAACCGCGCCGGAACGCTGTTCGCAGGCCAGGGCGATCGCCCGGCGCCTGGTCGAGCAGCGGGGCGCTGCGCTGATCATCGACTACGGCCCGGCCGTCTCCGGCCTTGGCGATACGCTGCAGGCGATCCGAGCCCACAAGAAGGTCGACCCACTGGCCGAGCCGGGGCTTGCGGACCTCACCTCGCATGTCGATTTTGCCGCGCTGGCCGCGGCAGCCCGGGAAACGGGCGCCGCCACCTATGGCCCGCTGCCCCAGGGGACCTTCCTGCAGCGGTTGGGCGTGATGGCGCGGGCGGCGACCCTGGCGAAGAAAGCCACGCCGCAACAGGCCTCCGCCCTCGCCGCAGCGATTGGCCGCTTGATCGAGCCGGATCAAATGGGCACCCTGTTCAAGGTGCTGGCCATCGCCGATCGGCAGCAGCCCTTGCCGCCCGGTTTCGATCCATCGTCCTGACATAGTCAACGGTTATCCGAGTCCGATGCTGACCTTGGGCGCACTCAACCGCCTCGACGGCGTACGCCACGGCTTCTTCAGCCGCGAAGGCGGAGTCAGCGAAGGGCTCTACGCCTCGCTCAACTGCGGCCTTGGCTCGAACGACGACCCGGCGCGGGTAACCGAGAACCGCGCCCGCGTGGCCGCTTCGCTCGACGTCGCCGCCGATGCCCTGGTCACCTGCTACCAGGTCCACAGCCCGGATGTCGTGACGGTGGAGAAGCCCTGGGCCCCCGGCGCAGGCCCGAAGGTCGACGCCATGGTCTCCAATACGCCCGGCGTCGCCCTGGGCATCCTGACCGCCGATTGCGCGCCGGTGCTGCTCACCGATCCCACGGCGCGCGTCATCGGCGCCGCCCATGCCGGCTGGCGCGGTGCCCTGACCGGCGTGCTGGCCGCCACGGTGCACGCTATGACGAAACTTGGCGCCGAGCCGGGGCGCATGGCGGCCGGCATCGGCCCGTGCATCGCGCAACGCTCTTACGAAGTGGGCCCGGAGTTTCCCGCGCCGTTCCTCGCGGCGGATCCGGCGAACGAACGCTTCTTCGTGCCGGCGGCGACGGCGGGCAAGTTCCTCTTCGATCTGCGCGGCTTCGCCCATTCGGAACTCACCAAGGCGGGCGTCAGGCGCGTCTACGAGCTGCCGCACGACACCTGCCGCGAGGAACGGTTCTTCAGCTATCGCCGGGCCTGCCTGCGCGGCGAGCCGGATTACGGCCGCGCCCTGTCGGCGATCGCGCTGGAGCCGTGACGCCATGCCGTACCTGGCGCTGCTCGTCATCTTTTTCATCCTGGCCCTGCTGGCGAGCTGCTTTGTCTAGGCTCGCCCTCGCGGTTCTGCTGGCGGCGCTCGTCGCCTGCGGCGAGCTGCCGCGGCCGTTCCAGCCAGAATACAAGGGCGAGACCAACCCTCTCCTGATGCCGCGCGACCGGGCCGGAATCCTCGTGCAGCCGATCCAGGGCCTGCCCAACGGCGCCGAATTCGCCGCGACGCTTGCTGAAAAGCTGCGCGATGAAGGCATCGTGGCCATGACGGGGCGCGGTAATAGCGGCAGCCTCATGCTGGTCGGCGACGCCACGCCGAATGCGACGGGTTGGAGCGTCATGCTGAGCTTGCTGGACCCGCACGGGCAATCGCTCGGCGCGCTCAACTGGCGCCTCGCGGCCGGCGAGCTGCCCGCCGCCACCCCGGCGCTGGCCAAGGCCGTCTCGGGTGTCCTCTATCCGGACGGCCCGGTGCCGATGGCCGCCAAGCCGGTTCTTGCCATCGGCGAGGTCACCGGTGTCCCGGGCGAAGGCGGCCGCGCCCTGGCCCGGGCCCTCGAATTCAACCTCAAGCGTACCGACGTGACCCTGGCTGAAAGCCCGGACAAGGCGACCCATGTCGTCGCCGCGGTGGTCACCATCGCGCCGCCGCGCGGCAATCCCCCCAATGACGTGCGCAATGTCGACGTCCGCTGGGTGGTGCGGAACGCCAACCGCGAAGAGGTCGGCGAGATCCGGCAGACCAACGACGTGCCCGCCCGGCAGATCGACCGCAACTGGTCGGAGATCGCCTATTACGTCGCCGATGCGGCGGTGGAGGGTATTACCGCGCTGCTGGCGCGGACCCCCATGCCGGCCCGCTAAACCCCTGCTCTGAGCCCGTTTACAGCGCCGGGGCGCCCTGATACATTCCGCCGCGCCCGCGTTGCGGGACCCATCGGTCCGCCGCGGGTTTCGTCTTTTGTTATTACAAATCAAGCTCTTGCGGTGGTGCAGAGCATGGGGTCCAACGAGCCATGAAAGTGCTCGCCTGCAACAGCAACCGGCCGCTTGCCGAGGCGATCTGCGCCTATCTGAATCTGCCGCTGACCAAGGCCAGCGTGCGCCGCTTCGCCGACATGGAAGTGTTCGTCGAGATTCTGGAAAACGTGCGCGGCGAGGACGTGTTCATCGTCCAGTCGACCTCGTATCCGGCGAACGATCACCTGATGGAGCTGCTGGTCTCGATCGACGCGCTGCGCCGCGGCTCCGCCCGGCGCATCACGGCGGTGATCCCCTACTACGGCTACGGCCGCCAGGACCGCAAGTCCGGCCCCCGCACCCCGATCTCGGCCAAGCTGGTGGCCAACCTGATCACCGAGGCCGGCGCCGACCGCGTGGTCACGCTCGATCTGCACGCCGGCCAGATCCAGGGCTTCTTCGATATCCCGACCGACAACCTGTTCTCCGCCCCGGTGTTCGTGAAGGACATCAAGGAGCGCTTCGACGGCAAGGACCTGGTCATGGTCTCGCCCGATGTCGGCGGCGTGCTGCGCGCCCGCGCCATCGCCAAGCGCACCGAGGGCGACCTCGCCATCGTCGACAAGCGCCGCGAGCGCGCCGGCGTGTCCGAGGTCATGAACATCATCGGCGAGGTCAAGGGCCGCACCTGCATCCTGGTCGACGACATCCTCGATTCAGGCGGCACGCTGTGCAACGCCGCCGAGGCGCTGATGGACCACGGGGCCGAATCCGTTTCCGTGTACTGCGTGCACGGCGTGTTCTCCGGCGGAGCCGTGGCCCGCGTCACCTCCTCGCCGATCAAGTCCGTGGTCATCACCGATTCGATCATGGCGACCGAGGCCGTGCGCCTGGCGCAGAACGTGCGCCAGATCAGCATCGCGCCGCTGCTCGCCGAAGCCATCAAGCGCATCAGCGAGGAGCGCTCGGTCTCGAGCCTGTTCGACTGAAGTTTTTTGCAGTGGCGCGCGGCACCCTGGAGGCCGGCGTCAATTTAAGAGGAGTGGAAGATGGTCAACGCAACAAAGATCGCGGCCGAGCCGCGAGAGCGGGCTGGAAAAGGGGCCGCCCGCGCCGCACGTCGCGCCGGACGCGTTCCGGGCGTGATTTACGGCGAAAAGGCCCCGCCCACGCTGATCGACATCGATCCCAAGAACCTGCTCATCGAGCTGAACAAGCCAGGCTTCTTCACCCGCGTCTTCGACGTCGAGGTGAAGGGCAAGGTCGAGCGCGCCCTGGCGCGCGACGTCCAGCTCCATCCGGTCTCCGACCGGCCGGAGCACATCGACTTCATGCGTGTCGGCGAGCATACGCGCATCCGCGTCGGCATCCCGGTCAAGTTCACCAACCAGGACAAGTCGCCGGGCCTCAAGAAGGGCGGCGTGCTCAACGTGGTGCGCCACACGATCGAGGTCTACACGGCGGTCGACAAGATCCCGCAGCAGATCACCGTCGATCTCGACGGTCTCGAAATCGGCGATTCGGTGCACATCAACTCGATCAAGCTGCCGGAAGGCGTGAAGCCGACCATCGCGCGTAACTTTACGATTGCCGCGGTTGCCGCTCCGTCGGTGCTCAAGAGCGCCGAGGAAGAAGCCGCCGAGGCTGCCGCCAAGGCCGCCGCGACGCCGATCGAGGGTGCGGTTCCCGCCGAGGGCGCTGCCGCTGCCGGTGCGACGCCGGCCGCGGGTGCCCCCGCCGCTGGTGCCAAGGGTGCGGCTCCTGCCGCGGGCGCCAAGGGTGGTGCCGCGCCGGCTGCCGGGGCCAAGGGTGGCGCGGCTCCTGCCGCGCCCGCCGCGAAGCCCGCCAAGAAGTAAGCCTCGTTTCCGGGGACCGGGATGCTCCTGCTCGTCGGGCTGGGCAATCCCGGCCCCGGTTACGCCAACCACCGCCACAACATCGGCTTCGTCGCCGTGGACGCCATCGCGGCGCGCCACGGCTTCAAGCCGTGGCGCTCGAAGTTCGAGAGCGAAATTGCCGAGGGCGAGGTCGGCGGCGAGCGCATCCTGGCGCTCAAGCCGATGACCTACATGAACCTGTCGGGCAACGCCGTGGCCGCCGCAAAGCACTTCTACAAGGTGCCGACGGAAAGCATCTGGGTCATCCACGACGAGATCGAGCTCGCCGCGGGCAAGGTCCGGGTCAAGCGCGGCGGCGGCAATGCCGGCCATAACGGGCTCAAGTCGCTCGATGCGGCATTGGGCGTCGATTACTGGCGGGTGCGGCTGGGTGTAGGGCGGCCGGACCGCGCGCTCTCGGACGCCGATCCCGAGGCGGTGTCGAACTGGGTGCTGCGCGATTTTCCCAAGGCCGACCGGCCCTGGGTCGAGAAGCTGGTCGATTCCGTGGCCGAGAATTTCCCGCTGCTCGTGGCGGGGGACGACACCAAGTTCATGAACCGGGTAGCGCTGGCGACCAAGCCGCCGGCGCCGCCCAAGACAGACAACAAGACAGAAAAGAAATCTCCCGAGAACTGACATGGGTTTCCGCTGCGGTATCGTCGGCCTGCCGAATGTCGGCAAGTCGACCCTGTTCAACGCCCTGACCGCGACGGCCGCCGCCGCCGCGGCCAACTATCCCTTCTGCACCATCGAGCCGAATGTCGGCCGGGTGCCGGTGCCCGACCCGCGGCTCGACAAGCTCGCCGCCATCGCCAAGTCGGCCAAGATCATTCCGACGCAGCTCGAGTTCGTCGATATCGCCGGCCTGGTGCGCGGCGCCTCCAAGGGCGAAGGCCTGGGCAACCAGTTCCTCGCCCATATCCGAGAGGTCGACGCCATCGCCCATGTGCTGCGCTGCTTCGAGGGCGGCGACGTGACCCATGTCGAGGGCTCGGTCGACCCCTTGCGCGACGCCGACACGGTCGAGACCGAGCTGATGCTCGCCGACCTCGAAAGCCTGGAGAAGCGCCAGACCAACGCCGCCAAGAAGGCCAAGGGCGGCGACAAGGAAGCCAAGGCGCAGATCGAGGTGATGGATCCGGTGCTCGCCCTGCTGCGCGAGGGGAAGCCGGCGCGGGTCTTCAAGCCGAGCGCCGAGCAGAAGCCGGTGCTCGACCAGATGCAGCTGCTGACCGCCAAGCCAGTGCTCTACGTCTGCAACGTCGAGGAGGCGTCCGCCGCCGCCGGCAACGCGCTGACTGCCCGGGTCGCCGAGCGCGCCAAGGCCGAAGGCGCCTCGTGGGTCGTGGTCTCGGCGGCGATCGAAGCCGAGGTCTCGCAGCTGACCGACGAGGCCGAGCGCCAGGAGTTCCTGTCCAGCCTGGGCCTCGAGGAGACCGGCCTCGCCCGCGTCATCCGCGCCGGCTATGGCCTGCTCAACCTGATCACCTTCTTCACCGTCGGGCCCAAGGAGACGCGCGCCTGGACGGTGCACAAGGGCGCCAAGGGACCGGAAGCGGCCGGCGCCATCCACACCGATTTCGAACGTGGCTTCATCTGCGCCGAGACCATCGCCTACGACGACTATCTCGCCTGCGGCGGCGAGCAGGGCGCGAAGGACGCCGGCAAGATGCGCCAGGAGGGCCGCGACTACACGGTCCAGGACGGTGACGTGATCCTGTTCCGCTTCAACGTCTAGGCGCGAGAACCCGCCAAGACACAGCTTGAGCTTGCCGCCGAGTTCTGCTTATGTTCTTTCCAGTTTCAGTCGGGGGGAACAATGATCGCGCGTTGGCAGGGTCCCGCAATTGCCTTGGCGGCCAGCATTCTAACGGGCTGTGTCCCCGAGCAAATGCATCTGGCGGAGCCGCGACCGGTCGTTTCACCGCCAACGCCGTCGTCATCGCTCTTCGCTTCCCACCCGGTGACCGAGCCCCTCAATCTTGAGCGGGTAGTGATCAATATCCGCGCCAATACCAAGATCGGCTACCATTCGGGCTGTCTCGGTTGCCGGTATGGTTCAGGCGATCTGTTCTGGGATCCTGGCACCGTGAGGCCGGGCATCGCAGAGTTCCGCAGCCGCTTTTTCAACACGATGGGGGCCCGCGGCTATACGGTCATCGGCGATCCCAGCCGGCTGTTCAACGAGGAATCGCAGCGCGCCGCCGCCCGTTTCCTCATCGGCGCGGAGATTAACAATCTCGAAGTGGCAATGGCGCGCACCGAGTACATGTTCGTCGGTCCACGAACCACGGGCAGCTTGCGTCTGCGCATCAACTGGCAGGTCTATTCGATGCGCGAGCGCCGGGTCGTTTTCGAGACCACGAGCGAAGGTACAAGCTCGATCGATCGTCCGAACTACGATCCCGTCCTGCCGCTGATGATCATTGAGGCCTTCGACGTGGCGGCTGAAAGGCTGTCGCGCATTGCCGCTTTTCGTGAAGCGGTCGCCACTCGTGAAGCGTCGTACGCGCCCTCGCAAACGGAGCAGCTGGCTTCGCTCGACATTCCCGCCTACAGGCGATTCCAGGGCCCTATCGCCTCGCGGATCGGCGAGGTCAGGAGTTCCAGCGTGACCATCCTCAGCGGCAGCGGCCACGGCTCGGGCTTCTTCGTCTCGGAGGACGGATTAATCCTGACCAACCAGCACGTCGTCGGTAACGCCGAGCAGGTCAACGTCCGCCTCGCCGCCGGGGTCGAGGTCGTCGGCCGGGTACTGCGCCGCGAGGCGGTGCGCGACGTCGCGCTCGTCAAGGTCGACATCACCCGCGCCCGGCCACTGCCCATCAGCACAACCGTCCCCGGGGTGGGCAACGAGGTCTACGCCCTGGGCTCGCCGGCCGACCCAAACCTGGCTGGTACGCTGACCCGCGGCATCGTCAGCGCCTTGCGAAGCTTCAATCGCGGCGGCGTCGCGCTGCCGATGATCCAGAGCGACACTGCTATCTACGGCGGCAACAGCGGCGGCCCGCTGCTGGACGCTTCGGGTAACGCCATCGGCATCGCCGTGGAGAGCGCCGCCGACCGCGGCCAGGCCGTGGTCGGCGTCAATTATTTTATCCCGATCGAGGACGCGCTCCGCCATCTCAACATCCAACTGGGTCAGCCGCGCGAGCTGCGCTTCTAGGGAAAGCCGACGGAGCCCAGACGATGCGGCGCTGGCTCGCCTTGCTGGCTGGCGCAGCGGTCCTTGTCGCGGCCGGCTCGGCGGCGGCACTTGAGCTGCCGGCCCTTCCCCGCTGCCAGGGCCCGATCAGCAGCCGGGCGGACGACATACCCCCGGCGAGGGTCACCGTGGTGAACGCAGCACGGCACGGCTTTGGCGTCTTCATCTCCGCGGACGGCCTGATCCTGACCAACCAGCATGCCGTCGGCGACTTGGAGACCGTCGGCATCAGACTGTTCGACGGCGTGGAGCTGACCGGGCGCGTGCTCGACCGGCATGCCGTGCGCAACGTGGCGCTGGTCAAGATCGAGGCGGGCCGCACCCCGAGTCTGCCGCTGCGTCTCGACCCCGTTGGCCTGGACGAGGAGGTCTATACCCTGGGCCCGCTGGACGATCCCAATCCCGCCGGCACGGTGACACGCGGCACCGTCCGCGCGCTGTCCACCGACGGCAACCTGCCGATGATCCAGAGCGACGCCACCGTTTACGGGGGCGGCAGCGGCGGGCCGCTCCTGGATGCCTCGGGCAACCTCGCCGGCATCGCCGCCACCAGTGTGCCGAATCCGGACCGGAGCAGTGCGCTGAACTTTTTCATTCCGATCGACGACGCACTCCGCTATCTCAATATCCGGCTGGGTCAGGCACGCTGACTGCATTTCCAGGGAGGCATACGACATGGGCCAGATCATCACCCTCAAGGCCAAGGACGGCCACACCCTTTCGGCCTACGAGGCGAAGCCGGCGGGCAAGGCGCGCGGCGGGCTGGTGGTCGTGCAGGAGATTTTCGGCGTCAACAACCATATCCGCGGCGTCTGCGATGGTTACGCCGCCGACGGCTATCACGTCGTGGCGCCGGCGCTGTTCGACCGCGTGGGCACGGACATCCAGCTCGGCTACAGCGAGGCCGACATCGCCAAGGGCCGCGAGATCCGCGGCAAGATCTCCTTCGACCAGGCGCTGGCCGACGTCGCGGCGGCGCTCGGCCAGGTCAAGGCCAGCGGCAAGGTCGGCGTCGTCGGCTACTGCTGGGGCGGCACGGTCACCTGGCTGTCCTGCACGAGGCTCGACGGTTTCAGCGCCGGCTCGTCGTACTATGGCGGCGGCATCGGCAACTTCGCCGCCGAGAAGCCGAAATGCCCGGTGATCTGCCATTTCGGCGAGAAGGACCACGCCATCCCGCTCGACGAGGTGCAGAAGGTCAAGGATGCCAGGCATCCCGGCGTCGAGGTCTACATCTATCCGTCGGGCCACGGCTTCAACTGCGACGAGCGCGGCTCTTACGACGCCGCCAGCGCCAAGCAGGCGCGCGAGCGCACCCTCGCCTTCTTCCGCAAGAATATCGGCTGAGCCGGGGTTAAGCCGCGGCGAACTCGATGTAGGTGCCGTAGCCGATATCGGGGGCGATCTGCACGGCGCTGCCGATCGGGCGGTACTCGATGTCGGAGGCGTCGAAGCGCATGCGCAGCGCCTCGACATCGCGTACGCCGATCCGGTAGCCGACGAAGTGCGGGCTGTCCGGCGCCTCGGCCAGCGGCAGGCCGCGAAAGCGCTCCGTCGCCTGGTCGGGCGGCAGCAGGGTGATCCGGCCGCGGGCCGTCGCCACCTCGAGCGCGCCGTCCGTCACGCTCACCGCCTCGCGGCCCTGTAGCCCGGCGAAGAAGTCGGCCAGCGCCGGCGGGTCGCCAGCGACCATGAGGACCTCGCTCACCTTCACGGCACCGTTGGCGTGGAGCTGGTATTCGGGTTTCCAGAAATACTGCGGCGCGTGCTGCTGGCAGACGAAGAACGCCGCCTCGGGGATGCGCGGGTCGGTGGTGAAGGCCAACGAGAAGGCGACCGTGGCCTCGCCGCCATCGGGCAGGCGCGCCTTGCGCTCGAAACGGAAGGGCTGGTAGCCGCGCAGGCCGGCGGCGGCGAAAGCGACGCGGTCGGCCTCGGCATCGGCGCTCTCGAAGACCAGCATCGAGAAGCCCTCGCGCCGGCGCAGGAAATCGCGGTTGAAGCCGCCGAAGCTGAACGTATCGTCCGCGGCCGGTGCGATCTTCGCCGGATCGACGACGGTCAGCAGCTCCAGAAAATTGCCCTGCATCTGGATCAGCGAGTTGCCGGTGCCGAAGGGATGCTCGGCCCGCGGCGTCAGGGTGAAGCCGAGGCGCATATAGGTGCGCCGCGCCGCTTCGAGGTCGCGCACCGCGAGCACGAGGTGGTCGATACCGCGCTTTGGTTTTTCCGCCATCGCGCTAGGATGGCGCGGGCGCAACACGGCGTCCACTGAAACAGGGGAAGAGAATGCTCGACAAACAGGTGGTGCAGTGCGCCGTGCCGGAGATGGGCGGCCCGATCAACACCGCGGTGACCTCCGGCCCGCTGGTCTTCGTCTCCGGCCTGCCGCCTTTCGACGAAGCGTTCTGCGCCCGGATGCGCGAGGCGCGGGCCAAGGGCGAGCCCCTGCCCAAGTACGAGCCGCCCTCCTTCGAGCAGGAATGCCGCATCGTCATGGACCACATGAAGATCGCGCTGGAGGCCGCCGGCTCGAACATGGACTGCCTGCTGAAGGTCACCGTCTGGCTCAAGGACCAGACCCAGCAGGACGTCTTCGACAAGGTCTATCGCGGCTACTTCTCGTCCTTCGACAAGCTGCCCTCGCGCACCCGCATGCAGGCCGGCCGCACGCCGCGCGATTGCGGCCTCGAGGTCGACGCCATCGGCTACATTCCGGGCAAGAGCTGGGTCTAGGCGGCTTTCAGCGCAGCGCCGCGGCGATGTTGCCGCCGTCCACTGTCGAGATGGCGCCCGTGGTCTTGTTGGCCAGGGCCAGGGCCACGAAGGCCTGGGCCACGTCGGCGGCCTTGACCTCACGGCCGAGCAGGTTGCCGGCCATGTAGTCGTGCTCCGACAAGCCGCGCGCCTTGGAGCGGCTCTTGACCATGTCGTCGGTCAGCAGGCCGGTGCGCACCCGGTCGGCGTTGATGCCGTTGGAGCGGATGCCGTCCTTGCCGTAGTCGACCGCGTACTGGCGCATCAGGAACAGCGTCGTCGCCTTGGGCAGGCCGTAGGGGCCGAAGTCGGGGCCCGGGTTCACCGCCTGCTTCGAGACGTTGAACAGCAGGCAGCCGCCGGTCGCTTGCGCCTTCATCACGCGCACGGCGTTCTGCGCCACGGCCTGGTGGGCAAAGAAGTTGAGCTCGAAGCTGTCGCGCAGGGTCTTGTCGTCGACCTCGCCAATCCTGCCCTGCCAGGCCGCACCCGCGTTCGACACCACGATGTCGACACCGCCGTAGCGCGCGCAGGCCTTGTCGAAGGCGGCACGCACATCACTGGCCTTGGTGACGTCGGCGGCCACGGCGAAGCCGCCGATCTTCTTGGCCACCGCCTCGGCCAGGGCGAGATCGCGATCGACCACCACGACCTCCGCGCCCTGCCCGGCGAAGGCGGCGGCCGTTGCCGCGCCGATGCCGCTGCCGGCGCCGGTGACCAGCGCGATCTGGCGGGCCAGCGGCTTCTCGGCGTCCTTGCCGAGCTTGGCCTGCTCCAGCGACCAGTATTCGACGTCGAAGATATCGGCTTCGGTGACGCTCTCGAACTTGCCGATCGCCTCGGCGTCGGTGATCGTGCGGACGGCGTTATCGGCGACGTCGGCCGCGATCTTGGCGTCCTTCGACGACTTGCCCATGGCAAACAGGCCGAGGCCCGGCACCAGGATGACCCGCGGCACGGTATCGAGCATCGTCTTCTTCGGCACGGCGCGCGGGTTATGGCGGCCGAAATAGGCCTTGTACTCGGCGTCGTACGCGGCGAGCGCATCCTTCACCGCCGCCGCGAACTCGGCGATCTTGCCCGCCTCGGGGGCCGGCACGATCAGCGGCTTTTCCTTGGTGCGGATGACGTGGTCAGGCGTGATCACGCCCGACTGGCTGTAGCGCCTGACCTCGGCGCCGTTGACGAAGTTGAGGATCGCCGGACCGCTGCGGAACTCGAAGATCCAGCGCTTGTAGACGCCGTCGACCGGATCGACCGGAATGGCCGTCAGGCCGCGCAGCACCGGCGCCACCTCGGCCACGTCCGCCAGCTTGCCCGGCAACGCACCGGGGGCGAACACATTGCGGCGGTTCCTGGCCAGGCGCTGCTCGGCCAGGGAAACGAATTCGATCATGCGCGCATACGCCTCTTCGGCGTTGTCGCCCCAGGTGAAGATGCCGTGCTTGTGCAGCACCAGGCCCTCGGCCTTGGGCATCTTCTTCTGGGCTTCCGAGGCCATCTTGGCCAGCGCGAAGCCGGGCATGACGTAGGGCACGACGGCGCAGCGGCCGTTATAGATCTCGCGCAGCAACTCCTCGCCATTGGCCTGGTCGGAGACCGCGAGCACGGCGTTGGCATGGGTATGATCGATGAACTTGTGCGGCAGGAAAGCGTGGAACAGCGTCTCCACCGACGGGTTCGGCGCCGCAGCATCCAGCAGGTTGAGCCGCTGGAAGTTGACCATGTCCTCGTCACTGAGCTTGTCGAGCTTGTAGAGCTTGCGCAGGGGTTCGAGGCGCACGGCGGGCAGGCCCGGCGGCTCGATCACGCCCATGTCCCAGCCCGAGCCCTTGACGCAGAGCACCTCGACATCGTCGCCGAGCGTGTCCTTCATGGTCGTCTTGACGGAAGTGTTGCCGCCGCCGTGCAGCACCAGTTCCGGCACGCCACCGAGCAGGCGCGTGGTGTAGGTGCGCAACGCCAGGTCGCGGTTGACGCCCTGGGCGGCGTATTTGGCGATCGCCGCTTCGGCATCGGCCTTGGACCATAGGTTCTTCATCGCGTCACTCTTTCGGACCGTTACTTGCGCATCAGGACGCGGCCGGCCACCACGTCGAGCTTGTGCACGACATCCGGATTGCGGGCATGTGGCGCGGTGATGATCGCAGCTTCCAGCGCCGTGTGGCAGCCAACGACGCAGGCATCGATCCGGCCGCGCAGCCGCGGCGCCATTTTCTTGACCAGCGACCGCGCATTGTCGGCGTTCTCGAGCAGCACCTTGATCACTGCGTCGACCGTTACGTGGTCATGATCGGGGTGCCAGCAATCGTAGTCGGTGACCATGGCGACGGTGGCGTAGCAGAGCTCGGCTTCGCGCGCGAGCTTGGCCTCGGGCATGTTGGTCATGCCGATGACCGAACACCCCCATTGCCGGTAAAGCTCCGACTCAGCCTTGGAGGAGAATTGCGGGCCCTCCATCACCATATAGGTGCCGCCGCGCTTGATCGACAGGCCGAGCTCCTGCCCGGCGGCCATGACATGGTCGCCGAGCCGGCTGCACACCGGATGCGCCATGGAGACATGCGCGACGCAGCCCGTCTCGAAGAAGCTTTTCACGCGGGCGAAGGTGCGGTCGATGAACTGGTCGACGACCACGAAGGTGCCCGGCGGCAGGTCCTCGCGCAGGCTGCCGACGGCGCTGACCGAGAGGATCTCGGTCACGCCCGAGCGCTTGAGGGCGTCGATATTGGCGCGGAAGTTCAAGGCCGAGGGTGGCACGCGGTGGCCGCGTCCGTGGCGCGGCAGGAAGACCAGCTTCTGGCCGTCGAGCTCGCCGAACATCAGGTCGTCCGACGGGTCGCCCCAGGGCGTGGGCACGTGCTGCCAGCGCACGTTGGTCAGGCCCGGGATGTCGTAAACCCCGCTGCCGCCGATGATGCCGAGGACCGGCGGGGTGCCGGGCGTGGGGACGGACATGCGACTCTGCTCCCGCTTGGCGATGACGCGGGAGGTTGTAGCCGATCCGGCGGGATTATCAATCGGGACGGCGCACCAGCCAGCCACGGACAAAGGTCGTCCGTTCGTTCTCGTGGCTGCGGCTATAGGTTAAGTCCATGCGATCGCCGGCAACCCGGCGTGCGTATATCTGCAGATCGTTGTGGCCATCCTCGAAAACCGAATAGACCGAGACATACAGCGTATCCTTGTCGAGCCTGGCCCATACCATGGGGCGGCATTGAGCGGCTCCCCGACCTCGGTAGCCTGAAACCAGTTCGGCCGGGGCCCGGGTACGAATGCATAAGTCGTTACCCGATAATGGACATGGGGACCCGCATCGCGCGCACGGTGCGACAGCGCCGTCCCCCAGGTCAGAACAAACCCGTCCCCCACTGGCCTGATCACGACGTCCAGATCGCGGGCTTTCAGCGACGTGCCCGGAGGCGTTTCGGAATCGCCGGCAATCCCCCGTCCGGTGAATGTTCCAAGAAAGGGCAAGAGCGACGGATTGGTGGATTGGGCCGCAGCGGTATCGCCGGCCAGGACAAGCGCGACAGCCAACAATCCGAAGACGGATGTTCTTATGTTCAGCGCCCCTCTCATTCTTGGGATGCTAGTTGGCGTTCTTGACCAGCTTACCGCGGACCCGGCGCTGGCGCTCGCCATCGACGATGCGGGTGTAGACGAGATCCATGCCCGTACCGCTCAGCGTGCGGGCGTAAGTCTGGATGTCGTGGCGGCCGTCCTCCTGCACGGAGAAGACGTAGATGGTCAGGGTGCTGCGGCTGATACGGGCCCAGGACGTCGTACCGCCCCGCAGCGGATCGCCGTTATCCGTGGCCGTGAACAGCCCCGGCCGCGGGCCAGGCCTGAAGGTCATAGTCGTGGCGCGGCGGCGGATATTGGGGTTCTGCATGTCGCCGCCGGCCCGCAGCACGGTCGTCCAGGCCACGGTGAATCCGTTATCCGCCGCGGCGCTGATCCGCACGTCGATGTCCCGCTGGGTGACCCCGTAATAAGCGGTGTCGTCACCGTCGGCGACACCGCTCCCCGCGAAGCTGCCGAAGAAGGCCTTGATGTCGAGGCTGCGTGACGGGGCGGTGGGCGCGGCGGCGGGGCGCCGGGCGGGCGCCGGTGCGGGCGCTGGATTGGAGCGCACACCGCCCAGATCGATCGGGCCGGTCATCTGGGCGGTCGCCGGCCCGACAAGGCTGCCGGCGATGAGCGCGAGTAATCCGACAATCCACAGATGACGCATGACGTTCCCCCTGCCAGAGGACACCTTAGCCCACCGGAGGCCGGCGACAAATCGACTCAGTTATCGGTGTCAGCGGGGCGAAGGATGGCCGAACGCTCAAGCGCCGGACCGGCGGTCCCGACGCCGTCGAACAAGCCGAGCAGGGTCTCGCGCGAGCGTTGCCCGGCGATGCTGAGGGTCTGAAACGCGAGGTCGCGGCGCACCAGCAAGGCCACATTGCGGGCGGATTCCCGCTCGAGGTCGGCATCGACCAAGGCCCCAAGCCCGGTCTCGGCGGCGTCGATCTGGCTTTGCAGAAAACGATCCTGCGCGTCGATCGCGCGATGCGCCGCGCCGATCTGGGAAACACCATGCGCCAAGCCTGCCGATGCGGTCTCCACCGCGGAGAGGACTTGCGTGTAGCTCACAGACGACGACCCGCCGCCACCTCCGCCGCCACCGCCGCCACCGCCGCCTCCACCGCCTCCGCCTCCACCGCCTCCGCCTCCTCCGCCTCCTCCGCCGCCGCCCCCGCCGCTGGCATTCTGGACCACCGCGACGAGGAAGCTGACCGCGAGGTTGATAATGAAGTCATTGAGCGGTCCGCCACTGCCGCTCTCTATGCGATCTAACGCGATGCGGGTGAGCAGGCGAACCCGCCGGCCGGTGCGGCTGTCATCGTCTATCAGGCCGGCGAGGTTGTTCAGGAGTTCCGCCTGCTCCGTCGTCGTCCCGCCCACGCGATCCTCGAGCCGGTCGACGAACTCGCCGACATCGCCGCTAGCGTAACCGGGCAGATTGGTATTGATCGCATTGGTGGCGTTGGTTTCCGCACCGGGCAGGCCGCCACCGCCGCCGGACGGCGGCGGCGTGGTCACCTCACCATCGATGACGTCCCGGATCGTGGTGCTGGAGAGGAGATCCAGAACCGCGGTCTCGAGGTCAATATTGGGCAGCACAATGGTCCCCGCCATCGTGGTCGAGATGACGGGCACGTCCTTCCCGTCCGCCGACAGGAGATTCGCGCCATTGTAGCTCGACGAACCGATGAAGGTCCGGATCTGCTCCAAAGCGGTCTGATAGCTCTGCGCGTAGATCTCAAGCTGCCCCGCGGTGTTCGACGGGTTCGAGGCGGCAATCACGATTTTCTTGAGGTCGCTCAGCACGTCGCTGACGGCCGTCGCGCCGGCCAGGGCAACGGAGGCGATGCCGCGGCCGGCCGCCAGGCCCTGGCGCAGCGCGCCCGCCACCTTGATCTCGGCGCGCACGCCCGCAGCGATGGAAAACGACGAGCTGTTGTCGAACGGACTCACGCGCAGGCCCGTCGAAATACGGTCCTGCGTCGCCGAAAGCAGTCCATCCGCGCTTTGCAGAGATCGCAAAGCGGTCAGCTGCCCCGTCGCCGTGTTCACGGAGAAGGCAGTCATCCGGGTCCTTTGACGCGTTTCTCGCGCCTTGCGGACGAATTTGATTAAAAATTAGCTAAGGCGCAATGCTCAATGCGCAGCGGCCAGACAACCGCCCGGATTCAAACCGGTTTTTCTATAGTTAACGGTCAGGCGGAGACATCGAGCCGGGCACCGCTCGCGGCGCCGGGGGCCACGCGCACGATCGGCGAGCGCTGGATGGTGATCGCGCCGCCGCCAGGTCCGGGGCCATCGTCGTTCGAGCCGGGCCGCAGGATGGCCGAGCGCTGAAGCCTGTTGGCCCCAGCAATCGCCGGCCCGTCGTTGTCGGACGCGCCCGGCCGCAGAACCGCCGATCTCTGCAAACCGGAAGCGCCCTCCTCGTCCCGCTTCTCGACTTTCAGGATCGCCGATTTCTGGATGCCGCCGCCCTGGTCGCTCGACAGCGCGGCATTGGCCAGCGGCTCGCGGAACAACGACTGCACGGCTTCCGAGGTTGCCTTGCCGGTGACGCCGACCGCCTGGGTGCCGAGCTCCTTCTGGACCCTCTGCGCCACCAGGTTAGCCGACTCCTTCTCGAGATCGGCATCGACCAGCGCACCCAGTCCGGCTTCCAGCACGCCTTCGAAGTTGCCGAGAAAACTGTCGGTCCTGGTGATTTGCTGAGCCGCCGCAGCAAGAGCAGCGGTGCCGGCGGCGACTTGCTGGATCGCCTTCTCCACGCTGCTGAACACGTTGGACAGCGTCACGGTGCCGCCGGTGCTGCCTCCCGTGCCCCCGGTGCCGCCGGTTCCACCCGTGCCGCCCGTCCCGCCGGTTCCACCAGTGCCGCCAGTCCCGCCCGATCCCCCGGTGCCCCCGGAACCGCCGTTGCCGTTACCGTTTCCGTTATTGCCGTTGCCATTGCCGCCGCCGACCCCCCCGGTGCCGCCGCCGTTGCCATTTCCGTTACCGTTGTTGCCGTTGCCATTGCCGCCGCCAACGCCACCCGTGCCGCCGGTCTGGCTCACGATCGTAATGTTGAACACCGCATCGTCGTAGTCGGCGTCCCCGGGCTTGCCGTAGCGGCCGCTATTGCCGTTGCGCGTCGCCGCCAGATCTTCGAAAGCCACGGTTCCCGTCGGCCCATCGGTCGTGTCGCTGCGCAGGCTGCGGCGGTTCTGATGCGTGCCAGGCGCACCGGAGGCGTAATCGACACGGCCGGCGTTCTTCGACGTTTCGGTGAAGAGCGCGCGGGCCCCTTCGCCCTGGAGGAACTGCGGATTGCCCTGGGCGTCGCGAAGGACGTTGCCCTCCTCGTCGGTGCGGGCCAGGCCGAAGGTGCCATCGTCGGCGCGCACGACCTTGAAGCTGCCGTCCAGCGCGGCGGAGGAATTCAGGTTGGCGCCGTTGGAGATGAGGAAATAGCCGACATTGTTCACGTCCGCCGTGTTGACGGTGAACTCGACCGACGACTGGCCGGGCCTGAGCGGCGCGTTGGCGCCATCGGCCTCGACATTGCCGAACAGGATCTCGGCCTCGCCGGTCTTGGTGTTGTAGGTGCCGAAGACGCTCTTGTAGCCGGCCGTCTCCGACTGGAAGGTCGCCTTGAGCGTCGTGGTCGGCGGCGGCGAGCCGACGCGCGTCACGTTGAAGACGGCGTCGTTATAGTCGGCGTCACCGGGCGGGCCGTAGCTGCCGTTGTTGCCGTGGCGCTGCGCCGCGATATCCTCGAAGGCGATGATGCCGGTCGGCCCGTCCGCCCGATCACCGGCCAGTGTCGAGCTGGTCTGCGAGCTGCCGGGAACCGCGGAGGCGTAGTCCACGCTGCCGGCGTTCTTGCTGGTCTCGGTGAACAGGGCGCGCGCGTCGCGGCCCTCCAGGAAGTCGACATTCCCCTGGGAATTGCGGATGACGTTGCCGCTGCTGTCGAGGCGCGCGATGCCGAACGTTCCGTCGGCGGCCTGCATGACCTTGATCTTGCCAGAGAGCTCGGACGACGAGTTGAGATTGGCGCCGTCGGAGATCAGGAAGTATTCGATCTTGCTGGCATCGGCGGCCTTGACCGTGAACTCCGCGGCGGACCGGCCGGGCTCGAGCGGCGCGTTGTTGCCGTCGGCCTCGACCTCGGGGAAGAGAATGCCGCCTTCGCCCGTCTCGCGGTTGTAGTAGCCGAAGACGTTCTGGTAGCCGGCGGATTCCGAGATGAACTCGACACGCAGCGTCTCGTTCTGCGGCGGCGGCGGCGTGGCCCGCTCGTCGAGCCGCTCGATCAGCCGGCCGGTCAGGCCGTCGGTGCGATCCTCGTTGGCGCCGCGGTCGATGCGGTCGACGATGCGGCCGACCAGCTGCCGGTTGCGCTCGTCGCCGGGCGCGGTGCCGCCCAGGCTGTCGAGCAGGCGCTGGCCGAATTCGCGCACCCGCGATTCGTTGTTGCGGCCGAGCTGGTCGATGAACCGGTTGGCGAAGTCGCGGATGCTCGGCTCGTCGGTGCGCCCGGTCGCCTGCTTGACCTTCGAGACGATGTCGTTGACCAGCTGGTCGTATTTCCCCGGGGCCGGCGGCGGGTTGGTCGGCGGCAGGGTGGCGCCGATGCTGTTGGTCTCGAGCAGCGTCTTGATGTCGGTGACGAAGTTGAAGCCGGCAGCATTGATGTTGCCCGCGGTCACGCCGGCGGCGAAGCCGATGCTGCTGCGGCTGCCGTCCAGGAGATTCACGCCCTGGAAGCTGGAGCCCTTGATGATCGAATCGATTGTCGCGATGCCCTGGTTGAACTGGGTGGCGAGGCTCTCGAGCTGCTGCCGGTTGGTCGTACCGGCCGCGTTGAGCACCAGCTGCTTGAGACTGTCGAGCGTCGCGCCGATCTGGGTGGCCCCGGCGAGCGCCACGCCGACGACGCCGCGGCCGGTATCGAGGCCCTCGCGCACGGCCTGCGTGCCCTTGATCTCCGCGCGGAATCCGATGCTGAGCGCAAAGGCGGCGCTGTCGTCACGCGGACTCGAGACGCGCAAGCCCGTGGTCAGGCGCGATTCCGTCGTCGCGATATTGCGATCGAGCGTGCTGAGCGAGCGCAGCGCCGCTGCCTGTCCGGCCGAGCTATTGATCGTCAGCGAGGTCATCGACGAGAGGCGCCAGGCGCTCCACGCAGCAATCCGCAGTCCTGACGCTTAGCCCCGCCCACTTCTGTGTGTCGCGAGGTGCCGCAATCGAGACCAGAGCCGCGAGATCTGCCCAGCTTCTGCCGTCAGACCTTCCCGTTACTGGACAATCTGGGTCGCCACCCGAAAGACCGCAACAACTATGTGCGTTTACCCATATTCGTGGGCCCGCGGCCAGAAAAGCGGGACGATTTCAGGTGATTAATATTTAATTTGAATATTATTTTATCTATTGGCGGCCAAGGTCCGTGGCCCGCAGCGCCGCCGCGCACGATTCAGCGACTCGGGAGCGCCGGGCTCAAGCCCTCGCCGTCAGCGCTCTCACGGCCAGGCAGCCATCGGCGGCAGTGACATCAGGATCGCCTCGACATTGCCGCCGGTCATCAGCCCGAACTTGGTGCCCCGGTCGTAGAGCAGATTGAATTCGACATAGCGCCCGCGCCGCACCAGCTGCTGCTGACGCTGCGCCTCGGTCCATGTCCGGTTCATGTGCCGGCGCACCAGGCGCGGATAGACGTCGAGAAAGGCGAGGCCGACGTCGCGCACGAAGGCCAGGTCGCGCTCCCAGCCGCCGGCGCCGGCCGAGTGCACGTCATCGAAGAAGATGCCGCCCACGCCGCGCGGCTCGTTGCGATGCTTGAGCATGAAATACTCGTCGCACCATTTCTTGAAGCGCGGGTGATAACCGGCATCGTGGGCATCGCAGGCGCGCTTTGCCGCCGCATGAAAATCGGCCGTGTCGGCCGCGTCCGGCGCCACCGGCGTCAGATCCATGCCGCCGCCGAACCACCACTTGGTGGTGCGGATATGGCGCGTGTTCATGTGCACCGCCGGCACCAGCGGCGAGCGCGGATGAATGACCAGCGAGATGCCGCTAGCCCAGAAGCGCGGATCGTCGGCCGCGCCGGGAATCTGCTTGCGGAATTCCGGGCTGAACTCGCCGAAGACGGTGGAGACATTGACCCCCGCCTTTTCGAAGACCCGGCCATGGAGCAGCGCCATGGTGCCGCCGCCGCCGCTGCCCTCGGGGGTCGGGCGTTCCCACGGCTTACGCGCGAAACGGCCAGCCTGCAGCTCGACATGGGGCCCGGTGAGCTCATCCTCGACGCGCTCGAGCTCTGCGCAGATGCGGTCGCGCAGCTCGCCAAACCAGGCCGCCGCCGCTGCCTTCTGCTGTTCCCCTGGATCGCTCACGAAACGGCCCGCAAGGCCTGGCGCCCGGCCAGAAGCTGGCGCTGCGCCTCGCCCAGCACCATGGCGGCGGCAACGGCCACGTTGAGGGCCCGCGCCCCCGGCGCCATGGCAATGACCACGCGCGCATCGGCCGCCTTGTGCACCTCGGCCGGTACGCCGGCGCTTTCACGCCCGACCAGCAGGGTGTCGCTCTCCTGGTAGGTGAATTCCGTATACGGCCGCTCTGCCGCCGTGGTCAGCAGTACCAATCTGCCGCCGGGGCGGCCCGTGCCCCGGCTCGCCTGGTAGGCCGCCCAGGAGACATGGCGGGTCAGATCCACACCCTCCAGGTAGTCCATCCCGGCCCGGCGCAGCCGGCGGTCATCCCAGACGAAGCCGCAAGGCTCGATGAGGTCCACGGCCACGCCAAGGCAGGCGCCAAGCCGCAGCAGCGTGCCGGTATTCTGGGGGATGTCAGGTTCGTAAAGGGCGAGACGCATCAGAACGATCGGTGAACGGGAGGCCTGCCCGAGCGGCCTTAAGCCTTTGCAAGCGCGACGAACATGGATTATACCCTGCCTCGGGACGGGGTCATCCGCAAGGCGACCGAAATCAGGTGCTGGCTTGCCCTTGGATGGGGCGGGAAGCAAGGGATTTGGTCGCCGGACCGCGTCAGAATCGATACGAGGCGCCGCGGACGTCACCCGCCGAGGACCGTCCGGTCCAGCTAGCGATAGGGTCTTCAAGAATGGCAAACACCGCTCACTCGTCCACCGCCGGTCATGGCGAGGGCACGCGTCGCGACTTTCTTTATCTCACGGCCGGCGCCTTCGGCGCGGTCGGCACGGGCCTGGCCTTGTGGCCATTCATCCACCAGATGAATCCGTCGGCCGACGTGCTGGCGCTGTCGACCACCGAGGTCGATATCACGCCGGTGGTCGAGGGCCAGAGCATCACCGTGAGCTGGCGCGGCAAGCCGGTCTTCATCCGCCGCCGCACCCAAGCGGAGATCCAGGCGGCGCGCGCCACCAATATCAACGAGCTTCCCGATCCGCAGGCCGACCAGGCGCGGGTCAAGAAGCCGGAGTGGCTGATCCTGGTCGGCGTCTGCACCCATCTCGGCTGCGTGCCGCTCGGCCAGAAGTCGACCGACCCGCGCGGCGAGTACGGCGGCTGGTTCTGCCCCTGCCACGGTTCGCACTACGACACGTCAGGACGCATCCGCAAGGGACCGGCGCCGGCCAACCTGCCGGTTCCGGCCTACGAATTCCTGACCGACACCACCGTGCGTATTGGCTGAGGCCCCGATCATGGCGACTCCTTCGTCCAGCAAGTTCTTCAGCAACCCGGTGGTGAAGTGGATCGAGTACCGGCTGCCGATCTTCTCGTTCATCGATCACAGCCTCGGCTCGCAGTATCCGACGCCGAAGAATCTCTCCTACTGGTGGAACTTCGGCTCGCTCGCCGGCGCCATTCTGGCGGTGATGATCATCAGCGGCATCGTGCTGGCGATGAGCTACACGCCGCATGTCGACTACGCCTTCAACTCGGTCGAGCGGATCATGCGCGACGTCAACTACGGTTGGCTGATCCGCTACATCCACATGAACGGCGCCTCGTTCTTCTTCATCGTCGTCTACATCCACATGTTCCGCGGCATGTATTACGGCTCCTACAAGCCGCCGCGCGAGATCCTGTGGTGGCTGGGCGTGATCATCCTGCTGCTGATGATGGCCACCGCGTTCATGGGCTACGTGCTGCCCTGGGGCCAGATGAGCTTCTGGGGCGCCACCGTCATCACCAACCTGTTCTCGGCCATCCCGCTGGTCGGCGACAGCATCGTCACCCTGCTGTGGGGCGGCTTCGCGGTCGATAACCCGACCCTCAACCGCTTCTTCTCGCTCCATTACCTGCTGCCCTTCGTCATTGTCGGCGTGGTCGTGCTGCACATCTGGGCCCTGCACATGCACGGCTCGAACAACCCGATCGGCATCGACGCCAAGGGCCCGCAGGACAAGATCCCGTTCCACCCGTACTACACGGCCAAGGACGCGTTCGGCCTGGCGGCGTTCTTCATCGTCTTCGCCGGCGTGGTGTTCTTCGCGCCGAATTTCTTCGGCGAGCCGGACAACTACATCCCGGCCAACCCGCTGGTGACGCCGGCGCATATCGTGCCGGAGTGGTACTTCCTGCCCTACTACGCCATCCTGCGCGCCATCCCGGACAAGCTGCTCGGCGTGCTGGCCATGTTCGGCTCGATCCTGATCCTGTTCATCCTGCCCTGGCTCGACACCAGCCGGGTGCGCAGCGGCCGCTTCCGGCCGACCTTCCGCATCTTCTTCTGGCTCTTCGTCGTCGACTGCCTGGTGCTCGGCTATATCGGCGCCAAGCCGCCGGAAGGCTGGTACCTGCATATCGGCCGCCTGGCGACCGCCTGGTACTTCGCCCACTTCCTCATCGTCCTGCCGCTGCTCGGCTGGTTCGAGCGGCCGCGGCCGCTGCCGGCCAGCATTTCCGAGCCGGTGCTCAAGGGGGCGAAGGGCCTGCTCGCCGTCCTGGCGGTCGGCTTCGGAATCCTCGGCTTCACGGCCGCTCCGCTCAGCGCCGCCGAGCCCCTGCCGAAGCAGAAGTGGTCGTTCGACGGGCCCTTCGGCACCTTCGATCCGGCGGCGCGCCAGCGCGGCTTCCAAGTCTATCGCGATGTCTGCTCCGCCTGCCACGCCCTGTCGCTGGTCCATTACCGCAACCTGCGCGACATCGGCTTCTCGGAAGACGAGGTCAAGGCGATCGCCGCTTCGGTCGAGGTGACCGACGGCCCGAACGACGCCGGCGAGATGTTCCAGCGCCCCGGCCGGCCGTCGGACCGTTTCAGGTCGCCCTTCCCCAATGAGAAGGCGGCGCGCGCCGGCAATAACGGCGCCTACCCGGTCGACCTCTCGCTGATCACCAAGGCGCGCGTCGGCGGCCCCGACTACCTGTACGCGCTGCTCACCGGCTACAGCGATCCGCCGGCGGGCGTCAACCTCATGGAAGGGATGCACTACAACAAGTACTTCCACGGCCATCAGATCGCCATGCCGCCGCCGATCAACGCCGACCAGGTGAGCTATGCCGACGGCACCAAGGCGACCGTCGAGCAGCTGACCAAGGACGTGACCACGTTCCTGGCCTGGGCGGCCGAGCCCGAGCTCGAGGCGCGCAAGCGGCTGGGCATGAAGGTCGTGATCTTCCTGATCGTGCTCACCGGCCTGCTCTTCGCGGTCAAGCGCAAGGTGTGGCGCGACCTGCACTGAGTTCAGCCGAAGGCTGAAAAAGAAAGGGCCGCCCTTCCGGGCGGCCCTTTTGTTTGGTGCGGGCGGCTGGCTAGCGCACGAACTGGCCCGCGCGCTTAGCGCACGAACTGATTCGTGTAGAGCTCGGCCAGCGGCGAGGCCTTCTGGATGATGCCTTCCTTGAGCATGAAGTCCTGCACGGTCTTCAGGCGCTGCTCGTCCATCGCGCCCAGGGTCGCCTGCCCGGGATAGACGAACCTGGCGTAGCGGCCGAGGATCTCCTCCAGCTCCGCTTCCTTGCCCTTGTGCTGCGGCACCGCGGCGATGAAGTCCGCGGTCGCCTGCTTCGGGTTATCCATGACCTCCTTCATCGCCTTGAGTGTCGCGCGCACGAAGGCGCGGATGGCCTGCGGCTTCCTGGCGATGGTTTCGTCCGAGGCCAGGATCGCCTGGGCCATCGACGGATAGTACTGCTCGCTGGGCTGCGTGGTGGCCGGCACGGCCTGCTCGATCGTGTAGGCCCATTCCGGCACACCGACCATGGCATCGGCCTCGCCGGCGACGACCAGGCGCGTGACGCCCGCCGGACCGGCCGGCAGGATCTCGAGATCCGACTTCTTCAGGTTGACCGTGGCCAGCATGCCGAGCAGCGCGTAGTACGCGGTGTCCTGCAGGCCGGTGACCGTGACCTTCTTGCCCTTGAGATCGGCCGGGCCCTTGATGCCCCGGTCGTTGCGCGCCGTCAGGAAGATCAGCCCCCTGCCGCCGAGGATGGCCACGGCCTTGACCGGCACCTCGTTGGCCCGCACCACGATCGGCGTGTCGCCGATGCCGCCGCCGAGATCGGCGTTGTTGGTGCCGACCTGCTTGGCCACGTCGGCGCCGCCGCGCCCGACCTGGAAGTCGACCTCGATGCCCTCGGCCGCGTAGTAGCCCTTGTGCCGGGCGATGTTGAAGGGCGAGAAGGCCGGCAGCAGGGCGGGTGCCGGAAACAGGTAGACGACTTTCTCGCGCGCCTGCGCCTGAGACGTCTGGGCTTGCGCGCCGGAGAGCGGCGCCGCGACCACTCCAGCCACCAGCGCGGCCGCGGCCAGCAGCCAGCCGCGCGAAATCGTTCTTGTCATTGCTTGCCTCCATGGGGCGCGGATGAGCCCCGCGCAAGGTGGATCAGCATGCCACGCGAGAGCGTCGAGCGACAACGGCGCTCACGCGCCGGCGCGGATGGCAGGCACTTGAAAACGCAGATGTTTTACCGGCGAAACGGGCGAATTCTCAGCGCTTGTCGAGCCAGCGCCGCCAGCCCGACCAGGCGCCGATGCGCGCCGCCATGATGGCGTAGCCCTCGGCCGTCGGGTGCACGCCGTCGCCGGCCGCCAGCGACTGGACGAAGGTCGCGTCCCTGGCCAGCGGCGTGTAGAGATCGAGATAGGGCACGCTGACCTCCGCCGCGATCCCTTCGAGGATGCGCGAGGCCGTGGCGATGCGCGCATTGCGCATGTCGCGCGGCACGACTCCGAAGCGGGTCGGCATCTTCGATTCATCGACCGGCGTCGGCCCGATCATCAAGGTCGGCTTCCATGACGAGGCCGCGGCCAGGATACGGCGCGCCGTGGCCGACGAGAGATCGGGGCTGACGCGCAAGCCCGTCGGCTCCTCGGTCGTATCGTTGAGGCCGAAGGCGAAGACCAGGGCCGCCGGAAATTCGGCCGGCAGCCGCGCCTCGCATTCGGCCCGCCAGCGCGCCTCGATCATCGGCGAGGTGTCGCCGCGGATGCCGAGGTTGTAGTGGGTCAGGTCGTGTCCGCGGGCCCGTTCACCGGCGCACAGGCGACCCGGCCAGCCGAGATAGGCCTCGTCGCCGGTGCCGGTGGTGATGCTGTCGCCGACGAAGCAGATCCGCAAGACCGTCATTCACGCTGTTCCTTCACGAATGTTCGAAGCCTGTCGAGGCAGGCCGCGCGATCGGCCCGGTAGTCGCCCTCTTCCCACCACGCTTCCAGCGCGCCGATGAGCGCGCCGATGCGCGGACCCGGCGGCACGCCCAGATCGAGCGCGTCCTGGCCCTTGACCGGCAGCACGACCGGGACCCAGGACGCGGCGGCCGCCAATGCCGCCCGGCCGCCCACGCTGTCGCCCCGCGCCGCGGCCAGCAGCCCGAGGTCGCGCACGATGTCCTTGCCCAACCGGCGCAGGGCGCGACACAGACCCCTCTCGTCGGCGGCCGGCCAGCAGTCTTCAGGCGGCCCGGCCAGCGTCACCAGGCGCACGCGATCGGCATTGGACAGGCGCAGCCGCTCGGCGACCGCTCCGGCCACCGCCGGATCGTCCGGCAGCAGCGCGGCGAGACGCAAGACCGGGTCGCGGGCCTCGGCTTCGGCGAGGCTCTGCAGTCCGCGCAGCCGCTCGATGTCCGTAAGCTCCGCCAGGATCGGCGCCAGGATGCCGGCCTCCCGCATCAGCGCCACGGTGCCCGCCGCGTCGCCGGCCTTCAGCAGCTTGAGCAGCTCGGCCGCGATCCGCTCGGCCGAGAGGCCCGGCAGCAGCGCCGCCTGTTCCCGGCAGGCGGCGAGCCCGGCCGCGTCCGGCTCGCCGCGCCCGTAATGCGCCTGGAAGCGGAAGAAGCGCAGGATGCGCAGCACGTCCTCGCGGATGCGGGTTGCCGCATCGCCGACGAAGCGCACGCGCCCGGCGTTGAGATCGGCGATACCGCCGAACGGGTCGTGCACCGTGCCGTCGGGATCGGCCGAGAGTGCGTTGATGGTGAAATCGCGCCGCGCCGCATCCTCCTGCCAGTCATCGGTGAAAGCGACCACGGCGCGCCTTCCGTCGGTGGTCACGTCGCGCCGCAGGGTGGTGATCTCGAACGGACGGCCGCCGGCGACCGCGGTGACCGTACCGTGCTCGATCCCGGTCGGGATCGCCTTGAGCCCGGCCGCCTGCAGCAGCGCCATCACGCGCTTGGGCGCCTCTCGTGTCGCCAGGTCGATATCGACGACCCGCCGGCCGAGCAGCGCGTCGCGCACGCAGCCGCCGACGAAACGCACTTGCTGCCCCCCCGCCTCTAGGGCGGCCACCACGGCGCGCGTCTCCGGCGCGGCAAGCCACGGGACGCGGTCTGGGGTAAGGGTTTCGGCGACGGTCATCGGCTCGGGCGTCTGTCTATCGCGGCTCGATCCGGCCCGGAATGGGCCGCCCGTCTTCATTCACTGTCGACGGCACATAGACGCCGGTCGGCGAACCGCCGTCGAACACGGAGACGGCGACGGTGATCAGCGTGGCGAAGAACAGGCCGAGCGCCAGCAGCCAGAGCCAGGGAGCATCGCCCCAACGCCCTTTCTCCTCGGCGCCCGCCTTGATACGCCGGCGCTCGGCGGTGGTCAGCCATAGCGCGTAGAGCAGCGCCGGCAGCAGGATGGGAAAGATGAACTGGAAGAGGATGCGGGCCATGGCTGCCTTCCGGCCCGTCAGTCCTGCAGCACTTCGTGGAGATTGACCAGCATGCCGGCGGTGGCGCCCCAGATGTAATAGTCGCCGTAGGGCATGATCCAGAACTCGCGCTTCAGCCCGCCGAAATCCTCGCGCATCCCGCGCTCGTGATTGCGCGAGTCCAGGATGAAGGAGAGCGGCACCTCGAAGACCTCGGCGACCTCGAAATCGTCGCGCTTGATCTCGAAGGGCGGCGTCACCAGGGCGACCACCGGCGTCACCTCGAAGCCGGTGCGCACGACGTAGGTGTCGAGCCGGCCGATCACCTCGACGCGCTCGCGCAGCAGGCCGATCTCCTCCTCGGTCTCGCGCAGGGCGCAGGCCACCGGATCGACGTCGCATTCCTCAATCATGCCGCCGGGGAAGCTGATCTGCCCGGCATGGGCCGTCAGGTGGGCCGTGCGCTTGGTCAGCAGCACCGTCGTGCCCTGGGGGCGCAGCACGAGTGGGACGAGCACCGCGGCGGGCTTGAGCGGGGCCTTGGGCGCGATGTCGGGGTTGAGATCGTGGTCGCCGCGCACCCGGCTCAGGCGGCCGGAGCCGCGCCAGCCGACATCGCCCTGCGCCGCCTCGATCCGGCCGCGGATCTGCTCGATCGAGGGTTCGAGCGATGACGCCTTCATGTCCCAGTCCCGCCTTGCAAACTGCCGTCGACACTCCCGAGGGCGAAAAACATGCCGCGACTCCACACACCGTAGGTCCCGGCCGGCTCTCCCGCCATCGATTCGCCCAATTCTACCAGTTGATAGAAGACCGGGCGCGCGATCAGGGCGTCGAGTCCCGCGCGCACCTGGACATAGGGCCGCGGACCGGCCGCCCACCCATCGCCCTTGGCGTCGGGGGTCACACGGATTTGATGCTCCGGACCGGCCACGACCCACTCGTCGAGATTGGTACGAAAGGATAATTCCTGCGCTCGTCCTTCGCCCGATACCGCCAGTTCTACCGCGGTGAAAGGGGCCTCATCGACACGAATGCGCCCTTTTTCCACAGGGGTCTGCAACCAATATTCACCCTGTTCATCGCGCCGCAGCACGCTGGCGAAGAGTTTGACGAGCGGTTTGCGGGTGATCGGCGTACCGTGATAAAACCAAGTACCATCGCGCGCGATGCGGATGTCGAAGTCACCGCAGGAATCGGCATCGTAGGCCGGCACTGGCCCAGATCGTGCACCCCCTTCGGAAGGGGTCCCCGAGCGGGGCGGTTGGGAAAGAAGTCGCCGCGCCAGGACGGCCGGATCGGATGAATCGCCGGTCATGGCCGATGTTTAAGTGGTTCAGCCGAGAGAGGTTGCATTGAGCGCTCCCGAGCCGACATTCGCCAATCCGCCCGCCACGACTTCCGACATCATTGCCAAGATCGAAGCTCTCGGTCAGCGCCTGAGCCTGGTGCGCGAGCGCATCGGTCGGGTGATCTTCGGCCAGACAGAGGTGGTTGATCAAAGTCTTATCACGCTGTTGGGTGGGGGTCACGCGCTGCTCATCGGCGTGCCCGGCCTCGCCAAGACGAAGCTGGTGGAAACACTCGGCGTCGTCCTCGGGCTCGAGGAAAAGCGGCTGCAATGCACGCCCGACCTGATGCCCGCCGACATCCTCGGCTCCGAGGTGCTGGAGGAAAGCGAGACCGGGCGCCGCTCGTTCCGCTTCATCAAGGGCCCGGTCTTCACCCAGCTGCTGATGGCCGACGAAATCAACCGCGCCAGCCCGCGCACCCAGTCGGCGCTGCTGCAGGCCATGCAGGAGCGCCGCGTCTCGGTGGCCGGCGCCTACCATCCGCTGCCGGCGCCCTTCCACGTGCTGGCCACCCAGAACCCGCTGGAGCAGGAAGGCACCTATCCGCTGCCCGAAGCGCAGCTCGACCGCTTCCTGCTGCAGGTCGACGTCTCCTATCCCGATCTCGCCTCGGAACGGAAGATGCTGATCGCCACGACCGGGGCGGAAGAGGAAAAGCCGCAGGCCGTGATGACCGCCGACGAGCTGATCGCCGCCCAGGCCCTGATCCGCCGCGTGCCGGTCGGGGAAAGCGTGGTCGAGGCGATCCTCAAGCTGGTGCGCAGTGGCCGTCCCGACGAGACCGACAATGCCGAGGTGAAGAAGCACGTGGCCTGGGGCCCCGGCCCGCGCGCCAGCCAGGCGCTGATGCTGGCCACCCGCGCGCGCGCCGTGCTCGATGGCAGGCTGGCGCCCTCGGTGGACGATGTCGTTGCCCTGGCGCAGCCGATCCTGCGCCATCGCATGGCTCTCAATTTCGGGGCGCGGGCCGACGGTGTCACCATGAACAAGGTGATCGACGGCCTGTGCGCGCCGCTGGCCTGAGAGCGGGCTGAGCCCCAGGCCGCCATGGCCGTCTCCTCCACTGCCGTCCAGACGAAGCAGCGCGCCGAGCATCTGGCGAGCCGCTTCCCGCCGCTGCTGGTCGCCGCGGACCGGGTCGCCATGACCGTGGCGCAGGGCGTCCACGGCCGCCGGCGTGTCGGACAGGGCGAGGCCTTCTGGCAGTTCCGCCGCTACCAGCCGCATGACGGCGCCGACCAGATCGACTGGCGCCAGACCGCCAAGAGCGATCTCGTCTACGTGCGCGAGACGGAGTGGGAAGCCTCGGAGAGCGTCTGGCTGTGGCGCGACACCTCGGCCTCGATGCGCTGGCGCTCGTCGACCAAGCTGTCCGAAAAGGCCGAGCGCGCCGATCTGCTGACCATCGCGCTGATGGCCCTGCTGGTGCGCGGCGGTGAGCTGATCGCCCTGCTCGGCGAGGGCGGACGGCCAACCACGGGACGCGTCGCCGTCACCCGCCTGGCCCAGGTCATGAGCGAGACGAAATCCGAAGCCGGCGTGCCGCCCGAAGCGCGGCTGCCGCGCCACGCCCAGGTCGTGCTGATGGGCGATTTCCTGTCGCCGCTGCCCGAGGTCGCCACGGCGGTCCGGCGCATCGCGGCGCAGGACGTCAAAGGCTATCTCGTCCAGATCCTCGATCCGGCCGAGGAGACCCTGCCCTTCAATGGTCGCACCCGCTTCGAAGGCCTCGAGGCCGAAGGCGACATGCTGGTGCCGCGCGTCGAGGCGGTGCGCAGCGACTACCATTCGATCTACGCGGCGCACGTGGCCGGGCTGCACGACATCGCCCGCCAAGTCGGCTGGACGTTCTTGTCGCACCGTACCGACCATCCGCCCGAGACCGCGGTCCTGGCCTTGTATCAGGCCCTGGCCAAACCGAGTTACCGGTGATGGGCGCTCTCGCCGGCATCGCCTTCCTCTCGCCGCTCTGGCTGTTCGGCCTCGCGGCGCTGCCCATCCTCTGGTGGCTGCTGCGCGTCACGCCGCCGGCGCCGCGCCGCGCCTTGTTCCCGGCGATCCGCCTTCTGCTCCAGCTGCAGCCCAAGGAGGAGACGCCGGCCAAGACCCCGCTCTGGCTTCTTCTGCTGCGCCTGCTGATCGCCGCCCTCATTATCCTGGCTTTAGCCCATCCGCTGCTCAATCCCGGCGCCCAGATCGCCAGCACCGGTCCCGTCCTGGTCGTGGTCGACGACGGCTGGGGCTCGGCGCGCAACTGGCCGGCGCGCAAGACGATGCTGACCGACATCATCGACCGGGCCGACCGCAACCGGCAGCCGGTGGTGCTGCTCTCCACGGCTCCCCTGGTCACCGGCGAGCCGCCGCGCCCGTCGCGCATGGGGCCGGCGGGCGAGATCCGCAGCCTCGTCGGGGCGCTCGAGCCCAAGCCCTGGCCGGTCGACCGCGCCGCCGCGCGCGCCAGCCTCGACACGCTGACGCTGCCGGGCGCGGCGAATGTCGTCTACCTGTCGGACGGGCTGCGTGACGAGCATCTCGCCGGCCTGCTGGAACGCCTGCAGCGCTACGGCGGAGTCGATCTGTTCGCCGAAAGCGACGATCGCCTGGCGCGGCTGCTGCTCCCGCCCGCTGCCGAGGCCGGCGGCATGACCGCCACCGTGGCGCGCGCCTCGGGCGCTGGCGCGATGAGCGTGCCGATCCGGGCGATCGGCGACGACGGGCGCCTGCTCGCCCGCGAGGAGCTGCGCTGGGCCGAGGGCCAGACCAGCGCGCAGGTCCGCATCAACCTGCCGACCGAACTGCGCAACCGCGTGGCGCGGCTGGAGATCGAAAGCGAAGCCTCGGCCGGCGCGGTGATCCTGATCGACGAACGCTGGCGCCGGCGCCCCGTGGGCCTGGTCTCCGGCGGCCCGCTCGAGCGCCAGCAGCCGCTGCTCGGCGACATCTACTATCTGCAGCGCGCCCTGGCGCCGTTCAGCGAGGTGCGCCTCGGCTCGCCGCAGGAGCTGCTGCAGCGCGAGCTCGCCGTCCTGGTCCTCGCCGATAGCGGCCGCCTGGCCGCCGCCGATCAGACGGTGGTCGATGAGTGGCTGAAGAAGGGCGGCATGGTCGTGCGCTTCGCCGGCGGCCGCCTCGCCGAAGGCGGCGATGATTTCGTGCCGGTGCCGTTGCGCGGCGGCGGCCGCAATTTCGGCGGCGCCATGTCCTGGGGCCAGCCGGTCGGGCTGCAGTCCTTCGATCCGAACGGTCCGTTCGCCGGCCTGGCGGTGGCCGACGACGTACGGGTGACACGGCAGGTCCTGGCCGAGCCGAGCCTCGACCTCGCCAACAAGACCTGGGCGCGCCTGTCCGACGGCACGCCGCTGATCACCTTTGAGCGTCGCGGTGACGGCTGGCTGGTCCTGGTTCACACCATGGCGACGCCGGAATGGTCGACGCTGCCGATCTCCGGCCTGTTCGTCGAGATGCTGCAGCGCCTGGTCGGCCTGTCGCAGGGCGTGGCGGGCGAAGCCAGCGACGCTGTCCTGCCGCCGCTCTCCTCGCTCGACGGCTTCGGCCGCCTGCAGTCGCCCGGCCCCGCCGCGGTCGGCATCGCCGGCCGCGACTTCGCCAAGGTGGCCATCGGCCCCAAGCATCCGCCCGGCTACTACGGCGCCGAGTTCGGCCGCCGCGCCCTCAACCTGTCGGCCGGCGTGCCGCCGCCGCGCGTGCTGGGCGAGCTGCCGGCGGGCATCCAGCGCCACGAGCTGCATGCCAGCCGCGAGATCGACACCAAGCCCGGCCTGCTCACCGCCGCCCTCATGCTGGCCCTGGCCGACCTGCTGATCAGCCTCGTGCTGCGCGGCCTGCTCGCCGGCTCCTGGGCGCGGCGCGCCGGGCCGGCCGCATTGGTGGTCGCGCTGCTGGCCGGCACCGACGCCATGGCCCAGATGCAGCGCGCTCCCCAGCAGCCCGCCGGCGACGACGGGGCAGCCATCTCGGCGACCCTGGCAACGCGGCTGGGCTACGTGCGCAGCGGCCGCCCCGATATCGACGACGTCGCGCGCGCCGGACTGCTCGGCCTGGGCACCATCCTCTCGCGGCGCACGGCCATCGACCCCGGCCAGCCGGCCGAGATCGACATCGAGCAGGACGAGCTGGCCTTCTATCCCCTGATCTACTGGCCGGTGGCGCCCGACGCCACCCTGCCCACACCCGCCGCCATGGCGCGGGTGAACGACTTCCTGCGCCAGGGCGGCATGATCCTGTTCGACACGCGCGATGGCGACCGCGGCGGTCGCGGCCCGGCGGCGCAGCGCCTGCAGCTCATCCTGCGCAATATCAGCCTGCCGGCGCTGGCCCCGGTCCCGGCGGATCACGTGCTGACCAAATCCTTCTATCTGCTGGCCGAGTTTCCCGGCCGCTGGGCCGGCCAGCCGGTCTGGGTCGAGCAGGCCGACAGCCGGATCAATGACGGCGTCACCTCGGTGGTGATCGGCGCCCATGACTGGGCCGCCGCCTGGGCCACCGACAGCCAGGGTCGCGCGCAATACGCCGCCGTGCCCGGCGGCGAGGGCCAACGCGAAACCGCCATTCGCTTCGGCGTCAATCTCGTGATGTACGCGCTGACCGGCAACTACAAGGCCGACCAGGTCCATGTCGACGCCATCCTCGATCGGATCCGGCGATGAGCGGCGATCTTTCCTTCACCGCCGCCCCGCTGATCCCGCCGCTCCTGCTGGCGATCGCCGCTTCCATCGCGCTGGCGCTGATCGTCCTCCTCTGGGTGCGCCGCGCCCGGGGTGCCGGCTGGCGCACGGCCGCCGTACTCGGCCTGCTGCTGGCCCTGGTCAATCCAACGGCCGTCGTCGAAGAGCGCCGGCCGCTGCCCGACGTGGCGCTGGTCGTGGTCGACGAAAGCGCCAGCCAGGCGATCGGCGAGCGCAAGGCGCGGACCGATGCGGCGGTGCAGCAGCTCCAGTCGCGTCTCGGCAGCCAGAAGGAGCTCGAGGTCCGGGTGGTGCGCGGCGGCGGCAGCGGCGGCATTGGCGGCAGCGACGGCACGCGGCTGTTCGAGACGATTGAGCGCGCGCTGGGCGATGTGCCGCGCTCGCGCCTGTCTGGCGTGGTCATGGTCACCGACGGCCAGGTTCACGACGCGCCCAAGGACGCGCAGGGTGTGCGCATCCCGGCCCCCGTGCACGTCCTGCTCACCGGCAACCGCAACGAGGTCGATCGCCGCCTGGTGATCGAGCGCAGCCCGACCTACGGCATCGTCGGCAAGCCGCAGACCATGACGCTCAAGGTCGACGATGGCAGCGGCCAGCGCGGCGAGCTGGCGCGGGTCGATATCCGGCGCGACGGCGGCGAGCCGCAGACCGTGCGTATTCCCGTCAACGTGCCGACCGAGATCGACTTCACCCTGGACCACGGCGGGACCACGGTGTTCGAGATTGCGGTCGAGCCGGGCCCGCGCGAGCTCACCCTCGACAACAACCGGGCCGTGGTCGTGGTCAATGGCGTGCGCGACCGCCTGCGCGTGCTGCTGGTCACCGGCGAGCCGCATCCGGGCGAGCGGACTTGGCGTAATCTTCTCAAGTCCGACCCCTCGGTCGACCTCATCCATTTCACCATCCTGCGGCCGCCCGAGGCGCAGGACTTCACGCCCGTCAACGAGCTCTCGCTGATCGCCTTCCCGATCCGCGAGCTGTTCGAGGTCAAGCTGCACGAGTTCGATCTCGTGATCTTCGATCGCTACCGGCGGCGTGACGTGCTGGCCCAGGTCTATCTCGACAACATCGTGCGCTACGTGCGCGGCGGCGGTGCGCTGATGGTCGCCACCGGCCCGAACATCGGCACGACCAACAATCTGTTCAACTCGCCGCTCGGGCAGATCCTGCCCGGCGTGCCGACCGGCCAGACCTTCGAGGAGGGCTTCAAGCCCAAGGTCAGCGAGCTCGGCCGCCGGCATCCGGTGACTGCCGACCTGCCGGGCGGCGGCCCCAGCACCGGCGAAGCAGGGCCCAACTGGGGCCGCTGGTTCCGCCATATCGACATCGAGCCGCGCCGCGGCCACACCCTGCTCTCGGGGGCCCGCGACCGGCCGCTGCTCATGCTCGACCGCGTCGGCGACGGCCGCGTGGCGCAGTTCATGTCCGACCACATCTGGCTGTGGGCGCGCGGCTACGAGAATGGCGGGCCCCAGGCCGAGCTGCTGCGCCGCATCGCCCACTGGCTGATGAAGGAGCCCGAGCTCGAGGAGAACGACCTGCGCGCCACGGTGCGCGGGGACCGCATCGACATCGTCCGCCGCACGCTGGAGCCCGACGGCCGCGGCGTCGAGGTCACCTTCCCCAACGGCAATCGCCAGACGGTCGCCCTGACCGAAGGCGCGGACGGCCGGGCCACCGGCAGCCTGCGCGTCAGCGATCCCGGCATCTATCACCTGACCGACGGCGAACGCGTGGCGATCGCCGCGGTGGGCGCCCTCAACCCGGTCGAGATGGCCGATGTGCGGACCTCGGAGGAACCCCTGCGGATCGCCTCCGCCACGACGGGCGGGCAGATCCTCTGGCTGGCCGACGGGGCGCCGGACATCCGCCGCGTACGGCCGAACCGCGATACCGGCGGCAAGGAGCCGGGCGGGCGGGGCTGGATCGGCCTCAGGGCCAACGGCGACTACGTGGTCGCCGGCATCCTGCAATTGCCGCTCCTGCCGGGCCTGGCCCTGTTCCTCGTGGCCCTGGCGACTTTAGTACTGGCCTGGCGCCGGGAAGGGCGTTAAAGCAAGGCTTCATTAGCGAATATGCGGTATTCGAGACTATAGTTTCGCCGCAACCTGGGGGCTCTTCTTGTGAATTCAATGACCAGCGACGATCCGACCGGCACACCCGACGCCGGCGGCGAAGCCGCCCCGGCCGGCCCGACGCTCGATGAACGCGCCCCGGCGGTGGTCGTGCTGCGGCTGCTGCAGCCGATCATCATGGAGGCCCGCAAGGACCCCACGCACAAGGCCAATGCCGAGAACGGCATGCGCGTGCTGATCGACGTCCAGCGCGCCCTCGCCGCCAAGGCGAATGACCCGTCGGCGGTGCAGTGGCTGCGCCAGCTGGCCCTGACCTGGAACACCCGCGTGCGCGGCAGCCAGCTCAAGTTCCGCCGCATCTTCGACCTGCTCGACGAGGCGGCCAAGGGCGCCCCCCGGCGCTAGCTACTCGCTCCCAGTCCTACTCAGTAGAAGGCTTGAGGTCGGCCAGCGGATAGGCGCCGACCAGCAGCATCGTCACCTGCAAATCGCCGTCGCTCAGCGGCAGGACCAGGCGCTCCCAGGTCACGACCTCGGTCTGCTGGCGCGCCGACACGCCGAGATCGGGCACTTCGAACGCCGCGGTATAGAGGCGGGCGCGCGGCTGATGGCTGGCGCAGACGGCCTGGTAGTCGCTGCGCACCCGCTCCTGCTGCTCGGGCGGCAGCTCGTCGACCGAGCGCCCGGTCATGTCGCGCCCGAAGCTGTTGACGAAGCCCGTGCCATAGAGGCGATAGACGAAGCGTCCCTCGCCGCCGACGTCGATCAGCAGCAGGTTACCCAGCCAGGCCTTCATCTCCAGCGGATCGATATCGGCGCGGGTCGGCATGGTGCGGCCGGCGCGCTTGGCTTCCCAGTAACCATAAAGGGCGACGAGTCGGGGATCGCTCAGATCCGGGCGGACGGGCAGAGGTGCGGACATGCCGCCCATGGCCGTCTAAGGCGCCTGATTGGTTGGGGCGCTAGGATTCGAACCTAGGAATGGCGGAATCAAAATCCGCTGCCTTACCACTTGGCTACGCCCCAACAGCCCCGGAGGCCCCGTAGATATACGGGATGCCGATTCGGGTCAAACCGGGCCCGTCAGGCCGCCCAATCAGGCAGCTTTAGAGGCGACGTTCTGCAGGAACCAGTCGTAGGTGCGGCGGAAGCCGTCCTCGAGGCTGGTCTTCGCCGTCCAGCCGAGTTTATGGAGCCGGCTGACATCGAGGAGCTTGCGCGGCGCGCCGTCGGGTTTCGAGGTGTTGTAGGTGAAGCCGCCGCGGAAGCCGACGACCCGGGCCACCGTCTCGGCCAGCTCGCGGATGGTGATGTCGGTGCCGGTGCCGACATTGACCGTCTCGTCGCCCGAGTAGCGCTCCATCAGGTAGACGCAGGCATCGGCCAGGTCCTCGACATAGAGGAACTCGCGCTTCGGGGTCCCGGTGCCCCAGATTTCGATGTTGGGCGCATTGGCCAGCTTGGCGTTGTGCGTCTTGAGCAGCATCGCCGCCGGCACGTGGCTCTCGGCCGGATCGAAATTGTCGCCCGGCCCGTAGAGATTCGTGGGCATGACGGAAATGAAGTCGCAGCCATGCTGCTTGCGATAGGCCTCGCACATCTTCAGGCCGGCGATCTTGGCGATGGCGTACCACTGGTTGGTCGGCTCGAGCGCGCCGGTCAGCAGCATGTCCTCTTTCATCGGCTGCGGCGCCAGGCGCGGATAGACGCAGGAGGAGCCGAGGAACTGCAGCTTCTTCACCCCCACCATCTTGGCGGAATGGATGACCGCGGTCTCGATGGCCAGGTTGTCGTAGAGGAAATCGGCGGGGCGCGAATTGTTGGCGTGGATGCCGCCGACCTCGGCCGCCGCGACGAACACCGCGTCGGGCCTGTTCTTCTGCATCCAGTCCTCGACCGCGGCCTGGCGCGTCAGGTCGAGCTGCTGGCGGTCGGCGGTCAGGATTTCGGCCTTGGCCTGCGTGAGGCGACGCACGATGGCCGAGCCGACCATGCCCTTGTGGCCGGCGACGAACACCCGCTTGCCGGCCAGCGGAAAGAGGATCCCATCAGCCATAAGGAATCTCAGCCATAAGAAATCTCAGCCATGGCGATGCTCAACCGTGCCGATCTTGGCGCTCATGTTCCTTTTGCACCGCTTTGCGGTCGGCGTCCACCATCTCGCGCACCAGCTGGGCAAAGCTGGTCTTGTGCTTCCAGCCGAGTTTGGCATGGGCCTTGGACGGATCGCCCAGCAGGAACTCGACCTCGGTCGGCCGGAAATAGCGCGGATCGATCTCGACCAGCACCTTGCCCTTGGCATCCACACCCTTCTCGCCGGCGCCCTTGCCCTGCCACGTGATCGTGCGGCCGATCTGGCCGAAGGCCAGTTCCACGAATTCCCGGACCGTGTGCGTCTCGCCGGTGGCCAGCACGTAATCGTCGGGCTCCTTCTGCTGCATCATCAGCCACATGCCCTCGACATAGTCGCGGGCATGGCCCCAGTCGCGCGAGGCGTCGATGTTGCCCAGAAACAGCTTGTCCTGCAGCCCGGCCTCGATCGCCGCCACGGCGCGGGTGATCTTGCGGGTGACGAAGGTCTCGCCGCGGGTCGGGCCCTCGTGGTTGAACAGGATGCCGTTGGAGGCGTGCATGCCGTAGGCCTCGCGGTAGCCGACCGTGGTCCAGTAGGCATAGAGCTTGGCCGCGGCATAGGGGCTGCGCGGGCGGAACGGCGTGGTCTCGCGCTGCGGCCGCTCCTGCACCAGGCCGTAAAGCTCCGAGGTCGAGGCCTGGTAGAAGCGCACGGTCTTCTCGAGCTTCAGGATGCGCATCGCCTCGAGCAGGCGCAGCGTGCCGAGCCCGTCCGAATTGGCGGTGTACTCGGGTGTCTCGAAGCTGACCTGCACGTGGCTCTGGGCGGCCAGGTTGTAGATCTCGGTCGGCTGCGTCTCCTGGACGATGCGGATGAGGTTGGTGGCGTCCGTCATGTCGCCGTAATGCATGAAGAACTGCACGCCCTTCTCATGCGGGTCGGCATAGAGGTGATCGACGCGGGCGGTGTTGAACGACGACGAGCGCCGCTTCAGCCCGTGCACGACGTAGCCCTTCTTGAGCAGGAGTTCGGCGAGATAGGCGCCGTCCTGACCGGTGACCCCGGTGATCAGCGCGACAGGCTTGGCCATGAACAGGTCCGTAATTCGCTGGGAAAGATGAGGGACTTAGCACCCCCGAGGCCCCGAGACAACGCCGACCCGCCGGGGTGAATTCCCGGACCAACGGCTGGAATCGGCCGGTTCACGGAAGTGCCGGTAATTTTCAGCACCTAGTGGCTCAATGACGCAGAAAGCGACCCCGGACTTATTAACTTTTTGCTAGAAATCGCCGGTTACCCTGCCGCCCATGATTGTGGAGCAGGAGCAGCGGCATCCCGTCGCCGGCGTCGTGGACCTGGTGCAGTACAAGGCGCACCAGCGGCTGCAGCGCGCCTATCTCTATTGGCGGAGCCTGCACCCGGCGCCCGCCGCCCTGCCCGGCCGCCAGCACCTCGATCCGCTGGAGATCGTCGACCTGCTGCCCCACGTGACGATGATCGACGTGCAGCCGGAGCCTTTCCGCCTGCGCTACCGTCTCGTGGGCACGCGCTACATCGAGGTGCTGGGCCGCGAGGTCACCGGGCAGTGGGTGGATGAGGCGCACGCCCGCCGGAACGACCGGTTCCTGGGACGCTGCCGCGAGATCGTGGCCAGCGGCGTTCCCAGCTGGCGCTGGGGCCGGCCCAATCTCTGGGAGAACGATTCGGTGGCCGGCGTCGAGAATCTGGTGATGCCGCTGGCCGCCGACGGCGCCACCGTCGATCTCCTGTTCGTGGTCAGCGTGTTCTTCCAGGACGACGCCCGCGCGACAGTGATCTAGCGGCCGGTTGCCGCGCGCAGGTCAGCGGGACGATCCGCGCCCGGACCGGCGCACCAGCCTCGCCGCCAGGATCTCGTACTGGCGGGCCAACTCGCTGAATTCGGACTGCCTTTCCGCCGATGTCGAGGCAGCCGCCATCCGGCGCAACTCGCTGGCCTGCATTCGGTAGAAACGGATTTTCTGGCTGTCTTCCATCGTTGCCCCTTCCGGGCGCCGTCATACAGGCGACTAGGTCCGGAAACGGACCCTCACGCGGGACGATATTGCGATAGCCGAGCGGGGCAGCTGGAGCGCCCTGTTGCGGGCGGAGGCGCGCCCGCCGTCGCGCCTGAATCGACGCGCTATTGCGGGATCAGGGGAAACGGCCGGCTGCTGCTGCTGCCCGTCATCACCAGCAGCAGCGCGCGGGCCAGGGCCTGGCTGCGGCTGGGATCCACACCGACACGCCGCGCCGCGCCATCTTCGCTGCCGCCGGGTGCGTCGACCGGCACCGCCGTCTCCGGCAGGACGGCGATCACGGTCTGCGCGCTGTCGGACCCGTCCCGGAGCTCCCCGGCGGTGAGGCCAAGCGGCTGAAGAGCAAAGCCCACGACGCCGATGAGGACCCATAATGTGTGCATGACATACCTGCGTTGCGAACGCGGGGCGAGACGACGCCCTAGCGATACGAAGGCGGGGCGAACTGCGGAAAGCGCTCCTCCAGCTTCTTTTGCTTGCTCAGCATCCGGTCGTAGCGTTGCGCGGTGAGGGGCTCGAGCGGCAGGCCGGTGGCCAGCGCCTGGTTGGCGACCAGCGCGGTCAGGCCTTCCTCTCCCGACAGGGCCCAGGCCCAGCGGCCGGCGCGCCGGTTGGTCATGGCGGGCTTCTGCGTCTCGTCGCCCGTCGTCTCCGGCCAGCGGCGCCGGGGGGTCCGGGCCATCTAGCGCTCCCCGGGATGGGGCTCTCGGATCCGGCGTTCCTCGAACAGGCTTTCCTCGTCCCCGGGCTCCCGGATGCGAAGCTGGTTCTGCTCGGACTGGTGCCGCGCGATCTCGCTCTCGCGCGCCACGCGGCGCTGCCCGTCGGCGCGGCTCTCGATCCAGTACTGGTGGCCGTCGAGATCCGCCGACAGCTGGCGGCTGACGATGAACTCGCCGGTCATCGCGGGGCTCGCCACGGGCTGGCCGCTGCCCGGCTTGCAGTAGCGGACGCGCGCGCCGATGCCGAATTTAGGGGGAAGCATGCGGGGGACTCCACTTCATACGAAAATCAGGTGACGGTCCGGATGGGTTCCATGTAGCGGGCGGGGCCGAGAACGGCCTGTGCCATGGCCACGCTGGGCGGGCGCGGCTGCGCGCTTTCGACATCGCGCCGGCGCCGGCTGCTGCGCGCCGCGCGCTGCAGACCGGCCGGGGCGAGACGCACCGTTTCGCGCGCGTAGCCGAGCACGGCGTCGGTGGGGTGGCGGAATGTGTAGGAGGGCGTCATGACATGCTCCCTGTCCGATGGCGTAGCGGCCGATTGGGGCGGGAGCATGGACCCCGCTTTGAGCGCGCGGGACTAGTCTCTCAGGCGGCGGCGATCAGACAAGCCGACGATCCATTAGACATGGGCACCAGGGCCCCCGGCTTCAAGCGAAGCCGGACCGCACAGGGTCCCGGGTGTCAAAGATTAAGGGGCTTCAGGCGCCCGGCTCGTCCGCGCGTCGCGGTGTGGCGCTCTCCTGCGGGCCCTCGGGGCGGCGCGCCAGGGCCTGGTCGCTGGTGGCCATGCGGCGCTTGCGCTCGGCGAGGTCGTCTTCCTCGGGAAGCGCGGCAAGGCTCTCGTGGCGGCGCTCCAGATCCTTGTCGCTGGCCGCGATGCGGCGCTGGCGCTCGACGACGTGGTCTTCCGCGCGCAGCCAGGCGCGGGAGCGAGCCCGAAGATCCTGGTAAAACGACATCCATGTCGACATCTGTGGCTCCGCGGGCCGTGAGGGCGGGAGCGTGCGCGCACTTTGATTGCGTGGCGCTAGTCTCTCGGGGCCGGCGCCGTGCCGCACGCGCCGAGGCGTCACGCTAGGCGCATCCCCGGCGCCAGGCAAGGCGACTCCGCGTGTCTTCGGCCGGAAGCAGCCGCCCGCGTTAGCCTTCCGCCTTGGCGAATTTCCGGATGTCGTTGACAGCGAGGTTCATCTGCTCGGCGATGCGCTTGGCGCGGATCACCGCCGCCGGGTAGTCGCTGGCCCAGAACAGCACGGGCTTCTGGACGCCGCCCTTGGCCATGCTGGAGCGCGGCATCAGGTTCGCCACCCACGGCGCCTCGCTGGCCGAGGAGGGGAACTCCGCCGCCACCAGGATCTCGACGGTCGGCGGCGGGCCGAGCGCCGCCTTCTTCTGGCGCAGGTCCTCCGCGTCGCGCCGCGACTTCTCCGCCTGGGCCTGCACCGCCTTGATCTGGCGGCCCATGTTGTCGAGGCGGCGCTTCTCGTCGGCCACGTCGCGCTCGGCCTCGCGCAGCGCCCGGCCCAGGGTCATGACCTGTCCCTGCCCTGTGTCCCAGTAGACCTGCAGCCGCCGCAGCAGCCAGACGAGCCAGGCCACGGCAAGCGCCAGACCCAGCCAGACCACTCCTGCCTGCGCCATCATCTCAGCCCCCCGCCTCCGCCTCGTCCGGCGGCCGGGGCGCCGCCTCGGCACCGAGGGAATAGAAGGGCCCGAGCACGTAGCCGGCCTGCTCGGCGAAGCTGCGCGAGGCGAGCTGCACGGCCTCGTCCTGGTCGGCGGCATAGACATCGACCAGATGCTTGTACGACCAGAGCAGCACCTGGTTGGCGTCGGGCGGGGCGGGCAGATTCTTGATCAGGCTGGCGCGGAACACCAGGCTCGGTGGCTCGCCGAGCTTGTGGACCAGGACGTCGCGCGGCACCTGGGCTTCGGCCAGCTCGGTGCTCGCCTTGCGCAGGGCGGCCAGCGCCTCCTCGGACCGGGCATTGGCCGCCTCGAGCTCCGGCGCGCGTTGCTGGGTGCGTTCGCGCGCCGCCTGGAGATCGCCCTTGAGCTCCTCGATCTGGCGTTCGAGCTGCCGCCGCTCGCCGGCGCGCAGCAGCGCGCCCCTGAAGGTGAGGAGCAGGACCTCGAGCCCGGCCAGGAGAGCCAGGCCGCCCATCAGAATATCCGCCGGATTGGTCACGCGCCGCGAATCCCCCGCCCCTCGAGTCCCCGCAACGATAGGCCATCCGGGGTCCCGGTCAAAGGCGCGTGGCCGCCCGTCGGCATTCGCCCCTCCGCATTCGCCCATCCGCATTGGGTTGACGCGGCTGCGCTTTTCCGGAAGCATCGCGCCTACGACTTTGTAATGAGACGGGAGGAACCGATGCTGCGCCTTTGGGCCGCCACCGCGGCCGCCATCGCCTTGACCTTTATCGCCGGTGACGCGGGCGCCCAGGCCCCCAGCGGGAAAGTGACCATCGTCACCTCCTTCGCCAAGGACGTCACCGACCCGTTCAAGAAGGCCTTCGAGGCGGCCCATCCCGGCGCGACGCTGGAGGTCCAGAACCGCAACACCAACGCGGCGGTGAAGTTCATCGAGGAGACCCGCGCCAACAACCAGGTCGACCTGATGTGGGCCTCGGCGCCCGACGCCTTCGAGGTGCTCAAGGGCAAGAAGCTGCTGCAGGCCTACAAGCCCAAGGCCACCGGCATCCCGGAGAAGGTCGGCTCCTACCCGATCAACGACCGCGACGGCATGTATTTCGGCTTCGCCGCCTCGGGCTACGGCATCATGTGGAACGAGCGCTATGCGCGCGCCAACAAGCTGCCCGATCCCAAGGAATGGCAGGACCTGGCTGCCCCGGCCTTCCATGACCACGTGTCGATCGCGGCACCCTCGCGCTCCGGCACCACGCACCTGACCATCGAGACCATCCTGCAGGGCGAGGGCTGGGACAAGGGCTGGCGCACGATCAAGGAGATGGCCGGCAACTTCCGCAACGTCACCGAGCGCTCGTTCGGTGTCCCTGAAGCCGTGAACTCCGGCCAGGTCGGCGTCGGCATCGTCATCGACTTCTTCGCCTTCGCCGCGCAGGCCGCCAACTTCCCGGTCAAGTTCGCCTATCCGAGTGTGACCACCGTGGTGCCAGCCAATATCGGCATCATCGCCAACGCCCCCAACCGCGCCGGGGCCGAGGCCTTCGTCGAGTTCATCCTCTCGCCGAAGGGCCAGGAAGTGCTGCTCGAGCCGGGCATCCGCCGCCTGCCCGTGAACACCGCGACCTATGCCAAGGCGCCCGCCGGCTATCCCAACCCGTTCAAGGACCCGCAGTTCCAGAAGATGATGCTCTTCGACGTCGACAAGTCGGAGACCCGCACCGCGGTCGTCGACACGCTGTTCGACCAGCTCATCTCCTTCCAACTCGACGGGCTCAAGGCCGCCACCAAGGCGGTGCACGACGCCGAGGCGGCGCTGGCCAAGAAGGACAACGCGCAAGCCCGCGCGCTGGTCAAGGAGGCGCGCGACCTGATCGCCGCCATGCCGCTGGCCGAGGCGCAGGCGGCGCAGGCCCGCGCGGCCTTCACCGGCGCCAAGGAGAAGGGTGCGCGCCAGGCCGAGCTCGAGCAGCAATGGGCCGCCTTCGGCAAGGAGCGCTACGCCCAGGCCAAGGGCAAGGCCGAGCAGGCGGCGCGGCTGGCGCGCTGAAGGCCATTGCGTGGGGGGACAGCGTACTAACCCTCTCCGCCCGTTTTCGGGGGGAGAGGGTGCGAGCGTGAGCGAGCGGGTGAGGTGGGCCTCGGCTGCAAGACACCTCACCCTCCCAACGCTTCGCGTTGGGCCCCTCCCTCTCCCCGCTTCGCGCGGAGAGGGGATTTAATTGACCGCCATCGCTCTGACCCTGCGCCGCTACAGCGCCGGCGCCACGCCGGGGCAGATCGGGCTGGCCCTGGCCATCGCCCTGTTCCTTGCCGTCTTCCTGGTCGTGCCGGTGGCGACAGTGATCTACGTCGCCTTCACCGAGAAAGGCACCGGCGCCTTCACCCTGGTCAACTTCCAGGACTTCTTCGCCACCGACCTGTTCGTGCGCTCGTTCTGGAATTCGATCTACGTTTCTCTTATGTCCGTAGCGTGGGCCTCGGCCATCGCCCTGCCGCTCGCCTACCTGACCAGCCGCTTCGAGTTCCGCGGCTCGGCCATCATCCAGACGCTCGGCTTCCTGCCGCTGATCATGCCGCCCTTCGTGGGGGCGGTGGCCATGACCCTGCTTTTCGGGCGCAACGGCACGCTCAACCTGCTGCTCGACGACTGGCTCGGCTTCAAGATCCCGTTCATGGAGGGCCTCAACGGCGTGATCTTCGTCGAGGCGCTGCACTACTTCCCCTTCATCCTGATCAACCTCTCGGCGGCCCTCGCCAATATCGACCGGGCGATGGAGGAAGCGGCGCAGAATCTCGGCTGCTCGGGAATGCGCCTGTTCCGGCGCATCGTCTTCCCGCTGGCCATGCCGGGCTACGTGGCCGGGGCTTCGCTGGTGTTCGTGAAAGTGTTCGACGACCTGGCCACCCCGCTGCTGCTCAACGCCAAGGATCTTCTTGCTCCTCAAGCATACTTGCGCGTCACCTCGATCGGCATCGCTGACCCGATGGGCTACGTCATCTCGGTGGTGCTGATCGCCGGCTCGATCGCCGCGGTCTGGCTCTCCAACCTGGCGCTCAGGGGCAAGGACTACGCCACCGTCCAGCGCGGCGGCGGCGGACTCTCCCGTCGCACCCTGAAGCCGTGGGAAAGTGCGGCCGCCTACGCGGTGATCACCCTCATCCTGCTGCTCGTGCTGGCGCCGCATCTCGGCCTGCTGATCCTCTCGCTGGCCACGGTGTGGTCGTTCAGCCCCCTGCCCGACGCCTACACGCTCGCCCATTACGCGCGGGTCTTCGGCGATAGCTCGCTCTACATCAAGAACACGCTGATCTACGCGGCCCTCGCCGGGACCATCGACGTGATCGTCGGCACGGCGATCGCCTATCTCGTGCTGCGCACCAAGCTGATCGGTCGGCAGTGGCTCGACTGGACAGCGATGGCGGCCCTCGCCATCCCCGGCGTGGTGCTGGGCATCGGCTACCTGCGCACCTTCTACGGCGTCAGCCTGCCCGACGGCACGCCGCTCGCCACCTTGTGGATCATGATCGTCATCGCGCTGGCCATCCGCCGCCTGCCCTACGCCCTGCGCGCCTGCCACGCCGCCCTGCAGCAGATCTCGGTCTCGGTCGAGGAAGCGGCGGAGAATCTCGGCGCCACCAAGGCGCGCACCGTGCGCCGCGTGGTCGTGCCGCTGATGACCGGCGGCATCCTCGCCGGCTTCGTCACCAGCTTCTCGACCGCGGCGGTCGAGCTCTCGGCCACCTTGATGCTGGTGCAGTCGAACTCCGACGCGCCGCTCGCCTACGGACTCTATGTCTTCATGCAGTCGGCGGCCGGGCGCGGGCCGGGAGCAGCGCTCGGCGTCATCGCCGTGCTCTTCGTCGCGCTCTGCGCCTATGCTTCGCACCGCCTGGTCGAGCGCAGCGAGAAAAAGCAGGGAGCGGTGCGGTGAGCAAGGCTGTCGGGGTCAACATCCGGGGCGTAAACGTCTCCTACGGCGCCAACCACGTGCTCAAGGACGTCAGCCTCGATATCGAGCCCGGCGAGTTTTTCGCCTTCCTCGGCCCCTCGGGCTGCGGCAAGACCACGCTCCTGCGCCTGATCGCCGGCTTCAACCACGCGGACTCGGGCGAGGTGCGCATCGGCGGCACGGATGTCGCCGGCCTGCCGCCGTGGAAGCGCGATGTCGGCATGGTTTTCCAGTCCTACGCCCTGTGGCCGCACATGAGCGTGGCGCGCAACGTCGCCTTCGGCCTCGAGGAGCGGCGCCTGCCGCGCGCCGAGATCGACAAGAAGGTGGCGGCGGCGCTCGAGCTGGTCGGCCTGTCGCATCTCGCCCAGCGCCGGCCTTCGCAGCTCTCCGGCGGCCAGCAGCAGCGCGTCGCCGTGGCCCGCACCGTGGCCATCGAGCCCAAGGTGCTGCTGCTCGACGAGCCGCTCTCCAACCTCGACGCCAAGATGCGCGTCCAGGTGCGGCGCGAGCTGCGCGACCTGCAGCAGCGCCTCGGCCTGACCACCATCTTCGTCACCCACGACCAGGAAGAGGCCAACACGATCTGCGACCGCATCGCGGTGATGAACGACGGCGTGGTGCAGCAGGTCGGCACGCCGATGGAGCTCTACGAGCGCCCGGCCAACCTGTTCGTCGCCAACTTCCTGGGCACGGCCAACATCCTCGATGGAAGGCTGGTCGACGAGGGCGGCCGGCGCTGGTTCGAGATCGCCGCCGGCGCGCGCGTCTCGGTGCTCGGCGATGCGGCGGTGCCGGCCGGATCGAAGCTCGTCTTCCGGCCGCAGCATGCCGGCGTCGCGGCGGCCGGCACGACCAGCGACCTGCCCGGCACGGTCAGCCACCGCGAATTCCTCGGCGCCACCGTGCGCTACGCCGTGCGGGTCGGGACGGCGGAGATCGTCGTCGACGCGCCGTTCCAGAACGGCGACGGGCTCCACGCGCCGGGTGCGCCGGTCGCCGTCACCCTGCCGGCCCAAGCGATCCTCTGGCTCTCGGCCTGACGCACCACCGACCGCGCCGCTGCCTCGCGATATCGAATTACAGAATTGACTTTTGTGCAGCCGGCCGCCGCCGGCTTGCAGCAGGAATTCATTTCTTACAACGTCTTAGGGGGGCGGGGCGGGGCGGAGCGGCAGCGTCTTAAGGTCCCGTTAACCAAGCTCCTTTACCGGCGGTTTACACCCGTGGCCCACAGTTGCCCACGAAACAGGCACACGCCGGGCCGTTAATCTCCGGCAAGAGGAAACCAATGAAGCTCACCATCAAGCTAAAAGTACTCGGCGTTCTCGTTGCCCTGGCCGCGGTCATCGCCACCACGGCGACCGTCGGCTGGATCGCGCTCGGCCTCAACAACGACGCCCTGCGCAGCGTCCATGACGACCGGGTCATCCCGCTCAAGCAGCTCAAGACGATCTCCGACCTCTACGCCGTGAACATCGTCGACACCGCGCACAAGGTCCGCAACGGCAACCAGGCCTGGCCCGAGGGGCTGAAGGCTATCGACACCGCGGCCGCCGGCATCGCGGAGCAGTGGAAGGCCTATACCTCCACCTATCTCACGCCGGAGGAGAAGATCCTGGCGGAACAGGTCCGCACCACGATGGCGGTCGCCGACCGGTCGGTGGTCAAGCTGCGCGGCGTGATCGCCGCGAAGGACCAGGCCGCGCTCGACACCTACGTCGTCAAGGAGCTCTACGACGGCATCGATCCGGTGACCGGCAAGATCTCGGACCTCGTCGACCTGCAGCTGCGCGTGGCGGCCGAGGACTTCGGCCGGGCCCAGGGCGTCTTCGCCACCAGCAAGTGGGCCCAGATCGTCCTCATCCTGTTCGCCATCGCCGTCGTCGGCATGGGCGTCATGGTGACGCTGCGCGGGATCACGGGTCCGATCGCCGGCATGACCGCCGCAATGATGCGGCTAGCCGGCGGCGACAAGCAGGCGGATATCCCGGGCGTGGGACGCGCCGACGAGATCGGCGACATGGCCGGCGCGGTCCAGGTCTTCAAGGAGAACATGATCAAGGCCGACCGGCTTTCGGCCGAGCAGGCGGCCGAGCAGGCCAAGAAGGAGGAGCGTCAGCGCAAGATCGACGGCTATCTCAAGCGCTTCGACCAGTCGGTCTCGGGCGCCCTCGAAACGCTGGCCTCCGCCTCGACCGAGCTGCAGACCACCGCACAGTCCATGTCGGCGACCGCGGAGGAGACCAGCCGGCAGTCGACCACCGTGGCCGCGGCCTCGGAGCAGGCCTCCACCAACGTGCAGACCGTCGCCGCGGCCGCCGAGGAGCTATCTTCGTCGATCGCCGAGATCAGCCGTCAGGTCGCCGAATCCGCCAAGATTGCCGGCCAGGCAGTCGGCGACGCAGGCCGCACCAATGCGCAGGTCCAGGCGCTGGCCGAGGCGGCGCAGAAGATCGGTGACGTGGTCAAGCTGATCAACGACATTGCCGGCCAGACCAACCTCTTGGCGCTCAATGCCACCATTGAAGCCGCCCGTGCGGGCGAAGCCGGCAAGGGTTTCGCGGTGGTCGCCTCCGAGGTGAAGTCGCTCGCCACCCAGACCGCCAAGGCCACCGAGGACATCGCCGCCCAGGTCAAGGCGATCCAGAGTGCGACCAGCGATTCGGTCAAGTCCATCGAAGGCATCAGCGGCACGATCAGCCGGATCAACGAGATCGCCACCACCATCGCCTCGGCCGTCGAGGAACAGGGTGCCGCGACTCAGGAGATCGCGCGCAACGTTCAGCAGGCCTCGAAGGGCACAGACGAGGTGTCGTCGAATATCGCCGGCGTCACCCAGGCCGCCACCGAGACAGGCGCGGCGTCGACCCAGGTCCTCGGTGCGGCGAGCGAGCTGTCGAAGCAGGGCGAGAGGCTGCGGGCCGACGTCAGCCAGTTCCTCGCCGATATCCGGGCCGCCTAGGCGGCACCCTGAAGAGCCCCCGGGCGCCGGGCCCGGGGGCGATCTCCGGCTCGCCGCGCCGGCGGCGCTTAGGTCACCCCAGCTCTACTTCGGCAGGGTGCCGACCTCTTTCTCCCAGCGCTCGACCACGCGCTTGCGCTCGACGCTGCTGCCGTACTTCTTGAAGTCGTAGTCGATCAGCTTGATGTCCTCGAGCCGGGGCGAGCCGGGCGGCGCCGAAGCCGCCTTGTTCGACGGCACCTGGAACGACTTGGCCTGCTTGGCCAGGTTCTGCGCCTCGGCGCTCAACGACCAGTCGTACCATTTCCTGGCGTTGTCGAGATTGCGCGCCCCCTTGATGATCGACATCGAGCCGATCTCGTAGCCGGTCCCCTCGCAGGGCGGCACGGCCTTGAGCGGGAAACCGGCGGCCGCCTCGGCCACCGCGTCGTGCAGGAAGATGACGCCCACGGTGGTCTCGCCGCGCGCCGCGTTGCGCACCGGGGCCGGGCCGGAACGGGTGTACTGGTTGACGTTGCGGTGCAGCTGCTTGAGGTAGTCGAACGCCTTGTCCTCGCCCCAGAGCTGGATCAGCGTCGCCAGCGCGGTGTAGGCCGTGCCCGAGGAGGACGGGTTGGAGATCTGCACTTCGTCGCGGAACTCTGGCTTCACCAGGTCGGCCCAGCATTTCGGCTCGCTCAGCTTCTTCTTGGCCAGGAGCTCGGTGTTGTAGGTGAAGCCGAGCGCGCCGGCATAGATGCCGACCGTCTTCTGCCCGGACTGCTCCCACTGCTTGATCGCCCAGGGATGAAGCTGGTCGTTCATCGGCGAGCGGTAGGGGACGGTGAGATCCGCCTCGGCGGCGGCGAGATGGGGGTCGCCCGTGCCGCCCCACCAGATATCGGCGCGCGGATTGGCCGCCTCGGCGCGGATCTGGGTGATCGTCTCGCCCGACCCCTTGGCGGTCATCGTCACCTTGATCGCGGTCTTGCGCTCGAATTCCTGCACCGCCAGCGTGCACCATTCGTTGAGCACGCTGCAGTAGAGGACGAGCTGGGCGGCGGCCGGGCGCGGCGCGCCGGCCAGCAGGACCGACAGCACCGCCGCGGCGGCAAGCGAGGGCAGTTTCATGGACGTGTTCTCCCAGAGTGGTTAACCGGCCGGCTGCGCGGCTCGTTGGCGCCAATCTTGGGCAAGTCCGGCAGCGGAGGCAAGGCGCCCCCGCGACCCCGGACCCTTAGCCGCGACCAACAAAGGGCATGGTCGTCGCCATTACGGTGACGAACTGCACGTTGGCGTCGAGCGGCAGGCTGGCCATGTAGGAGATCGTCTTGGCCACATTGTCGACATGCATGCGCGGCTCGACCATCATCGTGCCGTTGGGCTGCGGCACGCCCTTGGTCATGCGCTCGGTCATCTCGGTGGCGGCGTTACCGACATCGATCTGGCCGCAGGCGATGTCGTACTGGCGGCAGTCGAGCGAGGTCGACTTGGTCAGGCCGGTGATGGCGTGCTTGGTCGAGGTGTAGGCCACCGAATGCGGGCGCGGCGCATGCGCCGAGATCGAGCCGTTGTTGATGATCCGCCCGCCGCGCGGCTTCTGGTCCTTCATGATCCTGATCGCTTCCTGGGTGCACAGGAACGGCGCGGTGAGGTTGACGTCGACCACCTGCTTCCACTGCTCGTAGGTCAACGTTTCCATCGGCACGGCGGGCAGGCCCATGCCGGCATTGTTGAACAACACGTCGAGCCGGCCATAGGCCTCCTTGGTCTTGGCGAACAGCGCCTTGATCTGCGCCGGATCGCTGACGTCGGTGGGCACCACGAGAGTGGGCGCGTTGCCCGCCTGCTTGGCGGTCAGCTCCAGCTGCTCCTTGCGCCGTCCGGCGAGCACCACGGCGTAGCCGTCCTTGGACAGGGCCAGGGCCGCGGCGCGGCCGATGCCGCTGCCGGCGCCGGTGACGAGGGCAACTTTGGTGGGCGCGCTCATGATCGTTCTCTCCCGCTTAATAGGCTTGCTTGAGTTGAGGTGGCCGCATTCAACATTGTTTGGAGATGCGGGGCAATATGCCACCCTTCGAGGCTCGCTATCGCTCGCACCTCAGGGTGAGGTCATAAATAGAAGACCTCATGCTGAGGAGCGCCACTTCCAAGTGGCGCGTCTCGAAGCATGAGGACAGGTCATTGGCTGGCCCAGCGCGTGGGATGGATCCACCAGCCGCTGTCACGCGCCGACAGCCAGGCGCCTGCCTGCTCGGCAACCCGGGGGTCGTCGTAAAGCCCGAAGCAGGTGGCGCCGCTGCCCGACAGGCGCGCCAGGCGGCAGCCGGGACTGGCGCTTAAGGCCTGGAGGATCGTGCCGATGGCCGGCACCAGCTCGGTTGCCGGCGCTTCGAGATCGTTGCGCGCCGTCGCCAGCGCTGCCGCCAGCCCGGCGACGTCACGCGGCGCTGCGAAAGTCACAGGCGCGGAAAACGGCCCGCGGCGCCGGCGGAAGACCTCGGGCGTCGAGAGCGGCACACGCGGGTTGACCAGCACGAGGCCGGCCGGCGGCAGGGCGGGTGCCTCGCTCAGCTGCTCGCCGATGCCGCGCAAGACACTCGGGCGGCTGCGCAGACAGACCGGCACGTCGGCGCCCAGGGTCAGCCCCAGCGCCGCCAGCGCCTCGTCCGGCATGTCGAGCCGCCACAGACGCCGCAACAGGCGCAGCGTCGCCGCCGCATCCGCCGAGCCGCCGCCGATGCCCGAGGCGACGGGGAGGTTCTTGGTGAGTGTGAGGCGGGCGCCGGGGAGATTCGCGGGGGTGGCACCGCTTTTTCGTTCGTCATTCCCGCGAAAGCGGGAATCCAGACTCGTCTCCGGAGGAGACTGGACCCCCGCTCTCGCCGGGGTGACGACTGTGTGTTGGGCGAGAGCTCGCGCGGCCTTCATCACCAGGTTGTCGTCGGCGACAGACAGGCCCGCGGCAAAGGGGCCATCGATGGTCAGCGCCAGATCATCGGCCGGTTCGGCCCGCAGGACGTCGCCCGCCTCGACGAACGCCACCAGGCTGTCGAGCTCGTGGTAGCCGTCCGGCCGGCGGCCGACGACGTGGAGATAGAGATTGAGCTTGGCGGGCCCCTTCTCGGAGAGCTCGCGGCCGGCTGCGGCGATCAACTTCCCTGCCGCACGGTGCGCCGCTGCAGGCCGCTCACCAGCTTGCGCTCGATCTCGGCCTTGGCGTCGGGCTCCGGCTTGTGGGCCAGCGCCCGCTGCCACTGGAAGCGCGCCTCGTTCACCCGGCCGACCTGCCAGTAGGCGTCGCCGAGATGGTCGAGCAGCACCGGATCTTCCGGCAGCAGCTCCACCGCGCGCTCCAGCACCTCGACCGCTTCCGGGTAGAATCCCGTGCGGTAGAGCACCCAGCCGAGGCTGTCGATGATATGGCCGCTATTGGGGCGCAGCGTGACGGCGCGCTCGAGCATGCGTCGCGCCTCGACGTAGCGCTGGGTCAGGCCCTGGTCGACCCAGGAATAGGCGAGATAGTTCATCACGTCCGGCTGCTCGGGCTGCAGCTCCAGCGCCTTGAGGAAATCGGCCTCGGCCTTGGTCCACTGCTTCGAGCGTTCATGCGCGATGCCGCGGGCGTAGAACAGCGACCAGGCGCGCGCGTCGGGATTGCGCACGCGGGCGATGGCGCGGTCGTAGACCTTGGCGGCGTCGGCGAAACGCTCCTTGATCCGCAGCACCTGGCCCAGCGCCAGCAGCGCCTCCGTGCGATCCGGCCGCTCGGCGGCCATCGCTTCCAGCATCTTGATCGCTTCGTCCGTGCGGCCGAGGAGATGCAGGTTCTCGGCCACGCGCACGCGCGCCGTCCAGGCAATCGGCGAGGCGGCCGGGATGCGCGCGTACATGGCGTTGGCCTGCTCGCGCCGGCCGTAGCTGTCGAGAATATCGGCGACCAGCAGCACGCCCACGGCCATGTCGGGCTGCAGGGCCAGGGCCAGCCGGCCGTAGACCAGCGCCGTCGGCTGGTTGTTCTCCTGGCGCAGCGCGCCGGCGACGTTGAACAGCGCTTCGGCCAGGCCGGCGGTCGCCGTCGGCACGATGCTGGGCGGCGGCGGCGCGCCGTTGGCCACGCGGGTCAAGGCGGCGCCGATGATCGCCGAATCGCGGCTCTCGGTCTGGAACTTGGCGTAGAGCGCGCGGGCCTCGTCGCGCTTGCCGTTGCGCTCGAGATAACTGCCAGCCGCCTCGACCAGGCGCGCCGGCGCCCCGCCTTCGATGTCGAGCGAGCGCTTGTAGTGCTCCTCGGCGAGTTCCGGCCGGCCGGCGAAATCGTTGATCAGCGCCGAGTGATATTCGAACAGCGGGCGGAAGCCGTTGACCTCGAGGATCGGGCGCAGCGCATTGAGCGCCGCGGCCGGACGGTTCTGGCCGACGTGGATCCAGGCCTGCACGAGCGGCAGGACGATGCGGTTGATGGCGGTGAGCGGCTGACCGTCGAGCTGGCGCTCGGCGCCGGTGAAGTCACCGCGCCGGACATCGGCGAGCGCCTGCAGGAGCACGGACTGCGGATGGCCGGGCGAGACGCGCAGGGTGCGGCGGGCGATCGCCACCGCCTCCTCGAACTGGCCGTCGGCGACCAGAAAGGTCTGGGCGCGGACCAGCATGTCGTAATTGTCGGGACTGTCCTCGAGGGCCGCGAGAATGAAGCGCGCCGCCGAGCCATAGTCACGCTGCCGTTCGGCCTGGCGGGCCGCCAGGAAGTTTCCGGCTTCGGTGGCGGCCAAGCTCAGCGAGTCCGAGGCCGGGGCCCGGTCGGACTGGCCGGCACAGCCCATCAGTGTCAGGGCGGCCAGCGCCAAAACGATCGGGCCGGCGCCGAACAACCGGCGGCCCGTCCGGCGTATTGAAGCCGGACGCTCCGTGGGAAAACAAGCACTTAGCAGCACGTGACGGAATGTCCTTCGGGAAGGCGGGGGCCGGGGTTTCCAGCCGCGCCCGATTAGCAGAAGCCCCCGGGCAAACATAGCCCAAATCGACGCGGTTTGGCCACGCGGCTGAGTGCCTCGTCGGCGCGCCGACGATTGGTTAAGCTCGTGCCGCTTTGGCAGACCCGCCCACGAGTCCCATGTCGTCCCGCGCCATCGTCGTCACGGCCCTGGGCACCGCCCAGACGCTTTCCTGGGCGTCGACCTACTACGTGCCGGCGATCCTGGCGGAACCGATCGCCGCGTCCCTCGGCCTTTCCGCCTCCTGGGTGTTCGCCGCCTTTTCCGCCTCCCTCCTGATCACGGCGGTTCTCGGGCCGTCCGTCGGCCGGGTCATCGACCGCTATGGCGGGCGCGGCGTGCTTGCCGTGTCCAACCTGGTCATCGCCGCCGGCCTTGCCCTGCTGGCCGCGTCCAACGGACCGATCACCTTGTTCGCGGCCTGGGCGATCCTGGGCGTGGGCATGGCGCTCGGTCTTTACGACGCGGCCTTCGCGACGCTCACCGCGCTCTACGGCGCCGAGGCGCGCAGCGCCATCACCGGCATCACCCTGTTCGCCGGCTTCGCCTCGACGGTGGGCTGGCCGCTCTCCGCCCTGCTCAACGAGGTCTTCGGCTGGCGCGAGACCTGCCTGGTCTGGGCGGCGCTCAACCTCGTCATCGCCCTGCCCCTCAATCGCTTCCTGCTGCCGGCCATCGTGGCGCCGCCGGCCGCGACACCCGGCGAGAAGACGCGGATCGGCTGGACGCCCCGCCGCGAGATGGTCCTGCTCGCCTTCTTCTTCGCCGCCGGCTGGTTCGTGGCCGGGGCGATGGCGGCGCACCTGCCGTCGCTGCTCGAGCGCGCCGGCGCCTCTCCGCTCGAAGCCATCGCCGCGGCGGCGCTGGTCGGGCCGGCCCAGGTCGCGGCCCGCCTCGCCGAGTTCGCCCTGCTGCGCAAGGTGCATCCGCTGGTCTCGGCGCGTATCGCGCTGGTGCTGCATCTCCTGGGCATCAGCGCCCTGGCTCTCTTCGGCTCGTCCGCGGCCGTGGCTTTCGCCCTGCTGTTCGGCGCCGGCAACGGCCTGCTGACCATTTCGCGCGGCACTCTGCCGCTGGCGATCTTCGGCCCCTACGGCTACGGCGAGCGCACCGGCCTGCTCGGCGCCCCCGCCCGCCTGACCCAGGCCTTCGCGCCGTTCGTCTTCGGCTTCCTGCTCGAAATCCTCGGCGTCGCCGCCATCGGGGTCGCGGCGGCCCTGTTCGTCGCCGGGCTGATCGCCTTGCTGGCCCTGCGCACGCGGCCGGCCGGCGCGCCCGGTTCGTGACTTGCGCCGTCCACCACGGTAGAACTCGGCAACGCACAACCGGGGGAAAAGCGATGAACAGAAGCGTGCTCGCCGCATTGGTCGCCGTGCTCATCGCGACCGGCGACGCCGTCCCCTCCTCCCGGGCGCAAACGCCGCCCGCGGCAACCTCGCCGAACGTTGTGCGCTTCCTCGTCGTGCGCACCGAGACCGATGCCGGCATCATCGACGACCTCCTCGCCGCCTTCCGGGCGCAAGGGCGCTACCAGGTGGTGATTGATTCGGGCCGCGACATCTACGAGCAGGCGCGCGAGGGTAAGGCGGACCTGCTGCTGACCCATTTCCGGCACGCCGGGCTGGGGGCTTTCGTCGCCGAGGGCCTCGGCCTCTGGCCGGTCACGCTGATGGCCAACGTGACGGCGTTCCTGGCGCCGCCCGACGATCCGGCGAGGATCAAAGGGCAGACCGATTCGATCGAGATCTTCCGCCGCATCGCCGCCGCCAAGCGGCCCTTCGTGGTCAACGGCGACCCGAACTCGCGCTACGTGCTGGAGACGCTCTGGCACGCAGCCGGGCGGCCCGACCGCCAGGGCTGGTACATGGATATCGGCGTCGAGGGCGATGCCGCGGCCGCCCGCGCCGCCGACCTCAAGGGCTATACGATCTGGGGCATCACGGCGATCGTCGAATCGCAGAAGGCCCATAACCGGCCGCTGCAGATGGTGATCCCCACGGATTCGATGATGCACCGCTTCATGCTGACGGTCGCCGTCAACCCGGCCAAGTTCCCCGCCCGCACGATCAACGCCGAGGGGGCGCAGGCGCTGCAGAACTACCTGCTGTCGCCCGAGGTCCAGGCGCGCATCCTCGCCTTCCGCTATGCCGGCATCGACGTGCCACCCTTCCTGGCCGCGGGCCGCAACAACGAGAACACGGTGGTGGAGAAAGTCACGCCACCGGTGCCGGCGCGTTAGCCGCGCGCGACCGATGGCGCCCGAGCCCGCCACCTCGGCCCTGCCCCCCGTGGCGGCGGGCAACCGTTTCGACCGGGCCGAATGGGCCGGCGCCTTCGGCGACCTCGGCACGCTCATTCCCTTCATCGTCGCCTACATCACCCTGCTGGGCCTCGATCCCTTCGGCATCCTGCTCGGCTTCGGCGTCTCGATGATCGCCGTCGGCCTCTACTACAAGACGCCGTTTCCCGTGCAGCCGATGAAGGCCATCGGCGCGGTGGCTACCACCCAGGCGGCGCAGACGGCGACCATCACCGCGGGCGCGGTCTACGGCGCCTCGCTGGTGACTGGCGCGATCTGGCTGCTGCTCGGCGCCACCGGTGCGGCCAAGCGCGTGGCCCAGGTGGTCAGCCGGCCGGTCGCCATCGGCATCATCCTCGGCCTCGGCCTGAGCTTCATGGTCGACGGGGCGAAGCTCATGGCGCAGGGCTGGTGGCTGAGCGGCATCGCGCTTTTCGCCACCCTCGCCCTGCTCACCAACAAGACCATTCCGGCGATGTTCCTGCTGCTGGCGGCCGGGGCAGTCGTGGCGCTGGTGCGCGATCCGGCACTGCTCACGGCGCTCGGCGCCCTGCAGATCGAGCTGCGCCTGCCGAGCCTGACGCTCGGCGACATCTCCTGGTCGGACCTGGTGATCGGCACGCTGTTCCTGGCCCTGCCCCAGGTGCCGCTGACCCTCGGCAACGCGGTTATCGCCGTCACCGAGGAGAACAACCGGCTGTTCGCCGACCGGCCGGTGAGCGAGCGCAAGGTCGCGGTCTCGACCGGCCTGATGAACCTGTTCAGCGGCTCGGTCGGCGGCGTTCCCATGTGCCACGGCGCCGGCGGCATGGCCGGCCATGTGGCCTTCGGCGCCCGCACCGGCGGCTCGCTGATCGTGCTAGGCATCCTGCTGCTCGGTCTTGCCATCTTCCTCAGCGGCTCGGTGAGCACGATCTTCCGCATCATTCCGCCGGAAGTCATGGGCGTGGTGCTGTTCCTGGCCGGCGCCCAGCTCGCCCTGGGCTCCTGCGATTTCAGCCGCGACAAGGGCGAGCGTTTCTCGACCCTGGTCACCGCCGGCCTGGCGATGTGGAACATCGGCATCGCCTTCATCATCGGCCTGGGCCTGTATCACGCCTTCAAGCGCGGCTGGATCCGGGTCTGAAAATTCGCAGATTCTTAGGAATCCTCGGTTACCGTGCCTCGCGATGGACGGCAATCAGGTCAAGTCGAGTCGGATTCCCCAAGGGTCGCTGTGGACGGGCGAGACGCCCGCGCCGCACTGGCACCCGAATATCGCGCGCCTTTTTCTCTATTGGCGCTCGATCACCCCGGCCACCGGCCTGCCCGGCCGCCAGCATCTCGAGCCGCTCGACATCGCGCCCTTGCTGCCCGGCATCTGGCTGCTCGACGTCCAGGCCGAGCCGTTCCGCCTGCGCTACCGCCTGGTCGGCACCGAGGCCGTGGAGGCCATCGGCGGCGAGGTCACCGGCTGCTGGATGGATGAGGCTCACCCGGCGATCGCCGGAAATCCGGGCTATCTCGACCGCTACCGGGCGGTCTACGAACATAAGATCCCGAGCTGGCGCCGCGGCGTGCCGCAGCTCTGGGTCAACAAGCGGTATCACACGCTCGAGAATCTCGTGCTGCCCCTCGCCGCCGACGGCGTGACCGTCGACATGATGGCGGCGCTGACCGTCTACCACCCGCTGCCGCCGGCCGACGCCTAGCCGGCGAGACGGCGCACCGGGGGTCTTCACGCCGGCGCGCCGCCCTGCCTGCCGATCAGCTGAAGCCCACGTCAGCTGAAACTAGGCGCGACTTCCTCGAACTTCTTGCGGGCTTCCGTGGACAGCGCCCCGACGCTGGCCAGGAAGTTCGGGTGACTCATGCCCGAGCCGAGGTACGTCCAGCGCTGCGCCTGGTGCTGCTGGGCGGCCATCTCGGCCCGCTCGGCATCCTTGAGCCTGCGGCCGGTGGCGGCAACGAAGGCCGCGATGTCGAACTCGACCTGCTGCTTCAGGCCGCCGTCGAACAGGCCGCCGAGCGACATGTAGCCTTCGAACGCCTTGCCGATCGCCTCGGGGCTGTAGCTCGCCGCCATGGCTTCGACCATCAGCGTGTCGAGCTTGGCGTGCTGCGCCTCCTCCATCCAGTGGTGCTTGAGCAGACTGGCGAATTGCGGACAGAGCGTCTTGTTGTCCTTGACGCTGTCGATGTAGTGGCGCTGGGTCATCCACTCGATGTGCAGGATCAGCAAGCCGACCGAGAGCGGATCGTGCGCCAGCACCGCCTTGCCAATCTCCTCGGCCGGCCCGATGACGTCGCAGCGCGTGCCGAAGCCCTCCTCGAACTCCCTGGCGAAGCGATGAAACAGGTCGATATGCTTCGCCTCCTCGTTGGCGAACTGGAGCATGGCGCGGGCGCGCGCGTCGTTGCCGGAGAGGTTCTTGCGCGCGTGGTCCATGACGAACGGCAGGATGAACTCCTCGACCAGGCCGAAGATGTAGAGATAGCCGTTGGCCCGGATGTGGTTGAGCACCAGCTTCTCGTCGCGATCGAGGAACTTGAGCGGCTCCACGCGCGCCAGGCTCTCCGGCATGAAGGGCTTGGTGAAGTCGAGTTTCTTCTCGCCGCCGATGATGTCGTCGATGCGCCAGGCGATGCGCTGGGATGTCGCGAGGATCGGCGCGTAGTCGTAGCCGTGCTGAAGCATGGAGGTCTCCTTTTCGAAGCGAATGAGTGCGTTGACTCAGGCCGCGGCGGCGCCGCGGATCGGACGGCAGCCGGCCTTGTCGGCCTGCCGATAGCTGGATTGGGTGGCGGCGACGTGGCGGGCGATGGCGCGGCTGACGATCCCGGAATGGGTCAGCGGGCCCATATGGCCCGCCCCTTCGATCACCGCGAGCTCAGCCGAGGGCAGGACCGCCCACAGCGTGTCGGCGATCAGGCGGGTGGGAAGCGGCGCCTGCTCGCCGCGCAGCACGAAGGCCGGCATGCGCAGCCCGGCATAGGAAGCGAGCGGCGTCGGCTCCTCGATCAGCGCCGAGAAATCCAGCGGCGCCTTGGGCAGCCAGCGCGTCAGCGCCTGCTGCACCGGCGGCCGCAATGCCGCCCAGGCGCCGGATCCGGCCCAATAGTCGACAAAGGCGGCGGCGGCGCTGCGATAGTCCCCGCTGGCGACACCGTCGACGGTCTTCCGGGCGATACCCCGAATTTCGGCGAGCGCTTCGACCCCAGCTTCACCGATCTCCGGCAGGATATGGAACGCGGAAGGCTCGTAGAGGCTGAGGCTGAGCACCCGGCCGGGCCGCGCGAGCGCCGCCTTCAGCGCGACGCCCCCGCCATAAGAGTGGCCGACGAGGTGGACCGGCCGGTCTTCGGCATCAATCAACGCGAGGGTGCGTTCGGCCTCGTCCGCCAGGGTGAAGGGGTGCTGGCCGTGCCACGGGCCGGTTTTGTCGCAGCCATAATGCTCGGGCGCCAGCAGCTCGAAGCCGGAGCCGAGTGCCTCGCCCAGCGCCCGCCACTGCCCGGCATCGGCGCCGGAGCAATGCAGGGCGATGACGAGGCCCTGATCAGGGACGCCTGAGACTGTGTCGTGGGTGGCCATGGCCGGGACTACTAAGGCGCGACGGCGCCGGCGTCTCGGGCATGGGGGCCCCTATCGTGCCTTTAGTCCCGGCAGTTCCGGGCGGAAAGCGGGCCCACGGGCCCCCCGGCGTAGCCAGGCACCGAACAGCCCGCTGCAGCGCCGTGGCGATGGCCCGGCTACGCCAGGCCCGCGGCGGGATTCGAGGGGCTAGCTCGCCAGGGCGTGGGGGCTGCCGAAGCCGGCGTCGCGGGCGCGCACGATGAGCTGAGCGCGGCTGACCACATCGAGCTTGGCAAAGACGCTGTTGATGTAGTTCTTGACCGTCTTGGTGCTGAGCTCAAGCGTGGCGGCGATCTCGATGTTGCTCAAGCCCCGCGCCATCAGGTTGACGAGCTCGCGCTCGCGCGGAGTCAGCTCATTGAACACCGGTGAGCTCGCCGCGTTCGCCGGAATGAACGAGCGGACCTCGTCGAGCCAATGGCGCCAGCCCGGCTCATGCTCCAGCAACAGGTGGTTCTGGCTGCGGATCGGTACGAACTGGGCCTGCGGAATCAGGCTGGCGAGATACTGGCCCTCCTCGATGGGGACCCAGGGATCGTGCGTCGAATGCGTAACCAGCGTCGGGCAGGCAATCCGCCTGGCGAACGGGGCGACATCGAGGTCGTAGAGCACGCGGAAGCGCTGGGCAAAGGAGTCCGAAGACAGGGATGCCTTGGCGAATTCATGAAACGCCCGATAGTGCTCGGGCGTCGCATCGGGAAGAAATTGCAGGGCAATCATCTGCCGGATCGCCGGGCTGGTCGCCTCCCAGCCGAACTCGACGAGTGTGGCGATGCTCTCGTAGACCTCGCGGACATGCGACGCTCCGGGCCGACGCATCGGCCCGAGCGCGTAACCGCCATGAATCACGAGATGCGTGACGCGATCCGGATGCTTCGCGGCGTAGGCCAGCGCCACGGCGGAGCCGCCGCACAAGGCCAGGAGCGAGAACTGCTGGAGGTTCGCCGCGTCGACAACGGCCTCAAGATCGCTGAGCGAGGCCGCGAAGGACATGTCGTCGGGATGGCGGTCCGACAGGCCGCATCCCCGCGGATCGTAGTTGACGTAGCTGTAATCGCGCATCAGCGCGGTCGCGTAATGCCGCCAGACCGAGCTGTCCTTCTCGAAGTCGAGATGGCTGAGCGAATTGCCCGACTTGACGATGGCCGCGCCATTGCCCCGCTGGGCGTAGCCGATCCGAACGCCATCGGCGGCAGACGCACAATAACGGACCCGTTGCCGCACGCCTGTCATGCTTCGATACTCCGTATCGCGAGCGCGACCCGTGTCGTTCTACGATGAATAGGACTAATGGGTAGCGTGCGTCGATTATCTCTCGCTCACCAATGAGTTTTTTGCCAACCCCATGAGATTTATTCATGGTACGCCGCCCGGGGGTCAGGGCGGCCCGAATGTCACGTGGCCCTCCGGGCTGATCGGCCAGGAAGGATTCCAGGCGATCTCCCAGGCGTGGTCGTCGGGATCGGCGACATAGCCGCGGAACCCGCCATGCGGCGGCGCGGCGGCGTTGCGCAGCAGCCGCCCGCCGTAGAGCACGAGGCGATCGAGCACGGGCTGCACGTCATTGCGGGTCGCAACGTTGTGCGCCAGCGCAAAGGCGCCGGGCCGCGCCAGGCCGGGCCGCTGCATGTCGCTTTCCAGGGCGGTGGTCAGCCAGGTGCCGAGCACGAAACCGTTCAGCTGATAGAAGATGATCTCGTTATTCTCGAAGACAGGCTTCCAGCCGAAACCCTCGCCGTAAAAGCGGCGCGAGCGCGCCAACTCGGCAACGCCGAGCGCGATGCAGGACATCTGCGGCTGCATGAGGCACTCCGCGGGCGGTGTGAACCCACACTACGAGAGGGCGGTGCCGGGTCGCAAGCGACGCCGTTCCGTTTCCGGGTCAGCGTCTATTCACTTCAGGAAAATCTCCGAATATTCCCCGGCCAAGTGGCGGCCCGGGCGGCGGGATGGCATAGTGCGACACTTGATGCCGACAAAGGGGGCGGTCCGCGTGCTGTTCAACGATCCCCTTTTCCTCTTCGTCTTCCTGCCGATAACCCTCGCCCTGGCGATCGTGCTGCGGCGGATCGCCGGCGCGCGGCCTGTCCTCGGCATGCTGGTGCTTGCCTCGGTCGTGTTCTACGGCTGGTGGAATCCGCTTTACGTGCCGCTGCTTGCCGCTGTGGCCATGGTGACTTTCTGGATCGCCCGCCGGATCTCGGCCGCCCGCAAGGCGCAGGATCATGTGCGGACGAAGGCCTACCTCGTGGGCGGCATCGTGTTCTGCCTGTCAGTGCTGGCCTACTTCAAGTACACGGACTTCGCCATCGCCACGGTCAACGTGGCGCTGGGCGAGAGCATCCCGTACCAGCACATCGTCCTGCCGCTGGGCATCTCGTTCTTCACCTTCCAGAAGATCGCCTACCTCGTCGATGCCAGCCGGGGCGAGGTGGAAAAGCACGACTTTCTCGAATTCTGCTTCTTCGTCATGTTCTTCCCCCAGCTGATCGCCGGGCCGATCGTTCACCATCGCGAGATCTTCTCCCAGACCCACACGCCGCATGCCTTCGCGCCGCGCCTGGAAAACCTGACGATCGGGCTGTCGATATTCCTCATCGGCCTCTTCAAGAAAGTGGTGATCGCCGACCGGCTGGCGCCGACCGTGGCGGCGACGTTCGGCGCCGCGGCCACCGGCGAGCCCCTGTCCTTCGTCGAGGCCTGGACCGGTGCCGGCGCCTATTCGCTGCAGCTCTACTTCGATTTCTCGGGCTACTCCGACATGGCGATCGGCGCCGCGCGGATGTTCGGCATCAAGCTTCCGCTGAACTTCGACTCACCCTATCAGGCCACGGGGATCATCGATTTCTGGCGGCGCTGGCACATGACCCTGTCGCGCTTCCTGCGCGACTACCTCTACATCCCGCTGGGCGGCAGCCGGCGCGGCGCGGTCCGCCGCTACATCAACCTGATGCTGACCATGACCATCGGCGGCCTGTGGCACGGCGCCTCGTGGAACTTCGTGCTCTGGGGATTTCTGCACGGCGTCTATCTGGTGATCAACCATGCCTGGCGACACTTCGTGGCGCCGATCAACACCTGGTGGTCGCGCAGCATCTCGCGGCTCGTCACCTTCGCCGCCGTGATCATCGCCTTCGTGCCGTTCCGGGCGCCGACCATGGAGGTCACGCTGGCGATGTATGCCGGCATGGTCAATCTGCCGCGCAGCGCCGCGGATCAGCTCGGCGTCCTCGGCATTGCCCTGCAGCGTCTGGGGGTGCGCTTCGAGGGCCGGCCCCTGGCGAGCGCCGACTGGGAGTTCCTGGCCTGGGCCATCGGCTTCATCGCCATCCTCTGGTTCGTACCCAACACCCAGCAGTTCATGGCCTGGTTCCGCCCCGCCTTCGACCACGACCGGAAATACGCCGAGCGCTGGCCGCCGTTGCTCGAAGGGTTGCTCGGCCAGACTCGGCTGCGCTGGCGTCCGCGCGCGGCGAGCGCCGTCCTCGTGGGCGTGATGGCGGCCATCGCCGGCCTCAGCCTGACGCGGGTCAGCGAGTTCCTCTACTTCGATTTCTGAGCCATGCAGAACATCATCGCCAGACCCCGGCAAGGCAGCAGCGCGAGGAGGCGCCTCGCCTTCTCCTATTTTGCGGTGCTGGCGGGAACCATCGCCGTGATCTGCGCCGCCTGCTTCCTGGTCAACGCTTTGGTCGACCCGCTCTGGTATTTCAGAGGCAACGTCATCACGGGCATCAACTACGCGTTCAACGAGAGGCTCTCGAAGGTCGTGCGCTTCCTGCCGCGCCAGCAGGACTATGATTGCATCTTCCTGGGCAGCTCCCATACGGCGCTGCTTCCGGCCGATCGTTTCGCCGGCTTCCGCTGCTTCAACATGGCCTTCTCGCACGGCCGGGTGGAGGAGTTCATCCACTACGCGAGATACCTGCGCGATCGCGGTGTCCGGCCGGCCCTGGTCGTCATCAATGTCGACAAGTTCGACTTCGAGGAGGACGCGCCGCCGAACGTGCCACCCTTCATCCGTACCGGCAGTGAGCCGCCTTCCGTTTTCAAGTCCTACCTGTCCCTGGACACGCTGGAATTCTCGCTGCGAACGCTGCGCCAGGACTTCCCGAGCCGCCTGTTCTATGACGCGGATTTCAACATGCATATCATTCCGCGGCGGCGCTACCGGCCGCCGGTCGCGCCGAAAGTGGTGCCGCCATTTCATGCCGAGCTGGCGGAACGCTTCATCGTCCTGCGCCAGATGTTCCCCGAGGCCCGGGCGATCGGCTTCACGCCGCCGATCGTCGCCTGGCACATCCAGCAGCTCGACCGGCGCGGCCATCTCGAGGCCTATCTCGGCGCCCTGGAGCGGATCTCGAAGGCCTTCGACGTCTTCCTCGATTTCAGCATCCCCTCGGCGGCGACGATGAACACGACGACCACCTACGACGGCGGCCATTACATGGACGAGGTCAACCAGGCGACGGTGGCGGCGCTGGTCGCCGGCCGCGCGCCGGATGGCGCCGACTGGATCAACGAGCCGGCCGCGACGATCCGGGCGCGCTACCGGGCCCGGTTGGAGGAGATGGCGACGCGGCCACTGGCCCTGGCCGAAACGGTCCGAGCGCCATCGATCTCACCCTAGAATTCGCTCCACAGATCGCCGCCGGGCCAGCCCTTGCCCACGCGCTGCGCCGCCTGGATCAGCGAGCGGTCGACATCGCCCGCGAAACCGTCGCGGTCCCGGGGACGCGAATTGAAGGCGACGACCCAGGCATTGCCGCCGGCATAGCGCACGGCCAGCGCCTTCATGCCCGACTGGCTGCCGGCGTGGAACCAGTTCTCGCCGCCGGTCACCGGCCGCACCAGCGTGCCGAGGCCGTAGAAACTCGCCTTGCCCTGCTCGCCGGGAATGTCCGGGCGGCGGCGCATCTCGCGCAGGCTGTCACGGCTCAGCAGCGTCGGCCCGCGGGTCCCGTCGATGGCCAGCATGAAGCGCAGGTAGTCGACCGGAGCCCCGATGTACTGGCCCAGCGCATCGAAGGCCTCGAACGGAAAGCCGCCATAGGGTGGCGTCACCTTGCCACGCAGGCCGAGACCCGGAACCGCCTCCACGGTCGGCTCCTGCGCATAGGTGTAATAGGTGACCTCGCCCGGGAAGGCGGTGAGCGTCCGCCCGGGGCGCAAACCAGCGGCGCCGGCGGGGTCGAGGATGCGGGCGCGGATGAACGCGTTGTAGTCCTGGCCCGAGACCCGCTCGATGATCCGGCCGAGGACGCAGTAGCCGAGGTTCGAGTAGGCGAATTTGGTGCCCGGGGCAAAATCGAGCGCGCTCTCCAGCGTATCGCGCAGGATGGCCTCGCAGGTCGGCGGCATCGCGCCGCCCTGACGCATCGCCGCCTGCACGGCGCGCGGCGGGAACAGCGGATCGCCGGAGCGCTCGCGGTCGAAGCCGCCGCTATGCTGCAGCAGGTGGCGGATGGTGATGTCGTGGACGCGCGGGTCCTTGATGCGGTCGGGGCGAGGGCCGAGATCGCCGAGGATCGGCAGCGCCTTGTCGTCGAGATTGAGGCGCCCGGCATCGCGCAGCTGCAGCACGGCGACCGCGGTGAGCATCTTGTTGAGGCTGCCGAGCCGGAACAGGCTGGTCGGCTGCGCCGGCTCCCGGCGCTCGCGGTTGGCGTAGCCGTAGCCGCGGGCCAGCACCAGCCGCCCGTCGCGCGCCACGGCGAGCGCGCCGCCGGGCACGTCCCATTTCTCCAGCAGCGCCTGCATCGCCTGGTCGAAAGGCCCGAGACCCGGAAGGGTCTTACCGGTCGGCTCGGCGGCCTGCGCCGGCAGCCATCCGGCCGCCAGCACCGCAAGGACAACGACCAGCCGCCTCATCGTGTCAGGAGCCGGCGCGGCTGAACGACAGGCCGAAGGTCGCGCGATGGCGGCCCTGGCCTTCCATGGTCTGGCCGTCACGGCTCAGGGTCAGCGTGCTGTCGAGCGCCATGCCGTCGGCACCGATGACCCGGAAGCCGACCGAGCGGCCGCTGATCTTTCCCGTCACCAGAGGCATCTCTTTTTCGCCCAGCCCGCTGCGGCCGATGGCCTGGAGCATGCCGGCGAGCTGCTCGTCGTCCTGGCGCAGCACCAGGATGAAGCTACGGACCGGGCAGTTGTGGCACTGACCGGTCCAGCGCCCCGCGACGTCGCGGGGCGCGTCCTGGGCCTGCGCGCCGGAGAAGACAAGAACCAGAACGGATACGATGCCAGTCAGCGCCAGACGTCGCCGCATCCCCGCCTCCCCTCGCCAATCGTCGCCATGATGGCATACTTTGCTCGATCGCGGCGTCCGCCAGTGATCGCCGTCACGAACAACCCAGCCGGAGGAAAACATGACCGCTGCCAAGGAAACCCAAGCCCTGTTCGACAACGGCCTCAAGGTGCGCAAGGCCGTGCTCGGCGCCGACTACGTCGACAGCTCGCTCGCCAACGCCAACGACTTCACCATGGCCTTCCAGCGCATCACCACCGAATGGTGCTGGGGCTATGCCTGGACGCGGCCCGGCCTCGACAAGAAGACGCGCAGCCTGCTCAACCTCGCCATGCTCACGGCGCTCAACCGCTCGCCCGAGATCAAGCTGCACACCAAGGGGGCCATCAACAACGGCGTCTCGGTGGACGAGATCATGGAGACGCTGCTGCACGCCACGGTCTATTGCGGCATCCCCGCCGGCCTCGACGCCTTCAAGGCGGCCAACGAGGTGCTCAAGGAGATGGGCAAGGTGCCCGCCAAGAAGTAGCTCTTCGTCCCCTCCCCCCGAGAGCGGGGGTGAGGGGATTTCTTGAGTCTCACTCCGCCGGCAGCTTCCTCGGCCGCGTGTAGTGCGCCGGCACTTCGCCGGTCAGCGAGTCGAGGAAGCTGACGATGGCCGCGGTCTCGGCTTCGTCGAGCGTACGCCCGAACTGCAGGTCGGCCATGATGCGCACCGCCTCGTCCAGCCGCTCGACCGAGCCGTCGTGGAAATAAGGGGCGGTCTTGGCCACGTTGCGCAGCATCGGCACGCGGAAGACGTACTTGTCCTCTTCCTTCTTGGTCACGGCGAAGCGACCGACATCGATGCGCTCGGACTTGGTCGCCTGCCAGTACTCCCGGGTCACGCCGAAGCGCTGGAACAGATCGCCGCCGAGCAAGGGGCCGGCATGGCAGGTGCCGCAACCGGTGCTGACGAAAAGCCGCAAGCCCTCTTTCTGCCGGGCGTCGAGCGCGCTGTCGTCGCCAGCGAGGAAACGGTCGAAGGGGGCCGGGGTCACCAGGGTCGCCTCGTAGGCGGCCACCGCCTTGCCGTAGTTCTCGGTAGTGAGCGGCTCGGCCTGGTTCGGATAGGCGGCGCGGAAGAGGTCCGCGTAATGGAGCCGGGACAGCGCCGCGACCGCCGCCTGCTTCGAGGAGAAGCCGAGCGAGCCGGTCAGGGAGCCCTCGGCCTGGTGGGCGCCGTCCCGGCGGTCGCCCAGCCAGCGCAGGGTCGACTGGCCCATGGTGTTGAACACCGTCGGCGAGTGACGGGAGGTGAACTCGCCGCGCGCGTCGAGCGAGAACTTCATGCGGTCGGCGCCCCAGTCACGGGCGAAATGGCAGCTGCCGCAGGAGGTCTTGCCGTCGAGCGACAGGCGCTCGTCCCAGAACAGCGCCCGGCCAAGCTCGACCTCGGGCGAGGCGAGGACCACTGGCGACACCGGCTCGAGCCGGCCGAAGAGCGAGGCGGCGTCGCGCCGCAGCGCCTCATCCGCCATGGCCGCCGTTGCGCAGAAGAATACCGCGGCCAGTGCCGCCGCCGGTCTGATCAGCTTGTTCATGGCATACCTCCATGTTCCGTCGCGTGAGGTGGTGGACGAGATGTCCTTGTAGTGCGCGTGACCCCGGCTTATTCCCCGGGCGACGGCTCTGGGCAGGCTATTGCGCGAAGAAAGAAAAGCCGGGTGCTGTGCGTAAACGCACAGACGCGCTGCAGGGTGAGGGGATCGTGAACACCGGATCGTCCCCTCACCCTGCCCTCTTCCCCGAAAACGGGGCGAGAGAGTCATCCATCAGGGAGCATCACCCTGGCGCTCGGCGCCGCCATCCGAGGTGCTGAGCAGCCGCTCGGAGATGCGGCGCAGACCCGCGATGTCCTGCGTCACCGTGGCGATCGAGACACGCACTTCGGCCGAGCTTGTGCTCACCGCGTTGATCTCGCGGCTGACGAACTGGATCTTCGAGGAGACCTGGCGCGAAGCCTCCGCTGTCTGCGCGACGTTGCGGGCGATCTCCTGCGTGGCGGAGGCCTGCTGCTCCATCGCCGCCGCGATGGAGCTCGCCACGCCGTCGACCTCGCGTATGCGCTCGCCGATCTCGGCGACCGCGGCCACGGCGTCCTGGGTCGCGGCGAGGACCTCGCCCACCTGCCGGTCGATGTCCTCGGTCGAGCGGCTGGTCTGGCTCGCCAGGTCCTTCACCTCGGAGGCGACGACGGCAAAGCCGCGGCCGGCGTCGCCGGCGCGTGCCGCTTCGATCGTGGCGTTGAGCGCCAGCAGGTGCGTGCGGCCCGCGATCTCGCCGATGAGCTTGCTGACCTCCGAGATCCGCGCCACGAGATCGGCGAGCGAGCGGATCGTCGCCTGCGCGTTCTCGCCGCTGGACACGGCGTGCCGGGTGACCCCGGAGGCGCGCACGACCTGGGTCGAGATCTCGCGGATCGAGGCCGACAGCTCCTCGGCCGCCGAGGAAACGGTCTGCGCGTTGATCAGCGCCTGCTCGGAGGCGGCGGCGACGGCCCGGCTTTCCGCCAGCACGTCGCCGGCAAGCTTCGCCATGCCCTGCGCCGCGTCATCGACGCTGCCGGTCGCCGCGGCGATCGAATCGACCGCAACGGCGGTGTCGCGGACCGTCTCGGCCATTTCGGCCGTCCGGCGCTGGCGGCGCGCCTCGGATTCGGCGGTCAGCTTCGCGGTCTCGGCTCGCAGCCGCTCGTTCTCGATCGCGTTCTCGCGGAAGAACGAGACGGCAGCGGCCATGTCCCCGATCTCGTCGGCCCGCCCGCTGCCGGGAACGTCGACGGCAAGGTCGCCGGCGGCGAGCCGGCTCATGGCCGCGGTCATCGCGCTGATCGGCCAGCCGATGTTGCGGGCGAGCATGAGCCCGACGATGGTCGCGACAACCACGGTGAAGAACGCCACGGCGGAGAGCGCGAGCACGACGGTCTCGACGATGCGCCCGGCCTCCTGGCGGAAGTTGTAGCCCTGCTCCTTGGCGGCCTCGTTGAGGATCGTCAGCTTGGCTTCGAGCGAGCGCAGCAAACCGGCCATCGCCGCCGCGAGACTGTCGTCGGCCGTCCCGGCGAACAGCCGGTCGCGTAACCCGACCCACTGGCCCAGGGCCTCGCGCACGGCTTCGACCCGCGCCAGGCTTTCCGGGTCGCCGGCGCGCTCCTCGACGATCGCCAGGTCGTCGAGGATGGCTTCCTCGTGTTTCTTGATGTCGGCGCCGTTGGGCTCCAGGCCGGCGCCGATCCGCGCCAGCGCGCGCACGACGGCGAGATCGAGCCGCGTGTAATTGGTCATCGCCGAACCGGCGAAGTCACTGGCCATCAGCGGCCCGTCATAAAGCCGCTCGGTCAGTGCGGCCGCCTGCCGCAGCCCGATGACCGCGTATCCTCCCATCGCCATCGTCAGGACGATGACGACGGCAAGCCCGACGAGGATCTTGCCCCGGATGCGCATGGCGGCTGCCGTACAGGGCGGAAGAGAGAAGCGGCTACTTGACCGTCAGCTTCATCTTCATCTGCGGGTGGATGGCGCAGCGCACCTCGCCCGTACCCTCCCGGTCGAACTTGATATCGCTCGATTCACCGGGCTTCTGCACCTTCAGCTCGAAGGCGATTCCCGGCGACTGGGAGTAGACGTTGTGCGTGAACGGATCGTCGTTCTTGAAGACGACCACGTCGCCCTTCGAGATAGTCATCTCGGTGGTCGAGAACTTCTTGTCGGACTGGACGACGGTGCTGCTCGCGGCGAGCGCGTAGGTGCTCACGGCGGCGACGGCGGCGACAAGGACAGGCAGAACGTAACGATGCATCGGGTTTCCCTCGGGTTGTCGGCAGGTGATCAGCGCGCCGCGTGGTCGATCATCGGCAGGACCGGCACGGGATAGGGCTTCGCCGGCGCGCTGAGCGTGAGCATGAACTCGACGATGTCGGCGATCTCCGCCTTGCTGAGATTGAGCGGACGCACATCCGTGGAAAGGCTCTCGCGCTTGACGTCGCCGCCGCGGTTGTAGTGCTCGACGACCCTGGTCAGATCGGGAATCGACCCGTCATGCATGTAGGGAGCGGTGCGCCCGATCTCGCGCAGGGTCGGCGTCTTGAAGGCGTGGCTCATGCTCGGCAGGTTGAGGATCTTGATCCGCCCTTCGTCGGCATCGGCCAGGCCGATGTCGTAGAAGCTGCTGTCGGTAAAGCTCCAGCCGGAGTGACAGGCGGCGCAGTTCGCCTTGGTGTTGAACAGGAGGAAGCCGCGCTTCGCCGGTTCGGAGATCGCCCGCTCGTTGCCGGCGATCCAGCGGTCGAAGGGCGCTTCGCCCGACACCAGGCCGCGCTCGAAGACGGCGATGGCCTTGACGACGTTGTCGATGGTGATGCCGTCGCTGGGGAAAGCGGCCTTGAACAGCGTGCGGTAGCCGCCGATCGCCGACAGCTCGGTGATGAGCTGGTCGTGCGGCTGGTTCATCACCCGGGGGTTGGCGATCGGCCCCTTCACGTGCCCTTCGAGCTCGATGGTTCGCCCGTCCCAGGCCGTCTGCTCGGTCCAGGCCAGGTTCAGAAGTGTGGGCGAATTGCGGACATGGACTGTTCCGGCGTGCCCGAAGCTCTTGGGCACGCCATCGCTCCAGGCGATGCCCGGGAGGTGGCAGCTGGCGCAGGAGATGGCGTTCGAGCCGGACAGCCGCGGATCGAAGAACAGCATCTCGCCCAGGCGCGCCTTCTCCGGCGAATAGGGATTGTCGGCGAGGTAGGGCACGGAGGCCGGGCGCCCGTAGTCCTTCTTGTACTCGGCGAGCGTCTTCCACGGTTTCGGCTGGGGCGGCGTCTGGGCGCAGACCAGGGCGATGCCGAGGCCGCCGGTGAACAGGAGGACCGTCAGCGCGACCGCCGGCGCGGTCTTGAACCAGGTACCGGCACTGAATGCTGCGTCTCTGCGGATCATTTCCATATCGCCGTTCTTTCGCTCGAAAAGATCCCTCTCTCCCTCGGGGGAAGGAGAGAGGGCCGAGACCTTCTCGGCCGGGCGGCAGAGAAGGCCTCTAGGGAGAGGACGCGGGAAGCTCAGTACTTTCTCTCGCTCGGGGCGGTCGTGACCGCGCCTGTCGCCTTGGCCTCGCCCAGGAAGTAGTAGTCCGCCGTGTAGGGGATACGCGCGGTGGCGCCGGAATTGGCCTGGCCGCAGGCGGCGGTGGGGGCGACGCCGCCGACCGTGTTGACGCGCTGGATGAAGCTCACCTTGCTGAACGAGCCTTGCGGGCCCGAGGCCGTCGTGCCGATCAGCAGCCACGGGATGTCGCCCGAGCGCGGGGCATCGGCGCGGCCCTTGAGCGCACCGGTGAGCTTGCTGCCGTCGGCGGCTTCCCAGCTCGGGCCGCCGTAGTGCTTGCCGATCTTGCTGCCGCGCGTGTCGAAGAGCTCGGCCTCGGGGGCGACGAAGCCCCATTCGAAGACGCCGGGCTTGTCCTTGGCGGCGCGGCATTCGTAGATCTGCACGCCCTTCGCGGGCACGACCAGGGCGAGCACCTCGCCAGCCGGCGGCTTGAGCGGCTCGGGCACGGCGACCGTGGCAACCGGCTGCGAGCCGGCACAGCCGACGAGCAGGGCCGCGAGCGCGGCCAGCGGAACGATGATCTTCATGGGCTTTCTCCTCAATGACGGGTGATGACGACTTCGAGGTATTCGCTGGGCACGACCATGGTTTTGTCGCCCGAGCGGTTGAAGCGCTCGATGAGCTCCTGGAGATCACGCTCGAGCGCCACCTGGTTGAGCGGCGGGAGGGCGGCAAACGCCTTGAGCACCGGCCCGTAATACGTGCGGAAGACCTGGAGGAAGTGGTCGGGCGAGCAATAGCGAAAGACAAAGCTGCGCGGGATGAACTTGATGGATGCCGGCGGCGGGAACAGCTCGGCCAGCCGCCCCGGCGTGCCCCACAGGGCCGGCGACTTCGCGCCGGCCGGCGGCGGCAGGTGCCGGGCCATGGTCTTGAAGACCTGGCCGATGAAGCCCTCGGGGGTCCAGTTGGCCATGCCGATCAGGCCGCCCGGCTTGCAAACGCGCAGCATCTCGGCCGCGGCGGCCTCCTGGTCGGGCGTGAACATCACCCCGAATGTCGAAACCACCGCGTCGAACGCCGCGTCGGCAAACGGCAGGGATTCGGCGTCGGCCTCGCGGAACTCGATGGACAGCCCGTCGGCGGCGGCGCGGGCGCGCCCGCGCTCGAGCAGAGCCGGGACGTAGTCGGTCGAGATGACGTTGCACCAGCGGCGCGCGGCGGCGAGGCTCGCATTGCCGTTGCCGGCGGCGACGTCGAGCACCGTCTCGCCGGCGCGCAGGTCGAGCACCTCGCACAACTGCTCGCCGACGATCTGCAAGGTCGTGCCGACAACGGCATAGTCGCCCGACGACCAGGCACCCTGCTGGCGGGTCTTGAGGGCCGCCAGATCGACGGCGTCGGCCGGGCGGTTCTCGTTTGCGGTGGCTGACGTGACCATAAGATTCCCTTCGGGCGGCTGATCCCTGCTGAGCGTCGTCTTTTGATCAAAGGCGGGCAGCCGGGCCCGGCGCGCGATTCCGCGCGAGCGACCCCGATCAGCATTCCGACCCCTGCAGTGCCCGGCTTCATGCCAGGCACTGGGGGGACTTACACCGAAGCAGCCGCAATCCTGCCGCTCCGAGGCATGAAAGCTTTTGCGTGGGTATGAGCCCGGCGCGGGGTCAAGCGCCAGGAGGCCGTCAGGCCCGGGGCACAGCCATGCACCGGGCGCGGGTTGGCGGCGCGGCAGCCAATGCTTACGTTGTGGGCCTTACCGGAGATCTGCCATGAAGAAGGTCCAGACTGTCCTGTCCAACCCGCGCCAGCACTGGGTCGGCGACGGCTTTCCCGTGCGCTCGCTGTTCAACTACAGCGACCACAGCCGCCAGCTCGACCCGTTCCTGCTGCTCGATTTCGCCGGCCCGGCGACCTTCGAGCCGACCCAGGAGCAGCGTGGCGTGGGTGAGCATCCGCATCGCGGTTTCGAGACGGTAACCATCGTCTATGAGGGCGCCGTGGCGCATCGCGATTCGACGGGTAAAGGTGGAACGATAGGCCCCGGCGACGTGCAGTGGATGACCGCCGGCAGCGGCATCCTGCACGAGGAGTTCCATGCGCCGGAGTTCGGCCGCCGCGGCGGTCCGTTCCGCATGATCCAGCTCTGGGTCAACCTGCCGGCCAAGGACAAGATGGTCGTGCCCGGCTACCAGTCGATCACGACCGCCGACATCCCCGCCGTGACGCTGCCCGGCGGCGCTGGCGAGGTGCGGGTGATCGCCGGACGCTTCGGCGAGGAGCGCGGGCCGGCGCATACCTTCACCCCGGTCAATGTCTGGGACGTGCGGGTCACGGGCAAAGCGACGTTCGAGTTGCCTGAAGGCCACACCGCGGCCTTCGTGGTCGTCGCCGGCAAGGCCACGATCAATGGCACGAGCGCCGGTGAAGGTGAGATCGTCCTACTGGAGCGCGACGGCACCTCGGCCGCAATCGCCGCGGAGGCGGAGGCCAAGGTGCTGGTGCTCACCGGCGAGCCGATCGGCGAACCCGTCGTCGGCTACGGCCCGTTCGTGATGAACACGAAGCGGGAGATCCAGCAGGCGATGATCGACTTCAACGCCGGCCGCTTCGGCCGGATGCCGGAAGCCGAGCCCGCGTCTTAGCTCTTGCCCCTCTCCCCCGAAGAACGGGGGCGAGGGGATTCTTTTTCTCAGCGCTCCGAGAAGGCCAGCCTGGCACCCAGGGCGGCGAAGGCGCCGGCGAAGGCCCGGCGCATCCAGGTGAGGACCAGGGGCCGCGAGATCACATGCTCGCGGATGGCGGCGGCGAACAGGCCATAGCCGACGAAGACCACGAAGGTCATGAGCATGAACACGCCGCTCAGGCCGAGCATGGCGGCAAGCGGGGCCGCCTCCTCGGTGCTGATGAACTGCGGCAGGAAGGCGAGGAAGAAGATCGACAGCTTGGGATTGAGGATGTTGATCAGGATGGCATGCGCGGTCACCTGGGCGGCCGAGCGGGCGTCGATGTCCTTCTCCACGCGCAGCGCCCCGCCCTCGCGCAGCGTGCTCCAGGCCATGTAGAGCAGATAGGCGACGCCGAGATACTTGAAGAGCTGGAAGGCGAGCGCACTGGTATGCAACAGGGCGGCGAGGCCGAGGATGGCCGCGGCCATGTGCGGCACGATGCCGAGCGTGCAGCCGAACGCCGCCACGATGCTGGCGCGGCTGCCGCGCGACAGGCCGGCGGCCAGGGTGTAGAGCACGCCGGTTCCCGGCGAGACGACGACGATGAACGAGGTGATCAGGAATTCGAGGCTCATCGGGTTCCGCTCCTTCGAATGCGGCGGCTTATTCTACATAAATCAGGTGCTCGCGGGCGTGGGTCATGACTACCGCCAGGTCGTGCGGGGCGACGCGCGGCAGGGCCAGCAGCTCGGGCAACGTGAACAGGCGCATATCAGCGCCTTCGCCCTGGACCATGGCGCCCATATCGGCCGCGGTGATCGGCACCAGGTAGAAGACCTTGCGCACCACCCGCGCCTTGCGCCGTGGCAGAACGGCGATGCTCTCGAAATACCAGCGGAAGGCGTGGACGCGATAGCCGAGCTCTTCGTCGAGCTCGCGCACCAGGGCCGCTTCCCCGCTTTCGCCGGGATCGACATGGCCGCCGAAGAAGGCCCAGTGATCGCGCAAGGGCAGCCCCGGCTTGTCGTCGCGCAGCTGCAGGAGGTAGCGCCCCTTATCCTGCGAGGAGGTGGGCCCCGGGGAGGGAGGCACCCAGAGCATGGCCGAGACAATGAACTCGTCCGGCGACCGGGTTCCGTCGAGCGGAATCTCGGGATGCAGGCCGGCCATGTCCGGGGGGATGGGTGCGGCGGTGGAATCGGACATCGGGTCTCCCTGCGTCAGGGGCTCAGGTTTAATGATTATTCATCATTTCGAGGTAGTCAGTGAGCCTCGCGAGCTCGGGGGGCTCCGCCTTGTATTTGCTGAGTGCCGCACCGTAATGCCAACCCACCTTCTGCCCTTTGGACGACGCAGCCGGACCATGCGGTTCTGGCTGGGCTGGCTGGTGATCGGCTGCATCCTGCCCGCGGCCCTGGTCGCCGGCTTCCTCATCGTGCAGTCCTACCAGCGCGAGCGCGCCAGCCTCGAGCGCGACATGATCGCCACGGCCCGCGCCCTGATGCAGGCGGTCGACGCCGACATCAACGGCTTCCTCCAGGTGCTCCAGGTGCTCGCCGCCTCCAAGCACCTGCAGACCGGCGACCTGCGCGCCTTCTACGACGAGTTGCAGACGCTGGTCCCGACCCAGGTGGCCAGCAACATCGTGCTGCATGCGCCCAACGGCCAGCAGCTGCTCAACACCATCCGGCCCTTCGGCGCCCCGCTGCCGCGCGAGACCGACCTGCGCATGATCAACCGGGCGATCGAGGCGAACGGGCCGGTGGTCTCCGACCTGTTCCGCGGGCCGGCGACCGGCCGCCTGGTGCTCGGCACCTCCACGCCGGTGCGCGTGGGCGGCGAGGTCAAGTACATGATCGGCATGGGCATGTTCTCCGAGCGCCTGGGCGAGGTGCTTCGCCGCCAGAAGATCCCGGCCGGCTGGGTCGTCTCGATCCTCGACCGCAACGGCACGATCGGCGCCATCACCGCCGGCCCGGACAATCTCGCCGGCACCAAGCCCGCGCCGGAGATGCTGGCGCAGACCGCCGACTTCGACGAAGGCACCTACACGCTCCTCGCCCCCGACGGCGAGCCGCTGCTCGGTGGTTTCAGCCGCAGCCCCCGCACCGGCTGGATGATCACCATGGCCGCCCCCATCACGACGGTGACCACCGGCCTGCACCAGGCGCTGGTCCTCAATCTGGCGCTGGCCATCCTGCTCCTCCTGATCGGCGTGCTCTCCGCCCGGGCCATCCTGGGGCGGGTGAACCGCTCGCTCGGCGCGCTCGCCGCGCCGGCCCTGGCGCTGGGCACGGGTGAGCGGATCAAGATCCCGCCCGTCGAGATCGCCGAGGTGAACGAGCTCGGCCGGGCGCTGACCAAGGCCGCCGAACTGATCGAGGCGCGCGAACGCGAGCGCGACGAGGCGGAGCGCGGCGAGCGGCGCATGGAGCGCCTGAAGCAGTCGGCCGACAACGCCAACCGCGCCAAGTCGGAATTCCTCGCCTTGATGAGCCACGAGCTGCGCACGCCGATGAACGCCGTGCTGGGCTTCGCCGAGCTGCTGCAGGAGCCGCATTTCGGCCACCTGGCCGACAAGCACAAGGAGTTCGCGGCGCAGATCGAGGCCAGCGGCAAGCACCTGCTGTCGCTGATCAACGACATCCTCGACCTCAGCCGCATCGATGCCGGCAAGCTCGCCATGACCCTGCACGACGTCGATCTCGTGCCGGTGATGAAGTCGGTGGTCGCCACGCTGAAGACGAGCGCGGCGAAGGCCGGCATCACCGTGCTGCCCGGTGATTTCGGCCTGGGCGTGCCGCCGGTAAAGGCCGACCGCATGCGCCTGGCGCAGGTGCTGATCAATCTCGGCTCCAACGCCGTCAAGTACAACCGGCCGGGCGGTAGCGTGCGCCTGGCCTACGAGCGGCGCGACGATCCCCAGGGCGGGGAACATGTGCGCATCGCCATCACCGATACCGGCCAGGGCATCCGGCCGGAGCTGCATGCGGAGCTCTTCCAGCTCTTCAACCGGCTGGGCGCCGAAGAGCGCGTCGAAGGCACGGGCATCGGCCTGGCGTTGAGCAAGCGCCTGATCGAGCTGATGGGCGGGACGATTGGCTTCACCAGCACGCCGGGCGAAGGCAGCTGCTTCTGGATCGACGTGCCGGTCTACGTCGCCGGCCGGGCCGCGAATTCAGCCATGGCCGCCAACGCCAATGCCGCGGACTGATCCTTCGAGACGCTTACGATCAAAACCTCACCCTGAGGTGCGAGCGTAGCGAGCCTCGAAGGGTGTTCTTTACGTCGATCGTGGGCTCCTCAGGATGAGGCCTATCGTCCGGCGAGCAGGGCGCGCGCCGTCGCCAGGCCGCTGGCCAGCGCCGCCTCGACCGTCCCCGTCTCGCCATCGACATAGAGCGCCTCGCCGCACAGGTGCACCGCGCCGCTGGCCGTCTTGCGGAGTGCGGCCAGTGCCCCTTGCGTCTCCAGCGTCGGATAGGAGTAGGCGCCGCGGGCGAACGGATCCTCGCCCCAATGCGTGGCGCGCGCGGCGACCAGCTCCTGCCTCAGCGCCGCCACCGGCCGGCGGAAAATTTCGGCCACCGAGGCGAGCCCGATCCCGATCCTTTCCTCCGGCGGCAGCGCCGCGACGCCCGCCAGCTTCGGCCCCGAGCACCAGCCGGTGAGCACCGGGTGCAGGGCCGGATACTGCGTCCACCAGACCGGCACCGCGGTCTCGGCGCCGAGCAGGAATCCCAGGTCGGCGAACCGGCCGCCAGGCTCGCGGAGCCACCAGGCCTCGCGAAAGCGCAGGTGGAATTTCACCACGTCGCCGAAGCCGGTGGCGGCGTCGGCCGCCGCCACGCGCTCGCGCAGGTCAGCGGGCAGCGTGAGGCGGCGCAGCACCGGCAGCGGCGCGGTGAGGATCGCGGCCCGGGCGGCGAAGACGGCGCCGCCGTGGCAGCGCGCGACGACCCGCTCGCCCTCGACCTCGATCCCCGTCACTGCTGTGTCGAGGTGAATCGCCACACCGGCCTCGCGGCAGCGGCCCGCGAGGAAATCGACCAGCGCGCCATAGCCCTCGACCACCCGCTCCTGCCGCTCGGCATGGGGATCGAGCCACTGGTCGCGCAGCGCGAAGGTGCTGAAGCGGTCGAGGTCGGCGGCGTTGTAGCCCTCGGTCTCGCGGGCGACCAGCTGGCGCAGCGCCTCGTACTCAGGCCCGGCGAAATGCTTCGCCACGAATTCGCCCACGGGCAGATCGGTTTGCAGCGCCTTCATCGCCGCCAGGAAACGGTCCTCGTGCGGCGCCGCCTCGCGCGGCACCCAGGCGCCGTTCCGCAGGCTCCAGCGCCGGCCCGAGACGGTCACCGCCGACAGCCCGGCCTCGTCGAGCAGCCCGCGGGTCACCGGCGCGGCCCCGTGGATGTACTCCGCCCCCGCCTCGGCCTTGTAGCCGAACTCGGCCACGGAAAGCGGGAAGATGCGCCCGCCGCAGCGCGGCTTCGCCTCGAGGAGGGTCACGCGCCGCCCGCCCTGCGCCAGGGTGCGCGCCGCCATCAGGCCGGAGGCGCCGGCGCCGAGGATCAGGACGTCGGGGGGAGAAGAAGAGGTCATGGCGGGACTGGCAGCGACTCGCTCGTGGCTCTGTCCTTATATATGGGGAGGAGCCCCCCTCACCCTAACCCTCTCCCCCGAAGACGGCGGCAGGGGCGCAAGATGGGGAGAGGGTCAGGGTGAGGGGGCGTCGGGCGGCGCGATGCGTTATAACGACACTCCGAAACATCGAGCCGCCCGCGCAGAAACATAAATGTCAAACCTCGTGACCGGCGTGGCGCAGCGGCCGCTGCTCGGCATCCTGTTCATGTGCCTGGCCGCCTCGCTGTTCCCGGTGATGAACGGCCTGGTCAAGGTGCTGAGCGCCCATTACCCGACCGAGCAGATCATCTGGGCGCGTACCGCCTCGCATCTGGTCTTCGTCATGCTGCTGTTCGGGCCGCGCCACGGCTGGTGGCGGCTGGCGCGCACGGTACGGCCCCGCCACCAGATCGCCCGCTCGCTGGTCCTGCTCGCCTCGACCACCTGCTTCTTCACCGGCGTCAAGTACATGCCGCTGGCCGAGGCCTCGTCGATCAGCTTCGCCTCGCCCTTCATCGTCGCCCTGCTCGCCGTGCCGTTCCTCGGCGAGAGGCTCAGCCTCGTCCGGCTGGCTGCCGTGGCGGTCGGCTTCCTCGGCGTGCTGGTGGTCATCCGCCCGGGCAGCGAGGTCTTCCAGTGGGCCTCGCTGTTCATGGTCGCCAGCGCCTTCTGTTACGGGACCTACCAGCTCCTGACGCGCCATGTCGCCGGGCACGACCGGCCGGAGACCTCGGTGGTTTACTCGGCGCTGGTCGGCACGCTGGTGATGACCGCCGTGGTGCCGTTCTTCTGGACGACGCCCCACTCGCTCGTCCACGTCCTGCTGCTCGCCAGCCTCGGCATACTCGGCGGCCTGGGCCATTACTGCGTGGCGCGCGCCATGACCTACGCCACCGCCAGCGTGGTCTCGCCCTTCACCTATTGGCAGATCGTCGGCGCGGTGACGGTCGGCTATCTGCTGTTCGGCGACCTGCCGGACGCCTACACCTGGCTGGGGGCGGCGCTGATCATCAGCTCCGGGCTGTTTATCGGCTGGAGAGAGACGCGCGAGCGCGGCCCGCGCGCTCCGTAAAGCACGATCGTCATGCCCGCGAAAGCGGGCATCCAGTCTTCTCCGGAAAAGACTGGACCCCCGCTTTCGCGGGGGTGACATTGAGTTCCGGGCATTCGGGGGGATCATGAGCGGGAACGTCGTCACGCAGCTCTTTCTGCCGCTGTCGCTGGCCTTCATCATGCTGTCGCTGGGCCTGGCGCTGGTGGTCGACGATTTCAAGCGCGTGGTCACCGCGCCCAAGGCCTTCGTCATCGGCGCCTTCGGCCAGATGGTCATGCTGCCGGCCCTGGGCTGGCTGGTGGCGGCCTTGTGGCCGATGGACCCGGCGCTCAAGGTCGGCGTCGTCATCCTCGCCGCCTGCCCGAGCGGCGCCACCTCCAACCTGCTCACCCACCTGGCCAAGGGCGACACGGCGCTGGCGGTGTCGCTGACCGCGGTGATCAGCGTGGTCAGCGTCTTCACCATGCCGGTGATCGTCAGCGTCGCCATCCAGCATTTCATGGCGACCGACGCCGCACCGACGATCTCGGTCGCCGGGACCATCGTCGGCGTCTTCATGGTCACCAATATTCCGGTAATGACCGGCATGGCCATGCGCCACTTCCAGCCGGCGCTGGCCCTGAAGCTCGAAACCCCGGCGCGCCACGTCGCCTCGGTGCTCTTCGTGCTGATCATAGTCGGCGCGGTCTACAGCGAGCGCGCCAATATCGCCGGCTACTTCGCCCAGTCGGGGCTGGCGATGCTGATCCTCAACCTCTCGGTCATGGCCGGGGCCTGGATCCTGGCCGGCGCCACCGGCCTCAACGAGCGCCAGCGCACCGCCATCGTCATCGAATGCGGGCTGCAGAACGGCACCCTGGCGATCTTCGTCTCCGTGACCCTGCTCGGCAGCACGACCATGATGGTGCCGGGCGGCATCTACAGCCTGGTCATGTTCGGCACGGCCGGCGTCTTCATGTTCTTCGTACTCAAACGAGCGAGGCTGGCGGCGAAACCATGACGATTGAGGCGGACTGGCCGCGATACGGTACAGATATGATACAGATGATACAGGTGTCTCACATCGCACCCTCCGGCCGATCAAGGCGTTAGGCTGTGGAGAAATCGGCCGCCCAATTAAAGACAAACAAGGCAGGCGTTTTCTCTGGAAAGTTCAGGGGTTAGCGTTTTCGTGTAACTGACAAGGCGACAATGAGGCACGAAGACGCCGAAGTCAGGCGCCGCCACGGCGCCGACGGGGCGGCTCAGAACGGTTATTCACCAGGAGAAAGAGCGGGCCGCTGGCCAGACCACCGGCTCCGCTGCATATAGGGAGCCCTAGACGTTTTGTCCAGAGGGGCGAACGCGGTCCTCACCCCGAATCTCCGGCCATGTCGATCAGAATCCAGTAATGCTCGTCATGGTACGACTTCTTGAGATGCACCGTGACGCGGCGCGGCTTCATGCGGAAATCAAACAGGTAATTGAACTTCACGTCGAGCTTGCCGCTTTTGGCGCCGGCGACGAACTGGCCGAGGAACTCGCGCCGGTTGGTGCAGGGCGCGATGTCACGGAAGAAATTGCGACCGATGATATCGCCGGGCACGAGGTTGGTGAGCTGGCCTTCCTTCTTGTTGAATTGCAGGATCGTGCCCTGGCGAGTGATTTTGATGACCCCGAAGGGCAGCGTGTCGAGCTCCGCCGGGGTCAGCCCGGCCAGCGCGTTGTCGATGTCGTCGCGGCCGTAGGTGATGTCGGAGAGGTTCGCCCCTCCGCCCCCGGCCGCCACGGGGGCGGCCGCGCGCAGCGCCTCGGTCGCCTGGCGCTCGCGCTTCTTCTTTTCCGCCCAGCTCCGCTCGATCAGGCCGAGCAGGGTCGCCGGCGTGCCGATCGCCGCCGTCAGGGTGTGCAGCGGAAGGGTGAGGACCACGGTGCGCACCCGGAGATCGGGGCCGATCGTCAGCGCCGCGTCGAGCTTCTGGCGCAAATCCTCGGACAGGAGGTTGGCGTCGAACTGCGCCTCTTCTTCAACCGGGTTGCGGAGGTAGAGAAGGTAGTTCGCCGCGTCGATCTGCACGAAGGAATCGAGCTTCTCGCGCTCGTCGGCCAGGGCCGCCTCCAGGATGGAGGTCACCTGCGCGCCGAGATCGATACGGCCCTCCAGCCCGAACAGGCGCAAGGCGCCGATGGCGGCCTCGCCAGGACCGGGTGCGGGCGGCGTCTTCGCGGGCGGGGCGCTGGGCATCGACAGTTTTCCTAAAGACTTCCGGAAGTTTCGGTGTTCAGGCGGCCAGAATCTAGGCGCCCGGAGGTTTTAGACAAGAGGGCTGAACGGAAGCCTAACCCCGGCGCGCCAGGCCCGCGACAGGCGCTCCGGGGCGAAGGGGCGCCAGGCACCCCCCCGCCCAAAAGACGCTGGACCGTGATCCCCGCCCAAGCCAAGATTCTGGCTTGATGACCCTCGTCTTCGTCTACGGCACCCTGAAACAGGGGTTCCCGAACCAGGCGATCAATCGCGGGCGGCGCGTGGGGCGCGCGGTGACGCACCAGCTCTGGCCGCTCTACCTGGTGGGCGAGCGCCGCTCGCCCTGGCTCCTCGACCGGCCGGGCGAAGGCCTGCACGTCACCGGCGAGCTCTACGAGGTCGATGAGGAGACACTCGCCGGCATGGACCGGCTGGAGCGCATCGCCGAGCCCGACGGCTATCGCCGCCGCACGATCGCCGTGACCATCCCCGGCGAGGGCGCGCATCGCGGGGCGCAGGTCTATCTCAAGGATCCCGCGCTCATCTCACCGGGCGACATCAAGGCCGGGCCGCTGGCCGAGTACACGCCGGAGCACGCGAAGCTGTATCGGAAACGGCAGCCGGCTTGAGCGCAACGCGAAGCGTTGGCGCCAAGTGCCGGCAGCTAATCCGAAGGATTAGCGTGAGGCACTCCGGAGAAAGCGTAAGGCACCGGAAAAGAGCACTCTTTTAATCGGACCGAATTCGGTCTAAATTCAGTCCCATGAAGCTCTCCAATAAAGTGAAATCGATCAGCTATCTCAAGGCCAAGGCGCCGGAGGTGCTGCGCGGGCTGGCCGAGGATCCCGGCCCGGTCTTCGTGACGGTGAACGGCGAAGCCAAGGCCGTGCTGCAGGACATCGCCAGCTACGAGCAGACCCAGGAGACGCTGGCGCTGCTCAAGATCCTGGCGCTCGGCGCGCGTGAGGTCGAGAGCGGCAAGGTTCAGCCGCTCCGCGCTGCCTTCGCCGACATTCGGCGTCGCGTTAAGGCGTGAGCCGCGGGAGGCGGCACAGCGTCCTCTTGACCGAGGGCGCCAAGGCAGACCTCCAGGACATCTACCGCACCATTGCCGGCCAGGAGTCGGTCGCCCGTGCCGATGCGGTTCTCCGCAACCTGGAGGACGCCGGCGCCAGCCTCGCCCAGCTGCCGGAACGCGGCAATATCCCGAAGGAGTTGCGGGCGCTCGGCGTAAGCGAGTTCCGCGAGACCCATGTCGCGCCGTATCGCATCATCTATCGTATCCTGGCGCAGCGCGTTTTCATCCATTGCGTGCTCGATGGCCGCCGCGACATGCAAAGCCTGCTGCAGCGCCGGCTGCTGCGGTGAGGCGCAGCGCCGCCGCTTATTTACTCTGGCCCTAATTTCCTCGAAGCTCGCGGCGCGCGTCGGAAGCTAATCTGAGGAATTAGCGTGAGGCGCTCCGTCACAAACGTGGGCTACAGCCCGAACTACTGCCGTCGTGTTTGTGGCCGTGTCTTAAAGACATCCTCATCCTTGAGCACGCGAGGAGTATGCAGATCGCCTGCGTGAATCGTTTCCAGCGGTAGTGCCTGGATTGTCTTTAATAGGCGCTTTTCTTCAGCATCGATGCGCTCGTCAACCAGCCTTAAAACGTTTGAAATGAGGTGAGCGAGCGCCCTGGCTTCGTTAGACGAAAGAATGACCCGGCTCTGCCCCGGATGAACAGATTCTATAGGGAAAAGGACGCCATCTGATTCGCGAGCGGTCACCGTCACGAAAGTTTCTTCAAAGGGATTAACAGAGTGCGCAACGAATTTATCCCGAAGCGCCTTCAGATAGTCGTGCGCCGCCAAGTCTTTGCCATCTAGATGCTTGAGGTCGTCCCTAAGCAGGCCCAGACGCGGGCCGCCAGCGAAACAACGGAAGTAACGAACGACGGCCGCCGCGACCAGCCCTTCAACCACGTCCGAGTAGTCTCGGCGTTCATCATCAAAGGTAATGGCTCGCAGACAAAATGAAGCTGCGGCGCGAAGGTCCAGGGAGACGCCGTAGAGATCAGCAAGGCGCGCCGCCTCAGCGAGCTCCACTTTTACGGCCCTTGTGTTAGCGACTGTCATGGCGGAGTGAGTCCCCAAAATCTGCGGGCGTGAAAAAGGGCGGGCGCTACCTTCTCTTTCCCTTCTTCAGGACCGCCACTACTTTGCTGCCGCCAACGATCGCGGCCACTGCCGTTGTGGCAACCGTCATATTTGCGCCTGCCCAACCAAGCGCCGCGACACCCGCAGCAAAGACCGGAAGTCTCGCACCCCAATCTACAGCTTCACTTCCATTCTCTTGCCACCACTTGTTGATCTGCTCCCCAACACTCTTAACAGCACGAGTCGCCAAATTGAGCATCGGCTTTGTGGGCCGGCCTGTTGCAAGAGCCTCTAAGGCGGCCGCGATTTTATCGAAACCGACCGCGAACAGCAGCAGAAGGTCTCGCTGCTTTTCAATACTGGCAATAGTTTCTGGATCGTTCGGGCGCTCCCTACCGATCCGATCGATTTCAAATTTGGCGATTTGAGCAAGCGATTTGGCCAAGGCCAAAAGCTGCTCGTGGTCTTGTTCGATCCGTAGTTCCGCTACTGTTGTCTGGCCCACCGGTGCTTCTGGCACAGCTGGCCCCACCGGCCCTCCGTGTTCAATAAGGAGAGGCGCATCAGCCTTTACGCGTTCGCCAATTTTGCGAAACGTCACTTCTTCACTTTTCAGGTCGACGCCTTCCGCTCGCCACCCTGCATTTCGCCATCCGTAAGACTGACGCCCTTGGCCGCCGTTCCACCACCAAAGTTTGTATAGGCGCGCACTCGGAGGCAAACGACTACGTAATACAGATTCAATCTCTTCGAAGGTGGCATGCCAAATCTTGTCGGGCCGACGAAGCAGGTACGTGGTTAGCCGATCATACTTGCCCATGAAGCCCCCCAAACCACATGAGCCAGTGGTTAATCGCGACCACCCTCACATATTCGGATAGTTCGGGCCGCCGCCGCCTTCGGGCACGGCCCAGTCGATGTTCTGCGCCGGGTCCTTGATGTCGCAGGTCTTGCAGTGCACGCAGTTCTGGGCGTTGATCTGGAAACGGGGGCCGGCGGCCTCGTTCACCACTTCGTAGACGCCGGCCGGGCAGTAGCGCTGCGCCGGCTCGTCGAAGGCCGGCAGGTTGTCGCGGATCGGTAGTGCGGGATCGCGCAGCCTGAGGTGGACCGGCTGGTCCTCCTCGTGGTTGGTGTTGGAGAGGAAGACGCTCGACAGCCGGTCGAAGCTGACCACGCCGTCGGGCTTCGGGTACGCGATCTTCGGCGCGTCCTTGGCGAGCATCAGCGTCTCGTGGTCGGCCTTGGCGTGGCGCGTGGTTCCGGGAACCAGCCAGCCGAGGCCCAGGTCGTTCAGCCACATATGGACGCCGCCCAGGGCCGTGCCCAGCCACATGCCGCGCTTCAACGCCGGCTTGACGTTGCGCACCTTGTGCAGGTCGCGCCACGCCCACGACTGCTTGAACGCCTCCGGATAGGCGCTGAGCATCTCGCCGCCGGCCGAGCCGCCCTTGAGCGCCGCGAAGGCGGCCTCCGCCGCCAGCATGCCGGTCTTCATCGCGTTGTGCGTGCCCTTGATGCGCGGCAGGTTGACGAAGCCCGCGGCGCAGCCGATCAGCGCTCCGCCGGGGAAGACCAAAGCCGGGATCGACTGCAGGCCGCCCTCGTTGATCGCCCGCGCGCCATAGGACAGGCGCTTGCCGCCCTCGAAGGTCGGCCGGATCGCCGGATGGGTCTTGAAGCGCTGGAATTCCTCGAAGGGTGCGAGGTGCGGGTTCTGGTAATCGAGATGAACGACGAAGCCCACCGCCACCTGCCGGTCCTCGGCCAGGTGATAGAGGAAGGAGCCGCCGCCGGTCTTCGAATCGAGCGGCCAGCCCATGGAGTGGACGACGCGGCCGGGGTGATGCTGCTCCGGCGTCACCTGCCAGAGCTCCTTGAGGCCGAGGCCGAATTTCTGCGGATCGGCGCCCGCCCGCAGGTTGAAGACCTTGAACAGGGACTTGGTCAGGCTGCCGCGCGCGCCCTCGGCGAAGAAGGTGTACTTGCCGCGCAGTTCCATGCCGGGCGCGAAGGTGCCCTTCTTCTCACCCTTTTTCCCGATGCCCATGTCGCCGGTGGCGACACCAACCACCTTGCCGTCCTCGATCAGGGTCTCGGCGGCGGCGAAGCCGGGATAGATCTCGACCCCCAGCGCCTCGGCCTGTTGCCCCAGCCAGCGGCAGACATTGCCCAGGGAGACGATGTAGTTGCCGTGATTGTTCATCAGCGGCGGCAGCAGCAGGTTGGGGATGCGCAAAGACCCGCCGGCGGTGAGCACCAGGAAGCGGTCGTCGGTGACCGGCGTGGTCAGGGGCGCGCCCTTCTCCTTCCAGTCGGGGATCAGCTCGTTTATCGCGATGGGATCGATCACCGCGCCCGAGAGGATATGCGCGCCGACCTCCGACCCCTTCTCCAGCACGCAGACCGAGACCTCGTGCCCCTGCTCCGCGGCGAGCTGCTTGAGCCGGATCGCCGCCGACAGGCCCGACGGCCCGGCGCCGACGATGACCACGTCGTAGTCCATGCGTTCTCTTACGGGGGAGTCGGTCATCGAGCGGTCCTGGCGTTTCCTTTGCGCTATCCGTCATGCCCGCGAAAGCGGGCATCCAGACTCTTCAAAAAAGACTGGACCCCCGCTTGCGCGGGGGTGACGACTGTTTCTTGTCGCCCGGCCGGGCGCGCAACCTCTATAGCGCACGGCCCCGGGACGAGTCTCCCGTCCGCCACACCGCGCCCGGAATCGCGCGAGTCGGGGCATCCGGGTGAGGCGCGCTCCCCTTGCACACGTAAACCAATGTGTTAATGAGCAAGGGATACAGGGGCGTCGCGGGTCGGGGGATATGCGTACACTTGTAGGTGACCGCCTTTCACCTTGTTCTGTCATCCTGGACAAGCCGCGCGTCGTCGCGTGGCGCGATCCGGGGTCCATCCCGCGCAACCGTCCTCGGTTGGCGCGATCTCAAGCGGCACGATGGACCCCCGCTTTCGCGGGGGTGACATTGTGCTTATTGGCGGCAGCGCCCGCGCTCGCCCAGACCACGCCGTCTCCCGCGCTTCAGCCGCCCAAATGGGGCGCGCATCTCGATCTTGAAGGCAAGCTCGGCACCACCCGCGCCCTGGGCGAGGGCGACCTGTTCGTGCCGCTGCTGCAGAACGGCACGACGCTGCTGTTCGGCAACGTCAAGGCGCGGATGGATGACAGCGCCAGCTCGGAAGGCAATTACGGCCTCGGCGTGCGGCACATGCTGGAGTCGGGCTGGAACCTCGGCACCTACGGCTTCTTCGACCGGCGCCGAACCGAGCATGCCAACTACTTCAACCAGATCACGGTGGGCGTCGAGGCGCTGTCGCTGAACTGGGATTTCCGCGCCAACGCCTATATCCCGGAAGGCCGGCGCAGCCACCAGGTCGATAGCCTCAACGAGGCGTATATCACCGGCACCCAGGTCTACTTCCGCGGCGGCGAGGAACGCTCCCTCGGCGGCTTCGATGCCGAAATCGGCTACCGCGTTCCGGTCTTCGAGGCCACCGCCGACCGCCAGCTCCGACTCTTCGCCGGCGGCTACCGCTTCACCTCCGACAGCGACCTGATCAGTGCCGTGCAGGGCCCGCGCGGACGGGTCGAATTCACCGTCGACGAGGTTCCCGGCCTGTGGGACGGCTCGCGCCTGACGATCGGCGGCGAGATGCAGAACGACCAGCCGCGCGGCAACCAAGCCTTTCTTTCGGCGCGGCTGCGGATCCCGCTGCAGGTTTTCGGCGCGGGCCGCCAAGTGGCCAGCCTGACGCCGATGGAACGGCGCATGACCGATCCGGTGGTGCGCGACATCGACGTGGTCGCCCAGGCCGGCGCCTTCGGCGCGCAGGAAACCGCGACCCAGACGGCGAGCGGCAGCACCCTCAAGGTGATAACCAGCGGCACCACCAGCGGCGCCAACCTGGGCTCCGAGGTGACCGCCGCCGGCGCCAACAGCACGGTCATCCTGTCGGGCACCTTCGAGGCCGGCACCGTCCAGGTCAACATGACCGCGGGCCAGACCCTGGTCGGCGCCGGCAGCCTGACCGTGCGCAGCCCCTCCGGCCGCGTCGCCACCCTCAACACCAACACCACGGCCACGATCAACGGCAGCGCCGCCGCCACGGTGCTGCAGATGAACTCCAACGCCACGGTCATCGGCCTGACGGTCAACGCCACCGCCAGCGGCGCCAGCAACGCCCTCGCCGGCATCATGGCCGGCGCCGCCGGCGGCATCAAAATCCTCAACAGCACCTTCACCGCCACGGTGAGCGGCACCGGCGGGGCGATCGCCCTGCGCTCCGGCGGCGCCAACGCGAATACCCTGATCAGCGGCAATACCCTGACGGCGACCGGCGGCAGCACCTCCGGCGTCGTGACCACTTTGGGCCTGGACAATGTCGGGTCGGACTACACCGTCACCGGCAACACGATGAGCGGCTCAAAAGGCAACGGAACGGCCAATCTCGTGAATTTCACCGCCGCCGTCACCATCAATGCCGGATCGATCGACAACGTGCGCAGCGGTACCGCCATCTGCTCAGGCGTAGCACCCGCCAGCGGCTCGATCGCCTTCACCAACGGGACGACATGTCCGTAGCGCCTAGCGCAGACGCCTTGCGGCTGCGCGGAAAGCGCGGCAGCACAACCGTCTGCGGTTGTGCGAGAGCGCCTCTTCCTTCCTGTCACCCCGGACAAGCCGCGTCTTCGCGGCGCGATCCGGGGTCCATGTCTCGAGCGGCGCGATGGACCCCGGCTTTCGCCGGGGTGACGGCCTTTTTCCTCGCTTTCGGCGCTGCTGCTCAAACCACGCCCTCCTCTCCTTCTCAGCCCCCGAAATGGGGCGCGCATCTCGATCTCGAAGGCAAGATCGGCAACCAGCGCAACCTGGGCGAGGGCGATCTGTTCGTGCCTCTGCTGCAGGACGGCAAGTCGATGCTCTTCGCCAACATCAAGGCGAGGATGGACGACAGCACCAGCACCGAAGGCAATTTCGGCGCCGGCGTGCGCCACATGTTCGATGCGGGGTTCAACCTGGGCGCCTACGGCTTTTTCGACCGGCGCAAGGCGACCTACGGCTCCTATTTCAACCAGGTGACCTTGGGCGCCGAGGTGCTGTCCACCGATTGGGACCTGCGCGCCAACTACTACATCCCCGAAGGACGGCGCAGCCACCAGGTCGACAGCCTCAACACCGCCAGCCTCGAAGGTACCACGGTGGTCTTCCGTGGCGGCGAGGAGCGCTCGCTCACCGGCTTCGACGGCGAAATAGGCTATCGCGTGCCGGTGTACCGGGCAGAGGAAAATACCCAGTGGCGCTTGTTCGCCGGCGCCTACCGCTTCTATGCCGACCAGGTGGCCCCGGTGCAGGGCCCGCGCCTGCGCACCGAGCTGACCTTCGACGAGATTCCCTGGCTGTGGGAGGGCTCGCGCCTGACCTGGGGCGGCGAGTTCCAGGACGACGTGCGCGGCAAGACCGGCTTCGTCACGGCGCGCTTACGTATCCCGCTCCAGGTCTTCGGCGAGGGCCGCAAGGTCGCCAGCCTGACGCCGCTGGAGCGGCGCATGACCGATCCGGTGATCCGCGACATCGACGTGGTCTCGCGCTCCGGCGCCTTCGGCGCGCCGGAGACGGCGACCCAGACCGCCAGCGGCGGCACGCTTTCCGTGCTCAGCACCGCCACGACCACCGGCGCCAATCTGCCGACCGCGATCACCAACGCCGGCGCCAACTCGACCGTGATCCTCTCCGGCGCCTTCACCACCACCGCCGGCGCCGGCGGCATCGTCACCCTGGCCGCCGGCCAGACCGTAATGGGCAACGGCTCGGTTACGGTGCGCAGCCCCTCCGGCCGCACCGCCGTGCTGACCACCTCGACCGGCGCCAGCATCACCGCCAATGTCTCTGGCGCCAACTACAGCATCGTCATGGCCAACAACAGCACGCTCCAGGGCATGACCATCAGCAACACGGACGGCAGCGGCAACAACGCCCAGGGCGTCGAGGTCAGCGGCGTCAGCAACGTGCGGATCATCGACAACGTGATCAACGCCACGGCCTCCGGCGGCAGCACGGCGCACGGCATCGACGTCACCGGCGGCTCGACCAACGTCACCATCAGCGGCAACCGGATCACCACCAGCAACACCACCAGCGTCGGCCTGGGCATCCAGGTCAACGGCGCCGGCTCCAGCGCCACCATTTCCGGCAATACCATCACCATGAGCGCCACGAGCGCCAGCAGCATGACCGGCGTCACCATCCTCACCAATGCGACCAATACGACGGTCAGCGGCAACACCATCAACATCAGCTCCAGCGGCACGGGCACGACCACGACGGGAATCAGCGTCGCCAACTCGACCGCCACGCTGACCGGCAACAGCGGCACGCTGTCGGGCTCGGCGACGGCGACGGCCAACGCGATGGGCGTCACCGTCAACGCCATCAGCGCCAACATCGCCACCGTCACCGCCACCGGCAATACCTTCACCGCCACCGCCTCGGCCACCCGGACCGGGGGCGGCGCCGCCGACACGGTCCAGGCCACGGCGCGCGGCCTCTTCGTGCAGGGCGCCTCGACGGTGACCGGGTCGAGCAACGGCTTCACCCTCTCGGCCACCGGCTCGAGCGACACCAGCGGCGCCACCACGGTCATCGCCCGGGGCCTCGACGCCACCGGCGGCACGACGACCTTCAGCGGCAACACCGTGAGCGCCACGGGCAACGGCACGAACACCGGCGGCGGCGCGCTCACGGTCAGCAGCGACGGTGTGCGTGTCAACAACGCGACAGCAACCGTGAGCAGCAACACGCTGAGCGCGAGCGGCGGCGGTACCAACAGCGCCGCCAATCTCACCAACGCCACGATCAATGCCGGCTCGACCGGCAACACGGCCAACGCCGGAATCTGCACCAACGGCGGCGGCAACACCGGCACGATCAGCTTCACCGGCACGATCACGAGCTGTCCTTAGCCAGCGCAGCCGCTTTGCGGCTGCGCGTATGGCGCGGCAGCGCAATCGTCCGCGATTGCGCGAGAGCGCTCCTGATATCCCCGCCCCGCTTCACAAAGCGGCCCGCCGCGCGTCTTAGCATCGTCCGGCAAGGCGCGCCGCGGCGCGTTTTTGCCGTCCCTCCTCGTTTCCGGGGGCGACATGCCGCAATACGTCCAGTTCACGGCGGAGGTGGGTGTCCCCATCGTCCTGGAGATCGGGAACACGCAAGGTCGAATCCCCACCGGCATCACCTGGCAGTTTTCCGGCGGCACCTGCCCGTGCGGCGGCTTCCGCGGCGACATCCACCGTGGCGAATGGCTGGACCTCCAGACCGGCAGCACCCTGCAGGTCACGTTCGTGGCGCGGCGCGGCGGCCAGGAAATCGTCGAGGCAAGCGTCATCTGGCTGCTGGGCGGCGGCGCGTGGTTGAAGGAGGAGTATTGCTGGATCGTCACGATCCTCGCCCCGACGCTGATGATGCCGGAGGTCGATCCCGAGCCCCTCAAGCTGGAGCGCATCAAAGGGACACCGGCCATCGTCGGCTCGATCGATTTCATCTTCGAGGTCGACCCGACCGGCCTTTCGCCCAACGGACAGCTCTGCGCGATCCAGCTCATCGAGGGGGACACGGCCTATATCCAGGGCCGAGACATGATCCGGCGCTGGACGAACAACGAGCAGGCCCTCGACATAAAGGAGGGCGCGCAGACCTATCTCTACTGCAACCCGGTGCCGGTCACCGGCCGGCTGGAGACGAACGACAGCCCCTACACGTGGCTGCCCCGGAAGTTCGAGACGATCATCCAGAACGATGAATTCGTGATGGCCCTCGTGTTCAAGAGCGGCACGCATCCCCAAGCATGCTGGGTGCCCTTGCAGTACGTTAACTGGACCCTGACGGCGAAGGTGCAGCGGATCCAGCAGGAAGGCTTCCAGGAATGGCAGATCGTCACCGGCAGCCAAATCGAGATCAAGGGCATGTCGGCCCCCGAAAGTCCGGGGGACATGATCCGCTGGACCGCCAACTACCACGATTTCCCGGAAGTGGTCGGCACGATCGACACAGACGAGGAGGATCGTTGAGGCGGCCCTCGGGCCGACCTTCGGCGACGGGCCGTTGCGCCGGAGCGCCCCCGTTGCCGGCTCTTAGCCGACATGGTTAATAGCCGGAGCGGGATCCGCATAACGGCAGCGGGGGGGCGTGCCACAGGGGATCGACATCGCGAGCGGTCGAGGTATCGCGCGTGCCGTGGCGCTGGCGCTCGCTCTCCTGGCCGCCCCCCTGGCCGCGCAGACGGTGACGGCGCCGCCGTCCCCGCCCCTGAAATGGGGGCCGCATCTCGACCTCGAGGGCAAGGCGGGCAACAAGCGCAACCTCGGCGAGGGCGACCTCTTCGTGCCGCTGCTGCAGAACGGCAGCTCGCTGCTCTTCGGCAATCTCAAGGGGCGGTTCGACGACGAGGCCAGCCGCGAGGGCAACATCGGTCTCGGCCTGCGGCACATGCTGGACAGCGGCTGGAACCTCGGCGGCTACGGCTATTTCGACCGCCGGCGCAGCGAGCACGACAACTACTTCAACCAGGTGACGCTGGGCGCCGAGGCGCTGTCGCTCGACTGGGATGTCCGGTTCAACGCCTACCTGCCGCAGGGGCGGCGCAGCCGCAACGTCGACAGCCTGAACACGGCGGAGATGTCGGGGACCACGGTCCTCTTCCGCGGCGGCGAGGAGCGCTCGCTGAGCGGCTTCGACGGCGAGATCGGCTGGCGCCTGCCGCTGTTCGACGCCAATTCCGGCCGGCAGCTCCGCGTCTTCGCCGGCGCCTACCGCTTCACGGCCGAGGGCGTGAACCCGGTGCAGGGTCCCCGGGCGAGGGCCGAGCTCGTGTTCGATGAAGTGCCGTTCCTGTGGTCGGGCTCGCGCTTCGCGCTGGGCGGCGAGGTGCAGAACGACGGCCCGCGCGGCACCACCGGCTTCGCCTCGGCCCGGCTGCGCCTGCCGCTGCAGCTCTTCGGCGGCGAGCCCGCGCGCCTGACGGCGATGGAGCGGCGCATGACCGATCCGGTGGTGCGCGACATCGACGTGGTCGCCCAAGCCGGTGCCTATATCACGGAGATCGTCAGCGCCACGGCGGGCGGCGCCGGCATCACGGTGATCAGCAGCGCCAGCACCGCCGGCGCCGCCCTGCCGGCGGCGGTGACGGCGGCGGGAGCGAACAGCATCGTCATCCTGCAGGGGACCTTCAACACCACCGCGATCACCACGCTGGCCGGCGGACAGACGCTGATGGGGGCCGGCACGCTGACGGTGCGCAGCCCGTCCGGCCGCACCGCCACCCTGACCACGTCCACGGCCACCATCGCCGGCGTCATCGCCGGCTTCGACCCGACGGTCGACATGGCGAGCAACAGCACGCTCTCCGGCCTGAGCGTGAGCAACAGCCAGGCGACCGGCGGCGTCGCGGTGCGGGCCAACGCCGTCAGCGGCGCCACCATCGCCAACAACACGCTGAGCGCCTCGGCCACGGGCGGCGCGGCCATCGCCATCGCGGTCGTCACCGGGGCGAGCGGCATCGCGGTGCGCAACAACACGGCCACCGCCAGCTCGACCACCAGCACGGCGACGGCGATCGTCGTCTCGGCCTCCGGCGCCACGGTCGCCGGGAACACGCTGAGCGCGTCGGGCTCCAACGCCGGCAACAGCCGGGCAGTGGATCTCGGCACCGCGGTGATCGCCGCCGGCTCCACCGGCAACACCAACAACGGCGGCAATTGCACGATCACCGCTGCGGGGTCGGGCGCGGTTATTGCGTTCAACAACGCGGCGAGCTGCGGACCCTAGCGCAACCGTCTTCGGTTGCGCGATCGCGCGGCAGCGCAGTCGTCTGCGACTGCGCGAGAGCGCTCCTGATCCCCGGCCCATGTTAGGCTCGCCCCGATGACCGATCTCGCGACTCTGCAATGGCAGATCGACATGGGCGCCGACGAGGCGATAGGCGACGAACCGGTCGACCGCTTTGCCCTGCCCCAGGCGCCGGCCGCCGCCGCGCCGGTCCGGCAGCCGGCCGCGCCCGCTCGGGCCCGCCCGGCCGGCACCATGCAACCTTCGTCGGCCCGCTCGGCGGGTTCCTCGGCGGGTTCCTCGCGGACAATCTCGGGGGGATCTTCGGCGGCTTCTTCTTCGGCGCCTTCGGCGGCGGTCGCCTCGGCGGCAGCCCTGGCGGCGGGGGCGAACTCGGTGGCCGAGCTCGAGGCGGCGGTGCGCTCGTTCACCGGCTGCGCCCTCAAGGCGACCGCCAGCAACACCGTGTTCGCCGACGGCAACCCCTTGGCCGAGATCATGTTTGTCGGCGAGGCGCCGGGCGCCGACGAGGACCGCCAGGGCAAGCCCTTCGTCGGCGTCTCGGGGCAGCTGCTCGACCGCATGCTGCAGTGGATAAACCTCGACCGATCAAAGGTTTACATCACCAATATCCTGTTCTGGCGGCCGCCCGGCAACCGCCAGCCGACCGGCGCCGAGATCGCCGCTTGCGTGCCTTTCGTCGAGCGCCATATCGCCCTGGTCAAGCCTAAGGTCCTGGTTTTATTGGGCGGAACCTCGGCCAAGACGCTGCTCAACACGACCGAGGGCATCATCCGCCTGCGCGGCAAGTGGCGCGAGCTGGCGATTCCCGGCCTCGACGGGGCGTTACCCACCTTGCCGACCTTCCACCCTGCGTATTTACTGCGTTCACCAGCACAGAAACGCGAGTCCTGGCGCGATTTACTGTCTCTCCAAAGTAAAATGCGATCTTTGGGCATCACTGTGACAAACCAATAGCCCACAGGGACTGGGCAAAACTTGCCTATACTTTTGTAGTCCCGGCGGCTGTTTTTCCTTGCCCGCCCACGCTTTGATCACTTATTAAAAACTCCAAGCGATGCTGTTAACCCTACCCGTCTAGGGGTGGGGGCATCGTATCGGGGCAAGGGGATCGGGGGACGAGGGGTTGAGGGGCTTTTTGCGTCCATACACCATCGCCGCGACGGCCGTCGCGCTGGCCCTGCTGGCGCCGGCTCCACTATGGGCGGCCGCCAAGACCGAAACGGCGGCGCTGAGCCGCGTCGATCTCCAGGCCCAGTGGGCGCTTGACCTGCCGCAGGTTTTGAGCGCCGCGGACATCGCGCTCTACAAGAAGATCTTCGCCGCCAACAACGCCGAAGACTGGCCGGCCGCCGAGCGCGAGATCGCCAAACTCAAGGACAAGCGCCTGGTCGGCCACGCGCTGGCGCAGCGCTACCTGCACAAGAATTATCGCTCGGCCTATGGCGAGCTCGCCGCCTGGCTCAAGGACTACGCCGACCATCCCGACGCCGGCATCCTCTATCGCCTCGCCCTCAGCCGCGCCCCCAAGAAGGGTGCCGCCCCCTTGCGCCGGCCGACGGTCGAGAAGCTCCAGGCCGGCTGGTTCGACGACGAGGAAGAGGCGCCCGAATCGCCCGACGAGACGACCGAGATCGCCGATGCGCCCTCGCCGCCCGGGCCGAAGCTGATCGGCGAAGCGCTGGGCAAGGCCTCGGGCATCAAGGGCCAGATCAGCCAGCGCCTGCGCGCCGGCGATCTGAACGGCGCCGAACAGCTGCTGCGCACGCGCGAGACCACGCGCCTGCTCTCCGACGGCGAGTATGACTATTGGAAAGCTCGCGTGGCCGCCGGCTGGTTCGCGCAAGGCCAGGACAACCGCGCCCATGAGCTCGCCTCCGAGGCCGCCTCGCGCTCCGGCCAGGCCGTGCCGCGCGCCAACTGGATCGCCGGCCTGTCGCTCTACAAGCTGGGACGCTACCTCGAGGCGGCACGCTACTTCGAAGCGCTGGCCCGCACGCACAACGCCACGCCGTGGGACCTGTCCGCCGGCGCCTTCTGGGCCGGCCGCTCCTACCTGCAGGGCCGCCGCCCCGAGGTGGTGAGCTACTGGACGCTGCAGGCGGCCGAATATCCGCGCACCTTCTACGGCCTGCTCGCGGCGCGCACCATGAGCGTCGCCCCGGCGCTGGCCTGGGATCCGCCCTCGCTGTCGAAGAACGACGTCGACTCCATCCTCGGCACGGCGTCCGGCGGCCGCGCCTTCGCCCTCGTCCAGGTCGGCGAATACGGCCGCGCCGAGCGCGAATTCGCGCGCCTCAGGCCCACCGGCGGCGTGCCCTTCCTGCGCGCCCTGCTCGGTGTCGCCATGCGCGCCGGCATGCCGTCGCTGTCGATGCGCCTCGGCCGCGAACTCTCGGAGCTCGACGGACGGCGCTACGACGGCGCGCTCTATCCCATCCCGCCGTGGAAGCCGGAGAAAGGCTTCGAGATCGACCCGGCGCTGATCTACGCCGTCATGCGCCAGGAATCGGCGTTCAACCCCAAGGCGCTGTCGCGGGCGGGCGCGCGCGGCCTGATGCAGCTGATGCCGGGCACGGCGCAGCTCATGGACGGCAACCGCAGCTTCAAGACAAGGCTGCCCGATCTCTACGAGCCCGGCCTCAACATCGCGCTCGGCCAGAAGTATCTCAAGCACCTGCTCGACAACCCGGATGTCGGCGGCGACCTGCTGCGCCTCGCCGCTGCCTATAACGGCGGCCCCGGCAATCTCGCCAAGTGGAAGCGCAAGCAGGACATGCGCGGTGATCCCGGCGACGACGCGCTGCTCTTCATCGAGACCGTGCCCGCCCCCGAGACGCGGCATTACATCACCCGCGTCCTCTATAATTACTGGATGTACTCCGAGCGCCTCGGCCATCCGACGCCCTCGCTCGACCTGATCGCCGCCGGCGACTGGCCAACCTATGGCCCGGCCGAGGCCGCGCCGTCGACCATGGTCGCCGCCGCGCCGCGCGCCCCGCAGGGTCCGCAAACGGCGAACATCGTGCCGGCTGCCGCCGCGCCCGCCGCCATCCCGGAGCCCACCGCCGCCCCCGCGCCTGTCCCCGCTGCCGCGCCGGCCCCGCCTCCCGCCACGCGGATCGAGCTGGTCAGTCTCGAGCCGTCACGCGAGCTGTCGAAGATCGAACCGCGTCTGGACACGCGGCTGCCGATCGGCGGCACCGCTGCCGCCGTGGCCGCACCGGTCCTGACTGCCGCCGCCCTGCCGCTGCCGCCCGCCGCACGCCCGGCCGATCTCGTGGCCAAGAAGGCGGTGCCGGTGAAAGCCAGCAAGGCCGCCGTCGACAAGAAGAAGAAAGCCGCGCGTTAGCGCGGTTGCCGGCCCGCGCATTAGCGCGGGGGACCCGCGCCGGGCTATACTCGGCCCATGCCCAAGATCGACGAAACCCGGCCGTTCCTCGCGGTCAACATCGCCGTCCTCACCATCTCCGACACGCGCACGCTCGACGACGACAAGTCGGGCCGCACGCTGGTCGAGCTGATCGAGGGCGCCGGCCACAAGGCAGCGGCCCGCGCCATCGTGCGCGACGACGTCAAGGCGATCATCGCCCAGCTGCGCGCCTGGATCGCCGACCCGGCGATCGACTGCGTGATCTCGACCGGCGGCACCGGCGTCACCGGCCGCGACGTGACTCCGGAAGCCTTCGAATCGCTGTTCGAGAAGAAGATCGACGGCTTCGGCGAGATGTTCCGCATGATCAGCTTCCCGAAGATCGGCACCTCGGCGCTGCAGAGCCGTGCCACCGGCGGTGTCGCCGGCGGCACCTATCTCTTCGCCCTACCCGGCTCGCCCTCCGCCTGCCGCGACGGCTGGGAGGAGATCCTGCGCTGGCAGCTCGACAACCGCTTCCGGCCCTGCAACCTGGTCGAGCTGATGCCGCGCCTGCAGGAGCATCTCCAGCAGAAGCCCAAGGCGACGGTCTAACCTCGCCAGCGCCTTGGAGCATCACGGTTCCTTCCGACGCGATGGAGGCGTCCCGTCGCCGCAAGGCTGAACGGCGGCGTTGACACGTGCCGCCCATGTAATTACGGTAATTACATGGAAAAGCGCCCGCGAACTGTTGAGCTGAAGCTGGTGCCGATCGGCAACTCGCGCGGCGTACGCCTGCCCAAAGCGACGCTGCAGAAATACGGCATCACCGGCACTCTCGTTGCCGAAGAGCGGGCCGACGGGCTTCTCCTGCGCGGGCAACGAAAAGACAGCCGGCTTTCGTGGGCCGATACGTTCCGCGAGATGGCCCACGAGCGAGAGGACTGGGGCGATTTCGACGCGACGCTAGCCGACGGGCTAGATCCGGCGGAACGGTGGTAGCGCGCGTCGAACGCTACGGGATTTACCTCGCCGATCTCGATCCGACCCGGGGCCGGGAAATCGCCAAGACACGGCCAGTCGTCATCGTCAGCCTGGACGAGATGAACCGATATCTCGACACGGTCGTGGTCTGCCCGCTGACGACGAAGCTTCATCCGCGCTGGCGCAGCCGCTTTCAAGTCGTCTGTGCGGGGCGGCGAGCCGAGGTGGCCGTCGACCAGATACGGACGGTCAGCAAGGAGCGGTTGGGCCGAAAACTGGACCGGCTGGACGTTCAGTCCGCGGCGCAGATTCGACGCCTGATCACCGAGATGTACGGCGGGTAGCCGTTCCGTGCGGGACAGCGGAACAACAGCTTCCGGCCCTGCACCCTCGTCGAGCCGATGCCGCGCCTGCAGGAGCACCTCAGGCAGAAGCCGAAGACGACGGTTTAATCGCCTAGGCTTGCGCCGGGTTGAGCCCGCGCGAACGAGGCGCTGCCCCTCGGGAAACGCATGACCCGTCCCTAACCTGCTGTAACCGCTTGTCTTCGGTAGTTTCCCGGAGGGCACAAGGGTGCCCCCGCCGTTGCTTGAAGCGGACGCCGCGAGCTCCGAAGTGAGGGTGGTACCGCACAGTTGCGTGCGGACAGGACCTCACTGGAGAATTGCGATGCTCAAGTCATCCCTTGCTGCCGCCGTCGTCGTCGCCACCCTGGCCCTGGGCAGCGCCGGCGCCTTTGCCCAGAGCTACGCGCAGCCCAACACGCCGGTGGCGACACCGCCGTCGGTGGCGCATCAGCAGGCGCAGGTGACGGGCGACCCCGCGGCGTGCGGTAAGATCGTCGCGCGCAACTGGGCCAACCCGGGACTGCACGTCATGCAGCAGAGCCCCGGCACGACCCGCGAGGTCGCGAGGCAGCTGCTCCTCGCCGCCAAGAACTTCGCCGCGGCCGGCGACGAAACCCTGTGCTGGCACTGGTACGACCGCTACGAGCAGGCCCGCTAGCAACCCTATCCGCGCGGGTGGCGGCACCCGCCGCCCGCGCGGCACCAGCCTTACGAGTTTCTCACCATGCTCCCCCGCTCCCTCACCGACGACCTCTTCTCGCGTGACGCGCAAGCACGCCCGGCCTTCACCTGGCCGCTGGCGCTTCTGAAACTTCCCGCCCAGGCGCTCGGCCGCCGGCTCGGTGCCGCGCAGAACTGCGGCGATGTCGCTGCGCTCGATCCGCATCTGCTGGCCGATATCGGCCTGCGCCGCTCCCTCGCTCATCCCGCCTGCCTGGTGCCCTCGCCCGAGGATTGAGAGTCACCTTGACTGCCTAGCCAACGCCCGCAAGATTCTACGGCTCGTTAGTCCGGGCTGGCGCCAATCCCGACTGCGGCATTCCTGCCGCCCTGTGCCGGCGATGCCACCACAACCGGCATCGAGCTTCGACGCAGCGTTTCTATCCCCAACTGTAATGGCGCTCGCGCGGAACCGCGCGCGCCATCGCCGGTTGTCCCTCTAGCGTGCGCCGCGGTGGCGCCGCCATCACCAGCAAACTCCGAGGGAGCAACGATGGCCAAGCAACCTCAAGACGACACCAGCGACAAGCAGGCGACAAGCCGCGAGGGTCAATTCGGCGTTCGTGAAGGGCAGTTCGGGCGCGATCAGTTCAACCGCGAATCGCAATCGGCGGCGCGCGACGCGCAATCGTCGATGCGGCATGCGCAGCAGGCGGTTACCGAACTCACCGCCTCCGCGATGCTGCAACCCTACGCCGAGCTCATGCAGGAAATGGGCAACTTCAATCGCGAGTGGGCCCAGCGCATGCGCTCCTCGGTCGACCGGACGCTCGACCTGACGCTCAAGCTCCAGCAGACCTGGATCTCCCAGGTCAAGCAGACCTCGGACCTCTACCTGCGGGTCTACGAAGCCGATCTCTCCGCCCAGACGGCGATGACCCGCGAGCTGCAGGACCGCACCGCCTCGGCCGTGCGGCGCTACGGCACGCAGGCCGCCGAGTAAGGGCCGAGCCCGAGCTTCGGAACCTCAACCCATCTGCGCGAAGCTGTCGCGCAGATGGGCGATGAGGCGGCGCGCCGACTCGGCCGGGGCGCGGCCGGCCAGGCGCACCAGACCGACCGGCCGGCGCATGGTCGGCCGCACCAGCGGCCGTGTCACCAGGCCCTGGCCCCTGAACATCGCCAGGGTCAGGGCGGGAAGCGCGGTCACGCCGAGCCCGGCCGCGACCAGCGCCGCGGCCGAGGGGATCTGCTCAACCTCGTAGGCGGGATCGACCGCGGTTTCGCTGTTGATGAAGGCGGCGTCGGTCATCCGGCGCACCGAGGAGGTGCGCGCCATGGCCACGAACGGATAGGCGGCGAGCTCGCGCCAAGCCACTTGGCTTTGGCGGGCGAGCGGATGGCGCTTCGGGCAGACCAGGCGCAGCTCGTCGGCCCCGAGCTCCTCGAACTCCAGCTCATCGAGCCGCCCCAGCCGGGTGAGATGGGGCCGCGTGGTCAGGGCGAGATCGGCAATGCCGTCGGCCACGAAAGCCACCGCGCGCTCGTGCAGCACATCGTGGACGGCCACGTCGATGCCCGCGAACTCGCGCCGGAAGCCGCGCAAGGCCCGCGGCAGCAGGGCGCAGGCGATCGAGGGCAGCGCGGCCAGGGTGATGCGCCCGCGGCGCCCCTGCGAGCGGTCGGCGATGCTGGCCAGCGAGGCGCGGAAATTGCGCACCACCTCGCGGGCGATGGAAACGGCGTGGCGGCCGTCGGCGCTCAGCGCCAGGGAGCGCGTGGTGCGGTCGAACAGGCGCAGGCCGGTCTCCGCCTCCAGCCGGCGGATGGTCTCGCTCAGCGCCGGCTGCGAGATGCCGAGCCGCTCGGCGGCGGCGCTGAAGGTCCCGGCATCGGCCGCCGCCACCAGGACTTCGAGCTGGCGAATCGTCAGGTTCATAGACCAGCATTATAAATCAAAAAGGGTCAGTTATTTGACCTGATATATAGGGCGCCGTACGGTCCCGGGCATGGCAGACAGGGCCGACAAGGTATTCATTGGCTGCGGGGCCGGCTTCGCCGCCGACCGTACCGACGCCGCCGTGCCGATCGTGCGTGAGCTCGCCGGGCGCGCCGGCCCGCGCTTCTTGATCTACGAGACCCTGGGCGAGCGCACGCTGGCCCTCTCCCAGATCGAGCGGCGGCGTGATCCCGAGCGCGGCTACAACCCGCTGCTCGAACGCTTCCTCGAGCCGGTGCTGGGCGACGCCTTGCGCTCCGGAATCCGCATCGTCGGCAATTTCGGCGCCGCCAACCCGCGCGCCGCCGCCGCCCGCATCGCCGGCATGGCGCGGCGCCTCGGCTTTCCGTCCGTCCGCATCGCCGTGGTCGAGGGCGACGACCTGACCGCGCTGCTGTCGCCCGAGCAGTTCGCCGCGCGCGAGACCGGCTGGACCTTGCTGCGCGACAAGCCGGCGATCATCGCCGCCAATGTCTATCTGGGTGCCGCGCCGATTGCCGAGGCACTCGACCAGGGGGCGCAGGTGGTGGTCACCGGCCGGGTCGCCGATCCGTCGCTGGCGCTGGGCCCCCTGATCCACAGCTTCGGCTGGGCGCTGGACGACTGGCAGCGCCTCGCCGCGGGCACGCTGGCCGGGCACCTGCTGGAATGCGGCTCGCAGGTCAGCGGCGGCTACTTCGCCGATCCCGGGTTCAAGGACGTGCCCGGCATGGACACGATCGGCTACCCGATCGCCGAGATCGAGGCTTCGGGCGAGTTCGTCATCACCAAGCCGGAGGGGACCGGGGGCCTGGTCGATCGCCGCACGGTGACCGAGCAACTGCTCTACGAGATCCACGATCCCGCTTCCTACCTGACGCCGGACGTGATCCTCGACCTGACGCAGGTCGAGCTGGCGCAGGCCGGCCGCGACCGCATCCGCGTCACCGGGGCGCGCGGCAAGCCGCGGCCGGAGACGCTCAAGGCCACGGTGTGCATCGACGGCGGACTGCTGGCCGAGGCGGAAATCTCCTATGCCGGCCCCAACGCGGCGGCGCGGGCCCGGCTGGCCATCCAGACGATCCGCAGCCGCATGGCCCGGCGCGCGCCCGGCCTGACCTTGCGCGCCGACGCCATCGGCCTGGTCAGCATCCTGGGCGATACGGCCGGGCAGAGCCTGGAACAGACCCGCGCCGAGCCGGCCGATGTGCGCATCCGCTTCGCCGCCGAGGCCATGCAGCGCGAGCCGCTCGAGCTGCTCAACGCCGAGGTCGAAGCGCTGTACTGCGCCGGGCCGGCCGGCGGCGGCGGCGTGCGCACGCGCATCACGCCGCGCCTGGCCAGCGCCTCCTGCCTGATCGAGCGCGACCGCGTCCGGCCGACGGTCTCCTTCCCGGGAGAGCCGGCATGAGCGCCCAGTCCAGGAACGCCATCGAGGTCCGCCTGCACGACATCGCCCACGCCCGCGCCGGCGACAAGGGCAACCGGCTCAATATCGTCCTCGTCTGCCGCGACCCGGCCTTCTACGAGACGCTGGCCACGCAGGTGACGACCGAGCGGGTGGCCGCGATCTTCGCCACGCGGCACCCGTCCTCGGTCAAGCGCTACGACCTGCCCCGGCTGCAGGCCTTCAATTTCGTCCTCGACGACGTGCTCGAGGGTGGCGTCAACGCCAGCCTCGGCCTCGACGGGCACGGCAAAAGCCTGTCCTTCCTGCTGCTCGGCGCCAGCGTGCGCCTCGATGCCGGCCTCGCCGCCCGCTTTGGCAATCTCATCAAGCTCAATCAGGGAGAAACGTCATGATCAAGACCCTCGCCGCAACCGCGCTGGCGCTGTGCCTGGCCGGCATCGCGCCGTCCTCCGCGCAAACCTATCCGACGCGGCCGATCAAGTTCGTGGTGCCCTTCGCCGCCGGCAGCGCCACTGACACCCTGGCGCGAGTGCTGGGCGATCACGCCTCGAAAACCCTGCGCACCCAGGTCGTGGTCGAGAACATGGCCGGCGGCAGCGGCGTGATCGCGGCCGCGGCCGTGGCCCGCGCGGCGCCGGACGGCTACACGGTGCTGATCGCCACCAACACGACCCACGCCGCCAATCAGAGCCTGCTCAAGCAGATGCCCTATGACGCGGTGAACGATTTCGAGCCGATCACCAAGATCGGCACCATCGTCCTGGCGCTCATCGCCCATCCCTCGGTGCCGGCCAAGAACGTGCGCGACCTCGTCACCTACGCCAAGGCCAACCCGGGCAAGATGAGCTTCGGCGCCGGGTCGAGCTCCTCGCGCCTGGCCGGCGAGATGCTCAAAAGCCTGGCCGGCATCGACATCGTGCATGTCGCCTACCGTAGCAACCCGCAGGCCATCACCGACATCCTCGGCGGCCATATCCAGCTGATCTTCGCCGACCTCTCGACCACCCTGCCCCAGATCAAGGACGGCAAGGTCACGGGTCTCGGCGTGTCCAGCGCCCAACGTACGCCGCTGGCTCCGGACCTGCCCACCATGCTCGAGGCCGGCGTGCCCGGCTACGAGCTGACCGCCTGGTTCGCCGCCTTCGCGCCAGCCAAGACACCCAAGCCCGTGGTCGACCAGCTGCGCGGCGCGCTGCACACCGCCCTCGCCGACAAGGCCACCACCGACCGCATGCTCGCCGCCGGCATCGAGGCCGAGAAGAGCTCGTCCGAGGAGCTCAAGGCCTTCGTGGTCTCCGAGACCAAGAAGTGGGCGGAGATCGTCAAGGCGGCCGGCATCCAGCCGGAGTAAGGCCGGAGAGCGGGCCGCGCGAGGGATCGCGGCCCGGTTGATCGAGATCAATGCCGCCGGCGGGCGGCTGGTGCCTGATGCCTGCTCCATCCTCCAGGGGCAAAAGCATCATGGCCAGCCATTTCCACGCCGTCGTCTGGATCGACCACCGGGACGCGCGCATCTTCGCTTTCAATGCGGCGGCAGCGGAGAAGCTCGTCATTCACGCGCATCTGACGCAGCCCCACCTCCATCGTAAGGCCAACAGCATCGGCGACGGGCGTGCCGCACCGGATCCGGCCTATCTCGACCGGGTCGTGCAGGCGATAGAAAGCGCCGGCGAGATCCTGATCACCGGCCCGGCCGGCGCCAAGCTCGAATTGAAGCAGCACATCGACAAGAACTGGCCGGAGATCGCCCGCAAGATCGTCGGCGTCGAGAGCGCCGATCATCCGACCGACGGCGAGCTTCTCGACCACGCGCGGCGCTATTTCCACGCCGCCGACCGGATGCGCACCCAGCGCGGCTGAGCGCCCCGATCCGGCCTGCCGCACGGCTCGCGGAACGCCCGCTACGGGCGTCGCCGTAGGCCGGCGCTTTTCTATCGCCTGATCAACGCCGCGTTGCGCCCTGCGCCAAAGTATGCAAACGATTGCATCTGAAACAGGAAGTCGGCGGCCAACCCGGCAAGACCGACCGTTCGGGGATGGAAACAAGGTCACGCCATGGTGTCGTCCGACACGCAGCGTCCGGCCGCGATCACCATCGAGGGAGCCAGCAAGCTCTTCCTCGACGGCGCCGTCGTCGCCTTCCACGACCTGTCTCTCTCCATCGCCGCGCAGGAGATCCTGTGCATCGTCGGCCCCTCGGGCTGCGGCAAGACCACGCTGCTGCGCTGCATCGCCGGCCTCGCGGATCTCAGCGCTGGCCGCCTGCTGGTGCATGGCAGGCCGGTCGCCGGGCCGCCCGAAGGTGTCGCCATGGTCTTCCAGCATTTCGGCCTGCTGCCGTGGAAGACGGTGTGGGACAACGCCGCCTTCGGCCTGGCGATGAACAACGCACCGGCGGCGACGATCAAGGAGCGCGTGTCGCATTACCTGGCGCTCGCCGGCCTCGCCGGCTTCGAGAAGCACTATCCCTACCAGCTGTCCGGGGGCATGCAGCAGCGCGTCGGCCTGGTCCGGGCGCTGGCCATGAACCCATCGGTGATGCTGATGGACGAGCCCTTCGCGGCGCTGGATGCGCAGACGCGCGAGGTGCTGCAGGAGGAACTGCTCGGCCTGATGCAGCGCCCGAGCGAGCGCAAGGCGGTGGTCTTCATCACCCATTCGATCGACGAGGCCATCCTGCTCGGCGACCGCGTGGCGGTGATGACCGCGCGGCCCGGGCGCATCAAGGAGATCCTCGAGATGCCCTGGGGCTGGCCGCGCGACGTCAACGTGGTGCGCGCCGATCCGCGCTTCGCCGAGCTGCGCGCCCATATCTGGGACGGGCTGCGCCCGGCCAGGCTCGACGCGTCCTCGGCCTTCGCGGCGGCGGGAGACTAGGCATGGCCGAAGGCACCGCCGCCCCAAGCGCCAGCATCGACCTCGCCGCCGAGCAGGCGAAGCACCGCCAGGCCGCGGCCGGGCGGCGCCGGCGCCGGCGCTGGCGCGAGATCGGCATTCGTCTTACCTCGCTGGTCGTGGTCCTGACGACCTGGGAGGTGGCCGGCGGGCACCTCGACCCGGTGCTCTTCGCCACCCCGAGCCGCATCGCCGCGGCCGCCGTCACCATGCTGGCCAGCGGCGAGCTGTGGAACTACCTGTGGCCGAGCCTGATCGTGCTGCTCAACGGCCTGGCTCTGGCCGCGGTGTTCGGCATCGGCATCGGCCTGATCCTGGCGCGCTACCGCACGCTCGACGTGGCCTTCGAGATGTACATCACGTTTCTTTACGCCACGCCGACGGTGGCGCTGGTGCCGCTGATCGTGCTGTGGGCCGGATTCGAGTCGACGGCCAAGATCATCATCCTCTTCCTCTTCGCCTTCTTCCCGCTGGTCATCAACACCTACCAGGGGGTCAAGAACGTCGATCCCAAGCTGGTCGAGGTCGGCAAGGCCTTCCGCTGCTCCGAGCGCCAGCTGTGGTGGAACATCGTACTGCCGGCGGTGCTGCCCTTCATCGTCACCGGCCTGCGCCTCGCGGTCGGCCGCGGCCTGATCGGCATGGTGCTGGCCGACCTCTACACCGCGATCTCGGGCATCGGCTACCTGATCGTGCGCACCGCCAGCACCTACCGCATCGACAAGATGTTCGTGCCGATCGTCACCCTGGGCCTGCTCGGCATCACGCTCACCGCGATCCTGCGGCTGGTCGAGAAGCGCGTGGCCCCCTGGACGGCGGCGACGGAGAAGGACTGAAAAACTCAGGACAGGCTTAAAACGAGGGAGGATGCCGTGACGAAGACCACCATCGATCGTCGCCTTCTGGCCGGAGCAGCCGCTGTTGCCGCCCTGCTGGTCACCGTCGAGCCAACGCCCGCCGCCGCGCAGGCCTGCCCGGCCATGCGCAAGATCAACGTCGGCGTCTCGGTCTCGCCGCCGAACGTCGTGCACACCAGCCCTTACGTCGCCAAGGCGCTCGGCCTGTTCGCCAAGCGCTGTGTCGAGGCCAACATCATCCAGTTCGAGGGCGGCCTGTCGGCCACGGCGGTGGCCGCCGTGTCGCGCGGCCAGGCCATCTCCAACATCACCGAGACGGCGATCGGCGGCGGGGTGAGGGCCAAGCAGATCTGGGGCCTCGCCCCGCGCATGCCGCAGGCCTACGTGGTGGCCGAGAGCATCAAGACCGCCGCCGACCTCAAGGGCAAGCGCATGAGTGCCGCCGGCGGCGGTGTCGGCAGCCTCAACTGGCGCGTCGGCCGCGAGGTGCTGAAGACCGCCAACCTGACGGTCGACGACGTGCAGTTCGTCAGCCAGGGCACCGCCGGCCGCCTGCCCGGCCTGGTCACCGGCCAGATCGAGGGCGTGGCGCTGCATCCCGAGGATGTCCATCTCGCCCAGCAGCAGAAGCCGGGTGTCCACCCGCTGGTCGTCATGGCCGAGCTGCTGCCCAACTATTATTTCAACGCCTACGGCGCCTCGGACGGCATGATCGCCGCCGAGCGGGCCACCCTGGTCGACACCATCGCCGCGATGATGGAAGCCAACCGGCTGATGTACCAGGACAAGGAAAAGGTCATCCCGCATATCGTCCAGGCCACGGAAAAGCCGAAGCCGGCGGTCGAGTATGCCCTCGCGCAGCTCACCAAGAACTGCGTCTGGTCGGTCAACACGGGCGTCAACCGCCAGCGCACCGAGTGGTCGATCGACAACGCCGTGGCCAACGGCGACATCGAACCGGCCAAGAAGCCGAGCTTCGAGCAGGTGGTCGACGAATCGCTGGCCAAGGAGGCGATGGCCAAGCTCGGCGGCCCGGTGACCATCGGCAACTGCAAAGAGTAGCCCCTCGTGAGCGATGCGCGGATCCAGGCCGCGGTCGGCCATTGGGCGCCGCGGATGATCGCCAATGGCATCGACTACAACGACTTCGTCACCACCACGGCCCGCATAACGCGCTGGGAGGAGTGGTGCGGCGAGTGGTCGAAGACCGCGGCCAAGCATGAAACCCTGGCCCGGGAGGCCGAGGCTCGGCGCAGCCCCGTCTCGGCCGCCGACGCCTGGGTGCGCGCCTCGCTCTGCCACCATTTCGGCAAGTTCGTCTTCTTCGAGAAGATGGACGAGTATCGCAAGGCCGACGCCGCGACCCACGGCAACTATCGCAAGGCCATCGCGCATCTTGATCCCCCCGCGGAACGCATCGGCGTGCCCTATGCCGGCACGGAGCTGCCGGGCTACCTGCGCAAGCCGGCGGGGGTCGAGCGACCGCCGGTGGTGCTGATCATCGTCGGCCTCGACTCGGTGAAAGAGGAGATGAACAGTTTCGAGCCGCTGTTCCATCGCCGCGGCATGGCCACGCTCACCCTCGACGGGCCCGGCCAGGGTGAATCGGAAAAGCTGCCGATCGAGCCCGAATTCGAGAAGGTGGCAACGGCCGCGCTCGACTGGCTGGCCGGGCGCAAGGATGTCGACGGCACCCGCGTCGGCGCCACGGGGGTCAGCCTCGGCGGCTACTACGTGGCCCGCGCGGCGGCCTTCGAGACGCGGTTGCGCGGCGTGGCCCCGGTCGGCGGGCCTTACGACTTCGGCGCCCATTTCGACCAAGTGCCGTCGCTCACCCAGCAGGCTTTCCGCTTCCGCAGCCACTCGCCCGACCTGGCCGCCGCGAAGAAGGCAGCGCAGCGGCTCAACCTGGAAGGCGTCGCCGGCAGGATCCGGGTGCCGACACTGGTGGTGTTCGGCAAGCAGGACCGGCTGATCCCGCCCGCGCAGGCGGAACGGCTGTATGCCGAGATCGCCTCAAGCGATAAACATCTGGCGATGTACGAGCACGGCAATCACGTGGTCAACAACATGCCGTGGGCCTGGCGACCGCTGGTCGCCGACTGGCTCTACGAGCGGCTGAGGCGCTGACGTTCGGCCTGTGCGCGCAAAAGCTCAGCCTGCGTCTCGTCGGTCTCACGGCGGCGCCGCGCCGCCGGCGCCTCGAAGCGCTGCTGGAAGCTGCGATAGGCGACGAGAATGGCCAGCGCCAGGATTCCGGTGGCCAGCACGTCGAGCAGGAACCACAGCCAACCGCTGGGGTCGAAATTCATGTCAACTCCCTTACGGGATCAGAACGCCTTGGGGATAAGCCAGTTCCAAATGGGATAAGGCCTAGCTGGAAGCGCGCCAGCGCTGCAGTACGCTGGCGTCGTCGATATCGTCGAGCTCGTCGACCAGGGCAACGCGACGATGCTTCAAATTACTCAATGTATCGGCCAGCGCATGCTGGCTTGACCAGCGCACATCCCTGAACGAACCGCGCAGCTTCAAGCCGCGACGCGCACCGACCAGCCAGTAGCCGCCGTCGCGCGCCGGACCGAATACGGCATCGGATGCGCCCAGGGCGCGGAACCCGCGCCAGACAAGCGTGGGCGTGATATCCGGAATATCGGAGCCGACGATCAGCACGAGGCCGGGCCGGCCACGCTCGAGAACGCGCGCCATCCGCGCACCGAGATCGCCTGTTCCCTGGGACTGGCGCTCGAGCTTCATCGGCCAGCGTCGCGTCGAGCGCGCCGCACTGTCTGGGGTCACGGCCAGAATGGTCTGCCAACGGCGGTCCCGCGCCACGCGGCGCAGCACGCCGGCCAGCGTGCGGCGATAGAAAGCCAGCGCGGCAGCACTGCCGATGCCGGCCGCGAGCCGGCTCTTCACTCGGCCGAGCACTGGCGCCTTGGCGAAGATGACGAGCGTGCGCCGGGTCATCCGTAAAGCCGGGCGATGCGCGCCGGCGCCACGCCCGCGAAATAGAGAGACAGGCAGGCGAGATTGCGGGCCGAACGCCGAACGTATCCGTCTCGATAACGCGCCGCCGAGGTGACAGCGGGATGAGCGAGGCCGTGCAGCCGGCGGCGGCCCAGCCGGCGCACGAGATCCACGTCTTCCATCAGCATCAGCGGGCGGTAACCGCCCAGCGCCCGATAGAGCGCGGCGCTGATCAGCAGCCCCTGATCGCCGTACGGCAGCGCGAACAACCGGCAGCGCACGGCGACCAGCGCCTCGAGGCGCCGGGCGGCGGCCGACTGATCATCCAGGGCAAAACGGAAATAGGCAGCGCGCTCGGCCGCTGCGGGGGAGGCGCAAATATCGGCGACCGCCCTCGACCAGCCCGCTTCCAGCCGCGTATCCGCGTGCAGGAACAGGAGCCAGTCGCCCCGCGCTGCTTGTGCTCCGGCGATCAGCTGTGGGCCGCGGCCGCGCGGCGCCGTGACGACACGCACTCCCTGCTCTTGTGCGATGGAAACCGTGCCGTCGCCCGACCCGCCATCGCAGATCACGATCTCGCTGCCGGCCGGCCGCTCGCCCAGCGCGGCGAGGGTCGTCGGCAGGCCGCTCGCGGCATTCAGCGTCGGGATCACCAGGCTCAGCATCGCTCAGGATGATAGCACCGGGACTCAGGCCGGGTTATGTAACGACCATGTCATCCCGGCTGATCGTCCCCGGTCGTCGCGCCCTAGTGACGGCACTAAACGCCGCGGGCGCGAACGTGCGTGCCGCCACCCTCGAGGAGTTGCCGCGCCACGGCCTCGCCCACCGGCATTGGCGCCTCAAGGGACGCGGCCTCGTGCTCCGGGTGCCGATCCTGCCCGGCAGCGCCCCGCTGCTCACCCGCCAGGCCGCGATCTTCCAGCGCGCCGCGGCCAGCGGCCACACGCCGGCCCTGCACGCCGTCCTGCCGCCCTCGCGTGACCTGCCGTCCGGCGCCCTGCTGGTCGAGGCGGTCGGCGGCGAGGTCCCGCGCGTGCCAGAGAATCTTGTGGCGATCGCCACGGCCCTGGCCGCCATCCATGGCCTGAAGGTGCCGCGGGTCCGCGCCCCCATTCCGGCCCCCGCGGAGCCCTTCGCCGCGACGTTGGCCCTGATCGAGCAGAACCTGGAGCGTGGCGCCTCGGCCCTGACTCCGGAGACCAAGGCGATCCTCGACGCCGAACGGCGCTGGGCCCGCGACTTCGCCCGCGACCATGCCAAAAAGCTGCGAACAGCCCCGCGGACGCTGATCGTCACCGATGGCCATCCGCGCAATTTCCTCATCGTCAGGGACGCCCGCTCCGGCAGGGACCGGGCGATCTGCCTCGATCTCGAGCGCGGCCAATACGCCTCGCCCGCCATCGACCTGGCCCACGCGACGCTGCCCATGGCCGTGGCCTGGGGCCGGGCCGGCGAGCGCCTGAGCGCGGCGGACCGCCAGCGCTTCCTCGATGCCTATTTCAAGGCCCGGGGCGCGGCGGCTTCCCGCGCGCTGCGGCCGTGGCTGCAGCCTTTTGCCCGCCTGGTGGCGTTGCGCACCACCGCCGCCTACGCCGCCTTCCAGGTCAGCGGGGCCGAGCGGGTGCTGGAGCCGGCGGCCCGCACGCTCGCCCGGCAGGCCATCGCCGAGGCCCTCGACGCCGAACGGCTGGCGAAATTTTTTAGCGCCATGCAATAATACCGGTGTGAGCGTTCTCCTCGAATTCGTGGAATTCATCAGCGGTGGGCCCCAGCCCGCCGTGAGCGACCTGCTGCACCGGGTGCTGGTCAAAAGCCGCAAGCTGACCGGGGCCGAGGCCGGCTCGATCTTCACCGTCCGGGCGCGCGGCCGGAAGAAGATCCTGGAGATCGCCAGCCTGCAGAACGACATCATCGCCGTGCCGCCGGAAGCGCTCAAGCTGCCGATCGACGCCAGCTCGATCGCCGGCTACGTGGCCCGCACCGGCGAGCGCATCCGCATCGACGACGTCTACAAGATCCCGGCCGACAAGCCCTACAAGTTCAATCCCGACAGCGACAAGGTGACGGGCTTCCGCTCGCGTTCGGTTCTGTGTTTTCCGCTGAAGAACTACGCCGAGGAAGTCATTGGCGTGGTGCAGCTGATCAACAAGCGCGACCCCGCCGGCAAGGGGCCGCTCGCCTTCTCGAGCGAGGACGCCGCCCTCATCCAGCCGATCAACCACATCGTCGGCGGCGCCATCGAACGGGCGCTGATGATCGAGCGCATCCAGGAGCAGAACCGGCGACTCAAGGAGCGCAGCCGGACCCTGCAGCGCCAGCGGAAGCGCATCAACGCGCTCAAGGACCAGACCGAAGAGGCGTTCCAGATCTCGATCCGCCTGCTCGCACGGGCCGCCGAGCTGCACGACGAGGACACCGGCAACCACATCGTGCGGGTCAACGAATACGCCTACATGCTCGCCCAGAAGATCGGCATGCCGGCCGAGTTCTGCGACGAGATCCGCTACTCGGCGCAGCTCCACGACGTGGGCAAGATGAGCGTCGATTCAGCCGTGCTCAAGAAGAAGGGCCGGCTGACGCCCGAGGAGCGCCTGGAGATGAACCTGCATCCGCAATACGGCCACCAGATCCTGCTGCAGTCCGACCGCCTGAAGATGGCGGCCGAGATCGCGCTCTGCCACCACGAGAAATGGGACGGCACGGGCTACCCGCGCGGCCTCAAGGGCGAGCAGATCCCGCTCTCGGCGCGGCTGGTGCAGCTCGCCGACGTCTACGATGCCCTGCGCAGCCCGCGGCCCTACAAGAACGGCTACAGCCACGAAGAGGCGTACAAGATCATCGTCGAGGGCGACGAGCGCATCAACCCGCTCGCCCATTTCGATCCCAAGCTCATCGACCTGTTCAAGCGGCACCACAAGGACATGGACCGCATCTGGAACGAGCTGCAGGACTAGAGCCCTAGAGGAAAGCCTCTCTCCGGCTCAGCATTTTCGCCCTGCCTACGCGGAACGCATCCTGTCCAGGAACCCATCGACCTGGAGACGCAGCGTCTCGGACTGCCTGGACAATTCGGTGGAAGCGCCGAGGACCTGAGTGGCGGCGGCGCCGGTGTCGGCGGCCGCTTTGGTCACGCCTGAAATATTGGACGAGACATCGTTGGTTCCGGCGGAGGCCTGCTGCACATTGCGTGCGATCTCCCTGGTTGCCGAGGCCTGCTGTTCGACCGCCGAGGCTATCGTGGTTGCAATCTCGTTGATCCGCTCAATCGTCTGGCCGATGTTCTGCACGGCCTTGACGGAACTGCCCGTCGCCGCCTGCATTTCGGCGATCTTGGCGCCGATCTCTTCGGTTGCCTTTGCTGTCTGATTGGCCAGGCTCTTGACCTCCGAGGCGACGACGGCGAAGCCCTTGCCGGCTTCGCCGGCGCGCGCCGCCTCGATGGTCGCGTTCAGCGCCAGGAGATTGGTCTGGCCGGCGATGTCGGTTATCAGCTTCACCACGTCGCCGATCCGCTGCGCTGCATCCGCAAGCCCCTGGATCTGGGCGTTGGTCTGGCGGGCCTGCTCGGCGGCATGACTGGCGATTCGCGTCGACTCTCCCACCTGCCGACCGATCTCTCCGATCGAGCTCGACAGTTCTTCAGCCGCACTGGCGACGGTTTGCACATTCGATGAGGCCTGCTCGGATGCGGCCGCCACGGCGGCCGCCCGGCGGTTCGCCTCCTCCGCCGTGGTCGACATCGATTGCGCCGTGGTTTGCAGCTCGGTGGAGGCCGAGGACACCATCTGAAGTACCCCGGACACCGAGGTGTCGAAGGCGCCGATGTAGCCCTCTACGGCTTTGACGCGCGCTTCCTTCTTTTCCTGCTCGGCTTTTTGTGTTGCGGCCACCTCGTCGGCCTCGATCATGCTTTCCTTCAGCACCTGAACGGCTTTGGCCATGTCGCCGATCTCGTCCTTGCGGCCGGCCTCCGGTATCTCCACGGCATTGTTGCCCCCGGCCAGGGACATCAACGCGGCCGTCATGCGATGCACCGGTTTTGAGATCCGGCGGATCAGCGTCATCGCGCCGAGACCCGCGACGATCACCGTCGCGGCGATCAGGGCATAGACGAGCGACAGCAGAAAGGTGCTTCTGCCCCTGGCCGCGGCCTCGGATGCTTCGACGGCCGCTGCCGCGAGCCTGACCAGCTCATCCACGCCGCTGCGATGCTTGGCATACAGATCCGTGATCTCCGCCAGCGCCGCCTCGACATCCTGGTCGCGCCCCTCGCGCAGCGCGGGCAGGAACTTCGTCTGGACCGTCGTGAACAGCTGCTGGGCCGGCGGCTCCACATCCCGCTCCAGGACGCGCTTCTGCTCGGCGGGGAACTCATCGCTGTTCTTCTTCGCCCAGAACACTTTCCGCGCGTCGAAATCCTTCTTGAGCGTCTGCAGGCTGTCCTCGAGCTTCCTGACTTCACCGGGACTCTTCGCGGCGCGCAGCTGATAGAGCGTCAGGTAGGTCTCGATGACATAGAGCGGCGGAGGGAGGATATCCGCGGTCAGATCGCTGGCGCTCTTGATGTCGTCGTAGACCGGTCCATGCACCTTCAGTTCGCTGAAGCTCTTGAGGAAGACGGCCGTGGCGATACCGATGGTAACAACGAGGACACTCATGACGAGGACGATGATCCGCGCGACACTCGGCCTGCGGATCAGGCTCTCCTCTGTCGGCACCGGTTGGAACGAACGATCGGCCATCTGCTTGCCCCCTTGTTTGTTTTCTGCGCTCTGCTTCGTCGAATGCGAATCGCTCCGTGCCGAGCGATGTGCGAGCGACCGTAGAAGCGCGCTCTTAATGAGACGTTACGGGGCGTTTTTCGGACTCTTCCGGTTTATACCGATCTTTCAACGGCTTAACGCGTCCTCGACAAATGCAATTTGCGGCGCGTGAGAAAAGATCATACCGGCCCGGCGCGGGGGATCTTCCTCAGCTCGTGCCAAAGACAGGCGTGTCTATGACCTGACGCGGCGGCGCCTTGCCTCACCCTCACCAGGAAGTTCTGAGACGCCGAACGATCGGCGAAACGGCGCTAGACGGCGGCGCCTTCGTCTTCGAGCGCGCGGTTCAGGAGCTCGCGGTCGCTGAACCAGTCCTCGGCGCCGCGCCAGCCGAGCTGCTTCAGCGCATAGCGATGCAGGGTCACGGCGAGCTTCACCGGCAGCCGGTATTTCTGCCGGAGATCGTCGGCCGTGGCGCCGTGCTCGACCTCGGCCACCAGGTTGTTGACGAAGCGCACCACCTCGGCCAGCGGCCGGTCCTGGCGGTGAATGGCCAGGCAATCGAGCAGCGCCCGGCCGTAAGCGGCGTCGCTTTCCCAGCCGTCGGGTAGTTCCAGGCCGCGCTCGCGCGCGATCTCGCGAATCGTCTTTATCTGCGGGGGCGTGAGGCCGGCGTTATCGCGTTTGCGTGCCATCGATAGGGCTCCGTACGGGCTGACCATACCAGATCTAGATCCTTCGGACAATGTTCTTGATTTGTTCCGATGCTAGCCCATAATCCGGGCATGGTCGACATCGTTCCCGAGCGGCCGCGCAAAGGGCGCGGCGCCATCAGCAACCCGGTGGGGCGTTTTGAACCCGCAAGTCGTTTCGCCACCGACGACGGCTGGCCGGTCCACGCCGGCGATTTTGGTGAAGGGAGTGGGGGCGAGGACGGCGAGGCCCCGGTGCGCACCACGGTGATGCGCGACGCCACGCGCAGCATCCTCAACAAGAACGATTCGCCCGACGTGCCGTTCGACACCTCGATCAATCCCTACCGGGGCTGCGAGCACGGCTGCATCTACTGCTTCGCCCGGCCGAGCCACGCTTATCTCGGCCTGTCGACCGGCCTCGATTTCGAGACCAAGATCCTGGTGAAGCCGGACGCCCCGCGCCTGCTCGCCGCCGAGTTGGCCAAACCCGGCTACAAGCCGTCGGTGATCGCGCTGGGCACCAACACCGATCCCTACCAGCCGCTGGAGCGGCAGATGAAGATCACCCGCGGCATCTTCGAGGTGCTGCGCGACTTCAATCATCCGTTCAGCCTGGTGACCAAGTCGGCGCTGGTCATCCGCGACCTCGATGTCATCGCGCCGATGGCCGAGAAGGACCTGGTGCGTGTCTTCGTCTCGATCACCACGCTCGACCGGCACCTGGCCAACACGATGGAGCCGCGCGCCTCGACGCCGACGCGACGCCTGGCCGCGGTCAAGGCGCTCAACGAGGCCGGCGTGCCGACCGGCGTGATGGCGGCACCGATGATCCCGGCGCTCAACGACGACGAGCTGGAAGCGATCCTCGAGGCGGCGCAAGCCGCGGGGGCACGCTCCGCCGGCTACACGCTGCTGCGCCTGCCCTTCGAGATCAAGGAGCTGTTCGAGGAATGGCTGGAGACGCACGCGCCGCTCAAGGCCAAGCACGTGCTGAACCTGGTGCGCGAGACGCGCGGCGGCAGGCTCAACGATCCCCGCTTCGGCAGCCGTATGCGCGGCGAGGGTCCCTATGCCCAGCTGCTGCGCAAGCGCTTCGCGCTGGCCTGCCAGCGGCTCGGCCTTAACAAGAACGACTGGAACCCTGACCTATCGCTGTTCAAGGTGCCGCCGCGCGCTGGAGATCAGCTCAGTCTGCTATAGATCTGTCGATGGCCGAAACACCGCTGCATCAGTACAAGCTGCAAGGCAAAGTCACGCTCTACGAGGGCAGCAAGGCGGTCTGGCATTTTCTCGTCCTGCCAAAGAAGGAGTCGGCGGCGATCAGCCATTTCTTCGGCAGCCTCAAACGCGGCTGGGGCTCGCTCCCCGTCCTGGTGACGATCGGCAAGACGAGCTGGAAGACCTCCATCTTCCCGGACAGGAAGGCCGGCGCCTATATCCTGCCGCTCAAGGCCGAGGTGCGGGAGAAGGAGAAGATCCGCCCCGGCGACACGATCCGGTTCCGCATCGAAGTCAGGCCATAGCAACAGCCGCTAGCGGCGCGTCCACTGGCCGTTCTCGGCCAGAAACCAGGTGCCGGCCGGCGCGCTCTTCAGGATCTCGGCGGCATAGACCTTGCCGACCTCGAGGGCCGGCACGCCCTGGGCCGCGGCCCGCTGGGCATAGATCGCGCTGCGCTCGGCGTTCACCCGCGCGACCAGCGCCGCGACATCCGGCGGCAGGCTGCCGCGCGCCACCGCCAGGCCGTCGAAGCGCTCGCCCACCAGGCCAGCCGCCCGTGGCGCGTCGAGCAAACGCCCCTCGCCCTGGGCGAAGGCGGCCGGCGCCGCCAGGCCGATGACCGCCCAGCCTGCGAGCCAGAGACCGAAGCGCCGGCGCGCCGGCCTGAATTCAAAAGATCGGCTTTGTTCCGACATCTTCTTTCGCCTTTTCCTCGATCTTCAGCCGAACGTCGGCATCGAGCTTGATGTTGAGGTTGATGGTGATCGGCTCGGACGGCGCCTCGACCTTGACGGTCGGCGTGCAGGCGGCGACCACCAGGCCCAGCAGCATTGGCAGGAAGCCCCGCCGTCCGCCCCCCTCGGGGCCGGGCGGAGAGCAGGCCTGCGCGGGCTGCAGCAATGGATCACTCACTTGGTCAGGCTCCTTTCTGCGCGCTGCAGCAGCTCCTGGGTGGCGGTCAGGCTGCGGAGCGCAAGGTCGGTCAGGCGATCGAAATTGCTCTCGAACTTGATGTTGAAGTTGAACGGATGGCCAGCAAGCACGGCCGGATTAGCACCCCGGAGACGGAGCAAGATCGTGCCTTCTCCGGTGTCCCGCTTGTCGAGCTCGAGCGACAGGCTGTCGTAGTGGAAATCCTCCAGCGCGCGGAGGACCAGCGTCATCTCCTCGCCCGCGCCGACAACGGCCGGCGGCAGTCTATCACTCTTGATGCGCAGCACACCGGGGCCACCCGCCGCCAGGCTCGCGTCGCGGATCGTGAACCGGCTGCCGTCCACGGCAAGCGGAATCCGGCCACCGAGCCGGCCTGTGCCGCTGAGCCCCTCCGTGCCGACAAGCCGCAGGAGCTCGGAGAGATCGACATTCTCCGCCTGCAGCACGGTTTCGACCTTCAACTCCGCGGGATCGATGACGAAAGGAGACGTGACGATCCGGCCGTCGGCCACCTCGAACGCCGTCCTCTCGACGGCCAGGATCGAGTCCGGACGAAGCTGGAAGCGGAGCGCCGCCTTGCCGGGCGGCAGGCCGCCGGCCTCCACCACGCCCGCCAGCTCCTGGCCTGGGGCGGTCGCCGGCGGCAGGAGGCCCACGACCCTCACCTCGCCGTGTAGCCCCGTGAGGTGCCCTTGCGCTGATTCGTACAACCCGTCCGCGAGGCGCACGACGATGTCGGAGGTCAGTGCGCCCGCGCTCCAGCGCACGGGCCCTGACAGCGCTACGGATCCGCCGATGCGGCCCATCTCGGCATCGAGGCCGGGAAAGAAATCGGCAGGCTGCAAACCGCCGGGCCGGAAAACGACCGGCGCCATGATCAGCTCCGCGGAGCCGCTGCCGGACACGGTGTCGTGCCGACCCTTGGCGTCGAGTGCGAGCTTTCCTTTACCCCCGGGCGCCTCGACCACCAGCTGCCCGGCAAAGTCCACCCGGCTTTCTTTCAGCGTGACGCCCCCGCGCAGGCTCGCCGGCTGAACAAGCGGCGGGGTGTGCCGGCTGGACACTGTCCCCGAGACGATCTCGGCGCTCGCCTGTCCGGCGCGCCAGCGGAGCTCGCCATCGACTCCCTCCAGCGCCCATGGCGGATCGGCTGACGCGAAGGATACGCCTGTGAACGCGACGCCAAGCCCGTCGCCTTCGAGGGTCAGGTCGAGCGTCGGCGCCACGATATGCAAACCATGACGGACGTCGCCCCGCCGCAGAGCAACGTCGGCGACGACGGATCTGGCACGCAGCCGGGTGCCGTCGAGCGCGGCATCGGCGGAGACGGTCGCCTGATAGCGGCGGCCTCCGCTTTCGAAAACCACCTGCGCATCGGTGATCCTGATGGCGTCGATCCGGCCACCGCCCATCGGCGTTTCACCCGCCGACGATGACGATCCGCCGAGTGGACCGCCCCCGAGCAGGAGTCCTTTTTCGCTGCCGGTAAGCGCGAGGCGCAGGCCGACAACCTCGATCTGACCGATGCGTCCGGTTGCCAGCGCGATCGGCGAATAGGTGACGATGAGGCCCGCCGCCCGCAGCGCCCCGCCGCGCAGGCTGACATCGCGGACATGCAGCTCCCGGAAATCGACCCGGTCGACGATGAACCGAGCGGGGCCAAGACCCTGCCGTTCCAGCGCCCGCTGTACCACCTGGACCGTTAGATCGGTGCGGTAGCTCCAGGCGAGCGCGCCTGCAAGCCCCAGCAGCCCGGCGCATAGCAGCCCCGCCAGCAGCCAGGGCCTCCGGCGGCGCGGTGACTGTCCAGCGCGTTGCGGTGATGTCGGCGCCGTTTCCAATTTCGCTCCAGATCGCGGGCGACCCCCCCTACGGACAACGACAGGACAGGGTGGGGTATTCCGCCCTCAAGCTGCGCCCATACGCAACCCGCCATCGGCCGCGCCGCGAGGCGGTACCGGCCGTTATCGGCGCGAAGGAGGCCTAGCGGTGCGCCGTCACTTGTCCGCAGCCAGTTCCACGATAACACCGTCGTGCACGGCGTCGCGCCCACGATAGCCATCGTCGGCCTCGCCGCGCCCACTGACTAGATAGCTGACTTGGCCGAGGAGCCAGGTAGCACCCGGCGCCGCCATCATCCCGACGCCACAGCCCGCGGCAAACGCCGCGCCTAGAACGGGAAGCGCCTCGATGCTGTAGATCGCGGCGCTGCCGCCGCTTGCGGCGACACCCATCGCACCGACGGTTCCCACGAGTGCTGCCGTCGCCGTGCCCGCGACGATGCAGCCGATGCTGGCCATCTGCTCGGCCGTCGGGGGCGTGTAGCTGCTGTGCGGCTCCGGGGATGCCGCCATTCCCTTGCCGGGAAACGACGCGACACCAATGCTCAAGGCAACCGCCATGGTCAAACCCGCAACTCGCATATCCTTCTCCATGCCTTTCCTGCGCTGACCCGAACGCATCCTTCGCGCCTGGGTTCGTCAGTCTCAGAGATGGGTATGCCTCGGCCGCGGCGCGGGCCTGTGACGTCCCGTCACAGATATGTTCGAGAAACTCGGCAAGAAATCGCAGTTTCGTCCCGGTTCTGCGGGGAAATTCGAGCAGGAATGCGGGCTGTGAACGAGCGGCCCCATGAAAGACGCGTCGCCGACACGAAGATGTTTTGGGCAAGGTTAAGGTCGCCAACACGCCTGACCGACCGAGACGGCGCCATCACCCTGACGACGCTGCCGGTCGACCTCGGTCTCGCCAAGGAGCAACGGCGCACAAGGAGCGGCCGCGTCTCCCGGACGCGGCCCCGCGCTTTCCGGCAAAGGGTCGCTAGACCGAAGCGACGCCGACGGTCATGCCGCCGCAGACATAGAGTACCTGGCCAGTCACGAAGCCGCTCCGCTGATCGAGCAGGAAGGCGGCCGCGTTGGCGACGTCGTCGGGCGTGCCCATGCGGCGCACCGGCACCGCGTCGATGATCGCCTGGGTGCGCGGGCTGTCGGGCGGGTTGGCCCGATCAAACAGCGCCGTGCGGATCGGGCCCGGACCGATGGCATTGGCGGTGATGCCGAAGCTTCCAAGCTCGAGGGCCCAGACCCGCGCCATGCCGATGAGACCGGCCTTGGTCGCGGCATAGACCGTGCGCAGCTCCTTGCCCAGCGCGGCGCGCGAGGCGATGTTCACCACCCGGCCGAAGTGCTGCTCCTTCATGCCCGGCAGCAGCGCCTGCAGGCATTGGATGGCGCAACGCAGGTTGAGCGACACGGCGGCTTCCAGATCCTCGATCGTCTGCTCCTCGACCGGGCCGGGCCGCACCACGCCGACATTGTTGACCAGGCGGGTGATCGGCCCGCCGCGCAGCGCTTCCTTGAGCGCCGCCTCCGTGTCCCTGGGCTTGCTCAGATCGGCCTGGATGCCGCCCGGCTCCCGGTCGATGACCACCACGTCGTAGCCGTCGGCCCGGCAGCGCTCGGCCGTCGCGCGGCCGATGCCGGAAGCGCCGCCGGTGATCAGCACCCGCCCTTTGCTCATGGTCTGTCCTTAGTGCGAGACTCCAGGAACGCCCATCGCACTATAGGAAGCGCGCCCGGTCAAGGAACCTACAGCGGCCGGCGCAGCTCCTCGGGCAGGAAGCGCTGGTCGATGATCGCGTTCCAGTCCACCGGCTTGTCGACCTCCCCGATCAGCTGCAGGCCCGCCGACATGGTCGCCAGACCTTCCTTGTCGAACTCGCCGCGCGTCCATTCGCCAGGCATGTCGAAATACTTGGGGAAGAAACGGTCGACCTCCTCGCGTTTGGTCTCCCAGACCTCGGCGTAGATCGCCGCCGCCTCGGCGCGGTTGGCGTAGATGAAATCCACGCCCTTGCGGCGCACCCGGATCAGGGCGCGCACCTTGTCCGGCTGGCTGGCGGCGAATTGCGGCGTCGTCACGCCAACCAGCCAGGTGACGCGCGGGATCACGTCGGCGAAGGCCAGGAGCGGCCGGTACTTGTCGGGCTGCAGGGTGAGGATGGGATCGGTCAGGGTCGCCGCGTCGATGGCGCCCACGCCGAGCATGGTGAGGCCCGGCCCGAAGCCGCCGGTGGCCAGCAACTCGACCTTGCCGGTGAGCCCCTCCTTCTCGAAGGCCATGCGGATCAGCATCTCGCTGGTCGAGCGCGGGGCGGTGAAGCCGGCCTTGCGCCCGGCCAGGTCCTTGACGCTGCGCACCGGGCTGGTGGGGACGGTCACCAGCGCGATCTCGCCGATGTGGTTGCTGGCCGAATTGACGATGCGCAGCTCGACGCCGGATTTCATGGCCGCCAGCGCCGCCGAGGTCGCTACCTCGGCATAGGGCAGGCCGCTGGCCAGCATGTTGCGCAGCGCCGTGCCGCCGCCGGCCCCCGAGACGATCTCCTCGATGACCAGGCCCTCTTCCTTGAACCAGCCCTTCTTCATGGCGACCGCCCAGGGCAGCGAGCCGGTGATGCGGCCGTACTGGGTGACGGCGAGCTTCTCGGCGGCGGCGGGCAGTGCACCACCTGCAACGAGCAGCATGGCAACGGCAAGTGAACGCAGCATCATGAGGATCCTCCCGGACGGCTTCTTTGCTGCCAGGATGACGGCTCGGCGGGTCGCCGGAAAGCCGCGCGTCGCCCACTCGCGCCTCGGTTATGACGGGATGCTGCCCACGACTACGGATAGACGAGGTCTAGCGCGCCAGCCTCGACATCGATGGTGGGCGCGGCAGGCAGTCGTCAGAAGGCTATGTCGATATAGCGGTCGTTGCCGACACGGCACGATGGTGTTCGGACGATTTCGATCGTTTCGCCCATTTCCTCTTCATAGTTCTCCACATGTGGATGCCTGAACGGATTGTCCCGGGAGCATGAGAAGACAGTGCGCACGTCCCACCGGTTGACGGGCCAGGTCCGCAGCAGCCGACGCGTAGCCTCCGTCCAGTGCGATCGGGAGCCATGGTGAAACGCCACCAGCCCCCTCAAGGTCAGCTTCTGCGCGCGCAGATGTTCATAGTAGCGCACGCGGCCAAAGGGCGCGTCACCCGGCACGAGAATGACGGTGCCTTCTCCCGACGGCGTGCGCTTGACGACCGCCAGCGCAACTCCCGTTCTGTTGCAGTCCTCATGCTTCGACGCGTCAGGCTCTGACGCGGCGATCTTCTCCCACCAGACTTCATCGCCATTCATGGCCTTGAAACAGAAGGCCTGACCGACCCGGCTTTCCGGGATGCATGAAACATCCGTCAGCTCAGTGGAGAATCGTACGGCCCTCGGGGAGGTTACCTGCCGAGGCACAAGCCAAGTCGCACCGCGGACGGCCGCCGCACGCGCCGCGGAGCACCAATGGTCTTCATCCCAATGCGTGACCATGACGAGCCGGCAATCCCCTGCCGGCATGCACTTGTCGATGTATTCTGAAGATTGATCCCTGAACGGGCTGTCCTGCCGGCCCCCATAGTCGATCTGCAGAACGGGGCGGTCACGATTGTCGAGGATAGCGATACTGTCACCCTGCCCAACGTCGTACACCCTAACTCCGTTCAGTGACTCGACCTCGGCAAGTGGATTGAAGCCGTCGATCTGAGCCAAGTCTCCGCCGACAATCAGCTCGCGCGCTCTTTCAGAAGACATGGCGCCCTCTCAGCCTTGGGTCAGCTTCTGGTATTGCACGGCCTTCTGAGCGTAGTCTTCCTGCCTGTGCGTCTGCTTCCACGGATTTGCCGCATCAAGGCCAGGCATGGGCTGCGGTTTCGGTTGCGGCGTCGCAGAGCCGTCATCCTCGGTGCTGATGTCAGCATCCCGAATATGATTGAACGAGAAAATATCGCGCAGCCGTAGCTCAACCGGCGGTGTGACCGCGGCCAGGGATCGGAGGCGCGCATAGCGAATCCGCTCTGCCGGCTGGAACTCAGGCGCACCATAGATCACCGGCCGCAGACCCGCCTCCAGCGCGCCGTCACGGAAGACCACGAGCGTCCAGCTTCCGGGCAGCAACGTCTGCTTTATCGCCTTGTAGTCCGCATCGAATTTGGACACATAGATATCGATGATGGGCAGCGGCACCTTCTTGAAGAACTCGCGAAGTTGCGCCCTGCGCTTCTGTCGCTGCGCATCCGTGATGTTGTCCGCATCAAGCTGATCAAACCCAGCCACGGCATCAAGAAACATCCTGGCGTCGGGACCGCTGGTACGGAAGCGAACCGCCTGATTTCTGAACACCGGATGTTTTCCGACCATCGTGCTTGCGTCCGGCGCCTCGAGCGCCGCCGGCTCTTCGACTTCCTCCACATCCTCGACGAAGGCGAAGTGGACATGGTCTTCGTCTTCGGGTGTGGGAATAAGCAGCACAAACGGGGGCTCCCGTCCGTTGACGATATCGGGGTAGATATCCCACAGGTATTCGTCGCTCATGCGCAAGGCTCCTTCTCAACGAAGCGCCTTCGGTCCTCGATGCCTGCTGTTCGGCGCGCCTAAGAGCGGGGCGTCCTGCAGCCATGACGCGTTTCTTGCTGCCGCCGGAACCCAACGGACACCGATATGAGCCGCTACTAGTAAGATGCAGTCAATACTTTTATACAGTCGAAAGTTGCAGAGTGCCGCAGCCTAGGGATAGACGAGGTTGAGCGCGCCGGCTTCGATATCGATGGTCGCCGGCAGACGGCCATCGCTGTCGCCGTCGACCTGCAGCGGCTCGCCCGGCGGGCCGTCGATCACGATGCGCCGCGCCGGGACCACCGTGACATCGGACAGCGCCGACAGGCGGCCCAGCGCCAGCGCCACGGCGTAGCGCACGACATGCCAGCGCCCGGTCTTGCCGAACAGGCAGACCTGGAGCGAGGGTTCCTCCAGCCGCGCCTCCGGGCAGACGACGAAGCGGCCGCCGTAGAAATGACCTTTGGCGATGATCGCCGAGGCGGCCTGGTGAACCCGGCCATCGATGTCGAGGCGGAAGGTGAGACCGGGTCCGCGGAGCAGCTCGCGCGCCCCTGCCGTGAGGTAGGCAAACTTGCCGGTCAGGCGCTTCAAGCCCGGATCAACACGCGCCACGACCTGCGCATCGAAGCCGATAGCGGCCATCATGGCGAAGCGTCGCGCGCCCGACCCGGTGGCCAGGCGGCCCAGCGCGATCGGTCGCGGCGTGCCGCTGACGATCGCCGCGGCGATGTCGCGCGGCCGGCCGCCCAGCCCGATCTCTGCCGCCAGCACGTTGGCCGTGCCCAGCGGCACGATGGCCAGCGGCACGGCGCTGCCGGCGAGCCCGTTGATCGCCTCGTTGATGGTGCCGTCGCCGCCGGCCACCACCACGCGGTCATAGCCGCCATCGCGCGCCGCGCGGGCGAAGGCCTCGGCATCGCCGCGCCGCGTCGTCGCCCTCAGCGTTGGCTCGAGCCCGTGCCGGTGCAGATCGGCGAGCACGGCGGCGAAGCGGCGCCGGCGGCGCTGCCCGGCGACCGGGTTGTAGATGATCAGAAGATTCACGCCCGCCCCGAAGTATTCGTTGATGTCAGCATTATGACAGTCACGGGAACTATTAATTAAATTCAGTATTGACCAGTGGATAACTTGATCCAGTACCACAACATCTCTTAGAAAAATACTGAAAATCAACACGACTCGACGAGAGGCCGGCATGACCCGATTGGCCGCGACCCGCGAACCCGACGGCCTCGACCGTGGGAGCCCGGCGAAGGAGCAGCACTACCGGGCCATCTGGATTTCCGATGTCCATCTCGGGACCCGAGGCTGCAAGGCGGCCTTCCTTCTCGATTTCCTCAAGCACAACGAGTCCGACTATCTCTACCTCGTCGGCGACATCATCGATGGCTGGCGCCTGAGCCGCAGCTGGTACTGGAATCAGCTGCACAACGACGTGGTGCAGAAGCTGCTGCGCAAGGCGCGCAAGGGGACCAAGGTCGTCTACATCCCCGGCAATCACGACGAGATGATGCGGGACTATCTTGACCTGCATTTCGGCGGCGTCTACGTCACCGGCGAGGCGATGCACAGCACCGCCGACGGCAAGCGGCTGCTGGTCATCCACGGCGACGCCTTCGACGGCGTGGTGCGCTACGCGCGCTGGCTCGCCTTCCTCGGCGACCGCGCCTACAACGCGGCCCTCGTGGTCAACCACTGGTTCAACAAGGCGCGCCTGGCGCTGGGCTATCCCTACTGGTCGCTCTCGGCCTACCTCAAGCACCGGGTCAAGAACGCGGTCAGCTATATCAGCGACTACGAGACGGCGGTGGCCGCCGAGGCCAGGCGTCGCGGCGCCGACGGCGTGGTCTGCGGCCACATCCACCGCGCCGAGATGCGCGACATCGACGGCATCCTCTACTGCAACGACGGCGACTGGGTGGAGAGCTGCACCGCGCTGGTCGAGCACCACGACGGACGGCTGGAAATCCTGCATTGGGCGGAAGTCCGCCAGATACCGATGATGGAGGTCATGCAATGACGCCGCCGGATGCTGCTGCCACGACCACGACGATCCCGCGCGCCGTCGACGACTCGCCGATGAAGGTGTGCATCGTCACCGATGCCTGGCGGCCGCAGGTCAACGGCGTGGTGCGCACGCTGACCGAGACACGGCGCGAGCTCAAGGCCATGGGGCACACGGTGCGCATGATCACGCCGCTCCTCTTCCCCACCCTGCCCTGCCCGACCTATCCCGAGATCCGCCTGTCGCTCAACCCGGCGCGCAAGGTGGCGCGGCTGATCGAGCGCTTCCGGCCCGACGCGCTGCATATCGCCACGGAGGGACCGCTGGGCTGGGCGGCGCGCGCCTACGCGCTCAAGCACGGCCTGCCCTTCACCACCGCCTATCACACGCGCTTTCCCGAATACATCCAGGCGCGCTTCGGCATTCCGCTGGCCTGGAGCTACGCGGTGATGCGCCGCTTCCATGGGCGCGCGGCGCGGGTCATGGTGCCGACCGCCGTCGTGCAGCGCGACCTCGAAGCCGTGGGCTTCACCAACGTGGTGCAGTGGTCGCGCGGCGTGAATGTCGAGATCTTCAATCCCGCGCCCGGCGGCGACAACCCGCGCAACTTCCTCAGTGAGACGCGGCCGATCTTCCTCTATGTCGGCCGCGTGGCGGTGGAGAAGAACGTCGAGGCCTTCCTCAGGCTCGATCTGCCGGGCACCAAATGGGTGGTCGGCGAGGGGCCGGCGCTCGCCGAGCTCAGGCGCAAGTATCCGCAGACCTATTTCGCCGGTGTGTTCTCGCAGGGCCAGCTCGCCCGCTACTACGCCGCCGCCGACGTCTTCGTCTTCCCTTCGAAGACCGACACCTTTGGCCTGGTCCTGCTGGAGGCCCTGGCCTGCGGCCTGCCGGTGGCCGCCTACCCGGTGACCGGGCCAATCGACGTGATCGGCGGCTCGGCGGCTGGAGCCTTGGACGAGGACCTGCGGGCGGCCTGCCTGCGGGCGCTGGACATCAAGCGAGAAACGGCGCGAGCCCATGCCCTCCGCTTTTCCTGGGCCGAGGCCGGCCGGCAGTTTGCCGAGCACCTGCGCCCGGTCCGCCAGGACCTGGTGCGTTAATACCGCGAAAGCCGGCCACCCTCGCTATTAAACGGCGGCGCGTGCTATACGTGCGCGGGTGAATCCGCGAACGGAACCAATCGCTTGAGTGCGCCCCCAGCGCCGGCGACAACCCGCGCCCTCGTGCGGCGACTGCTGGTCGACCATCTGCGGCCGCACGCGCTCTGGGTTTTCCTGGGTGTCGCCACCATGTCGGTGGCCGCTGCCGCGACCGCTGCCAATGCCTGGCTGATGGAACCCGTGCTCGACGACGTCTTCGTGCGCCGCGATGCGACCATGCTCTATCTCGTGCCGCTGGCCGTGGTCGGCGCCGCCCTCGCCAAGGGCGGGGCGACCTACGCCCAGGCCCTGATCATGACGCGCATCGGCCAGCGCATCATCGCCGACCTGCAGGTCAAGCTGTTCGGCCACCTGATGCGCGCCGATCTCTCCTTCTTCCACGACACGCCGACCGGCAGCCTGATCTCGCGCTTCACCAACGACGTGGCGATGATGCGCGGTGCCGTCACCCAGGCGCTCACCGGTATCGCCAAGGACCTGCTCACCGTCGTCTTCCTGGTGGCGCTGATGTTCTACCAGGACTGGCAGCTGGCGCTGCTCGCCTTCTTCGTCTTCCCGGTCGCCATCCTGCCGATCGTCAGGATCGGCCGGCGCATGCGCAAGGTCTCGACCAACACCCAGGCCGAGATCGGCACGCTTGCGTCTTTGCTCGACGAGACCTTCCAGGGCGCGCGCCACGTCAAGGCCTACGGCATGGAACAGCGTGAGACCGAGCGCGCCGCCACGGTCATCGAGAATCTCTACCGCCTGACCATGAAGGGCACGCGCACCCGCGCCGCCTCGCATCCGATCATGGAGACCCTGGGCAGCCTCGCCATCGCGCTGGTCATCTTCTATGGCGGCAGCCAGGTGATCGCCGGAGCGACCACGCCGGGCGTGTTCTTCTCCTTCATCACCGCCCTGCTGCTCGCCTATCAGCCGGTCAAGAATCTGGCCAATCTCAACGCCAGCCTGCAGGAAGGGCTGGCCGCCGCGGCGCGCGTCTTCTCCCTGCTCGACCGCCAGGCAAAGATCCAGGACCGCCCCGGCGCGCGGCCGTTGGCCGCCGGCCCCGGCGAGATCCGCTTCGAGGGCGTGAACTTCAGCTACGCCCCGGACGCCCCCGCCCTCGAGGGCGTCTCGCTCGCCATCCCCGCCGGCAAGACCGTGGCCCTGGTCGGCCCGTCGGGCGGCGGCAAGTCGACGCTGCTCAACCTCATCCCGCGCTTCTACGATGTCGATAGCGGCCGGGTGACCATCGACGACCACGACGTGCGCGAGGTGACGATCGCCTCCTTGCGCGCGCGCATCGCCCTGGTCAGCCAGGAGGTCAGCCTGTTCCATGACACGGTGCGCGCCAACATCGCCTACGGACGCGCCGGGGCCAACGAGTCCGACATCCGCCGCGCCGCGGCCCTGGCGGGTGCGGCCGAGTTCATCGATGCCCTGCCCCAGGGCTACGACACCCTGGTCGGCGAGCGCGGCGCCAAGCTCTCCGGCGGCCAGCGGCAACGCATCGCCATCGCCCGCGCCCTGCTGAAGAACGCGCCCATCCTGCTCCTCGACGAGGCGACCTCGGCCCTCGACAGCGAGTCCGAGCGCGCCGTGCAGACCGCGCTGGCGACGCTGATGCAGGGCCGTACCACGCTGGTCGTCGCCCACCGCCTGTCGACCATCGTCGATGCCGACATCATCTATGTCGTCGATGGCGGCCGTATCGTCGAGCACGGCCGCCACGCCGAGCTGCTGGCGCGCGGCCGGACCTACGCCCGCCTTCACGCTTTGCAGGCCGGCGAGGCAGGTGTCGAGGCCGCGCGGGCGCGCGCCTGAGATCGCGGGACGCGGGCCGGTGAAGGACCTCCTCAAGCGCGAGCCGGTGCAGCGCGCCCTCGCCTGGCTGATCGCCCTCTATATCCGCTTCGTCTTTCGCCTGACGCGCTGGACACACATCGGCGATGCCGAGGTGGTGGCGCGCGCCGCCGCGGGCAAGCCGTTCATCGTCTGCTTCTGGCACGGCCGGATGATCCTGATGCCGAAGTTCTGGCGCTTCGCCATGCCCATGTACCTGCTGGGCTCGCCCCATCGCGATGGCCAGCTCATCCTGCGCACCCTGCGGCGCTTCGGCGTGGGGTCGATCATCGGCTCGTCGTCGAAGCACGGCGCCCGGGCGCTGCGCGAGATGGCCCGCGTGCTGGCCGACGGCGGTGCGGTGTGCATCGCGCCCGACGGACCGCGCGGCCCGCGCATGCGCGTCTCGCCCGGCATCATCGCCTTGGCCCGGCTGAGCGGCGCGCCGATCGTGCCGATCACCTTTTCGGTGGAGAACGGCCGCGTCCTGCGCTCGTGGGACCGTTTCCTGTTTGCCCTGCCCTTCGGCAAGGGCGTGTTCATCGCTGGCGAGCACCTGTGGATTCGTCCCGATGCCGACGACCAGGCGCTCGAAGCGGCGCGGATCGAGCTCGAACGGCGGCTCAACGCCATTACCGTCGAGGCCGATCGCCTCTGTCATCGCGTGCCTGTCGAACCGGCGCCGGCTGCCGAGCCGGCCGCCGACCCGCGCGTCGCGTGATCGAGACCCTCTATCGCGGCCTGACCGCCGCGGGCGCGCCGGCCCTGCGGCTCTGGCTGCAGGCGCGTCAGCGTCGCGGCAAGGAGGACCCGCTGCGGCTCGACGAACGCATGGGCGTGGCCAGCCGAGCCCGCCCGCCCGGCGCCGTGGTCTGGATGCACGCCGCCAGCGTGGGCGAGGCCCTGTCGGTGATGCCGCTGGTCGCCGCGTTGCGGGCGCGCTGGCCCGCCGTCAGCATCGTCTTCACCAGCGGCACGGTGACCTCGGCACGCCTGATGGCCGAACGCCTGCCGCCCGGCTGCGTCCATCAATACGCCCCGGTCGACGTGCCCGCCTGGGTCGATCGCTTCCTCGACCATTGGCGACCCGGCGCCGTGCTGTGGATCGAGAGCGAGTTCTGGCCCAATACCATCGCCGCTATCCGCAGGCGACGCATTCCGCTGGCCCTGGTCAATGCCCGGATGTCGCCGCGCTCCTTCGGACGCTGGCGCCTCGCGGCGCCGCTGATCCGTCCGCCGCTCGACGCTTTCGCGCCGTGCCTGGCGCAGGACGAGACGATCGCGGCACGCCTGGTGGCCCTCGGCGGCAGTGCCGTGAGCTGCCTCGGCAATCTCAAGTTCGACGCCGAGCCGCTGCCCGCGGATCCGGACGAACTGGCCCGGCTGCAAAGTGCCCTCGCCGGCCGCCCGGCCTGGCTGGCCGCCAGCATCCAGCCGGGCGAAGCACCAGCCGTGATCGCGGCGCACCAGGCGCTCGCCGCCCGTCACAGGAATCTCATCACCCTCGTCGTGCCGCGGCATCCGCAGCGCGGCGCCGACATTGCCGAGGTGGCGCGCAGTGCCGGGCTGTCCGCCGCGCGGCGCAGCGAGGGAACGCGGCCCGATGCGGCGACAGACATCTACCTCGGCGACACGCTGGGTGAGCTCGGCCTGTTCTATCGCCTGGCCAAGCCCGTGTTCATCGGCGGCTCGCTGGTTCCCCATGGTGGCCAGAATCCGCTGGAAGCGGCGCGCCTCGACACGGCGCTGGTGCTCGGCCCGCAGATGTTCAACTTCCCCGAGGTGACGCCGGTTCTGCTGGCCGCCGGCGGGGCCGAGCAGATTGCCGACGCCGCGGCACTCGCCCCGGCCATCGATCGCCTGCTGAGCGATCCGGCGCTGGTCGCCTCCCGCGCGCAGGCGGCGCGCGCGATCGCCGATTCCGGCCGCGGCACGGTGGAGCGGGTGCTGAACGCGCTCGATCCGCTGCTCGCTCCGTTGGCCGGCAAGGAAGCGGATCGTGCACGCGCCTGACTTCTGGCACGGCCCACCGGACAGCCTGGCGGCGCGGCTGCTGGCGCCGCTGGGGGCCGCCTATGGCGCGCTCGGGCGCTGGCGCGCTCTCGGTGTGACGCCGTGGCGCGCGCCCGTGCCGGTGATCTGTGTGGGCAATCTCACGGTCGGTGGGGCCGGCAAGACGCCCACCGTGCTGGCGCTGGCCGGGCGGCTGCAAAGCCGCGGCCTGTCGGTCGCCTGCCTGTCGCGCGGCTACGGCGGAAGCGAGCGCGGGCCACTGCAGGTCGATCCCGCCCGCCATACCGCGGCCGAGGTCGGCGACGAACCCTTGCTGCTGGCGCGCGTCGCCAGCGCCTGGATCGCCCGGGACCGCAAGGACGGGGCCCGCGCCGCCATCGCCGAAGGCGCCGACGTGGTTGTCCTGGACGACGGGCTGCAGAACCCGTCGCTCCACAAGCACCTGTCACTGATCGTCATTGATGCCGGCTACGGCATCGGCAATGGCCTCGTGTTGCCGGCGGGCCCTTTGCGCGAGCCCGTGGCGCGCGGCCTGGCCCGCGGCCAGGCCATCGTGCTGATCGGCGACGGCGAGATGCCGGTCGCCACCGCCCTGCCGGTGCTCCGCGCGCGCCTGGTGCCGAACGAGGCGGCCACTGCCTTAAAAGGCCGCCGCGTCGCCGCCTTTGCCGGCATCGGCCGGCCAGAGAAGTTCGCCGAGACCTTGCGCGGGCTGGGCGCTGAGCTGGTGAGCCTCACGGCTTTCGCCGATCACCATCCCTACCGCGAGGACGAAGTGGCGCGGCTGATCGAGGCCGCGCAACGCGCCGGCGCCGTGCTGGTCACCACTGAGAAGGACTTCGTGCGGCTGCCGGAAAGCCAGCGTGCACACGTCACGGCGGTTGGTGTCGGCCTGCGCTTCGACGAGCCGGAAAAGCTCGATGCCTTGCTCGAGCCGCTCCTGACTACATCTCGATAGAAACGCCCGGCCAGCGCGCCGGCCAGTTCTTGGCCTGGATCCGCGCGCGATAGGCCTCGATCCTGGTGCGGCCATTGGGCGTCGGGCGCACATGCAGGCCAAACAGGTCATCGAGCCCGTGCGGCGCCAGGACCGTGATCGTCTCGTCGCGCTCCAGCCGCACCGCCACGCAGGTCGGCGTCTCCAGCCAGAACCACAGCGCATCCGTGGTCGAGGTATAGGGGCGGTCACCGTTCTCTGTATGCATGCGCGCCTGGTTGGTCACCGACCAGGGCGGCACGTCGGGCATCACCGCCCGCAGCCGGGCCTCCAGCGTGGTCTCGGTTTCCGGCCGCAGATCGCCAGCGTCGTAGTAGAGAACATCGGTATCGCCCGGCACGGTCGGCGTCCGGTGCCCGCTGACCGCGTCCCAGACCCGGTTGCGCACGAAGCCGGCGCCGATCGCCCAGTCGTTGAGCTTGAGGTCGCGCAACGTGCACAGGATAGCCATCGCCCCGCGATCGGCGGCGATCAGATCGGTCAGCCGCCGCGTCGCCTCGTCCACGACCGATCAGCCACCGGGCCGCGGCATCGGCGGCACCAGCAGGGCCGGATCGATGCGGATGTCGAACAGGGTCATGCCCCAGTGCAGATGGGCCCCCGTGGCCCGGCCGGTGGCGCCGACCTTGCCGATGAGCTGGCCCTGCTTCACCCGCTCGCCGTCCTTCACCGCGATCTCGCTGAGATGCGAATAGACCGAGCTCAGGCCGTGGCCGTGGTCGAGGAGCAGCGTCTTGCCGGTGAAAAAAAGGTCCGGGTGCGCGAGGCTGACGATGCCATCGGCCGCCGCCACCACCGGCGTACCTGTCGGCACGGCGACATCCACGCCCCAGTGCGGGGCGCGCGGCTGGCCGTTGAGGATGCGCTGGCTGCCGTAGACGCCGGAGATCGGACCGATCACCGGCCAGACGAAGCCGGAACGGAACAGGGCCTCGGCCGTGTCGCGCGTCCGCAGCGAAGCCACCAGCGCGTTCTCATCGCGGATGCGCGCGAGATCCTCGGGCGGCGGGCTGACCTGGCGCTCGGGCAGGCCCTCGATCCGCTGGATATCGAAGCGGCGGGCGCCGATTGGCAGGGTTTGCGTCTCGCGCCGCCCGTCGGGATGGGTGATTTCGAGAGTCGCGGTGGATTTGGCGTCGCGGCCAACGCCGATGACGAACTCGCCCTGGGGCGAGACGCGCATCGGTCGCCCCTCGAAGAGCAGCTGCGTGCCCGGCGCGGCGCGGCCGAAGGCCAGGCCGCCCTGGACAAGCGGCTTGTCGAACATGACCTGCGCGGCGGCCGGGCTTGCCAGCAGGAGCAGGGCCAGCAGAACGCGGATCATAGAAGCGTGCCCTGTTTTTTCGGCGCGTCCGATACCGCCGCCGGCCTGGCCGGCTTGCGCGCGGCACCCTCGGTCACCGTGGCGCCGACGGTGCCGTCGTGGAAGTGAAGCCGGAGCGCCATCGACGCGTGGGTCTCCGCCGCTTTCTGCACCGGATGGCCCGCGGCATCGGTCGCCAGCACGAAACCGCGCTCCAGGACCTTCTCGTAGGAGACGCTGCTCAAATGGCGGCCCAGCGACTCAAGATCGCGCGCCAGGCGCTCGGTCAACGCCGTCATGCAGCGCCTGAGCCGCCCGCCGAGTTCCGCCAGATGCTTGTCTTCACGCTCGAAGCGCCGGGCGGCATTCGACCGGAACGCCATCAGCCGGCCGGCGGATTCGGCGATCTTGGCGCGGCGCTGCTGCACCCAGTTGGTCAGGCCGAGCTTCAACCGGTCACCCCAGTCGTCGAGCCGCTGGGCGCGGTCCTCGATCAGGCGGCGCGGATCGCCCAGGCCGCGCGCCAGCCCATCGAGCTGGGAGCGCCGTTCGCTCAGGGCGCGGGTCAGCGCCGAGGCGAGCCGCTGGCCGTCGCGCTGCAGATCGGCGATCAGGTCGGCGCGCACCGGCACGGCCATTTCGGCGGCAGCACTCGGCGTCGGGGCGCGGCGATCCGAGGCGTGATCGATGAGGGTCGTATCCGTCTCGTGGCCAACGGCCGAGATCAGGGGGATGCGGCTGGTCGCCGCCGCGCGCACCACGATCTCCTCGTTGAAGGCCATCAGGTCCTCGAGGCTGCCGCCGCCGCGCGCCACGATCAGCACATTGGGTCGAGGTACTGCACCCCCCTCGGGCAAGGCGCCGAAGCCGCGGATCGCCTCGGCCACCTGCTCGGCCGCCCCTTCGCCCTGCACGATGACGGGCCAGAGCAGGACATGGCGCGGAAAGCGGTCGGCCAGGCGGTGCAGGATGTCGCGGATCACGGCCCCGGTGGGCGAGGTGATGACGCCGATCACCTCGGGCAGGAAGGGCAGCTGGCGTTTGCGCTCGGCATCGAACAGGCCCTCGGCGGCCAGGCGCTTGCGCCGGTCCTCGATCATCTTGAGGAGCGCGCCCTCGCCCGCCAGCTCCATCGACTCGATGACGATCTGGTACTTGGAGCGCCCGGGGTAGGTGGTGATGCGCCCGGTGCAGATCACCTCCATGCCGTCCTCGGGCTTGATGCCGAGTCGCATGGCGGTACCCCGCCAGCACACGCCGTCCATCGCCGCCTCGGCGTCCTTGAGCGTGAAATAGCAATGGCCGGAGGTATGGCGCTTGAAGCCTGACAGCTCGCCGCGCACCCGAACCCGCTCGAAGGAGGTCTCAAGGGTCCGCTTTACCGCCTGCGAGACCTCGCTGACGGTGTATTCGGGCAGGTTGCTGGCGACGGCGGGGCTGCGAATCTCGGACATCGGAATGAAGATATGATACAAGCCGGCCGGGGCCGTGGCGAGGTATCCACGAACCGAATCCCAGCCGAATAGCGACGGGAATCCGCAAGCGACTCATGAAGATACTGGTTGTTGGATCGGGCGGCCGCGAGCACGCCCTGTGCTGGGCCATCGCCGGCTCCCCCCTGTGCAAGAAGCTCTACTGCGCCCCCGGCAATGCCGGCATCGCGCGCGAGGCGGAATGCGTGGCGATCGGCTCGGAGGACATCCCGGCGCTGGTGACCTTCGCCAGGGACAAGCAGATCGATTTCGTGGTCGTCGGGCCGGAGGCGCCGCTGGTGGCCGGGCTGGTCGACGCGCTGGAAGCGGCGGGCATCAAGGCCTTCGGACCGAGCGCCAAGGCCGCCGAGCTCGAAGGCTCGAAGGGCTTCATGAAGGATCTCGCCGCGCGCTGCAAGGTGCCGACGGCGATGTATCAGCGTTTCCGCGATGCCGGCCAGGCCAAGGCCTTCGTCCAGGCCTACGCCAAGAACCATCCGGGGAAAGGTATCGTCGTCAAAGCCGACGGCCTGGCTGCCGGCAAGGGCGTCACCGTCTGCCCGGATCCCAAGGACGCGCTCGCGGCCATCGACGAGGCGATGCTCGACAAGCGCTTCGGCACGGCCGGCAACGAAGTGGTCATCGAGGAATGCCTGATCGGCGAGGAAGTCAGCTTCTTCGCGCTGTGCGACGGTACGACGGCGCTGCCCTTCGGCTCGGCCCAGGATCACAAGCGCGTCGGAGACGGCGACGAGGGCCCGAATACCGGCGGCATGGGCGCCTACTCGCCCGCCCCGGCGATGACCCCGTTGCTCAGCGAACAGGTGATGGCGGAGATCATCCGCCCGACACTCGCGGGCATGGCGGCGATGGGACGCCCGTTCAAGGGCATCCTGTTCGCCGGGCTGATGATCACCGATTCCGGACCGAAGCTGATCGAGTTCAACGTGCGCTTCGGCGATCCGGAATGCGAGGTGCTAATACCGCGCCTGATGTCGGACCTGCTGCCGGCGCTGATCGCCACGCGCGACGGGCAGCTCAAGAACTTCGCCCTGCGCTGGCAGGATCGGGCAGCTCTCGCCGTAGTCATGGCGGCGCGCGGCTATCCCAATGATCCGCTCAGGGGCACGGTGATCGGCGGCCTCGACGAAGCTGGCAAGATCCAGGGTGTCACCGTCTTTCATGCCGGCACCAAGGCCCAAGACGGCAAGGTCCTGGCCAATGGCGGCCGGATCCTGGCGGTGACGGCGGTCGCCAACACCTTGCCCGCCGCCTTCACCAGCGCCTACGAGGCGGTCGATCGCATCCAGTGGCCGGAGGGATTCTGCCGCAACGACATCGGCTGGCGGGCAATCCCGAGCTGGCGAAAGCTGCGCGGGCTCAAGCGATGAGTCACGACCCGGCCCCGCCGCGCCTGGCCTATCCGCACGAGAACCCTCCCGCCCCCGGGACCACGTTCGAGATCGCGCCCGGCGTGCACTGGCTGCGCATGCCGCTGCCTTTCCCGCCGGATCACATCAACCTGTGGCTGCTCGCCGACGGTCCGCGCGGCGCCCAGACGAGCTGGACCATCGTCGATACCGGCCTCCACCGCGACGACGGCAAGGCGTACTGGGAGCAGATCTTCGCCACCGTGCTCGGCGAGCTGCCGGTGAGCCGGATCATCGTCACCCATTTCCACCCCGACCACATGGGCATGGCCTCGTGGCTGTGTGACCGCTGGAATGCCGAGCTGTGGATGACCGGCGGCGAGTGGTTCACCGCGCGCTCGGTCCATGCCAACGGCAGCCCGGCCGATGTCGCCGCCCGCGTAGCTTTCTATCGTGGCAACGGTGTCGCGGCCGACGGCATCGGCCCCTTCGCCGAACCCAACAACATCTACCGGCGCGGCGTGCCGGAGATTCCGCCGGCCTTCCGTCGCATCTCGGGCGGCGTGCCGGTCGAGATCGGCGGGCATGCCTGGTTCCCGATCATCGGCCGTGGCCACGCGCCCGAGCATGCCTGCCTGTGGTGCGCGGAGCTCGGCGTGCTGATCGGCGGCGATATCCTGCTCCCGCGCATCTCCCCCAACATCAGCGTCTGGCCCAACGAGCCGCTGGCCAATCCGTTGCGCGACTACCTCGATTCGCTGGGCGGCTTCAGCCATGTCCCGGCCGATACGCTGATCCTGCCGGCGCACGGCCTGCCCTACCGGGGCATCCACAGCCGCATCGCCGATCTGCGCGCCCACCACGCCAGCCGCCTCGACGCGCTGGCCGCCGCCCTCGACCCGCCGCGCGCCGCGACGGAATGCTTCAGCCTGCTGTTCCGGCGGGAGATCGGGCCCGGCAACATGGGCCTCGCGGTCGGCGAGGCGCTGGCCCATCTGCATTTCCTGGAATGGGAAGGCCGGGCGCGCCGTGAGAAGATCGACGATATCTGGCGCTTCCGCCGCGCCTGAACGGCCGCCAGCTCTTTGCTATAATGGAAGGAAGACGGCCGTACCGCCGCGGCCAGAGGGGGCGTGATGGCGTTTCGCGTGGTTTCCGATCTGGTGCACGATCAGGACGTGCTGACGGTCGATCCGGCTCTGTCGGTGCGCGAGGCCACGCGCGGCATGGACGTGCGCAATGTCGGCGCGGTGCTGGTCGTCGACCAGGCGGGCGCGCTGGTCGGCATCTTCACCGAACGTGACCTGCTGCGGCGCGTAGTGTCGCAGGGACGCGACCCCAACGAAACGCCGGTCTCCGAGGTGATGACTCCTAAGCCGGATACGGTTGGCCCGCGCCATCTGGCGGTGGAGGCGCTACGCCTGATGCGCGAGGGGCGCTATCGCCACCTGCCCGTCGTCGACGGCGGGCAAATACTCGGCATCCTGTCGCAGCGTGATTTCTGGGGCGACGAAGTCGCCTGCGTCGACGATCAGTACGAGCTCTGGCAGCGGCTCTAGGCCGCGCCAGTCTCGCGATTGGATATCAGAACGACCGCAGCTTGAGACTGGCGGGACGTTCGAGCTTGCTGGGGCTGGCGCCGGTTTCGTCCTTGGCCAGTTCCTCCCACATCTCGCCGGCCGCGCCGAAGCACGAGTTGCCGTTAGGCAGCGAGATCAGCATGGTCCAGGTGCCGTGCGGCGAGACGAGGAGTTCGAGCATCGTGCCGTTCGAGGCCAGGCCCCGGCTGACGATCGATTCAGAGAAGTCGCGCTGAAGCTGTTCGACGACGATGGTGCGGGGGCCGCAGGGTGGAACCTGGCCCGGCGCCATCTGGGCGCTGGCGGGTGCCGCTGCGGCGATAGCGCCGGTAGTGATGAGTGCCAAACCGAAGACCTTGGTGAGCATGACCGACCTCCGTTGCCCCCGTAAAAAATAAAGTGGGGATGCAAAGTCGGAGTTCTGTGTGTGTTGCGTGAACCGCAGTCGGGGCCGTCGACACGGCGGCTAAATCGTGTGGCCGATCAGAGCTTTGCCGGGGCTACTCCCGATGGAGATCGCGAAAAGGTCACCGCCGCGCCCGAAAAAAATCCCGCAGCAGCGTGGCCGCCCGACCTTCTTCCAGGCCCCCATAAACCTCGGGCCGGTGGTGGCAGGTGGGCTGGTTGAAGATACGCGGCCCGTGCTCCACGCCGCCGCCCTTGGGGTCGCCCGCGCCGTAATACAGGCGGCGCAGCCGGGCAAAGCCGATTGCCGCGGCGCACATCGGGCAGGGCTCGAGGGTGACGTAGAGATCGCAGGTGGCGAGGCGCGCCGTGCCGAGCGCCGCGGCCGCGGCACGGATAGCGAGCAGCTCGGCATGCGCCGTCGGATCGGCATCGGCCTCGGTGCGGTTTCCGGCCTGCGCCAGGACTTTGCCGCTGGAACTGTCGACGATCACCGCGCCGACCGGCACTTCGCCGGCCTGCCCGGCCGCCTCTGCGGCAGCGAGCGCCATCTCCATGTAGCTGGTCTGGGTCACGCCGCGCACCTTGGCCAGCCGCGGCAGCGCGGTCAAGTTGCGCGGAGTCACGCAGGCTTCTAAAGTCGCCCGCATCATGACCCGACCCGTTATCGGCATCACGCTCGACTCCGAACCGCCCGGCGGCTACTCGAAGCTGCCCTGGTACGCCCTGCGCGAAAACTACTGCGGCGCGATTGCGGCCGCCGGCGGCCTGCCCGTCCCGCTGCCGCACGAGCCGGACCTGGCGGCCGATTACCTGGCCCGGCTCGACGGGCTGGTGATCACCGGCGGGGCTTTCGACGTCGACCCGGCGCTGTTCGGCGCCGCTTCCCGCCACGCCACGGTCAAGACCAAGGACCGCCGCACGGCCTTCGAGCTCGCCATCGTGCGGGCCTGCCACGAGGCGGACAAGGCCATGCTCGGCATCTGCGGGGGCGAGCAATTGCTCAACGTGGTGCTCGGCGGCACGCTCGTCCAGCATATCCCTGACGAGATTCCAGGCGCGCTCGCCCACGAGCAGCCCAACCCGCGCACCGAGCCCGGGCACACGGTCGACGTCGTGCCCGGCACCCTTCTTCACCGCTGCACCGGCTCGCTGCGGATGTCGGTGAACAGCGCCCACCACCAGGCGGTGAAGACAGTGGGCCCGGAGATCCGCGTCAACGCCACCGCCCCTGACGGCGTGATCGAGGGCATCGAGGATCCGCGCCGGCGCTTCTGCCTGGGCGTCGAGTGGCATCCCGAATACGCCATCGATCCCGGCGATACCAAGATCTTCAACGCCTTCATCGCCGCCGCGCGCGGCAAGGGCTGAGCCATGGCGCTCGCCGCCCGCCTGCGGCTCGACGGCCGCGTGGCGCTGATCACCGGCGCCGGCAGCGGCATCGGCCGGGAGACGGCCCACACCATGGCAAGCCTGGGCGCCCACGTTGTCGTCACTGATGCCTCGCGCCAGGCGGCGGCCTCCGTCGCCCAGGAGATCGCGGCGGCGGGCGGCCGGGCCGAAGCCCATGAGCTCGACGTTAGCGATGAGACGGGCACGGCGCGGGTCATCCATGCCGTGGCCGACCTGCAGGGCCGCATCGACATCCTGGTCAACAATGCCGGCATCGGGGCCCGCATGCCCTCGGAAGAGCTCGACACCGCCGCCTGGGAGCGGGTGATCGCGGTCAACATGACCGGCGCCTTCCGCTGCGCCCGCGAGGCGGGAAAATCCATGCTGGCCACCGGCCGGGGATCAATCGTCAACGTCGCCTCGATCATGGGGCTGGTGGGCGGCGGGCTCTATCCCAATCCCGCCTATCAGGCGACCAAGGGCGCGCTGGTCAACTGGACGCGCGCCCTGGCGCTGGAATGGGCGGCGCGCGGCATCCGGGTCAACGCGGTGGCCCCGGCTTTCGCCCGCACGCCGCTGACCACCAAGCTGCTCGCCGATCCGGCCATGGAGCAGGCGATCCTGGCCAACACGCCGCTGGGCCGGCTGATCGAGCCGCGCGAGGTGGCCGACGCCATCACCTTCCTCGCCGGCGACGCGGCGAGCGGCATCACCGGCGTTACCCTGCCGGTCGACGGCGGCTGGACGGCCCGGTGAAACAGGCTTCCGCGCCCCAGAAGGCCGGCGAGCGCATCGCCAAGGTCGTCGCCCGCGCCGGCCTGTGCTCGCGCCGCGACGCCGAGCGCTGGATCGAGGACGGCCGTATTGCTGTGAACGGTAAAGTCCTGACCACGCCGGCCGTCGTGGTGACGCCGGCCGACCGCATCACGGTCGACGGCCGCGACCTGCCGGGTGCCGAGCGCGCCCGCCTGTTCCGCTTCCACAAGCCCAAGGGCATGCTGACCACCGCGCACGACCCGCACGGCCGGCCCACGATCTACGACGGCATGCCGCCGGAACTGCCGCGCCTGATGCCGGTTGGCCGCCTTGATTTCAACTCCGAGGGGCTGCTGCTGCTGACCAACGATGGCGAGCTCAAACGCCATCTCGAGTTGCCGGCCACCGGCTGGACGCGGCGCTACCGCGTGCGCGCTCACGGCATCCCCAACCCCGAGGCCCTCGCCCTGCTCAAGGGTGGGGTCACGGTCGAGGGCGTGCGCTATGGGCCGATCGAGGCGACGATCGACCGCACGCAAGGGACCAATTGCTGGCTCACCATGACCCTGACCGAGGGCAAGAACCGCGAGGTGCGGCGCGTCCTCGAGAGTCTCGGCCTGATCGTCAACCGGCTGATCCGGCTCTCCTACGGGCCGTTCCTTCTCGGCGACGTGCCGGCCCGCGCCTGCGTCGAGATCCCGCCCAAGGTGCTCTTCGACCAGCTCGGCGACGTGCTGCCCAAGCTGCGCACCAGGTCGCAATGAGGATCGTCGCCGGACGTCATCGCGGCCGACCGCTGCAGAGCCCCGAGGGCGCCGCGGTGCGGCCGACCAGCGACCGGGCGCGCGAATCCCTGTTCAACATCCTGGAGCACGGCAAGCTGGCGACCGGCGGCCTCTCGCCGGTGCGCGGCGCCGTGGTGCTCGACGCCTTCTGCGGCACCGGCGCGCTGGGGCTCGAAGCCCTGTCGCGGGGCGCGGCCTCGGCCATCTTCCTCGACAGCGATACCGCCGCCTTGCGTCTCGCCCGCGCCAACGCCCAGAACCTGGGCGAGACCGAGCACAGCCGGTTCCTGCAGAGCGATGTCCGCAAGCCGCCACGCGCCCCGGCCCCGTGCACGCTCGTCTTTCTTGATCCACCCTACGGCGAGGACCTGGCCACGCCGGCCCTCGCGGCCCTGGCCGATGGCGGCTGGTTCGCGCCCGCCGCCATTGCCGTGGTCGAGACCGGGCTGCGCGACACGATCAGCGCGCCGCCGGGGTTCGAGGCAGTCGACGAGCGGCGCTACGGCAAGGCGAAGCTGACTTTCCTGCGCCGGCGCTAGGCCAGCGTCGTCACAACTCTGATCTCCGAGGTCAGGGTGCGGTGTACCGGGCACTTGTTGGCGATGTCGAGCAGGCGCTGACGCTGCTCGTCGTCGAGATCGCCTTCGAAGCTGATGACCCGCTGGATGCGGTCGAGCTTCGTGTCCTTGGCCTCGCACTCGGCGCAGTCCTCGGCATGCACGCGGTCGTGCGACAGATGCACGGAGATGCGGCCAACCGGCCAGCCCTTGCGCTTGAGATAAAGCCGCAGGGTCATGGCCGTGCAGGCCCCCAGGGCGCCGAGCAGGTATTCGTAGGGGCTGGGCCCCGTATCCGTGCCCCCGGCCGCGAACGGCTCGTCGGCCGACAGGACATGGCGGCCGGCCTTGACGATCTCGGCCAGCATGCCGGGACCCGATTCCTCGACGGTGACCGTCGTTGCTTCGCCTGCCATGATCGTGCCTCCTCGGCCTATCGCCGCCCGAACAGCTTCTCGATATCCGCCAGCTTCAGCTCGACATAGGTCGGGCGGCCGTGATTGCACTGTCCGGAATGCGGCGTCGCCTCCATCTGGCGCAGCAGCGCATTCATCTCATCGGCGTTGAGCGCGCGCCCCGCCCGCACGCTGCTGTGGCAGGCGAGCGTGCCGCAGACATCGGCCAATCGCTCCTTGAGCGCCAGCGCCGTGCCGTATTCGGCGAGCTCGTCGGCCAGGTCGCGCACCAGCCCGGGCACGTCGACATCGCCGAGCAGCGCTGGCACCTCGCGCACGGCGATCGCTCCCGGGCCGAAGGCTTCCAGTACCAAGCCGAGCTCGGCGAACTCGGCGGCGCGCGCCACGACACGGCTCGCGGCCGCCTCGTCCATCTCCACGATCTCCGGCACCAGCAGCGCCTGGCGCGCGATCCCGCCGGCGGCGATCTGGTCCTTCATGCGCTCGTAGACCAGGCGCTCATGCGCCGCATGCTGGTCGACGATGACGATACCGTCGCCGGTCTGGGCGACGATATAGGTGGCGTGGATCTGCGCCCGCGCCGCGCCCAGCGGCCAGCGGACCGTGTCGGGAGAGACAGGGGCCGTGGACGGCGCGTTCGCGGCGGGCGCCATGTCGGCCAGCGGCGCCTGATAGGCTGCGGCCGCCTCGGCGAGGCCGAAGGACGGACGGGGTGCATAACCCGGCGACCCGTAGGGAAGAGCGGGACCACTGCCGTTGCCCGGCCGCAGGGCGCCCAAGGCCCCGATGGCCACCGTGGTCGAGGCGCGATGCCCCGCTTCGGCCAAAGCATGCCGCAGGCTGCCGACGATCAGGCCGCGGACCAGCCCCGCATCGCGGAAGCGCACCTCCGCCTTCGCCGGATGCACGTTGACGTCCACCTGCTCCGGCGCGATGTCGAGGAACAGCGCGACCACGGGATGACGGTCGCGCGCCAGGAAATCGGCGTACGCCCCGCGCACCGCACCGGCAAGCAGCTTGTCGCGCACCGGCCGGCCATTGACGAAAAGATACTGCGCCGCCGCGGTGGCCCGGTGATAGGTCGGCAAGCCGGCATGGCCGGTCAGTCGGATGCCTTCGCGCTCGGCGTCGACGGCGATGGCATTGTCGAAGAATTCCTTGCCGACCACGGCCGCCACGCGGTCCAGCCGCGCGCGCACCGGATCGTCGACCAGGCCGGGAGCGGCGGCGAGCTTCACTACGGCGCGCCCGTCGGCCGTCAGGTAGAAGGCAACGGCGGGGTGCGCCATCGCCAGGCGCTCGACCGCATCGACGGCCGCCGAAAGCTCGGCCCGGTCGCCCTTGAGGAATTTGAGCCGGGCCGGCGTGGCGTAGAACAGGTCACGGACCTCGACCCGGGTCCCCGGCGGATGGGCGGCCGGCGCGGGCTTGCCGACGCGCCCGCCTTCGACCGCGATCGCCCAGGCGGCATCGCCGCCCCGCTGCCGGCTGGTGATGGTCAGGCGCGCGACCGAGCCGATCGACGGCAGGGCCTCGCCGCGAAACCCCAGGGTCGCGATGTGCAGCAGGTCATCATCCGGCAGCTTGGAGGTGGCGTGACGCTCGACGGCCAGCGACAGTTCGCCCGCATCCATGCCGCTGCCATCGTCGACCACGGCGATCAGGTTGCGGCCGGCCTCGGCCAGCGTCACGTCGATGCGGCGGGCGCCGGCGTCAATGGCGTTCTCGACCAGCTCCTTGACCGCCGCCGCCGGGCGCTCGATGACCTCGCCGGCGGCGATGCGATTGACGACGGTTTCCGGCAGGCGGCGGATCGGCATGAATTCGCCCCCGGCCCCCCGACCCGCTTCAGCCGCCGCCGCTTGATGACGGCGCGCGGGCCGGCGGCGGCGAGCCGCTGCCCGTCGGTGCGCTGGCCGGCACCTCGGTGCCCTCGAGCCCGGCCGGCTGCCCGACCACCACAGTCAACAGATCGTCGGCCTTGAACAGCCGCCTGGCGACCCGGCGCGCATCCGCCATCGTCACGCCCTCGATGAGCGCGCTGCGTCGATCAATGTAGTCGATGCCGAGATTGTCGTACTGGATGGAGACCAGAAGCCGGGCGATGCGGTTCGAGGCGTCAAGGCGAAGAGGGAATGAGCCGGTCAGGTACGTCTTGGCGTTGGCCAGTTCATCGGAGGTGGGGCCTTCATCGCCGAACCGCTGCCACTCGCGGCGGATCACCTCCAGCGACTGCGCGACCCGCGCATTCTCGGTCGCCGTGCCGCCCATCATCAGCCCGACATAGTCGTAGGAGCCGAGATAGGAATAGACCGAGTAGGCCAGGCCGCGCTTCTCGCGGACCTCGGTGGTCAGGCGCGAATTGAACCCGCCGCCGCCCAGGATGTAGTTCAGGATCGTGGCGGTATAGAAGTCCGGATCGTCACGCTTTACACCGGCATGACCAAACGTCATCACGCTCTGCGGCACCGCCTTGCGCACGATCAGCGTGCGGCCGAGATTATGCGGCTTGATTTCGGGCACCGCTTCACGCTCGCCGCGCGCCGGCAGCCCCCCGAAAACATGGTCGAGCAGGCGGCCCAGCCCTTCGGGCGTGATATCGCCCGCAGCCCCGATGATCAGGTTGTCGCGCGTCAGGGTCTGCCGCAGGAAGCCGCGCAGCGGCTCCGCCGTCAGGTTGGCCACGCTGTCGGGCGTGCCGCGCGTCGGGCGGCCGTAGGGATGGCCGGGAAAGCCCGTCTCCATCCAGGTCCGCCCCGCGATGGTGTTGGGCTCCTCGGCGGACCGACGCAGGCCGATGATGACGCGGTCCTTGACCCGCGCCAGATCGGCCGCCTCGAAACGCGGTGCCGTCAGCGACAGCCGCAGCAAGTCGGCGGCGATGTCGAGATTCTCGGTCAGAGTCTTGAGCGAGCCGCCGAACGTGTCGAGCCCCGCCTCGAAGCCCAGTGAAATGACGCGGTCCTCGAGAGCCGACTGGAAGCTCCGCGAGTCGAGATCACCGGCTCCCTCGATCAGCATCGAGGCGAGCAGGCTCGCCAACCCTTCCTGGCCGCCCGGTTCGGACGCGGCGCCGCCGCGGAAAGTGAATTCCAGCGCCACCACGGGAATCTTGTTGTCCCGCACCAGCCACGCCTCGATGCCGCCCGGGCTGGTGACGCGGTCGATGGTCATGGAAGCTGCGGGAAGCGGCGCCAGCGCCAGCAGAACGAGAAGAAGCCGAACGATGAACGTCATGAGCAAACCCTCAACTGCCGGGCTTGGGCAGCAATAGACCGGTGACCGAGCGTTCTTCGCGCAGCACCGCACGGGCAGCCGCCGTGACCTGCGCCGCGGTCACCGCCGCGATGCGCTGCGGCCAGGTCTCCACCTGCTCGATGCCGGTGCCGGTGACGATCGCGGTGCCAATGGCCCGTGCCCCACCCTGCAGGCTGTCGCGGGCATAGATGGCAGCGGCGCGCAGCCGGGTCTTGGCGCGAGCGACTTCCTCTTCCGTGACCCCCTCCTCGATGAGCCGGCGCAGCTCCGCCTCCAGCGCCGCCTCCAGATCCTCGAGCTTGGCCTCGCCGCGCAGCGAAGCCGAGACACCGAAGCCCGTCAGGTCGAGAGAATCGGGGTCGTAATAGGCGCCCGCGCCGGTGGCGAGCGGCTTGTCGAGAACCAGCGCGCGATGCAGGCGGCCGGTGACGCCGCCACCGAAGATCTCGGCCAGAACCTGGAGCGCGTCGGCATGCTCGGTCTCGCCGGCCACATAGCTGGGGGCCAGATAGGTACGGCTGAGGCTGACCTGCCGAACACGGGCATCCTTGAGCTCGATGCGACGGGCGGCCTGCGGCACCGGCTCGGTTGGCCGCAGGCGCTGCGCCACCGGCTTGGCCGGAATCACGCCGTAGTACTTTTCGGCCAGCGGCTTGAGCTCGGCCATGGTGATGTCGCCGGCCACCACCAGAACGGCGTTGTTGGGCGCGTAGTAGGCCCGGTACCAGGCGAGCGCGTCCTCGGTGGTCAGACCCTGGATCTCATGGTCCCAACCGATGATCGGGCGGCCGTAGGGATGATTCAGATAAAGCGCGGCATTCATCTGCTCGCGCAGACGCGAACGTGGATTGTTGTCGACGACCGAGCGGCGCTCCTCGCGTATCACCTCCCGCTCGGGATTCACCTCGGCATCGGTCAGAATGAGATTCGACATCCTGTCCGCTTCCATGCGCATCACCAGCTCCAGCCGGTCGCGCGCGATATTCTGGAAATACCCCGTGTAGTCGTAGCTGGTGAAAGCGTTGTCGCGCCCCCCGTTATTGGCGACCATCTTGGAGAATTCACCGGGCGGAATATCCTTCGTGCCCTTGAACATCAGATGCTCGAGGAAATGAGCGATGCCGGATTTGCGCGGCGGTTCGTCGGCGGCGCCGATTCGATACCACACCATATGGGCAACGACGGGCGCACGCGGGTTGTTGATGGCCACGACCTGTAGGCCGTTCGCCAGCGTCACCGTCTCGGGGCTGAAGACCTGGGCCTTGGCACCGGCCGTCAGGCACAGCAGCGCGCAGAACAGCGCAGCGGTTCGGCGGACGATAAGGGAGATCAGTATCATGGCAAGCCTCCGCCGCATTGTCGCGGCCCTTGGGGCAAGGGTCCAGTTACAATCAGCGACGCCGGGTCGCAGCGTCGGCGCAGCGGTCAGTTGAACAGCGCCTCGAGCGGGGCCTTCTTGCGGCGACGGACGGTCGGCGTATCACCTTCGTTGACCGGGCGCCCGAGAGCGGCGTTCTCCCGCAGGCGCTGGGTCTCACGCTCCGGATCCACCAGCGGCGAGGTGTCTTCCGGCTTGCGCCAGAACATCACGCGATCCAGGAAGGTGATATCGGCCTCAGCCAGAGACGTGGACTCGCGGTCGATAATGTCGCGGATATCCGGATTTGCGCGGGCGGCGCCGACCTTCGCCAGCAACGCGTTCTCACCCACGCTGCCGCTGGCGGTGGCGTCGTTGGCCCGCGCCGGAACACCGGCAACGCCGGTCACAGCGGCCTGAGCCCGCTGCGGGATCGCCTGCTCCTGCGGCCGGACAGCGCCTGGCTGCGGCGGGCGCAAGGCATAGTCGGGCGGCAGGGACAGCGGGGCACGGCTGACGATCTTGAACTCGTCGGGGCTGGACTTGTCGAAGCCCAGGGCCTTGCGCGCGTCGCCGCAACCGCCCAGAAGGCTGGCGGCAAGGATCAACAAGGGAAGCGTGGCGGCAGGACGCGGAGTCATGTCGCTTTTTTACCCTCCTTACCCTCGCCAAACAAGGAGTCGATGAACAAAACGGCAACCCCCACGCAAATAGCGGCATCGGCCACGTTGAATGCCGGCCAGTGCCAGCCAGCCACGTGGAAGTCGAGAAAATCGAAAACCGCGCCGTATCGCACCCGGTCGATCACATTGCCGATCGCCCCGCCGAGAATCAGGCCGAGGGCGGCGGCAACGAGGTGGCGGTCTGTGCGCACCAGCCAGACCGCCAGCACGGTGGAAATCGCCAGAGCGAGCAAGATGAAGATCCAGGAGGCGGCCGACGACCCGCTATTGAACATGCCGAAGCTGACGCCGTAGTTCCATACCGTCACCAGGTTGAAAAACGGCGTGACCAGGATCGCGCGCGGCCCCTCGACGACCAATGCCTGGTAAATCCAGTGCTTGCTGAGCTGGTCGGCCACGATGATCGCGACCACCAGGATCAGGCCAAGGCGTTGTGAGCCGCCGAAGGCGAGCATGGCGATTACTTTGCCGACGCGACCGCGTCGGTGCAGCGGCCGCACAGGGTCGGATGCGCGCCGTGGCTACCCACCTCCGGCAATACCCGCCAGCAGCGCTCGCACTTCGTGCCGTCGGCCGCGACGAAGCGCGTCCACACACCCGGCACGTCGGCAAGGGTGAAGAGCCCGTCATCGCCGCCACGCTGCGCGGCCGGCTTGAGAACCGCGCCGGAGGTGATCCAGATCTCCGGCGCGTCGAGGCCGTCCATGGCCGCGAGATACTGGTCGTCGGCGAACACCTCAGGCGCTGCCTGCAGGCTCGAGCCGATCTTCTTCTCCGCCCGGGCCAGCTCGATGGCGCCAGTCACGGCGCGGCGCAGGTCGCGGATACGGCTCCAGCGCGCGCCGAGCGCCTCGTCGGTCCAGGCCTTCGGCAGGTCGGGGAAAAGCTGCAGATGGACGCTGTCGTCGTCGCCCGGGAAGCGCGCCAGCCAGGCTTCCTCGGCGGTGAAGCACAGGACCGGTGCCAGCCAGGTCACCAGGCAGTGGAATACCTGGTCGAGCACGGCGCGGCAGGCTCGGCGGCGGGCGCTTCCCACCGCATCGCAGTAGAGCGAGTCCTTGCGGATGTCGAAATAGAAGGCCGAGAGGTCGACGGCGCAGAAGTTATGCAACGCCGTGTAGAAGGCAGTGAAGGCGTAGTCGTCGGTCGCCTTGCGGCGCACGGCCTCGAGTTCGCTGAGGCGGTGCAGCACCCAGCGCTCCAGCTCGGGCAGCTTGGCGAGATCGGCGGCGGTGTCGAGCGCCAGCTTCTCCTCCGCGCTGAAGCCGGCCAGATTGCCCAGCAGGTAGCGCAGGGTGTTGCGCAGGCGGCGATAGAGCTCGGCCTGGTGCTTGAGGATTTCCGGCCCGATGCGCAGGTCTTCTGAATAGTCGGAGCTCACCACCCACAGGCGCAGGATGTCGGCACCGAGCTTGTTGGCGACCTCCTGCGGGGCGACCACGTTGCCCAGCGACTTCGACATCTTGCGGCCCTGCTCGTCGAGCACGAAGCCGTGGGTCAGCACCGCGTCATACGGCGCCCGGCCGCGCGTGCCGCAGGATTCGAGCAGCGAGGAATGGAACCAGCCGCGATGCTGGTCGGAGCCCTCGAGATAGAGCGAGGCCGGCCATTTCAGGTCGGCGCGCTTCTCCAGCACGAAGGCATGCGTGCAGCCGGATTCGAACCAGACATCGACGATGTCCTTCACCTGGTCGTAGTCGGCGGCGTTGTACTTGTTGCCGAGGAAGCGCGACGGCTCGCTGGTGTACCAGGCGTCGCAACCTTCCTTCTCGAAGACCTGGGCGATGCGCTCGATCACTTCGGGATCGCGCAGGAGCTCGCCGGTCTTCTTGCTCGTGAACACGGCGATCGGCACGCCCCAGGCGCGCTGGCGCGAGATGCACCAGTCGGGGCGGCTCTCGATCATGGCGTGGAGACGGTTACGGCCGCCGGGCGGATGCCAGCTCGTGTCGTCGATCGCCTTGAGCGCCTTGGCGCGCAGGTCGTTCGTGGTCATCGAGATGAACCACTGCGGCGTGTTGCGGAAGATCAGCGGCGCCTTGGAGCGCCAGGAATGCGGATAGGAATGCACGAGCTTGCCGCGCGCCAACAAGCCGCCGGCCGCCTGGATCGCCTCGATCACCGCCTCGTTGGCGTCGCCCGGCTTGCCGCGGTGGTTGTAGACCTTCTTGCCGGCGAAGAGAGGCACATGCGCGAAATAGCTGCCGTCCTCGTCGACGGTCTGCGGCACCTCGATGCCGTTGGACGAGCCGAGCTCATAGTCGTCGGCGCCGTGTCCCGGCGCGATATGCACGAAGCCGGTACCCGCCTCGGTGGTGACGAAGTCGCCTTTGAGCACCGGCACGTCGTACTCATAACCCTGGCCGCGCAGCGGGTGGCCGCAGACCGTGCCCTTGAGTTGGAGACCCTTGAGACGCAGGCTCCAGTCGTACTCAGCCTCGACGATGCCGGTCGCCTGCACGAAATCCGACGACAGAGCCTTGGCGACCAGCAGCCGGTCGCCGACCTTCACCAGCGAGCCCTCGGCGACGGACTTTACGGTCAGCAGGTCGTATTCGATCTCCGGCCCCGCGGCGATGGCGCGGTTGCCCGGCAGGGTCCAGGGCGTGGTCGTCCAGATCGGAATCGCCGCGCCCTCGAGCTGCTTGTGATCCGAGCGCAGGATCGGGAAACGCACGAACACGGTGGTCGAGGTGTGATCGTGGTACTCGATCTCGGCCTCGGCCAGCGCCGTCTTCTCCACGACCGACCACATGACCGGGCGCGAGCCGCGGTAGAGGCCGCCGTTCATCACGAACTTGCCCAGCTCGCGCACGATCTGCGCCTCGGCCGGGTAGGTCATGGTGGCGTAGTAATCCGTCCAGTCGCCCTCGACGCCGAGCCGCTTGAACTCGTCGCGCTGGATCTCGATCCATTTCTGGGCGAACTCGCGGCATTCGCGCCGGAACTCGATGATGTCGACCTTGTCCTTGTCCTTGCCCTTGGCCCGGTACTCCTCCTCGATCTTCCATTCGATCGGCAGGCCGTGGCAGTCCCAGCCGGGCACGTAGTTCGCGTCCTGACCCATCATCTGGTGGACACGGTTCACCACGTCCTTGAGGATCTTGTTGAGGCCGGTGCCGATATGCAGGTTGCCGTTGGCGTAGGGCGGGCCGTCATGCAGCACGTATTTCTCGCGGCCCTTCGAGGCGGCGCGCAGCTTCTTCTGCAACTCCATCTTCTGCCAGCGGGCGAGCAGGTCGGGCTCGCGCTTGGGCAGGTCGCCGCGCATGGGGAACGCGGTCTGCGGCAGGAAGACGGTGGCTTTGTAATCGGTCATTGCGCGTAAACCTGAAGGGCGGGTCGCTTCACCGCGGTCAGCACGCGCTCGACATGGACGAGTTCGCGCAGGCAGGCGGCAATGTGGTCGGCGGTCTCGGCGGGCAGGTCGCCGACATGAACGTCGACGACCAGACCGTCCGTCCCATTGTCGACGACGTCGCCGTGGAAGCGGGACGGAACGAGGCCGCGCTTGGCAAAGAACTCAAGCACGCGCGGCATCACGCACGCTTCCGGGGCGGCGAAGACGGAGAAGCACCAGACGGGATGGGATCGGAAATCAGTCGCAGACATGATACGCAAGCTCCTGGAACGGCAGCGAAAAACGGACGAAAACGTCCCGACCCCCGCTGGGGGCCGGGCCGGTAATTCGCCCGCTAGTCGTGCGCGCAAGGATGCTCGCGTTCATGGCGGCGGATCATAGGAACGCGGTCGCAACGCGTCAACCGGGTTCCAGCGGGGGCGGCATGCGGCGGCGCGCCGCCGGCGCCGCCCGGAGGCGGCGCGCCGGTTCGGCATCCAGCGTGATCTGCGCCTTGAGAGAATCGATGCCGTCGAACTTGCGCTCCGGCCGGAGGTACTCGATGAGGGCGACCCGCAGGCGGCGACCGTAGAGATCGCCGTCGAAATCGAAGAGGTGCACTTCGAGCCGCGGCTCGGCCAGGCCGCCGAAGGTCGGCCGCAGGCCGAGATTGGCGACGCCGTCGTGCCAGGTGACGTCGTCGCTCAGCGCCGTGCCGGTGCCCGGACGCACCACCGCCACCCGCACGGCGTAGACGCCCAATGCCGGCCGCAGATAGTCGCCGAGCCAGAGATTGGCGGTGGGAAAACCAAGCTGCCGACCACGGGCATCGCCGCGATTGACCCGGCCCTCGATCTCGAAGAGCCGGCCGAGCAGACGTGCCGCGGCCGGCGGATCGCCGGCGCGCAGCGCATCGCGCACGCCGGTCGAGGAAAAGGCGGCGGCTTCCGGCTCGGCGTCGACGCCGGCATCGGGCGCCACGACCGGCGCCATGACCGTGACGCCGATACCGCGCCCGTCGAGGCGGCTGCGCAGCAGCTCGGGATTTCCCTTGCGGCCCTTGCCGAAGACGAAATCGTAGCCGACCACGACGTGCCGGGCGGCGAGGTCGCGCGCCAGGAAGTCATCGATGAAACTTTCGGCGCTGTGCTCGGCCATCGCCCGGTTGAAGCGCAGCACGAACAACCGGTCGACGCCCAGGCCGGCCATGACCCGCGCCTTGGTGCGGAAGCGGGTGAGCTGGAAGGGCGGCGTGTCCGGCTGGAAGAAACGGCGCGGATGCGGCTCGAAGGTCAGCACCGCGGCCGGCGCGCCGAGGCCGCGGGCACGGCGCACGGCCTCGCCGATCACCGCCTGGTGGCCGCGATGCACGCCATCGAAATTGCCGACGGCGACCACGCCGCCGCGGGCGGCGGCAGGCAAGGCGTCGATGTGGCGGTGGATGCGCATCAGCCGGCTGACAGGCCGGAACGCTTGAAGCGGAAGGGCCGGGAGATCAGGCGGGACGCGCGCCCGCCCCCTGGATGGAGGCACGGTTGGGCACGATGACCACGGCTTCGCCCTCGAGCACCGCCTTGTTGCCGACGGTGACCACGGTCGACAGGGTGGCGCGGCGCTTCTCCGGCACGAGATCGGTGATCGTGGCGCGCACGGTGATCGTGTCGCCGGCGCGCACCGGCGCCTTGAAGCGCACGGTCTGGCTGACATAGATGGCGCCCGGCCCAGGCAGCTTGACGCCCAGCACGGTCGAGATGAACGAGGCGGTCAGCATGCCGTGGGCGATGCGCCCCGAGAACATGGTGTTCGCCGCGAATTCCTCGTTGATATGCACGGGGTTGTTGTCCCCCGTGATGCCGGCGAACAGGACGATGTCGGTCTCGGTGAGGGTGCGGGCGTAGATCGCCGTCTGTCCGACCTTGAGGTCTTCGAAAAAAAAGCCGTGGAGTTCTTCGAGGTTGCTCATGCGGCTCCACTCTCGCCGGCATCGCCGTGCCATGCTGCGGTGCGATGGGTCGGCGGACTATAAACGCGCCGCGACGGGGGGGCAACCGGGCGGCCCGGCCAAGGGCTTACCGCTTCGCCTTGCTCCGGGCTCGGTCGCATCGCTATCCTGTGGTTGCCGACGCCTCGCGGAGTCCTCGTTTAGCGGGAAAACCATGCCGCCCAGCCCTCCCCCGGCCAAGCTGGCCCAGAGCCTTGCCAATATCGGGCTGTTCGCCGCCCTGCCGCCGGGCCAGCGCCAGGTCGTGGAGCGGCGCTGCCGCTGGCGGAGCTATGCCGAGGGCGAGCAGATCATCGACCGCGAGAATGATTCACAGGATGTCTTCTTCGTGGTCGACGGCATGGCCCGGGTGGTCAATTTCTCGCCGGCCGGCCGGGAGGTCAGCTTCGACGAGATCGGGGCCGGCGGCTGCTTCGGCGAGCTGGCCGCCATCGACGGGCAGCCGCGCTCGGCCTCGGTGGTGGCGGTGCGCCCCACCCTCGCCGCCTCGCTGCCGGCCGCGGCCTTCCGCGAGATCCTGGAGACCCATTTCCCGGTCGGCTCCGCCCTGCTCAAGCGGCTGGCCGAGGTGGTGCGCGATTCGACCGACCGGATCATGGATCTGAGCACGCTGGGCGCTCACAACCGGGTCTATGCAGAGCTGCTGCGCGAGGCCCGGGTCAGCGATCCCAAGGCCTTCGACAAGGGCGTCAACCAGGCCAGCATCCGGCCCATTCCGGTCCATTCCGATATCGCGGCCCGGGTCAGCACTACCCGCGAGACGGTGGCCCGGGTGCTGAGCGACCTGTCGCGCAAGGGCATCGTGGATCGCGAAAGCGACGCGCTGGTGTTGCGCGACGTCTCCCGCCTGACCAAGATGGTCAAGGAATTCCGCGGCGATTAAATCGGCGCCAAAATTAATCGGCGAAAGTGTGATCTAACGCACATATCGCCCCTGCGGGGTCTCGTAGGGTGTGCGTGGTAGCCGCTCCGGCGGTCACCTCTCCCCTTTGCAAACTCAAAGGGCCGGGCGAAAGCCCGGCCCTTTTTTCTTTCTTCCGGCGCGCGTGGCGCTACTGCTGCTGACGGGGCGTCACCGCCTGGCCGGTCGCGGTCCTCGGGCCCTGGGTGTAGGTCACGTTGCTCTTGAGCCCGCTCATGAGGGCGTTGTTGTTGTTGAGGAAGCTGTAGTTCACGGTGACGTTGCCTCCGATAGTGCCCACGCCACCAGAATCCTGGCCGTTCACCGGGCCCGTGCCCGTCGCGAATGGCGGGTTGTTAATCAGCGCGAAGTTGCCGGTGCCGGGGGTGCCCCACCCGCCGGCCAGCGTTAGCGAGACGTTTCCGCTCCGCGCCGCGGTGCCGAAATTGTAGCTCATAGTGATCGTATACGTTGCTGTGCCCGAACCACCGGTGACATTCATGGGAATCGCCTGGGAGGTGAACGTCGCCGTTCCGTTGCCGCCCGCTTCCTTAATATGACGCAACTGTTCGAACGTCGTGTTAGGGCCGAGCGGCGGCGGCGCCTGCCCCGCCTGGGCCACGATCTTCACCGCCTGCTGGCCGGCCGGCGCCAGCGCGCCGAGATTGCGAATGCCGACGAGGCTGCCCGCCGGGCTGATCGGCGCGCGGGCCAGGATGATGCCGCCGCCGGCCGGGCCCGCTGCGGGTGCGCCCTGCGCCTGCGCACCGGCCTGTGGCGGCT
>JALHMR010000007.1 GCA_022843945.1 Rhodospirillaceae bacterium | reverse complement strand
GCAGGGCGGCGCCGAGAACGCGCAGGCGGCGGCCGCGGAGCAGGGCGCCCCGGCCGAGAGCAAGCCGTTGCTGCCCGAGCTGCCGCGCGTGGCCGTGAGCGGCATCAAGCCGACGGGCGGCGACACGGACGCACCCCCGCGACGCGGCGCGAACTCAGAGTCCGGCAGCGTGGTGCAGCCGATCGCCGCCAGCGTCATCGCGCCGCCGGAAAAGCCGGAGAAGACATCGTCGACCTCCGGCGACGGCGGATCGTCGAACGGCGGTTCGGGGATTGCGAGCTCGATCGCCGCCTATCAGCAGCAGGCGGCTGCCGCCGACGGCGGCAACAGCAACGGCATCAAGCCGATCTCGCCGGCCCTCAACGGCCGCATCATCAGCCTGAACGCCTAAGCCGGGCCGGCGGCTCAGCCGCCGGATTTCGTCACCGCCTGGCGCAGTTGCTCGTTGGTCTTGTCCAGGCGGCGCGCCAGCTCGCGCATGATCTCCACCGCGATCTGCGGGAACTCGTTGATCAGGCGGAAGAATGTGTCCTTGTTGATCTTCAGCGTGGTGGTCGGCTGACTGGCGACGACGGTTGCGGTCCGCGGCACGTCGCACAGGATGGCGATCTCGCCGATGATCTGGTGGCGGCCGAGATTGGCGACCTTGACCGGCCCCTTGGGTGTGTTGATCAGGACGTCGGCCGCCCCGTCCATGACGATGTAGGCCGCGTCGCCCGGGTCGCCCTGCTGGAACAGCGGCTGCCCGGTATCGAAGGTCAGGCGCTCGCTGGTGAAGGCCAGCAGCTTCAGCTTCGCCGATTCGAGCTTGGCGAAAAGCGGGATGTTGCGCAGGACCTCGACTTCTTCCTTGATCGACATCGTCAGTCTCCCCTCACCCTGCTTTACGCCGCCGCCGCGGTCATCAGCTCGGCGAACACGCTGCCGTCCTTCTGCAGATCGCCGACCGACCCGGACTCGATAACCCGGCCCTCGCCGATCACCAGCACCCGGTCGAAGCGGCTGGCATGTGTCGGATTGTGCAACACCCAGATCAGGGTGCGCCCGTCGGATTCCTTGAGCACGCCGTCGAGCGTGCGCGCCTGGCTCTGGGCGTCGAGGATCGCCGTCGCCTCGTTGACGATCAGCACATCCGGCCGCTTGAGCAGCGCGCGGGCCAGCGCCACCTTCGCCCGCTGCGGCGGCGCAAGCCTGGCGCCGCCGACGCCGACCGCGAATTCCAGCCCGACCTCGACCACGGTCGAGCGCAGGTTGAGATCGTTAAGGATCGCCTCGATCACCTTGCCGACGCGCTGGCTGGCCTTGGCCTGGCCGTAGGCCAGCTTGCCGAACAGGATGTTGTCCTGGATGGTCGCCGCGGCGTTGTAGGTGTCGGGATCGAAGAACTCGACGCCGACCTTGACCACCGGATCCTCGCTGGCGCGCAGCGCCTGGCGAGCCTCCAGAACCTTGTCCTTCAGCTCGGGGGTCAGCACGTCGAGACGGTGGCGGGTCTGAATCAGCTTGAACGGCAGGGTCATCAGCCGGGCGCGGTCCTCGGGCAGCATCGGCGTATCGGGGCGCGAGATGCGCGACAGGATCGCCTGGAACTCCGGCAGGTCGTCGGAGGAGATGAAACCGAACTGCTCGAAGAATTCGTGATCCGGCGGCAGGTCGGCGAAGATTTCGATCATTTCCGCGGCCACTTCGCGCCCGGCGGCGACCAGCTTCTCGGCCAGCCCGACCTGGTCGAGCACCTTGAGCACGGCATAGTTGGTCGCCAGCCTGTCGACCTCGAAGGCCGGCTGGATGGGCGTGCCGAACAGCAGGTTCTCCGCCAGGGTCGCGTTGGTGTTGTAGCGCTCGGGATGGAACGGCTCGATCAGGCCTCTCATCCCCGCTTCGGTCGCCTTGTCGTCGAGCCGCTGCTGCAGCCCCTTGCGGGCCTCGAGGATGCGCCCGGCGATGGTCGGGTGCGCCTTGGGATCGATCGTGCCGCGCAGGCCGAGCTGGAAAACGTCCTCTTCGAGGTCGACGGCCATCAGCACCTCGACGATGCGCGACGAGAGCGCCGACGGATCCTTGATCTCGGCCGCTGCCAGGTCGGTCCAGTCGGCCTCGCCGTCGAGATCGAGATTGCCGGCGCGCCTGGTCTCGGCCAGGAACTTCTGGCGCTCGGCTTCGGCCGCCGGCTCGCGCTGCTTGGGCGCGATCGGCCGCTGGCGCAGCCCATAGAGGATGTTGTCGCGCACACTGGACGAGAACAGGTACGAGTTCTGCGCCACGTAGCCCAGGCGGGCCCCCAGCATCGGCTCGGACAGCGTCAGACCGTCGGCGCCGCCGTAGGTCAGCTTGCCGCCGCTCGGCAGGTAGAGCCGGGCCAGCGCCATGGCCAGCGCTTCCTTGCCGCCGCCGACCCGGCCGACCACGGCGACCTTCTCCCCCGCCTTGATCGCCGCGGTGATGCCGTCGAGCAGCCGCGTGGCGCTCTCGTCGACCACCACCAGGTTGTTGGCCACGATATCGCCTCGCAGGCGCTTGGGCGCCTCACTGAGCGGCACCTGCAGCGCCTCGTCGAACATGTTCTCCGGCCGGAACTGCTCGGTGACCTGCTCGTACTTGATCTTCGAGTCCGCCGTCTGCTGGTAGTAGTCGAGCAGCTCCTTCCACGGCGCCGACATGTCCTTGTGCGCGGTCAGCGCCGCGGCCAGCGCGCCCGCCGTCAGCTCGCCCTGGATCACCAGGTAGCCGCCGAGCGAGTAGAAGAGCAGCGGCGCCATCTGGTTGAGGAAGTTGTTGAGGAACTTGACCTGGCCCTTGCGGATGTAGATCTGGAAGCGGATGCTGAAGACGCGGCCCAGCCGGTCGGAGAAATCGGCGCGCTCGTAATTCGCCGTGCCGTTGGCATGGATCTCGTGCGCGCCGGCCACCGCCTCGCCGATGCGCTCGGAGACCTTGCGCATGGCGCGCACCCGCTCCTTGCCGAGCTGGTTCACCTTGCGCTGCATTTTCGGGATGATGTAGCCCTGCAGCGGGAAGAAGACGATCGCCGCGATGCCCATCATCCAGTTCTGGATGAACAGGAAGGTGGCGATGGTCGCCAGCGTGCCGGCCTGGATCAGCGGCTGGGCGAAGGCATCGCCCATGTAGCCGCCCAGCGGCTCGACCTCGGCGGTGATCATCGGGATCAGCTCGCCGGACGACACCTTGCGGAAATGGGGCAGCGGGAAGCGCATGATGCGCGACACCAGCTCATAGCGCAGGCGGCGCAGCAGGCGCTCGCCCAGGCGGCCCTTGTAGGTGTTGATGTACTGCTTGATGGCGCCGTTCACCATCACCGAGCAGAAGAACAGGAAGCATAGCCAGAACAGGTAGCCAACCTGATCCATCGACACGCCGAACACGGTCGTGGGGAAGGTGATGCCCTTGCCCAGGATGCCCTGGTTGAAGACGTTCTTCGGGATGTCGAGGGTGATGTAGTAGATGGGCAGCGAGAGCAGCGTCAGGGCAATAAGAAAGCCGGTCTCCTTCTTGGAGTGATTGATGACAAAGCGATGCAGGCTGGTTTCCATCGACGCACCCGCCGCCATCGGCAGCAGGCCCCCAAATTGCGTGGTTACATGGACCGGCGCCCTTGCCCGCCGCCATGCCGTGCCAGCGGGACGATAGCCGACAGGGCACGCGGAAGAAAGGGTGCCGGATTCGTGACTTAGCCCGCCCGCTGGCGGCCGGCTGTGATCCCGGTCACCCGGCGCGCGCTCAGCGAATAAGAAGGGCGATGCCGCTGACGATCAGGATGGCGCTGACCAGGCGCCGGAACACGCTTTCGCTGATCCGGGCGTGGATGCGGTCGCCCAGGTACATGCCAAGCAGCATCAGCGGCAGGCCGGCGGCGAACAGGATCAGGGCCTCGAGGCTGAACTCTCCCACCGCGTAGTAACCGAGGCCCCGGACGGTGCCGAGGGTGAGCAGCAGCGCCGACATGGTGGCGCGGAACTGGACCTTGGTGACACGCAGCGCGTCGAGATAGACCGCAAAGAACAGGCTGGCCATGGTGCCGAAGGTGGCCCCGGTGATGCCGCCGAGGATGCCCGATATCGGACCGACGAGGCGCGGTGAGCGTGGCTGCGCGGGGTCGGCCTTGCCGCCGCTCCACAGCGAATACATCCCGTAGAGGATGATGGCGATGCCCAATCCCCGCGCCAAGGTGTCGGTGTCGAGCGTGGCAAAGACATAGAGTCCGAGGCCGATGCCCAGGATGCAGGCCGGCAGGATGCGGCCCAGGTCCCTGACCACGATATGCGCCCGGTCGCGGCCGAGCACAGTCAGCGACGAGGCGATGCCCATCAGCGTCCAGGCCGGCACCAGGATCTTCATCGGGATGACCAGGGCGAGCAGCGGCATGGCCACCACGCTGCCGAAGCCCGCGGTGCCGCGCAGGCCGTAGGAGAGTACGAGAACAATGGCGCAGTATGCGAGAGCGGCGGGTGTCAGCGACTCGATGGGACGTCTCCTCCCCCCTTTTATCGCCCATCGGCCTGACGACGATGCAACGCTAAGATCGCAGACCATGGCCAAGCAAAGCGCAGGCATCCTCCTCCATCGCCGCGGCGGCAACGGCCCCGAGGTGTTCCTCGTCCATCCCGGCGGGCCGTTCTGGAAGAACAAGGACGACGGCGCCTGGACGATTCCCAAGGGAGCGGTCGAAGCGGACGAGGAGCCGCTGGCCGCCGCGCTTCGCGAATTCGGCGAGGAGACGGGATTTGGGGTTGAGGGGCCGTTCCGCGCGCTGGGCGCCTTCAGGCAGCCCGGCGGCAAGATCGTCCACGCCTGGGCTGCCGAAGGCGACGCCGATCCGGCGGCGCTCAAGAGCAACCTGTTCGAGATGGAATGGCCGCCGCGGTCGGGCCGCCGCGCGGCATTCCCGGAAATCGACCGGGCCGGCTGGTTCGACGCCGATACCGCCCTGATCAAGATCCTGAAAGGACAGCGCCCGATCGTGACCGCGCTGCTGGCCGCGCTCGCCTAGCGCGGCTGCGCCGCCGGGGCGTTTTGCGCCGACATCGGATACGCCCAGTCGCGCAGGGTCAGCGAGATCGACGGCACGTAGGTGATGATCATCAGGCAGCCGAGCACGACCAGGACGAAAGGCAGCAGGCGGGGCACGATCTCGTCGAGCGTGATGCGGGCGACCGTGCACGCGGCGAACAGGTTGACCCCGAACGGCGGCGTTATCATGCCCAGAGCCAGGTTGACCACCATGATCAGGCCGAAATGCACGGGGTCGATCCCGAAGCTGATGGCCACCGGTACGAGCATCGGTGCCAGGACGATGATCGACGCCGAGGTCTCGATGAACATGCCGATGATGAACAAGGCCACGTTCACGCCGAGAAGGAATACCGCCGGGCTGTCGAGCACTTCGCGCAGGTAAGAGCCGATCTGATCGGGCACGCCGGCCCGGGTGATCAGGTAGCTGAACAGGCCGGCATTGGCGATGATGAACAGGATCACCGCCGACGACACCGCCGATTTTCGCAGGATCGGGCCCAGGGCGGCCCAGCTCAGCTCCTGGTGGAGGACCATGCCGACGATCAAGGCATAGAACACCGCCATCACCGACGCCTCGGTGGGGGTGAAGATGCCGCCATAGATGCCGCCGAGAATGATGACGGGCATGAGCAGGGCAAACCCAGCCTGGCGGGTGGCGGTGAGGAGAGGCAGCCGCCCTTCGTGGTCGCGTTTGCCATAGCCCTTCAAGCGGGCGTAGATGATGACGAAGATCATCAGCGCCACACCGATCAGGATGCCCGGGCCGAACCCGGCGATGAACAGTTCGCCGATCGACACTTCGGCCGAGACGCCGAAGATGATCATCGGAATCGACGGCGGTATGACGACGCCGAGTTCGGCCGAAGTCGCCTGCAGCGCCGCCGCGTAGTTGCGGGGATAGCCGTGCTGAATCAGCGCCGGAATCAAGATGGCGCCGATGGCGAAGGTGGTGGCGACGCTCGAGCCGGACACCGCGGCGAAGATCATGCAGGTCAACACGCAGGTCGCCGCCAGCCCGCCCTGCACGCCGCCCACCACCGACTTGGCGAAATCCACCAGGCGCTTGGAGATGCCGCCGGTCTCCATCAGGTTACCCGCGAGGATGAAGAAGGGAATGGCGGCCAGCGGGAACTTGTTGATCGAAGCGTACATCTCCTTGACGGAGATCAGCATGTTGACGTTCGACAGCCAGGCGCCGAGCAGCGCCGAGAGCCCGATCGACACCGCGACCGAAATCGATAGCGCGAAGCACAGGCACATGGTCACGAGCATTGCGGTCGCCATGGCAGCCCTGTCCTACTTCAAGGTTGCGCAGCCGGCGGTCATTGCGCCGTCTCAAGATCGTGGCGGCGGGGCTGCAGCCACTGGGCGATGATCGAGAGAATCGAGAAGACCGCCCCCACCGGCATCGCCGCGTAGCCCCAGATGATGGTGAACGATTCCATCCCCGGAATGGTCTGAAAGCGGGTCCGCCAGGCATATTCCGTACCGAACCAGATGATCACCAGCACCAGCGTCAGGCTGGTGACCAGGATCAGCGTATCGAGCACGCGGCGCAGGCGCGCGCCGCCCTTCCGGTAGAGCAAGTCGACGCAGACCATGGCGCCTTCGCGAAAAGCCATGGGAATGCCGAGGAACACCATCCAGATCAGCGCCAGCCGCACCGAGACCTCGGACCACTCGGCCGGCTGATGCAGCACGAACCGCGTGATGATCTGGTACATGCCAATGCAGGCCGCGACGACCAGCATGGCACAGGACGCCCGCATTGCCAGGTCGGTGGTCCGCCGCTCGACGGCCAGCAGAGTAGCCTTCATGGGTGCCAGGATAGAGGAAAAGGCGCCGGCCCGCGCCGAGGCGGGCCGGGCGCCCCCGATGGCGGGGTGCGGCGCCGGTGGGAGGAGACCGTCGGCGCTCACCCGGGCCTCGTTGCTTACTTATAGTCGCGGATACGGGCGATGTTCGCTTCGCCGAACTTCTTGCTGAACTCGACGAACACCGGCGCCAGGGCTGCCTGGAACTTGGCGCGATCGACGTTCTCCACCACCTCCATGCCCTTGGAGCGGAAGTAGGCCACGCCGCCCGCCTCGTCGGACTCGATGCGTGCCCGGTTGGCCTGGACCGCCACCTTGGAGGCTTCGACGAAGGCTGTCTTGTCGGCCGCCGGCAGCGCATCCCACTTGCCCTTGTTCATCAGGATGACCGCCGGCGAATAGACGTGGCCGGTCAGCGAGAGGTGCTTCTGCACCTGGTCGAACTTCTGGCCCTGGATCGAGGAGATCGGGTTCTCCTGGCCGTCGACCGTGCCCTGCTGGAGGGCGGTGAAGACCTCGCTGATCGCCATCGGCGTCGGGATGATGCCGAAGCCCTTGTAAGCCTGGATATGCACCGGGTTCTCCATGGTGCGCAGCTTCAGGCCGCTGAGGTCGGCCGGCGCATGGACCGGCCGCTTGTTGTTGGTCATGTGGCGGAAGCCGTTCTCCGCCCAGGTGAGCGCCTTCATGCCCTTGGAGTCGAACTTGCCGAGCATCTCGGTGCCGATGGGACCGTCGAGCACGGCGCGGGCATGGGCGTAGTCGCGGAACAGGAAGGGGATGTCGAGGATCGACACTTCCGGCACGAAGTTGGGGATCGGGCCGGTCGAGGTCATGGTCAGGTCGATGGTGCCGAGCTGAACGCCCTCGATCGCCTCGCGCTCGGCGCCCAGCGCGCTGGCATAGAAGTTCTGCATCTTGTAGCGCCCGGCGGTGCGCCTCTCGATCTCCCGCGCCATGGCGTCCACCGCCACGCCGTAATGCGAGTTCTGCTGGATGGAGATGCTCATGCGCAGCGTCTGCTGGGCCTGGGCGCCGGCGGCCAGTGCGAGGCCGAGAGCGGCGGCAACCAGGCTAAAAGCAATTCGGTAAATCATCGTTTTCTCCCTGGGAGGATGCCGTGACACGTATTGTCGGACAACTGACTATTATTTGTCGGACAATTAAGTGTGGAACATCCGCCTTCGGGGAGTCAACACTCCAAATCCGGCGCAGCGGGATAGCGAGCGGCCAGGCGCCAAAAGTAGGCCAGACTGCCTATTCCTGCGGTCGCACCGCCGCCCGTCAGGCTGTCACGCCGCCTCTCACGCGCGATCGTAACCGCGCTGCTCGCCAGCCTGTCGACGACGACCTAGACGGAAGCGCGCAGGGTCCGTGTGTGACGCACTGCGTTGTCCAGGCCGACAAAGCGGATCTCGACCTCCGGCGGTGAGGTCTGGGGGCGCACGATGACCAGCCCATAGTTGACCGCATCGACGATGAAAAACTTGCCGCTGCGGCTATAGGTCTCGCGCGCCGTGGGGCGCCGCTTGATCGCGGGCCAGGCGCCGAGCCGGGCGCTTTCCCTGTTCATATTGACGCTCTGTCCCCGGCCTTTTTTGCGGTAATGAGTTGCCATGAGCAAGCGGAGTAATCAGCGCCGGTATCTTGCTCTATCGATCCGCCAAGGGAGGGATCGAGCTTTTCCTCGTTCATCCCGGCGGGCCCTTCTGGAAGAAGAAGGACGACGGCGCCTGGACGATTCCCAAGGGAGCGGTCGAAGCGGACGAGGAGCCGCTGGCCGCCGCCCGTCGCGAGTTCGGCGAGGAGACGGGATTCGAGGTCGCGGGACCGTTCCACGCGCTGGGCGCCTTCAAGCAGCCAGGCGGCAAGATCGTCCACGCCTGGGCGGCCGAAGGCGGGGCTGACCCGGCGGCGCTCAAAAGCAACCTGTTCGAGATGGAATGGCCGCCGCGATCGGGCCGGCGGGCCGCCTTCCCCGAAATCGACCGCGCCGGCTGGTTCGACCTCGAGACTGCCCACGCCAAGATCCTCAAGGGACAGCGGCCGATCCTTGACGCGCTCGCATCGGCTGTCGGCCGGCGCTCGCGCTAGCGCAGCTCGACGGTCCTCTGCGACAGGACTGCAACTTCTTCCATCACCTTGGCCGTCAGCGCCGCGATGGCCTTCTCCGTTGCATCCTTCGCCGCACCGCGGATTGCAAAATAGGCGCCCGAGAAAGACGAGGAGTAGTAGCCGGGCGTATTCACCCCGACGGCCTTTTTCGTCTCCCGGCCCAGGCGGTCGCGCAAGACGATCTCGACGTCAAAGTTCATGTAAGCCGAGGCGCTCTGCCTGTAGCTGCTCAGGTTGCCGCTGTAGTTGATGCTGCCGCCGGCCGAGAGCAGCCGGATCTCGATCAGCGCCGCATTCTCGCCAGCCTCTGGCTGCACCGCTTCGACCGTGCTGCGGACGCCAGCCTCCAAGGATTTGCGCAGCGTATCCCCGTAGGGGATCGTGACGGTGAATTTCGTTCCTTCCCGCGTGGCACCGACCGCCCTTAGTTCGCCGACGAGAACCATGCTGCGCTCGGCTATGCCGGGCGTGGACACGCGATACGTACCGGGAAGCGGCGCCTCGGCGCGCGCCGGCGCCGGGGGCGGCTGCAGGTCATCGATGGTCGCCTGAAGATGGGTGCAGGCGCTGGCCAGCAGGGCCGCTCCCACCACGCATGCACGCAGCACCCGTCCCCCGACTCGCATCATCACGCTCCCCCGACTTGATGGCGCGGGCCAGTATAGGCAGGCCGTCCGGCTTTGCACGCAGGACGAAAATCGAGTTGTTTTTCCAGATAGTTAGACGCCAACTCCGGCAGTCGCTTCCGCGCCCCGTCTGTGCTATCACGCCGCCTCCCATGCTTACGATTTCCGACCTCTCCTACCGCGTCGGCGGCCGCTTGCTGCTGGAAAAGGCCAACGCCCAGGTCCCCGCCGGGCGGCGCGTCGGCCTGGTGGGCCGCAACGGCGCCGGCAAGTCCACCCTGCTCGGCCTGATCCTGGGCGAGCTGCATGGCGAGACCGGCGAGGTGGAGATGCCCCGGCGCTGGAGCGTGGGCTGCGTCGCCCAGGAGGCACCGGGCGGCGATACCACGCCGATCGAGGCCGTGCTGGCGGCGGATGCTGAGCGCACCGCCCTGCTGGCCGAATCGGAGACCACCGAAGACCTGCACCGCATCGCCGAGATCCACGACCGGCTGAACGACATCGACGCCCATGCCGCGCCGGCGCGCGCCGCCTCGATCCTTGCCGGCCTGGGCTTCGACGAGAAGATGCAGAACCGGCCGCTCTCGAGCTACTCCGGCGGCTGGCGGATGCGCGTGGCCCTCGCCTCGGTGCTGTTCTCGCAGCCCGACCTGCTGCTGCTCGACGAGCCGACCAACCACCTCGACCTCGAGGCGGCGCTCTGGCTCGAGTCCTATCTGAAGACCTGGCCCAAGGCCCTGATCCTGGTCAGCCACGACCGCGACATCCTCAATTCCTGCGTCACCCATATCCTTCACCTGGATGACCGCAAGCTGACGCTCTACTCGGGCAACTACGATTTCTACGAGCGGGTGCGCGAGGAGCAGCGCATGCAGCTGGCCGCCGAGGCGACGCGCGTCGCCCACCAGCGCGACCACCTGCAGAAATTCGTCGACCGCTTCCGCGCCAAGGCGAGCAAGGCGCGCCAGGCGCAGAGCAAGCTCAAGGCGCTGCAGAAGCTGGCCCCGGTCGCCATCCCGCGCGAGGACCCGGCGGTGGTCTTCAATTTCCCGGAGCCGCGCGAGCTGCGCCCGCCGCTGATCACCCTCGACGGCGTCTCGGTCGGCTACGAGCCGGGCAAGCCGATCCTCTCCGGCCTCAACCAGCGTCTCGACCCCGACGACCGCATCGCGCTGCTCGGCTCCAACGGCAACGGCAAGTCGACGCTGGCCAAGCTGATCGCCGGCCGGCTCGAGCCCAGCACCGGCCGCCTCGCCCGCGCCAACAAGGTGACCTGCGGCTTCTTCGCCCAGCACCAGATCGAGGACATGGACGCCGAGGCGACACCCTTCATCGCCATGAGCCGGGTCATGAAGGAGGCGCGGCCCGAGCAGGTGCGCGCGCGCCTGGGCAGCTTCGGCTTCGCCCAGGACAAGGCCAACGTGAAGATCAAGGATCTGTCCGGCGGCGAGCGGGCGCGGCTCAACTTCGCCTTCATCACCCATGACGCGCCCTCGCTGCTGGTGCTCGACGAGCCGACCAACCATCTCGACATCCAGGCCCGCGAGGCGCTGGTCGAGGCGCTCAACGAGTACAAGGGCGCCGTCATCCTCATCAGCCACGACCGCCACATGGTCGAGCTCACCGCCGACCGGCTGTGGCTGGTGGCCGACGGCAAGGTGACGCCCTTCGAGGACGACCTCGACGAATACCGGCGCCTGACGCTGTCGGAGCGCTCGCGCGGCGGCGCGGGCGGCAAGTCCGGCAAGTCCCGCAAGGACGAGCGACGCGACGGCGCGCAGGCGCGCGAGGCCGCGAGCGGGCTCAAGAAGCGCGCCAAGGACGCCGAGGCGCTGGTCAGCAAGCTCAACGCCGAGAAGACGAAGCTGGAAGCGGAGCTTGCCGCCCCCGAGACCTACGGCAACAACAAGAAGGCCGCCGAGCTGGCGCGCCGCCAGGGCGAGCTGGCCGCGCGCCTGGCGACCGCCGAGGACGAGTGGCTGGAGGCGCAGGCCGCCCTCGACCAGGAAAGCGCGGCCTGAGCGATGCCTGATACAAGCACCGCCCCCGCGAACCTGACGCCGGCCGAGCGCCGGCGCACCTTCGCCATTATCTCGCATCCCGACGCCGGCAAGACGACGCTGACCGAGAAGCTGCTGCTCTTCGGCGGCGCCGTGCAGGAAGCCGGGGCGGTCAAGGCGCGCGGCGAGCGTCGGCGCGCGCGCTCGGACTGGATGGCCATCGAGCAGGCACGCGGCATCTCGGTCACCGCCTCGGTGATGACCTTCGAGTACGAGGACCGCACCTTCAACCTGCTCGACACGCCGGGCCACCAGGACTTCAGCGAGGATACCTACCGCACGCTGACCGCGGTCGATTCGGCGGTCATGGTGATCGACGCCGCCAAGGGCATCGAGGCGCAGACCCGCAAGCTGTTCGAGGTCTGCCGCCTGCGCGACGTGCCGATCATCACCTTCATCAACAAGATGGACCGCGAGGCGCGCAGCCCGTTCGAGCTGATGGACGAGATCGAGTCCACCCTCGCCCTCGACGTGACGCCGGTGACCTGGCCGATCGGCATGGGCGCCGACTTCAAGGGCTGCTACGACCTGCTGCGCGACCGGCTGCTGCTCTTCGATCCCGGGCGCGGCGACCGCGTCACCGAGACGGTGGAATGCGAGGGCCTCGACGATCCGCGCCTGGCCGGGAAGCTGCCGGCCGCGGCGCTGGCCAAGCTGAAAGAAGAGGTCGAGCTGGTGCGCGCCGCCTGCCCCGAATTCGACCGCGAGGCCTATCGCCAGGGCCACCTGACGCCGATCTTCTTCGGCAGCGCGCTCAAGAATTTCGGCGTGCAGGAGCTGCTCGAAGGCCTGGCCGAGTTCGCCCCGCCGCCGGTGTCGCAGCCGGCCAAGCCGCGGCCGGTGCAGCCCTCGGAACCGAAGGTCACTGCCTTCGTCTTCAAGATCCAGGCGAACATGGATCCCAATCACCGCGACCGTATCGCCTTCGTGCGCCTGTGCTCCGGCAGGTTCCGCCGCGGCATGAAGCTGCACCACGTGCGCACCGGCAAGGCGCTCGCGGTCAACAACCCGGTCTTCTTCCTGGCCCGCGAGCGCGCCCTGGCCGACGAGGCCTGGCCCGGCGACATCATCGGCATCCCCAACCACGGCACCCTGCGCATCGGTGACACGCTGACCGAGGGCGAGACCCTGCGCTTCACGGGCATCCCAAGCTTCGCGCCCGAGATCCTGCGCCGCGTGCGGCTCGACGACCCGATGCGGGTCAAGCACCTGCGCAAGGGCCTCGAGGACCTAGCCGAGGAAGGCGTCTCGCAGCTCTTCAAGCCGGCGATCGGCTCGCAGTGGATCGTCGGTGTGGTTGGCGAACTGCAGCTCGAGGTGCTGGCCTCGCGCATCGCCAACGAGTACGACGTCAAGGCCGGGTTCGAGCAGGCGCCCTTCGAATACGCGCGCTGGGTCCACTGCGACGACCCGGCCGAGCTCAAGCGCTTCATCGAGGGCAATACCGGCTCGCTGGCCGAGGACCGCGACGGGGCGCCGGTCTTCCTCGCCCGCAACAGCTGGGAGCTCAACTACACCCAGGAGAACTGGCCGAAGATCCGCTTCCTCAAGACCCGCGAGCAGCCGGAGTGAGGTTCTGCGCCTTGCGACCATCGCAAGGCCCGGCTACGGTCGCAGGCGGATAAGGGGGACGAGGGGAATGAACGCGCCGGAAGACCTGAGCCTGCGCACCATGGGGCCGGACGACCTGGCGCTGGCGCTCGACTGGGCGGCGGAGGAGGGCTGGAACCCGGGTCTGCACGACGCGCCCTGCTTCCTGGCGCCCGACCCCGACGGCTTCCTGGTCGGCGAGCGCAACGGCGAGCCGGTGAGCTGCATCTCGGTCGTCACCTATCCCGGCGACTTCGCCTTCCTCGGCTTCTACATCGTGAAGAAGGAGTTCCGCGGCCGCGGTTACGGACTCAAGACCTGGCGCGCCGGCCTGATGCGCGCCAACGGCTCGGTGGTCGGCCTCGACGGCGTGGTGGCGCAGCAGGCCAACTACCAGAAGTCCGGATTCGCGCTCGCCTGGCGCAACCAGCGCTACGGCGGCCGTCTCGGCTCGCTGCCCAAGATCAACCGCCACGCCGGCACGCTGCTGCCCCTGGCCGGCGTCTCGCCCGCCGCCCTCGAGGCTTACGACCGCAAGCATTTCCCCGCCCCCCGCCCCGCTTTCCTGCGGCTGTGGGCCACCCGGCCCGGCACCTCGGCAGTGGCCCTCCAGCGCGACGGCGCGCTCGCCGGCTACGGCGTCATCCGACCGTGCCGCGAGGGCCACAGGATCGGCCCGCTTTTCGCCGACGACGAATCGGCGGCCGAAGCGCTGTTCCTCAAGCTCGCGGAGCAGGCGGTGGGCGGCCCGGTCTACATCGACGCACCGGAGCCCAATGCCGCGGCGCGCCGTCTCTACGAGAATTTCAGCCTCACGCCGGTGTTCGACACGGCGCGCATGTATATGGGCCCCGCACCCGTCGTGGCCCGGCGCGGCATCTTCGGTATCAGCAGCCTGGAACTGGGTTAGCGCGCCGCGCTCCAGGCGTCGAGCAGCGGGCCACCGGCCCCGCAGACCGGGTCCTGCGCCGGCTGCGGCACGCGCATCACGGTGTCGATCGCGCGCGCGTCCGGCGTGCCGGTGTTGCGGTCAGGATGCGTGCCGCCGGGATAGGCGCCGATCACCAGGAGATCGCGGCTGGCACCGAGATTGCGATGCGCGACGCCGGCCGGGATGACCACCACGTCGCCGGCCGAAACCTCTGCTTCCAGGCCGCCATCGCCACCGAAGCGCACGCGCACCCGGCCGCGCACGATGCCCAGCACCTCGTGGGCCGTGGCGTGGAAATGGTCGTAGCCGAAGATGCCGTTGCGCCAGCCGTTGCCCCAGCCGTGCTTCTCGAAAAGGTTTTCGCACGCCGAAGCGGCGTCGCCGTCAAGCGCCAGCACGCCGCGATAGACCAGCAGCGGCAGAAGCGCGCGGTTGGAAAGCTGATGGATCTCGGGCTTGCCCGACATGGGTGCAGCGTAGCGCAGCGATCCGCCTCGCGCCACGCCGACAAGACCCCGCGCGCCGTCGAACAAAGCCATTGCTTACAATTCTTATCTGCGCGACTCTTGCGACGGCGGGTGATTTGGGGCCACAGCCGAACTCCATCACGCATACACAGGTCAGCGCCCCGCAGCATCGCGCGTTACCGTGAGTTATGGGAGGGGAAGCATGCAGACGCAGACAGCGGCCGGCAACACCTACGATTCGGTCAGCATCGCCTTTCACTGGATCACGGTCTTCCTGGTACTGGCCCTCTTCGTCCTCGCCCTGTTCCCCGGCATCGTCAAAGGCTCGATTGCGCTGCATAAGACGCTGGGCACGACGGTCTTCGTCGTGGTGGTCCTGCGTCTCCTCTGGCGTCTCTTCAAAGCACGCCTGCCCCGTCCCGAGACGGGCGTCCCCCTGCTCCTGCGGCTCGGCGCCAAAGCGGCGCACGCGGCGCTCTACCTGCTGCTACTTACCGTGCCGGTGCTCGGCTACCTGTATCTCGACGCCAAGGGCCTGCCCCTCTACCTCTTCGGCTTCGAGGGCGTGGAGGCGCTGGAGATGCCGAGCGCGGTCTATTACGACCGCAAGCTGGCCATGACGATCTATGGCTGGAAGCAGGTGGCCGCCTACGGCCTCCTGACCCTGATTGTCATGCATGCCCTGGCGGCGATCGTCTACCACTCGATGATGCGCAATGACGGCGTGCTGCGCTCCATGCTGCCCCGCCGCTGGCGCGACGGCCTGCCGTCAGCGGCCCGCGCCGGCGTTGGCGCCGCGCTGCTGATCGCCCTGGTGCCCAGCCCTGTATTTTCCCAGGCCCAGTTCGACCACAGCAAGTACGCCGCCGAGCTCGCCGCCTCGCTGGCCAAGGCCTGCCCGATGGCCTCGCCAGCCGACGTCGCCGCGCATGATTCCTGCCGCAAGAATATCGGCCAGGGCGCCGAGGCCAGCTTCCGCGATTACCACATCCTCTTCGGCGGCCAGCAGCCCAGCCGCTTCTGGCTGAAGGACAAGAAGACCTCCGTCTTCCGGGGCGACATCTATCAGGACCTGTACATGTCGCTCTACATGTATACCGGCAAGTTTCGCGTCCAGAAGGCGCCGGACGGGCTGACCACCATCGGCATCGAGGCCTATTTCCGCAACGGCCTGCCGCCCGGCCACTACCCCTACCCGTTCTGGCACAACGAGAAGAAGTGGCTGGCCTACGAGCAGTCCAACGAGATGCGCTTCCGCATCGACCCCCAGGGCAAGGTCGTCTTCTCGTATCGCGCCGATGTCGGCTCCGAGGATCGCCGCGGCCCTTACGCCCACGTGCCGCGCTCGATGTTCATGGGCAACTGGATGTGGCGTGACGACAAGGACGTGGCGCAACCCGAGGTGACCCTGTTCTCCGGCATGTACAGCGGCGACAATCCCAACCTCGACGAGCTCGACGCCAGCTATCGCAAGATGGCCATCGCCTTCCGCAACGCCGACTGCACGGTCTGCCACCAGCCGGAGGGGCATCGCAAGATGAACAAGCTCACCCTCCTGCAGACGCCGTACCATGCGGCAAGCGCCATCGACGCCGTGCTGGATGAGGTGCGCACCGGCAAGATGCCGGTCGACGACTACAACGATCCCAAACCGCTGCCGGCGGAGCTCAAAGCCGAGCTGATCGAGCACGGCGAGGGCTTCAAGAAGTACCTCGAGCGGGCCGATGCCTGGGAGCGCGAGCACAACCGCCCGAAGGCCCGCAAGGCGCCGGTCGCGAACTGAGAGTCCGGTCGCTCGGCGCCTCCGCGCAAATAAAAACCGGGCCGCGACACTGTCGCGACCCGGTTGCTCTCTAACGGCGTGGATGGTGGGCGCTGAGGGGCTCGAACCCCCGACCCGCTGATTAAGAGTCAGCTGCTCTACCAACTGAGCTAAGCGCCCCATAAGGGCGCCGCTTGAGAGGGGCGCCTTGTAGCAAAGGGGGATGGCTTTGTCGATAGCCGCCACACGCGGCTTTCGCAGCTCAGCTATGCCACCGAACTTCCAGCGCTTTCAAGCCGCTAGGGCGTGCTCGCCTTCGGATCGGAGGCCGCGCCGCCGGCATAGCGCATCGGGGTTTGCGGCTTCTCCTGCAGGCGCTTCTGCGCCTCGAGCAGGATCTCCTTGGCGATCGGGGCCGCGACGGTCGAGCCGCCGCCACCATGCTCGACGATGACCGCCACGGCATAACGCGGGTTGTCCACCGGCGCGTAACCGACGAACAGCGCGTGATCGCGTTCCTTCCAGGGCACCTGGTCGGGCTTGCGCAGGCCAACGCGGCGCTCTTCCTCCGTGATGCGCCGCACTTGCGAGGTCCCGGTCTTGCCACCCATGGCCATTGTGACGTCGGTGATGCGGGAGCGGAAAGCGGTGCCGCGCGGATCGTTGACCACGCCGCGCATGGCTCGCCCCATGACCGCCAGGGTCTGCTGGGACACGCCCAGCGAGGGGAATTGCTGCTGGGCCCGCTGGCCCACCTTGCGCCCGGAGACCGCATCGCGCGTCAGGTGCGGGGTCACGGCGTAGCCGCCATTGACCAGCCGCGAGGTCATCACGGCGAGCTGCAAGGGAGTGGTCAGGACGAAGCCCTGGCCGATGGCCGCCACCAGGTTCTCGCCCTGCTGCCAGGCGACACCGGTGGCGCCAAGCTTCCAGGCGCGGGTCGGCATCAGGCCGGCCTTCTCGCCGGGCAGGTCGATCGAGGTGATGGCGCCAAGCCCGAAGCGCTTGGCCATCTCGGCGATACGGTCGACGCCGAGCCGGCGCGACAGTTCGTAGAAATAGACGTCGCAGGACTGTTTGAGCCCTTCGACCATGTCGAGGCCGCCATGCCCACCCTTGGACTTCCAGCAATGAAACTTGCTGTCGCCCAGCGACATATGGCCCGGACAGCTGACGCGATGCTCCGGCGTCACCAGCCCGGCCTCGAGCGCCGCCATGGCAACGATCATCTTGAACGTCGAGCCGGGCGCGTACTGGCCGGCGACGGATTTGTTGATCAGCGGTGTCCTCGTATTGCCAAGCAGCGAGCGCCACAGCGGGCCGCTGATGCCCTTGTTGAACTCGTTCGGGTCGAAGCTCGGCACCGAGGCGAGGGTCAGGACCTCGCCGTTGTGGACGTCCATGAGCACGGCCGCGGCGCTCTCATGCTTGGCCAGCCGCTCAACGGTGAAATTCTGCAGGTGAAGGTCGAGGGTCAGGACCAGGTCGTTACCCGGCTCGCCCTCGGCCCGCTCGAGCTCGCGGATCGGCCGGCCCAGCGCATTGACCTCGATCTGGCTCGATCCCGCCTTGCCGCGCAGGGCCAGGTCATAGACGCGCTCGACGCCGTTACGGCCGATGCGGAAATCCGGGAGCTCGAGCAGCGGATCGCCGGTGAGATCCGCTTCCGATGGCGGCGCCACATAGCCGACGACGTGGGCGAGCTGCTCGCCGTGCGGGTAGTGGCGGCTCGAGCCGACATCGATCATCACCCCCGGCAGGTCGGGCGCGTTGACGGCGACCCGGCTGACCTCGTCCCAGGTCAGGTTCTCCTTCACCGTCACCGGCAGGAATTTGCGCTTGCGCGCCACCTCGCGGAAGATACGCCGCCGCGCGACCTCATCGATCGGCACAATCTCGTTGAGCGCGTCGAGGGTGGCCCCGACGCTGCCCGTCTGTTCCGGCACCACGACGATGCGGTAGTTGAGCTGATTCTCGGCGATCATCACGCCGTAGCGATCGACGATCCGTCCGCGCGGCGGCGGCAACAGCCGCAGATTGATGCGGTTGTCCTCCGCCAGCATCTTGTAGCGGTCGCTTTCGATGACTTGCAGGTAGTACATGCGCCCGACCAGCGCTCCGAACAGCGTCAGCTGTCCGCCAGTCAGCATGACGGCGCGCCGGGTGAACAGCCGGGCCAGGCTGTTCTCGCGTTTCATGGCCGAGCTCATGGCGCGGGCAGCAGGGCGCGCTGCGCCCGCCCCATGACGAAAGCGATCGGCGGATAGAGCGCCACGGTGAGGGCGTACTGGACGAGCAGCACCAGAGGATCGAGCAGGCCGTAGCCGACCAGCGGTACGATGACCGCCAGCAGCAGCTTGGCGCCGAGGGCGACCATGGCGAAGCCGAGCCAGACCACGACAAACGACTGGCCGCGGAATGCCTTGTGCTGGCTCATGATCATCCAGTGGACGAACAAGAGGATGAGGGCGTTCACGCCGAGCGGCGTGCCCGACAGCACGTCGTCAAGCAGACCGATCGCGAACATCGCCCAGGGCCGCATCAGGTCGGGCCGATGGACGGTCCAGTAGAACGCGGCCATCAGCACGAAACCCGGCGCCAGGGGCGCGTAGTCGGGCAGGCGCAAGGGGACCACGTTGAGTACGACCATGACCAAGGTCAACGTCATCGGCATGGACGCCCGGGTCCAGCCGTCGAGACGCTGCATGAACAGCGATGGCATCATGGCGGTTAGCGGCCGCGGCGCGGCGCCGGCGGCGGAGCCCCGACCGGCAATGTCCCCGACAGTCCGAAATCGATGAGCCGGACATGGTCGAGGCGATGGAACTCGACGAACGGCTTGATGCGGGCCACGCCCTCATTCACGGCGACGATGATGCCGACCGGCAGGCCCGGCGGGAAAACGCCGCCATGACCGGACGTCATGACGCGATCGCCGACCTGTGGCCGGGCGGTGACCGGCAGATGGGTGAGCCGGGGTTTGTCCGAGTTGTCCCCCGCCAGGATCGCGCGTTCACGGCTCGATTCGATGATCACCGGCACCTGGCTGTTGAGGTCGGTGAGGAGCAGGACACGCGCCGAACGCTCGCCGACCTCGCCGACACGGCCCACCAGTCCGTCGGCCGTCACCGCGCTCTGGCCCTTGGCCACGCCGTCCCTCGTCCCGGCCATGACGAGGACCGAGCGCACGAACGTGCCGCCGGCGTCGGCCACCACGCGAGCGGTGACGAAGCTGACCGGCTCCTCGGTCGTCACTTTGGCGACCTCGCGCAGGCTGCGGTTCTCGACCTCCAGCTTGGTGGCCACCGACTGCCAGCGCAGCAGACGCTCGTTCTCCTCGCGCAGGCGGTTATTCTCGGCGTGAACGTCGATGATCTCGTTCATGCGGGTGACCATCTCCGCCGCGGTCGCCACGGGACGCGAGACCGCGTCGAGGATCGGCACCAGCGCATCGGTCACCGTCATGCGGGCACGCTCGACCAGCGGCGCCTCGGCCTTGCCGAAGACCATCAGGCCCACCGAGAGGGCCACGAGGCCCAAAAAGGTGAAGCGCTGCGCGAGGACGCGCAGGGGTGCCGCCAGGCGAAGCACTGGCCCCGGCCGCTTCATTTCCCCTTCCGCTCGTCCATGGTGCCGCCCCTTTCAGTCCGGCAACATCAGTACATACTGATCAGCACGTTCCGCAGCGTACGCATCTCCTCGAGGCAGCGGCCCGTGCCGAGCGCCACGCAGGAGAGCGGGTCGTCCGCCACCGAGACCGGCAGGCCGGTCGCGTGGCGCAGGACATGGTCGAGATTGCCGAGCAGCGCGCCGCCGCCCGTCAGCACGATGCCCTTGTCGACGATGTCGGCCGCCAGCTCCGGCGCGGTGTGCTCGAGCGCCACCTTGACCGCCTCGACGATGGCGCTGACCGGCTCGGTCAGGCTCTCGGCGATCTGGCGCTCGCTGATCACCAGTTCCTTGGGCACGCCGTTCATCAGGTCGCGGCCCTTGATCTCCATCATCCGCCCCTCACCCTCGTCGGGCGGGCAGGCGGAGCCGATTTCCTTCTTGATACGCTCAGCCGAGGATTCGCCGACCAGGAGGTTATGGTTGCGGCGGATGTAGCCGATGATGGCCTCGTCCATCTTGTCGCCGCCGACACGGACTGAACGGGAGTAAACGATGCCGCCGAGCGACAGCACGGCGACCTCGGTGGTTCCGCCGCCGATATCGACGACCATCGAGCCGGTCGGCTCGGTCACCGGCAGGCCGGCGCCGATCGCCGCCGCCATCGGCTCCTCGATCAGGAACACGCGGCGGGCACCGGCGCTCTCGGCCGATTCCTGGATGGCGCGGCGCTCGACCGCGGTCGAGCCCGACGGCACGCAGACAATGACCTGCGGGCTGGCGAAGCTGCGGCGGTTGTGCACCTTGCGGATGAAGTGCTTGATCATCTCCTCGGCGACTTCGAAGTCGGCGATCACGCCGTCACGCAAGGGGCGGATGGCGGTGATGTTGCCGGGCGTTCGGCCGAGCATGAGCTTGGCCTCGTCGCCGACGGCGAGGACCTGTTTCTTGCCCTTCACTTCGGCGATGGCAACAACCGACGGTTCGTTGAGCACGATGCCGCGGCCTTTGACGTAGACGAGCGTGTTGGCGGTTCCGAGGTCGATCGCCATGTCCGCCGACAGCATCCCCAGGATTCGCGAAAACATATAAGTCTCTGAGACTCCTATCCGAACTTGTTTATCTTTGGCACGCCAAGAGCCCCCCTAGCCCTTCGCGGCCGCTCGCCCGCGACCCTCCTTCGCCGTTCCGACTCGGGCAGCGAAGGCCCCGATTCTAACCTGTGCAACCGGCGCGAAACTATGCCGACACCGCCCCTTTTGCCACGTTTTTCAGCGATTCCGCGGCCGGACCCTGTGGCGCCGTGCGCTGGCGCTTGGTCGACAGCCGATTGAGAGCGTTGACGTAGGCCCGGGCCGAGGCGACCAGGGTGTCCGGGTCGGCCCCGCTGCCGTTGACCGTCTTGCCGTCTTCCTCCAGCCGGACGCTGACCTCGGCCTGGGCATCGGTCCCGGCGGTCACGGCATGGACCTGGTAGAGCTGCAGCTTGGCGGTGTGGGGCACCAGCTTCTTGATGGCGTTGAAGGTGGCGTCGACCGGGCCGTTGCCCCGGGCCTGGACGTCCTTGATCACGCCGTCGATCCCGAGCTCGAGGTCGGCGATCTGCGGCCCCTTGGAGCCGGCGACCACCTGCAGGGCGATGAACTTCACCCGGTCGTTCTCGCTGCCCACCGCATCGTCCACCAGGGCCATCAGGTCCTCGTCGAAGACGTCCTTCTTGCGGTCGGCGAGATCCTTGAAGCGCCTGAAGGCGTCCTCGAGCGCGTTGTCGCCCAGCGTGTAGCCGAGCTCGCGCAGCTTCTCCTTGAAGGCATGGCGGCCCGAATGCTTGCCCATGACCAGGGTCGAGCGGTTGAGGCCGACGGCCTCAGGCGTCATGATCTCGTAGGTGGCGGCGTTCTTCAGCACGCCGTCCTGATGGATGCCGGACTCGTGCGCGAAGGCGTTGGCGCCGACGATGGCCTTGTTCGGCTGCACGGCAAAGCCGGTGATCGCGGAGATGAGCCGCGAGGCCTTCATGATGTGCTCGGTCTTGACGCCGGTCTTGTAGGGCAGCAGGTCGTGGCGCGTGCGCAGCGCCATGACGATCTCCTCCAGCGCCGCGTTGCCGGCTCGCTCGCCGATGCCGTTGATCGTGCACTCGACCTGGCGCGCACCATTGGCCACGGCGGCCAGAGAATTGGCGACCGCGAGGCCCAGATCGTTATGGCAATGCACGGAAATCACGGCCTGATCGATGTTGGGCACGCGGTTCATCAGCATGGCGATCAGCGCGCCGAACTCCGCCGGCACGGCATAGCCGACCGTGTCGGGGATGTTGATGGTGCTGGCGCCGGCCTTGATGGCGCTCTCGACGCAGCGGCAGAGGAAATCGTGCTCGGTGCGGCTGCCGTCTTCCGGGCTCCACTCGACGTCGTCGCAGAGATTGCGCGCCTGGCTGACCGAATCGATCACCGCCTGGTGCACGTCCGTCGGATCCATCTGCAGCTTGAACTTCATGTGCAGCGGGCTGGTGGAGATGAAGGTGTGGATGCGCGGGCGCTTGGCGTGCTGCAGCGCCTCCCAGGCGCGGTCGATGTCCTTGCGGCCGGCGCGGGCCAGGCCGCAGACGGTCGAGTTACTCACGGTCCGCGCCACTTCGCGCACGGAATCGAAGTCGCCGTTCGAGGCGATGGGGAAGCCGGCCTCGATCACGTCGACGCCCATCTCCTCGAGCGTCCTGGCGACACGCAGCTTCTCTTCGAGATTCATCGAGCAGCCGGGCGACTGCTCGCCATCGCGCAGAGTCGTATCGAAGATCCGGACCTGATCGGTGGAGGTGGTGCGGGTCATGGTGTCCTCATAGGACGAACGGCGACAGCTCGGACGCTCCCGGCGTTTCGTGCCTTGCCCCCTCCCGAAGCAAGGCCCGATTACGGCCTAAGTAACGCCACCCTAATAGCAATTTGCCATCCGTCCATGCCGTATTCGCCCGCTGTGAACGATGTTAAGAATTTAGCCGGATATGGTTAACGAAGCGTTTCTACTTCCCGACTCGGCGTCTTTTCAACGGTTAAGCACTACTGGACTGCCACCGGCCTCGCTTGTTGGTCAGCAAGCCTCTGAAATAATTCAATAATAATCAGTGTCGGCTCGGCCGATCGCGACCCGCGATCAAGCCGCGGACGCCCGGCGCTAGTCGATCTTGATGCCGGCGGCCCTGATCATGGTGCCCCAGCGCTGGCGCTCGGCCGCGATGAAGGCCTGGAACTCCTGCGGCGTGTCGCCGACCAGGCGCGCGCCGGACGTGGCAAAGCGCTGCTGGGTCGACGGCGCCCGGACGGCCGCGACGGCCTCCTTGTTCAGCCGGGCCAGGATCTCCGGTGGGGTCTTGGCCGGAGCCACCAGACCGAACCAGGACGAGCACTCGTAGGGGCTGCCGGCTTCGGCCATGGTGGGCACGTCGGGCAGCACGGCCAGGCGCTGCTTCGCGGCCACGCCGAGCGGCCGTATGGAGCCGGCCTTGATGTGCTCCATGATGATCGGCGGGTTCTCGAACAGCCCATCGATCTGGCCGCCGAGCAGGTCCTGCACGGCGGGAGCCGCACCCCGATAAGGGATATGGGTGATCCGTACCGTGGCGGCGTGGAGGAAGCCGGCCTGACAGAGATGGCCGGTGGTGCCATTGCCCGGCGAGCCGAAGTTCAGCTTGCCCGGCTCGGCTTTCACCTTGGTGACAAACTCGCGCACGTTGCTCACGCCCGTCTTGGGATGGACCACGAGCAGAACCGGCATGTCTGCGACCAGGGTGACCGGCGCGAAGGCCGTCGCCGGATCGAACGCCATCTTGGCATAGAGGAACTCGTTGGCGCTGAGGATGCCGGCCGACGCCAGCATCAGCGTGTAGCCGTCGGGCGGCGAGTTGGCGACGACCTCCGCCCCGACATTGCCCCCGGCCCCGGCCCGGTTCTCGACCACCACCGGCTGGCCCAGCGTCTTGGTCATTTCGTCGCCGACCGCGCGGGCCAGCACGTCGGCCAGACCGCCGGCGGGAAACGGCGCGATGACGCGGACCGGGCGGTTGGGATAGGTCTGGGCCGCGGCGCTGGCCGCCCACAGAGCGACACCGGCCGCGACGGCCGCCAGAGCGAAACGACGAGTCATATTTTCCTCCCGCTGGCTTATTGATCAAACGATAGCCGAGCGGGTGGCGGCGCGCTACCCGGCAAAGACAGAAGCCCGCCGGGAAACCCGGCGGGCCTTAACCATAGGCGGCGTCGACCGCCTCAGTTCTTGGCCTGGTCGACCAGCTTGTTCTTGGCGATCCAGGGCATCATGGCGCGCAGCTTGGCGCCGACCTTCTCGATGTCCTTCTCCGCCGACAGGCGGCGCATGGCCTTGAAGCTCGGCTGGCCGGCGGCGTTCTCCAGCATCCACTCGCGGGCGAACTGGCCGGTCTGGATTTCCTTCAACACCTTCCTCATCTCGGCGCGCACGGCCTCGGTGACGATGCGGGGCCCGCGGGTGTAGTCGCCGTACTCCGCGGTGTTGGAGATCGAGTAGCGCATGTTGGCCATGCCGCCCTCGTAGATGAGGTCGACGATCAGCTTCACCTCATGCAGGCACTCGAAATAGGCCATCTCCGGCGCGTAGCCGGCCTCGACCAGGGTCTCGTAGCCGGCGTTGATCAGCTCGCACAGCCCGCCGCAGAGCACCGACTGCTCGCCGAACAGGTCGGTCTCGCATTCTTCCTTGAAGGTCGTCTCGATGACGCCCGAGCGCCCGCCGCCGATGGCCGAGGCGTAGGACAGCGCGATCTCCAGCGCGTTGCCGCTGGGGTTCTGGGCGACCGCCACGAGGCAGGGCACGCCGCCGCCGCGCTGGTATTCCGAGCGCACGGTATGGCCGGGGCCCTTGGGCGCGATCATGAACACGTCGAGGTCCGGGCGCGGCTCGATCAGGTTGAAGTGGACATTGAGGCCGTGGGCGAAGGCAATGGCCGCGCCCTTCTTCATGTTGTCCTTGAGGTCGTTGCGCCACAGCGCCGCCTGCAGCTCATCGGGCGTCACCACCATCATGACATCGGCCCACTTGGCCGCCTCGGCCGGGGTCATGACCTTGAACTGGTAGCCTTCGGCCTTCTTGGCCGAGGGCGAGCCGGGGCGCAGCGCGATGACGACGTCCTTCACGCCGCTGTCGCGCATGTTCAGCGCATGGGCATGGCCCTGGCTGCCGAAGCCGATCACGGCAACCTTCTTGCCCTTGATCAGGTTCACATCGGCATCACGGTCGTAATAAACGCGCATCGGTAATTTCCTTGCTTACGGGAGTTCAGGATCTGCGGATGGGCTGAATTACAGCCCTTGATTGCCTCGCGCAATGGCGACGACGCCGGTGCGCGACACTTCGATGAGCCCGAGGGGCTCCATGAGCTTGATGAAGGCGTCGATCTTGTCGAGCGAGCCGGTCATCTCGAAGATGAAGGAATCGATGGTCGAGTCGATGGCGCGGGCCCGGAAGATGTCAGCAATGCGCAGCGATTCCACGCGCTTCTCGCCGGTGCCCCGCACCTTGATCAGTGCCAGCTCGCGCTCGACATGTGGCCCGCCGACCGTCAGGTCGTTGACCTTGTGCACGGGAACGAGGCGGTCGAGCTGCGCCTTGATCTGCTCGATGATCATCGGCGTACCGCGGGTCACGATGGTGATGCGCGACAGGTGCTCGCGCGCATCCGTCTCCGACACCGTCAGGCTTTCGATGTTGTAGCCCCGGCCCGAGAACAGGCCGACGACGCGGGCCAGGATGCCCGGCTCGTTGTCGACCAGGACGGCGATGGTATGGCGTTCGACGGTGCTCACGATTGCTTCTTTCGCTTTGGATGGCTTCGAGCCGCGGGAGGCGGCGGCGCTCACACCAGCACCATGCCCTCTTCGGAGATCGGGCCGCCGCCGGGCTTCTTGGGCGCCGGCTTGGGCTGCTTGTCGGCGGGCCCCAGCAGCATCTCGTTATGCGCCGCGCCCGACGGGATCATGGGGAAGCAGTTCTCAGCCTGGTCGACGACCATGTCGACCACCACCGGCTTCTTCACCTTGATCATCTCCTTGATGACGTCGTCGACCTCGGAGGGCTTGGTGGCGCGCAGGCCGACGCAGTGGAAGGCCTCGGCCAGCTTCACGAAGTCGGGCAGCGAGTCCATGTAGCTCTCGGAATAGCGCCCGCCATGCAGCAGCTCCTGCCACTGGCGCACCATGCCCATGTACTGGTTGTTGAGGATGAAGGCCTTCACCGGCAGCCGGTACTGGCAGATGGTCGACAGCTCCTGGATGTTCATCAGGATCGAGGCCTCGCCGGCGACATCGATGACCAGCGCGTCGGGGTGCGCGATCTGCACGCCCATCGCCGCCGGCAGGCCGTAGCCCATGGTGCCGAGCCCGCCCGAGGTCATCCAGTGGTTCGGCTTCTGGAACTTGTAGAACTGCGCCGCCCACATCTGGTGCTGGCCGACCTCGGTCGTGATGAACACGTCCTCGCGTTCCTTGGTCAGCGCGTAGAGGCGCTCGAGTGCGTATTGCGGCTTGATGATCTTGTCGGACTTCTCGTAGCGCAGGCAGTCGCGCGCCCGCCACTGCTCGATCTGCTTCCACCATTCGGCCAGCGCTTTGCCATCCGCCTTGGCCTTGCGCTGCTTCCAGCCGGCGAGCAGCGCCGCCAGAACCTTGCCGCAATCGCCGACCACCGGCACGTCGACGCGCACGTTCTTGTTGATCGACGAGGGATCGATGTCGATGTGGATTTTCTTGGAACCCGGCGAGAATGCGGTGAGCTTGCCGGTCACCCGGTCGTCGAAGCGCGAGCCGACGGCGATCATCAGGTCGCAGTCGTGCATGGCGTGGTTGGATTCCCAGGTGCCGTGCATGCCGACCATGCCGAGGAACAGGGGATCGGCCGCCGGCAGCGCGCCGAGGCCCATCAGTGTCAGGGTCGAGGGAAAGCCGGTCGCGCGCACCAGCTGGGTGTACAGCTCCGAGGCCTTGGGGCCCGAGTTGATGATGCCGCCGCCGCCGTAGAACAGCGGCCGCTTGGCCTTCATCATCAGGTCGAGCGCCTCTTCGATGCGGCGCGGATCGGGCTCGGTGCGCGGGTTGTAGCTGCGCCGCGCGGTGCCGGTGGGCGAGGCATAGACCGGGCTGCGGCCGACGAGGATGTCCTTGGGCAGGTCGATCACCACCGGGCCGGGGCGGCCGGAGCGCGCCACGTGGAAGGCCTCGTGCACCGTCGTCGCCAGCTTGGTGATGTCCTTGACCAGGTAGTTGTGCTTGGTGCACGGCCGGGTGATGCCGGTCGTGTCGGCTTCCTGGAAGGCATCGTTGCCGATCAGGTGCGTCGGCACCTGGCCCGTGAGGCAGACGATGGGGATGGAATCCATGAGGGCATCGACCAGGCCGGTGACGGCGTTGGTGGCACCCGGACCCGAGGTCACCAGCACGACGCCGACCTTGCCGGTGGAGCGCGCGTAGCCTTCGGCCGCATGCACGGCGCCGCCTTCCTGGCGGACGAGGATGTGGCGGATCGAGTTCTGCTGGAACAGCGCGTCGTAGATCGGCAGGACGGCACCACCGGGATAGCCGAAGATGACGTCGACGCCCTGCTCGACCAGCGCCTTGAGCACGATCTCGGAGCCGGTCCAATCCTGGGCGGGCGCGGCCGTATTGTCCGGGGTCGGGGCGGATGTCGTCTTCATCGCCATAGCACAAGCCTTTGAAAAAAATACCGTTTCCGGAACAACCGGAGCGGCTGGGCCAAAAGAGGCCGTAAACTACCCGCCGGAGGTAGGACGGTCAACAGCTTTTCTAATAAATGGAAAGATTACCCGTTCGAGACTTTCCGAAAATTGCTCTGGCCAGGTCTGGGCCCCCGGCATCTGGTGCCGGAACCAGGTGATCTGCCGCTTGGCGTACTGCCGCGTCGCCTGCTGCAGGGCCGCCAGCGCCGCGGGCCGGGAGGCCTTGCCGGCCAGATGCCCGCCAAGCTCGCGCACCCCCACCGCCTTCATCGCCGGCAGGCTGGGATCGAGGTTCATTGCCAGCAGGGCTTTGACCTCCTCGAGAGCGCCCTCCTCGAGCATGCGCACCGCGCGGGCGTCGCAGGCCGCGATCAGGGTCTCGCGCGGCGGCAGGATCACGAGGGGGACAAAACCAAACGCCGCCTTGGCCGGCCGGATCTTCTGGAAGAGGGCGAGCGAGCGGCCGGTCGCGGTGATCACCTCCCAGGCGCGGATCACGCGTTGGCTGTCACCGGGGTTGAGACGCCTGGCCATCACAGGGTCGAGGCTGGCCAGCTCGGCATGAAACGCGGCGGATCCGAGCTCCGCATGCCGGGCCCGCGCCTTCTCACGCACTTCCGGCGGAACCGGTGGTACCGGCGACAAACCCTCCATCAGGGCACGGAGGTAGAGTCCGGTGCCGCCGACCACGATCGGCAGGCGCCCTTTTCCGTGCGCCGCGGCGATCGCCGCCAGGGCCATGGTGCGCCAGCGCGCGGCGCTGCAGCGCTGATGAGCCGAAAGGACGCCATAGAGCCGGTGCGGCGCGCGGCGGGTTTCCGCGGCGGTCGGGCGCGCCGTGAGCACGGACAGCTCGCGATAGACCTGGATGGCATCGCCGTTGATCACCGTGCCGTCGAAGGTCTCGGCCAGGCGCAGGGCGAGCGTCGACTTGCCGCTGGCCGTCGGGCCACCGATGACGACAACGGAAGGCGGCTTGCCAAGCTCGATGGCCTTCACGATGATGCGCCGCCTTTTGCCTTACGGGTCCGATGAGCCACGTTCTCGTCCTGATTGCCGATCCGGCGCGTGCCGACCTTCACGATAGCATCGTGTCGGCCGTGCGCGCGGCTGTCGCGGGCGGGCCCGTCGTCTGGCTCGCCCCCGGCATCGCCTGCGAGTTTGCCATAGCGGGCGACCCCAAGGCGGCCGGAGAAACAGCCCGGCATGCTCTCGGCGAAGCTCCGGTCGACGTCGCCGTTGTGCCCGGCGCGCACCGCCGCAAGCGGCTGCTCGTCGCCGACATGGAATCGACGCTGGTCGAAAACGAATTCCTCGACGATATCGCGGCGCGGGCCGGCATCGGCCCCAGGATCGCCGACATCACGCGCCGCGCCATGGCCGGCGAGCTCGATTTCGCCGGCGCCCTGCGCGAGCGCGTTGCCATGCTGACCGGGCACGACGCCGCGACGCTCGAAGCGGTCTATGCCGGGCTCAGGCTCATGCCCGGCGCCAAGGCGCTGATCGCCACGATGCGCGCGCACGGCGCCTACACCGCCATCGTCTCCGGCGGCTTTTCGATCTTCGTCGACCGCGTGCGGGACCTGCTGGGTGCCGACCAGGCCGAGGCCAATCATCTTGGCGTCGAGGCCGGCCGCCTGACCGGCCGGGTGCGCGAGCCGATCTTCGATCGTGCCGGCAAGCGCGCCATCCTCGAACGCCTGAGCAAGGCCCGCGGCCTGGAGACCGCGGAGACGATGGCCGTCGGCGACGGGGCCAACGATCTCGACATGGTTCAGGCCGCCGGAATGGGCGTCGCGTTCCGCGCGAAACCGGTTCTGGCTGCGGCCGCGGATGCCACCATCCGGCATGGTGACCTGACCGCGCTGCTCTACCTTCAGGGCTACAAGCAGAACGAGTTCGCCGTTTAGCCGCCGCCCGGGCTCGACACGTCGAGCACGGTGAGATCGCGGACATGCCAGCCGTTGACGCCGCGTACGAAACGGCCGTCGAGGTTCTGGAGAACCGGCGGACGTCCGGCAAGCGAGGCCCCGACCACGACGCGGCAGTTGTGCCCCAGGCGCTCGTCGCCCGTGCGCTTGCACGAAACCTTGCGCACCGAGGTGACGCGCAGCGCCAGGTTCGCCTCGAAGGCGAGATTGACATTGGGCAGGCGGCGATAGAGATCCGGGACCTGGGTCTTCTGGTCCTTGCGGCGCTCCGCGACCCACTCGTTGTGTATGCGCTCGATCGCCTCGCGCAGCGCCGGCTCGTCCGGTTCGCCGTCCCCGCTGCAGGCGGCGAGAAGCAAGGCGAGGACCGGAACGAGGCGGCGAAGCATCAGAGCAATCCGAGCTCGCGCAACTCCTCGACCATCTTGGGCGGCATGTTCGCCGCCCCCTTGCCGAGCTGGTCGAGATCCGGCGGCGCACTGGTGGCTTCGAGGTAGCGCCAACCCTGGAAGGCGCGCATTGGCCGCGGCATGACGCGCACCAGCTTACGGTCGAGCACCAGCTTGCAACGCGGCTCGCCCTCGTGGACGACGGGCTTCACGTCGATGATGCGCTGGCGCACGCGGATCACGCCCTTGATCACCCAGTAGAGTGAGCCGCCTTCGACGATCTCGGCGGCGCGCTTGGGCGTGTTGCGGGTGATGTGCCGGCACTCGGGCTTGCGCCCCGCCTTCTTGGCGTCGTTCCAACGCTTCTTCTGCCAGGCGGCGAGCTCATCCGGCTCCGAGACACCGACGCAGAGCTTGAGGATATGAACGATGGCAGCCACGGCTTTGGTTACTCAGAAGGGATAAACACAAAGGGCGGCGGTGATACCGCCGCCCCAATCTAGCGCAAACGCGACGGATCACATCGGGCGGCCGACGACCTTCTCAAGCTCGGCGGCGATGGCGAGACCGATAGGATTCGTATCGCCCTTGATGCTGCGGCCCATGATCGCCGAGATGGAATCGACATGGGCTTTGACGATCGACACTTCCTTGGCGCCCATATTCTGCTGCGCCTCGATATAGCGGCACAGTGAATCGCCGAAGCGGGTGAGCATGCCGTAGCCGGCGCTCGTCCCCTGCCCCTTGAGCTCGAAGGCCGCGCGGTACATCTCGCTGAGCAGCGCACGGTCCTGGCCGGCGCTCGCCGCCACCTTGCCCATCAATTCCGCCAGCTTCGCCACTTCGCTGCGCATATGCGCCTCGACCTGCGGCTTCATGTCCTCCATGGCCTTCTCGGCCTTGGCGAGCAGGTTCGGGTCGACGCCTTTCGTCGAACGGCCATCGTCGACCACGGACTTGAGCCGGTTCGGCGGGTTGATGATCTGTACTTTTGTCTCTTCGGTCATCGCCTTGTCTCCAAACGCCGGTTATGCCTGAACCGGCTTGGCATCCTTCACCGCGGCGCCTTCCTTGCTCGTGCCGCGCCGCTCGGGCCCGCCGTAATCCTCGCTCCGTCGCCGCCGGTCGGGACCGAAATAGCCCTTGGCGCGGACGAAGGGTCGCGGATGCTCAATGATGTTGGTCAGTCGCACAAGCAGTGTCTTGGCCGTGATCGGTTTGGCCAGGAACTCGGTGACACCGGAGTCACGCGCCTTGACGATGCGATGTTTCTCGGTGTGGCCGGTCATCATGATGATCGGCAGGAAGGGGCTCGGGCTGTCCTCGCCGGTGCGCACCTGGCGCACGAATTCGAGGCCGTCCATCGGCTCCATGACCCAGTCGACGATGGCAATGTCGATCGGCCCGGAGCGCAGTTCGTTGATGGCGGCCTGGCCATCGGGCGCCTCGCGCACGACCTGGACGCCAAGCGCGCTCAGGATCGTCTTGACCAGCATACGCATGTTCTTGCTGTCGTCGACGATCAGGACGCGCAGTTTCGATAGGTTGTAGCCCATGCAGGTGCCGCCGCGCCGTGCCGCGCTCCAAATCGGGCGTCAGGAAGACGCCCTACCCCCTCGTATACCCCTCGTTCACCGCCTTTAGTCCGGCTCGCGCCCCGCTTCTCACATCCGGTCTATCGGCCGGACTGGTCAGGACTGCTTTCGCCGCCCAAGAAGCGCCTGCGCGACCTTGGAGGCCGGCGAACGGCCGAGATAATCGCAAATTAACCCCCCGGAGTCAGCAAGTTTGTCTAAATTCACCCCGGTCGAAATACCTAACCCATTCAATAGGTAAAGCACGTCCTCGGAGGCCACGTTACCGGACGCGCCACGGGCATAGGGGCAGCCGCCGAGTCCCGCCACCGAGGAATCCACCACCGAAATCCCGTGCTGCAGACAGGCCAGGATGTTCGCCAGGGCTTGTCCATAAGTATCGTGGAAATGCACCGCGAGCTGTTCGCGGGGCACGACTTCGGCTACGGCCTCGATCATTGCCACTGCCTTTGCCGGCGTGCCAACACCGATAGTATCGCCCAAGGAAATCTCGTAGCAGCCCATCGCCAGGAGCTTCGCCGCGACGGTGGCGACCGCCGCCGGCGGGACGTCACCCTCGTAGGGACAGCCGAGCACGCAGGAGATATAGCCGCGCACCCGGATGCCGGCTTTCTTCGCCGCTTCCACCACCGGCGTGAAACGTTCCAGGCTCTCGGCGATGGAACAGTTGATGTTCTTCTGGGAGAACGTCTCCGACGCCGCGCCGAAGATGGCGATCTCGTCGCAGCCGGACGCCACGGCCGCCTCGAAGCCCTTCATGTTGGGAACAAGCACCGGGTAGCGAATGCCTGGCCGGCGCTTGATCCCGGCGAGCACGGAAGCGGTGTCGGCCATCTGCGGCACCCACTTCGGCGAAACGAAGGCGCCGGCTTCGATGGCGGTCAGGCCCGCATCGGCCAGCGATTCGATGAGCTGAACCTTGACCGCGGTCGGCACGGTCTTGGCCTCGTTCTGCAGGCCGTCGCGCGGGCCGACCTCGACCATGCGCACGGATTTGGGATAGGCCATCTCAGATCTTCGCCGGCTTGAACACGACCAGTTCGGCTCCTTCATCGACCTGGTCGCCGACCTTGTAACGCAGGCGCTCCACGATACCGTCGGCCGGGGCGGCGATGGTGTGCTCCATCTTCATCGCCTCGAGCACGAGCAGGGGCGCGCCGCGCTTGACCGACGCGCCATTGATGACGCGCAGTGCCACGATCTTGCCGGGCATCGGTGCCGTCAGGCGGCCCGCGTCGGCGGCGCTGTCGCCCGCCTCGGCCAGCGGATTGACGAGGCCAAGCGTATGGTTGCGCCCGTCGGCGATGACGGTGAGCTCGTCGCCACGGCGCAGGAAAGCCGCCCTGGCCTTGCCCTCGCCAAGGTCCGCCTCGATCACGCCATGGCGCAGCGTGCCGCGGACCGTGAGCGATCCGCCGGGCAGGTCGATGAGGAAACCATCCGGCCGGAAATGCGCCGTGACGGCGATCTCGCCAGCGACGGGATCGCGCAAGCGCAGCACATGATGCGCGTCGTCGTTGAGCCGCCAGCCGCTCGCCTGGTGCCAGGGGCTGTAAGGATCAGAAGCGCGCTGACCCGCCGCCGCCGCCTCGGCCTGGCGCTGCAGCATGAAGCCAAGCACCGCCAGCGCCAGCCCTTCGTCGGGTACCCGCACCGCCGCCGGTATCAGCGCCGCGCGATGACGGGCGATGAATCCGGTATCGACCTCGCCGGCGGCGAAGGCCGGATGCGCGGCCAGCGCCGCCAGGAACGCCCGGTTGGTCACCAGGCCGGCGATCTCGGTCTCGGCCAGCGCCGCCACGAGCCTCCGCCGCGCCGCCTCGCGGTCGCTATCCCAGACGATCAGCTTGGCGATCATCGGGTCGTAATGGATGCTGACCGCGTCGCCGGCCCGGATGCCGGTATCGACACGCACATGCGAGCCTTCCTCCGGAAAGAGCAGGTGATGCAGCGTGCCGGTCGCTGGCAGGAAATCGCGTATCGGATCCTCGGCATAGAGCCGCACCTCGAAGGCATGGCCGTCGATGCGCAGCTCGTTCTGCTTCTTGGGCAGGGCGCCACCATTGGCCACGATGAGCTGCCATTCCACCAGGTCCTGCCCGGTGATCATCTCGGTCACCGGGTGCTCGACCTGGAGGCGGGTATTCATCTCCATAAAGTAGAAGGCGCCGTCAGGCGCCGCGATGAACTCGACCGTGCCCGCCCCGCGATAGCCGACGGCGCGGGCGGCCTTCACCGCCGCCTCGCCCATCGCCTTGCGGCGCGCGACGGTCATGCCGGGAGCCGGCGCTTCCTCGATCACCTTCTGGTGGCGGCGCTGCACCGAGCAGTCGCGCTCGAAGAGATAGACGGCGTTGTCGTGGCTGTCGGCGAAGACCTGGATCTCGATATGCCGCGGCTGGGTCAGGTATTTCTCGATCAGCAGCGTGTCGTCGCCGAAACTCGACTTCGCCTCGCGCCGCGCGCTTTCGATCGCATCGTGCAGGGCCATCTCCGTCTCGACGATACGCATGCCCTTGCCGCCACCGCCGGCCGAGGCCTTCACCAGCACCGGATAGCCGATCTTGCGCGCCGCCTCGGCGAAGAGCGCGATACCCTGGTCCTTCCCGTGATAGCCCGGCACCACCGGCACGCCGGCCTTCTCCATGAGGGCCTTGGCGGCACTCTTGCCGCCCATGGCGCGGATGGCCGAGGGCGGCGGGCCGACGAAGATGACGCCCGCCCTGGCGCAGGCCTCGGCGAACTCGGCGTTCTCCGAGAGGAAGCCGTAGCCGGGGTGGATGGCATCGGCGCCGCTCTTCTTCGCAGCCTCGAGGATGGCATCGACCTTGAGGTAGCTGTCGCGGGCCGGCGCCGGGCCGATGCGAAAGGCCTCGTCGGCCATCGCCACGTGACGTGCCCTGGCGTCGGCATCCGAGTAGACGGCAACCGTGCGGATGCCGAGCCGCCGAGCCGTGCGTATCACCCGGCAGGCGATCTCGCCACGATTGGCGATGAGCAGCTTGGCGATCATCCGCGCCTCACCCTCGCCACTTGGGTTTGCGCTTCTCGAGAAAGGCGCCGATGCCTTCGCGGCCCTCCGGCGTGACGCGGATCTCGGCGATGCGCCGCGCCGTGTCGGCGATCATCTCGGCGTCCACCGGGCCGCGGCCGACCCGCCAGATCAGCGCCTTGGCCGCCGCCTGCGCGCCAGGTCCGGCGGCGACCAGCGCGTCGATGATCTGCGACACAGTGATGACCAGATCATCGCGCAGCCGCGTGCACAGCCGGTGGACCAGGCCCAGGCGGTGCGCTTCAAGGGCGCTGAAGGCTTCGCCGGTGAGGAACAGGCGGCGCGCTTGGCGTTCGCCGATGGCGGAGACCACGTAAGGCCCGATGGTCGCCGGGATGAGGCCGAGCTTGACCTCGGTCAGGGCGAAGTTGGCCTGCTCGTAAGCCACCACGATGTCGCAGCAGGCGACGAGCCCCACCCCGCCGCCATAGGCGTTGCCCTGCACGGCGGCGATCGTCGGCTTGGGCATGAAATTGAGGGTGCGCAGCAGCTCGGCCAGAGCTTCGGCGTCGCGCCGGTTCTCGGCTTCCGTATAGGTGGCCATGCGCTTCATCCAACCGAGATCGGCCCCAGCCGAGAAGCTCGGCCCCCGCCCCGCCAGAACCACCACGCGCGTCTGTGAGTCGGCCTCGGCCTTGCGCAGAGTCTCCGTGAGGGTGGCGATCAGAGTGTCATCGAAGGCGTTGTGCACCTCCGGCCGGTTGAGCCAGACGGTCAGCGCCCCGCGCCCGTCGATCTCGGTTTCGATGATGGCCATGGCTACATCCGGAACACGCCGAACCTCGTCGGCTCGATCGGCGCGTTGAGCGAGGTCGACAGGCCGAGGCCGAGCACCATGCGCGTCTCGGCCGGATCGATGATGCCGTCGTCCCACAGCCGGGCCGAGGCGTAATAGGGATGGCCTTGTGTTTCGTACTGGTCGCGCAGCGGCTGCTTGAACTTCTCCTCGTCCTCCTTGGACCAGGACTTGCCCGAGGCTTCGATATTGTCGCGGCGCACGGTGGCCAGCACGCTCGCCGCCTGCTCGCCGCCCATCACCGAGATGCGGGCATTGGGCCACATCCACAGGAAGCGCGGGTTGAAGGCGCGACCGCACATGCCGTAATTGCCGGCGCCGAAGCTGCCGCCGATGATCACCGTGAACTTCGGCACGTTGGCACAGGACACGGCAGTGACCATCTTGGCGCCGTCGCGGGCGATGCCGCCGGATTCGTATTTCTTGCCGACCATGAAGCCGGAGATGTTCTGCAGAAAGACCAGGGGGATGTTGCGCTGGGCGCAGAGCTCGATGAAATGCGCGCCCTTGAGCGCCGACTCAGAGAACAGGATGCCGTTATTGGCGACGATGCCCACCGGGTAGCCCCAGATGCGGGCAAAGCCGGTGACCAGGGTGGTGCCATAGAGCGGCTTGAACTCATCCAGTTCGCTGCCGTCGACGACACGGGCAATGATCTCGCGCACGTCGTAGGGCTTGCGCACGTCGGTCGGCACCACGCCGTAGATCTCGGAGGCGTCATAGCGCGGCTCGACTGGCGGCGCGACGTCGAGCGAGACAGTCTTGGTGCGGTTGGTACGGGCCACGATGCGCCGGGCCAGGGCCAGCGCGTGCGCATCGTTGAGGGCGTAGTGGTCGACCACGCCGGAGACGCGGGCGTGCACGTCGGCCCCGCCCAGCTCCTCGGCTGATACCACCTCGCCCGTCGCCGCCTTCACCAGCGGCGGGCCGGCGAGAAAGATCGTGCCCTGGTTCTTGACGATGATCGCCTCGTCCGACATCGCCGGGACATAGGCACCGCCCGCCGTGCACGAGCCCATGACCACGGCGATCTGCGGGATGCCGGCCGCCGACATCGTGGCCTGGTTGTAGAAGATGCGGCCGAAATGGTCACGGTCGGGGAAGACGTCGTCCTGATTGGGCAGGTTGGCGCCGCCCGAATCCACCAGGTAGACGCACGGCAGGTTGTTCTGCCGGGCGATCTCCTGGGCGCGCACATGCTTCTTCACGGTCATCGGGAAGTAGGTGCCGCCCTTGACCGTGGCGTCGTTGCACACGACCACGCATTCGCGGCCCTCGATACGGCCGATACCCGTGATGATGCCGGCCGCCGAGATATCGCCGCCATACATGCCGTAGGCGGCGAACTGCGACAGCTCGAGAAAAGGAGAACCCACATCGAGCAGCAGGCGGATGCGCTCGCGCGGCAGCAGCTTTCCGCGCGCGGTGTGTTTGTCGCTCGCCGCCTGGCCACCGCCCTGCTTGATGGCGCCGAGCTTGGTGCGCAGGTCCGCCACCAGCGCCTGCATCGCCTCGGCATTGGCGCGGAAGCCTTCGTCCTGTGTGTCGATGGCGGATTTGAACACGGTCATTTTGCCTTGGGCGCGTAAGTGGCGATCGGCCCACCCGCCTCTTTCCAGGCCTTGAGCCCGCCTTCGAGCTGGGCCACCGGCTTGAGGCCCATCCCCTGCACGGTATGGGTGGCCAGCGCCGAGCGCCAGGCCGACTGACAGTAGAAGAGGAAGCGCTTACCGGAGCCGAAGACCTCCCGGTAATACGGGCTGGTCGGGTCGATCCAGAATTCGAGCATGCCGCGCGTCACATGGACGGCGCCCGGGATCATGCCCTCGCGCTCGAGCTCGCGCGGATCGCGGATGTCGACGAAGACGGTGTTGGGATCGGTGTGCAGCCTGATCGCCTCGGCGACCGGCACGGTCTCGATCACGGCCATCGCCTCGTCGACCAGCTGCTTGTGCGTCTTGGTCAGGGCCATCGGATCACCAGCCGCCCGTGGCCAGCCAGCCATCGACCTGGTCGAGCCGGTCGGCCCCCCAGAACGGCTCGCCGTCGACGATGACGAAGGGCGAGCCGAAGACGCCGCGCTCGATGCCGGCGTCCACCTCTTTGCGCAGGCGCTCCTTGACTGCCGGATCGTTGATCGCCGCCAGGGTGTCGCCCTGCGGCACGCCCAGCCCCTCGGCGACGGCGGCCACGGCGTTGACCGAGACGATGTCGCGGCCCTCGCCGAAGGCCTGGTGATAGGCGGCCTGCGCGAACTTGCGGCCGAGCGCCGGATCCTTGTCGTTCAGCCAGTAGACCACGCGGCTGGCATTGATCGCCGCGAAGGGGAACATCTCCGGCATCTTCCATCTGGCGTTCTGCAGGCGGGCGGTGCGCTGCCAGTCGCGCTTCATGTAGTCGCCCTTGATCGGGTAGTCGAGCAGCGGCTGCATCTTGGTGATCTTGAACACCGCGCCCAGCAGGTAGGGCCGCCAGGTGACGGCGCGCTCGTGGCGCCTGGCGATCTCGTCGATCTTGAGCGAGGCGAAATAGCCGTAAGGGCTGGAGAAGTCGAAGTAGAAGTCGATGGGCGCCGCCACGTCAGCCTCCGGCGATGGCGCGGCTGATCACCAGCCGCTGGATGTCGGAGGTGCCTTCGTAGATCTGGGTGATGCGCGCGTCGCGATAGATGCGCTCCACCGGGAAGTCGTTGAGGTAGCCGTAGCCGCCATGGATCTGGATGGCGTCGGAGCACACTTTCTCCGCCATCTCCGAGGCGAAGAGCTTGGCCATCGCCGCCTCGGTCAGGCAGGGCTCGCCGGCGTCGCGCTTGGCCGCGGCGTTGAGCACCAGCAGGCGCGCCGCCTCGATCTGGGTCGCCATGTCCGCCAGCTTGAAGGCGATGGCCTGGTGCTCGATGATCTTCTTGCCGAAGCTCTCGCGGTCCTTGGCATAGGCGACCGCCGCTTCGTAGGCCGCGCGCGCCATGCCCACGGCCTGCGCGGCGATGCCGATGCGCCCACCCTCGAGATTGCCCAGCGCGATGCGGTAGCCCTGGCCTTCCTCGCCGAGCATCAGGTCGGGAGTCAGGCGCATGTCGTCCATGACGATCTGGCAGGTATCGGAGGCGTGCAGGCCGAGCTTCTCCTCGACCCGCGCCACCTTCCAGCCCTCGACCTTCTTCGTGGGCACGAGAAAGGCCGAGATGCCCTTCTTGCCCTTGGCCGGATCGGTGACCGCGAAGACGATGGCGAGGTCGGCCGTGCTGCCCGAGGTGATGAACTGCTTGGTGCCGTTGAGCACCCAGTGGTTGCCGTCGCGCTTCGCCCTGGTCTTGAGCGAGGAAGCGTCGGAGCCGGCCTGCGGCTCGGTCAGGCAGAAACAGCCGAGCAGCTCGCCCTTGGCCAGCGGGCGCAGGAACTTCTCCTTCTGCTCCTGCGTGCCGTACTTCAGCAACGGCATGCAGACGACCGAGTTGTGCACGCTCATGATGGTCGAGGTCGAGGCGTCGCCGGCCGCGATCTCCTCCACGGCCAGGGCATAGGCGACGTGATCGACCCCCGCCCCGCCCCATTCCTCGGGCACCTGCATGCCCATGAAGCCGAGCTTGCCCATCTCGGCCAGCGCCTCCTTGGGAAAGGTCGAGTTGCGGTCCCACTCGGCGGCGTTGGGCGCCAGGCTGCCTTGCGCGAACTCGCGCGCGGCCTCGCGGATCATGGTCTGCGTTTCGGTGAACTGCATGCGATCAGGCCCAGCCCACGCAATAGGGTTCTGGTTTCATATCGGTCGGCGTTCCGCCCACATACGGGACCGGATAGCGTTCCTTGAAGGTGAAGGCGTAGGCCGTAGCGCCGCGCTGGCGCAGATGCTGGAGCCGCGCCATCGCCTCCTCGATCGTCGGGTTGTGGCCGGCCGGCACCCACCACAGGACCTGGAAGGCCTCCACCGGCTTCTCGAACCATTCGCGCCGCCGCACCATGACCCTGGTATGGGCGGAGCGGTAGACGAACTCGAACAGCGCCTCGACCGAGTCCCAGACCGACATGTTGACGATGAACTTGGGATCGTCCTCGACCTGGATGTCCGTGGCGTTGCCGCTGTCGCTCTTCAGGCGCCAGACGAAGCCGGGCGAGGCCTCGGCCAGGGCGTTGACGCCGTCGAGCGCCGCCATGAAGTCCACGAGCTCCGGGCTGTCGAGCGGCGCCACGGCGCGGGCAACGTTGAGCTGAGCGATGTGCCAAGCAGTCATGCGGGGTCTCCTCTAGCGCCAGCCGCCGATGATGGCGGCCATCAGCGTGATGCTGCAGAGCTGGTAACCGGATTCGATGATGAAGGCCTGGAACGGCCGGTCGGAAAAGACATTGGCGATGAGCGCCACGGTTGCGGCGAAACCGGCCCAGATCAGCAGGCCGAACATCACGCCGGGCTTGACGCCGGTGATCTCGGTCCAGCGCATCAGGTAGGCGAGAACCACGGCCATGACGAACTGGCTGACGAAGGTGATGGCCAGGCTGCGCGCCGGTGGCCGGGCCTTGCGCATCTCGGCCATCTTCTCGGCCGAGTAGCCGTTGGCGCGCATCCAGGCGGGCCCGAAGAACGGCGGCGAGTACCAGACGCCGCCCAATGCGAACGCTGCCACCGCCGCCATCAGCACCGAAAGGTCGTTGACCTCGGGCAGCATCGGCTTCTCCTCAGGCCGTCTCGGCGAAGAGCTCGCGGCCGATCAGCCAGCGGCGAATCTCCGAGGTGCCGGCCCCGATCTCGTAGAGCTTGGCGTCGCGCAGCAGCCGGCCGGTCGGGTAGTCGTTGATGTAGCCGTTGCCGCCGAGGAGCTGGATGGCGTCGAGGGCCACCTGGGTCGCCTTCTCGGCCGCATAGAGGATGGCGCCGGCGGCGTCCTTGCGGCTGGTCTTGCCGGCGTCGCAGGCACGCGCCACGGCGTACACATAGGACTTCGACGCGTTCATCGTCGTGTACATGTCGGCCAGCTTGCCCTGCACCAGCTGGAATTCGCCGATCGCCTGGCCGAACTGCTTACGCTCGTGGACATAGGGCACGACCACGTCCATGCAGGCCTGCATGATGCCGCAGGGGCCGGCGGCGAGCACGGCGCGCTCGTAGTCGAGGCCGCTCATCAGCACGTTGACGCCCTTGCCCAGCGATCCCAGCACGTTCTCCTCCGGCACCTCGCAATCCTGGAAGACCAGCTCGCAGGTATTGGAGCCGCGCATACCCAGCTTGTCGAGCTTCTGCGCCGTCGAGAACCCCTTGAAGCCCTTCTCGATAAGAAAGGCGGTGATGCCTTTCGGGCCCGCGCTCGGATCGGTCTTGGCGTAGACCACCAGCGTATCGGCGTCGGGGCCGTTGGTGATCCACATCTTGCCGCCGTTGAGGATGTAGCGGTCGCCCTTCTTCTCGGCCTTGGTGCGCATGCCGACGACGTCGGAGCCGGCACCCGGCTCGGACATGGCCAGGGCACCCACATGCTCGCCGGAGATCAGCTTGGGCAGATACTTCTTTTTCTGGGCTTCGTTGCCGTTGCGCCGGATCTGGTTGACCGCGAGGTTCGAATGCGCGCCGTAGGACAGGCCGACCGAAGCCGAGGCCCGGCTGACCTCCTCCATGGCGACGCAATGCTCCAGGTAGCCGAGGCCGGCCCCGCCGTACTTCTCCTCGACCGTGATGCCGAGGATGCCGAGGTCGCCCATCTTGCGCCAGAGGTCCGCCGGAAAGTCGTTCTGGCGGTCGATATCGGCGGCCCGCGGCGCGATCTCGTCGCTGGCGAAGCTGCGCACGCTGTCGCGCAGCAGGTCGGCGTTCTCGCCGAGCCCGAAATCGAAATCCGGCAGCCGGTTCGCAATCATGCCGTTGCCTCCCTGGGTTCTTCTATTCTTGGCGCGGCCGGAAACTCTAGCCCCGGGCCGCCCTTGGCGCCACCGTGGCCAGCGCGATACCTCCAAGGATCAGCGCCGTACCGGCGAAGTGGAAGACCTCGAGCCGCTCGCCCAGCAGCAGCCAAGCGAGGACCGCGATGTAGACCGGGCCGATATAGAGAAGCAGGCCGGTGCGCTGCGGGCCGACCATGGCGACCAGCTTGCCGTAGGCCAGGAACGCACCGATGCCCGAAACCAGCGACAGGATCAGCACGACGGCGACCGTGCGCCCGTCGAGCGGCATGCGCTCGCCCAGCGCCAGTTCGATGCCGTAGAACGGCAGCATCACCAGAACGCCGGCGATGACGATGCCGATGAAGCGCGCCGCCATGGGCTGGCGGCTCGGCCGATGCTTGAGGATGACCGAGTAGAGTGCCCAGGCCATCATGGCGACGAGGATGAAGATATCGCCCGGCACGAAATCGAGGGTGAGGAGGACACGCGGATCGCCGCGGGCGATGATCGCCAGCACCCCGGCCAAGGCCAGAACGATGCCCAAGACCTGCCGCCGCGTCACCGTCTCCCGCCAGCCAAGCCAGGAAATGACGACGATGAAGATCGGCGTTATGGCGTAGATCAGGCCGATATTGGTGGCCGTCGTGGTCCGGGCGCCCATGTAGACCGGAGCGCCGCACACCCCCATGCCCAGGAAACCGAGCAACAGGAGCACGCGCCACTCGGCCAGAAGTTCGCGCCAGCCGGCGAAGAAGGCCCGTCCTGCGTAGGGGAATAGGAGGACCAGGGTCAGCGCCCAGCGCCAGAAAGCCAGGGCTACGGGGGGCAATGAATCCCCCACCCAGCGCGCCGTCAGCGCGTTGGCGGAAAACAGCAATGGCGTGAGGAGCAGCAGGCCATAGGCCAGCCGCGTCTCGGCAGGCGACAGAGTCACGATTTCTTTTTATCAGAAGCGAGGCCATCGGACTTGCCGGTCATGGTCATCAGCGTCTGTAAGAGCGTGGCGCAGAGATGCTCATGCCCGTCACGCTCGACGAAGACATCGACATGGCAGACGCTCAGCGTGCGGCCGGGCTTGGTGACGCGTCCCTTGGCGACCAGGCGCGTCCCGTCCGACGGCGCCAGCAGGTTGATCTTGTACTCGACGGTCAGAACGGACGCGTCGGCCGGCATCAGACTGAAGGCCGCATAACCGCCGGCGGAATCCGCGATCATGCCGACGATGCCGCCATGGAAGTAGCCGTGCTGCTGGCCAAGCTCGGGACGATAGGTCACGGCGATATCGACGGCGCCGGGATCGACGCGCGTCATCTCGGCGCCGATATGCGCCATGGCGCCCTGGCGGTCGAAGCTGTCGCGCACGCGCGCGGCGAAATCCGGGTTCTTCGGGGTGAAGCGCGACATGGCGACCTCAGGCGGCCAGCAGCGCGCGGGCGCGCTCGGCCACGACCGGCGGCAGGGCGGAGGATTTGTGGGCCGCACGATCCATGTGCACGACGGTGAGCTCGCACAGCGCCACCGGCTCGCCGCCCTCGACGAGGCTCATCTCGTGAACGTAGCGCAGGACCTTCTCGCGCACCTCGAGCAGCCGCGTGCGCACCATGACGGTGTCGCCGGGCATCAGCTCGCGCTTGTAGGTGATGTTCTGCTGCACGGCGGCCATGCCGCTCTTTCCTTCGCGCAGATAGGAGGGCGTCAGGCCGATCTCGGTGAACAGGTTCCAGGTGGCCTCGTCGAACTTGCCGACGTACCACATGACGTTCATGTGCCCGATATGGTCGCACTGCCACGGATAAACCGTGCCGCGATAGGTGACCGGCGCCTCGGCCATCGGCATTCCTCTCTCCAGGATATCCGGACTATACTTTACGTTTACGTAAACGTCAACTGTGGCGCTTACCGAGGTCGCGCAGCTGGGTGGTACAGCGGGCCTCGACATCGGCCAGCTCATCGAGCGTGGCGGCGATATCGTCGCGCTGGCGCTCCAGGGCGGCACGCCGCTCACGGATCTTGTCGAGGAAGAAGCGGATCTGCCCGACCTCGCCCGGCGGCGCGTCGTAGAGATTGATGATTTCGCGGATCTCTCCGATGGAGAAGCCGAGCCGCTTGCCGCGCAGGATGAGCTTGAGGCGCACGCGGTCGCGCGCGGAGAAGATGCGCTTCTGGCCCTGGCGCTCGGGCGCGATCAGGCCCTCGTCCTCGTAGAAGCGCAGGGTGCGCGTCGTGACATCGAACTCGCGCGCGAGGTCGGCGATGCCGTACGTCGCCGCCACCGTCTCGCCCTTACCCGGCCGGGGGCTGCGCCGCGGCATGGACCTGGGCATCGACCACGGCGAGCGCGCTCATATTGACGATGCCGCGCACGGTCACCGACGAGGTGAGGATATGGGCTGGCCGGGCGAGGCCAAGGAGCATCGGCCCGACCGAGACGCCGTCACCGAGCTGCTTGAGCAGGTTGAAGGCGATGTTGGCGGCGTCAAGCGTGGGCATGACCAGCAGGTTCGCTGTGCCCTTGAGCCGCGAGCTGGGAAAGATGCGGTTGCGGATTGATTCGCTGATGGCGGCATCGCCGTGCATCTCGCCGTCGACCTCCAGTTCGGGCGCCAGCTTGCGCAGCATGACCAGCGCGTCGCGCATCTTGGCGGCCGAGGCCACGTCGCGGCTGCCGAAGTTGGAATGAGAGAGTAGTGCGATCTTGGGCTCGATGCCGAAGCGCCGGACCTCGCGCGCGGCAAGGATCGTCGTCTCGGCCAGCTGCTCGGCCGTCGGGTCCTGGGTGACGTGGGTGTCGACGAGGAAGAAGACGCCCTTCGAGAGGATGAGCATGGTCAGCGCCGCCGGCACGTGCACGCTGGGATCGGCGCCGACGATGTCGACGATGTTGCGCAGGTGCTGCGGGTAGGCACCCGAGGTGCCGCAGAGCATGGCCTCCGCCTCGCCCCGGCGCAGCATCAGCGAGCCGATCACCGTGGTGCGCGTGCGGGTCAGCTCGCGCGCCAGCTCCGGGGTCACGCCGCGCCGCTCCATCAGCGAATGCAGCAGGCGCCAGTATTCGGGATAGCGCGGATCACTCTCGGGATTGACCAGCTCGAAGTCCTTGTCCTGGCGCAGGCGCAGGCCGAGCTGCTGGATGCGCCTGGCGACCACGTCCTGCCGGCCGATAAGGATCGGCTTGGCGATGCCCTCGTCGACCACCGTCTGCACGGCCTGCAGCACGCGCTCTTCCTCGCCCTCGCAATAGACCACGCGGCGCGGGTCCTGCTTGGCGCGGTCGAAGACCGGCTTCATGGTGATGCCGGAGCGGAAGACCAGATCACCCAGTCTCTGACGATAAGCGCGGAAGTCGCTGATCGGTCGTGTGGCCACGCCGGAGTCCATGGCGGCCTTGGCAACGGCGGGCGCCAGTTCGGTGATGAGGCGCGGATCGAAGGGCCGCGGGATCAGATTCTCTGGGCCAAAGGCCGGCGGCTGGCCCCCATAGGCCTGGACCACGATGTCCGACGGTTCAGCTTGAGCAAGATGCGCGAGCGCCTTGACGCAGGCGATCTTCATCGCCTCGTTGATCGTCGTGGCGCCGACATCGAGCGCCCCGCGGAAGATGAAGGGGAAGCAGAGGACGTTGTTGACCTGGTTGGGATAGTCCGAGCGGCCGGTGGCGATCACCGCGTCCGGCCGCACCTGTTTGACTTCCTCCGGCAGGATCTCTGGCGTCGGGTTGGCCAGCGCCAGGATGAGCGGCGCCTTGGCCATCTTGGCCACCATGTCCTTCTTGAGCACGCCGGGCGCCGACAGGCCGAGGAACACGTCCGCATCGGCGATGACCTCGGCTAGCTTGCGGGCGTTGGTGTCGCGGGCGTAACGCTCCTTGCGCGGGTCCATCAGCGCCTTGCGGCCCTTGTAGACCACGCCCTCGATGTCGGTGACCCAGATATTGTCGTGCTTGATGCCGAGGTCGACGAGCAGGTCGAGGCAGGCGAGTGCCGCGGCCCCCGCTCCCGAGACGACCAGCTTGACCTGGCCGATCTCCTTGCCGACCACCTTCAGCCCGTTGACGATGGCGGCGGCAACGATGATCGCGGTGCCGTGCTGGTCGTCATGGAAGACCGGGATCTTGAGACGCTCGCGCAGGCGGCGCTCGATCTCGAAACACTCCGGCGCCTTGATGTCCTCGAGGTTGATGCCGCCGAAGGTCGGCTCGAGCGCGGCAACCACGTCGACGAAGCGGTCGACGTCCTTGCAGTCGACCTCGATATCGAAGACGTCGATACCGGCGAATTTCTTGAAGAGCACCGCCTTGCCTTCCATCACCGGCTTGGCGGCGAGCGGGCCGATCGAGCCCAGGCCGAGCACGGCGGTGCCGTTGGTGATGACGGCGACGAGGTTGCCGCGGGCGGTGTAGAGCGCGGCATCGGCTGGGTTGGCGGCGATCGCCTCGCAGGCGGCGGCCACACCCGGCGAATAGGCCAGGGAGAGGTCGCGCTGGTTGTTGAGGGGCTTGGTGGCGACGACCGCCAGCTTGCCCGGCGGTGACTGGCGATGATACTCGAGCGCCGCGTCACGCAACGGTTGGTCCGTCATCGACGCCCCGCCTTCATCATCGGTGCTTTCAAACCCGGTTACCGTCCGGCAAGATAAGTTGGTGCGGTCGAGAAGAGTCGAACTTCCACGGGATTTCTCCCACTAGCACCTCAAGCTAGCGCGTCTACCATTCCGCCACGACCGCCTGGGGGAAAAGCCGCGGACCGGAGCCGCAGCCTTGCCTTCGCAGAGCGGGGGACATAGCAAATCGGGGGTAGGGTTGCAAGGGCAGCCCGCTCCCCGGATAGCCCTGATGAGCCCAGAAAGCGCATTTCCTGCCAAAGACTTGGGTGCCCTCGCGTGGCGGTTTTCCGATACGCCCGTGGCTTACCCGCAGGCCGTGGCGGAGATGGAAGCCCGGGTGGCGGCCATCCGAGCGGGCCAGGCGCCGGAACTGGTCTGGCTCCTGGAACACCCGCCCCTCTATACGGCCGGCACCTCGTCCCAGCCGGACGGGTTGCGCGATCCCGGGCGTTTTCCGGTCTATGACACCGGCCGCGGCGGCCAGCACACCTATCACGGGCCGGGCCAGCGCATCGGTTACGTGATGGTCGACCTGCGCCGGCGGGGTGCGGATGTGCGCGCCTATGTCGCCCGGCTCGAGCAGTGGATGATCCTCACCCTCGCCCGCTTCAACATCACCGGCGAGCGACGGCCGGGACGGGTCGGGATCTGGGTCGATCGCGGCCCGCATCCGCAGGGCGGGCGGCGCGAGGACAAGATCGCCGCCTTGGGCGTGCGCGTGCGCCACTGGATCGCCTATCACGGCGTGGCGCTGAACGTGGATTGCGACCTGTCGCACTTCGCCGGCATCGTGCCCTGCGGCATCTCGGAGCCGCGCTACGGGGTCACCTCGCTGCTCGATCTCGGGATCACCGCCACGATGCCGGAGGTCGATGCGGTCCTGCGCGACACTTTCGAAGAGGCGTTCCGCCTCTAGCGCAGTGCCTTCCACAGGAAAGAGGCGCCGCCGCAGACGATCAGCACCTCCATGATCCAGATATGCACCTGGATCGGCAGGCGGTCCATGATGCGCCGGGCCACGAAGGCGCCGGGGACGGTGCACAGGCCGATGACGATGCCGGCGATGACCAGGTCAGCGGTGTACATCGAATAGCCGCCGAACACGCCGACCTTGAGCAGGTTGATCGCGGTGGACACCGCCGCGTCGGTGGCGATCAGCGCGGCACCGTGGACGCCCGCCGCCATCAGCCCGGCCGCCATAAACAGGCCGCTGCCGCTCATGCCGCCGGCCAGCAGGCCGTAGACCGCGCCCACGCCGGCCAGGCCGCGGGGCCCCAGGGTGAAGCCGCCGCGCTGCAGCTTCCGGCGCAAGGGGACAGAAATGATCATGAACACACCCAGCGCCGTGGCGATCGTGTCGGCGGAGAGATGCGTGTAGACGATCGAGCCGATCAGGGCCATGGGCAGCGAGACGGCCAGCAGCAGCGCGACGTAGCGCCACGACATGGCATGGCGGTAGACCCAGACGCGGCTGGCATTGGCGAAGATCATGGCCACCGACATCACCGGGATGGTGGCGACCACGCCGACCACCGGCGCCAGGAAGGCCGGCAGGATGAGGCCGATGCCGTAGCCCGACAGGCCGCCGATCACCGACATGCAGAAGGCGATGACCGCGACCAGCGCGAAGTCCCAGAGCCCGACATCGGCGACGGCGAAGGCAGCGTCCATCCCTACTCCGTGGCAAGCTGCGCGAAGCCGGCCTCGCCGCCATCCTCGGCCGCGAAGCGCTCGACATGGGTGACGCGCGCCGCCGGCGGCCCCTGCTCGCAGGCGGCAATCATCGCTTCCACCTTGGCCTGCGGGCCGATGAACAGCGCCTCGACCGCGCCGTCACGGCGGTTGCGCACCCAGCCGCGCAAGGCCCTGGCGGTCGCCTGGTCGACGGTCCAGCCGCGATACCAGACGCCCTGGACGCGGCCGCGGATCATCACCCGCACGGCGACCTCGCTCATCGCGAAGCGCCCCACGCCGCGGCATAGAGAGTCTTGAAGGCGACCCGCAGGGCGCCCTGGGCGAGCGCCTCCATCCCGGTCTCGTCGGGGACCTCAGCGGCGCTGCCGATATGCACCAGGCCGTTGCGCTGCTCGCGCAACCAGTCGACATCGGGCGGCGGCTCGCGCTCGCCGGTTTCGGTGCGGCGCAAGGTGGCCTCGACCAGCGTCCAGGCGAGGATGACCACCGCCGCCCAGGCGCCCGCGCAATAGGCGACCTCGAGCTCGGCAAGCAGGACCGTGGCCTGGGGATCGAGATCGAGCGGCTGCGGCCCGGCATTGACGTCGTGGGCCCGCCAGAACCAGTCGGCCCGCGACTGCCAGACTGCCGGGTCCGGAGGGGCCAGACCGCGCATCGGCTCTATCCGAATTCGAGGATCTTCTGGTCGACGGCGAGGCTGTCGCCCGCCGCCGCGTGATGCCTGACGATCCGGCCGTCGCGCGGGGCGCGCAGGATGTTCTCCATCTTCATCGCCTCGACCACGGCGATCTCCTCCCCGGCCTTGACGTCCTGGCCTTCCTTCACGGCGATCGATTTGAGCAGGCCGGGCATCGGCGACAAGAGGAATTTCGAGGTGTCGGGCGGCTTCTTCACCGGCATCAGCGCCGCCAGCGCGGCCACCCGCGGCCGTGCCGCCAGGGCGCGGGCCAGCACGCCGCGATGGAACAGGCGCCAGCCGCCATTGTCGCGCTCGACCTGGACGGTCACGGCGCGCTTGTCGAGGGTCGCCCGCAACACGCGGTCGCCCGTGCGCCAATCGGAGGTCACAGCGATGGTCTTGGAGCCGATGCGCAGGGCGTAGGAGCCCTGGTCGGTCCAGGTCAACGCCACGCTGTGATCCTCGGGCTTGTCGCCGAGGCCGCTGATGCGCACCACCAGATCGCTGGGCACGCGCGCTTCGTGCCCGGGAAGCTGGCCGGAAACGCTGGCCTCGGTCTCGGCCTGGCGGCGCTGGACGATGGCGGCGGCGACGATCAGCGCCGTGCGCGCCTCGCCGTCCGGTGTCGCGCCCTTGAAGCCCTCGGGGAACTCCTCGGCGATGAAGCCGGTGGTGAGATTGCCCGCGCGGAAGCGCTTGTGCGTGGCGATGGCGGCGAGGAAGGAGATGTTGTGGTTGAGCCCCCGGATCTCGAAGGCGTCGAGCGCATCGGCCAGCCGGTCGGCCGCCTGCTCGCGGGTTCTGCCGGCGCCGACCAGCTTGGCGATCATCGGATCGTAGAACATCGAGATCTCGCCGCCTTCGTAGACGCCGGTATCGACGCGCACGCCCTCGCCCGCAGGCGCGCCATAGCGCGTCAGCCGGCCGATCGACGGCAGGAAGTTGCGCAAGGGATCCTCGGCATAGACCCGCGCCTCGACCGCCCAACCGCTAAGCTTCACGTCCTTTTGGGAGAGCGGCAGATTCTCGCCGGCGGCGACGCGGATCATCAGCTCGACTAAATCGAGGCCGGTGACCATCTCGGTCACCGGATGCTCGACCTGGAGCCGCGTGTTCATCTCCAGGAAGTAGAACTTGCGCCTGGCGTCGACGATGAACTCGACCGTACCGGCGCTGTCGTAGTTGACCGCCTTGGCCAGCGCTACCGCCTGGGCGCCCATGGCGGCGCGGGTCTTGGCGTCGAGAAAGGGCGACGGCGCCTCCTCGATCACCTTCTGGTGGCGGCGCTGGATCGAGCATTCGCGCTCGCCGAGATGGATGACATTGCCGTGCTTGTCGCCCAGCACCTGGATCTCGATATGCCGCGGCTGCTCGATGAACTTCTCGACGAAGACGCGGTCGTCGCCGAAGGCCGTGCGCGCCTCGTTGGTGGCCGAGCGGAAGCCCTCGCGCGCCTCGGCGTCGTCGTAGGCCAGGCGCATGCCCTTGCCACCGCCGCCGGCCGAGGCCTTGAGCATCACAGGGTAGCCGACCTGGCGCGAGATCTTCACCGCCTCGTCGGCGTCCTTGAGGGCGACGAGGTGCCCCGGGACCATGGTGACGCCGGCCTTCTGCGCCAGCTTCTTGGATTCGATCTTGTCGCCCATCGCCTGCACCGCACCCGCATTGGGCCCGATGAAAACGATGCCGGCCTTGGCCAGCGCCTCGGCGAAGGCGGCGTTCTCGGAGAGGAAACCGTAGCCGGGATGCACCGCCTCAGCGCCGGTCTCCCGGCAGGCCTTCAGCACGGCGTCGATCCTGAGATAGCTCTCCGCCGAGGGCGCGGGCCCCAGCCGCACCGCCTCGTCGGCTTCGCGCACGTGCAACGCCTCGGCATCGGCGTCCGAATAGACGGCCACGGTGGCGATGCCCAGCCGCTTGCAGCTGCGGATTACCCGGCAGGCGATCTCGCCGCGATTGGCGACCAGGATCTTGCCGAAGGGGGGCTTGCCCGCCGGCGGGGTGGCCTTTTTAGAGACCTTCTTGGCGGCGGGCTTTGGCTTGGTGGGACGACTCATGCGCCGGGACTATAGCGGAGCGCCCGCCGCCGCTCTAGCATGCAGGCCGAAGACAGCACCCCCGAGGAAAACGCGATGATCATCGACTGCCACGGCCACTATACGACCGCCCCCAAGAAGCTGCAGGACTGGCGCGACGCCCAGATCGCCGCCCTCAAGGACAAGGCGCACGTGCCCGAAAAGGGCGACCTGCGCATCACCGACGACGAGATCCGCACCAGCATCGAGGGCGCGCAGCTCAAGATCCAGCGCGAGCGCGGCACCGACCTGACGATCTTCTCACCGCGCGCCTCGGGCATGGCGCACCATGTCGGCACGGCGACGACCAGCGAACACTGGTCGCACCATTGCAACGACCTGATCTACCGGGTCTGCCAGATCTTCCCTGAGAACTTCGTCGCCGTCTGCCAGCTGCCGCAGAGCCCTGGCGTGCCGCCGTCGAACTCGATCCGCGAACTCGAGCGCTGCGTCAACGAGCTGGGCTTCATCGGCTGCAACCTCAACCCCGATCCCTCGGGCGGCTACTGGACCGATCCGCCGCTGACCGACCGCTACTGGTATCCGATCTACGAGAAGATGGTCGAGCTCGAGGTGCCGGCCATGGTCCATGTCAGCACGTCCTGCAACCCGAACTTCCACGCCACCGGCGCCCATTACATCAACGGCGACACCACCGCGTTCATGCAGTTCCTGACCGCCGATCTGTTCAAGGACTTCCCGACGCTCAAGTTCATCATCCCGCATGGCGGCGGCGGCGTGCCCTATCACTGGGGCCGCTACCGCGGCCTGGCGCAGGACATGAAGAAGCCGCTGCTCAAGGACTACCTGCTGAAGAACGTGTTCTTCGACACCTGCGTCTATCACCAGCCGGGCATCGACCTGCTGACCAAGGTGATCCCGGTGGAGAACGTGCTCTTCGCCTCGGAGATGGTGGGGGCGGTGCGCGGCGTCGATCCCGAGACCGGCTTCTACTACGACGACACCAAGCGCTACATCGAGGGCTCGACGCTCAGCGCCGCCGACAAGCAGAAGATCTACGAGGGCAACGCGCGCCGCGTCTTCCCGCGGCTCGACAAGCTGCTCAAGAAGAAGGCCAAATGAAGAAGAAGTCGCTGCCCGGAAAGGCGACCTGCGCGACCACGGCTGGCTACGTCTACCAGCCGTGGCCGAAAGGCAAGCCGATCAAAAAAGCGAAGCGGCGCGTCGCGAAGAAGCGCTAGGCGGCCGCCGCTATGCGGCCGCCTTGCTGCGATTGACCTGGAGCTGGGCATCGACCAGCGCCACCGTCTCGTCGAGCACGGCGGAGCGCAGGCCCTTTTGCGCGGCGATGCCCTGCACCAGACGATCGACACGCTCGATGTTCGGAGCGCCGGCGAAGAGTGCCCGCGCCGCCGAGGACGGCCGCGCCAGGCCTTGCGCCGCCGCGGCGTATTTCTCGAACGGCACGAGGTCCTCGGGCGCCGCACCGAGACCGATGCACAGGTCGCGCACCCAGTTGTACATGGTGCGCGAGGCCTCGAGGTCGCTGTGCACGGCGTCGCGGATGGGGCGCGCGCCCTGCTTGGTGACGCAGCGGTAGTTGCCGGTCATCAGCATGCTCCACTTGGCGAGCGGCACGAACACCGAATCATGAAGCTTGAGTTTCACCGGCAACTCGATCTTGTTGCCGTCACCCGCGTCGTAGCGAATGGCTTCGACGTCGTTCTGCAGATCGCGCAGGATGGCGGTCGGGCCGTCCTCGTCGAAGCGCGCGACCTTGAAATTGGTCGGCAGGGTGACCTGCAGCACGTTGACCTTGTCTTCCGGCGGACGGAAAGCCTGCGGATCGGGGCTGCACAAGGTCAGTCGCTTGGGATCGAAGCTGTCCCACACGGTCGCGTCGGTATAGGCGTGGCGCAGCTTGTCGGCGTCGAGGCCGGGAATGCGCTTCATGTAGGGCAGCGGCGGCATGTTCATGATCGACATGCAGGGCACGCGGCTCTTGGCCACGGCTTCGAGCAGCTCGCGCACACCCGGCGAACGATATTGCGGCTCCTGCATGGCGAGACCGATCAGGTCGTAGTCGCCCGGATTGACCATGTTGGCGCCGCTCGCCGAGAGCTTGCCCGGCAGCGTCTTGGTGTGGATCTCGACGAGATCCTGGCGGCCGCGCACCGGCAGGCGCACGCGCGCGCCGTCGGCGTTGATGGCGTCAGCCTCCGCGGGCAGACACACCAGGCGGATCGTATGTCCGCCGAAGAGAAGCTTGGTGGCCAGGAGCGAGCCGTAAGACGCGCCCAGAATAAGAATGTTGTACGGTTTGGACACGGGTGTCCCCCTCTGTAGGCGTTGCGGCACGGAGCGCTTTGGCTCTCTTTGCCGCTTGGATAGGAACGATGCTAGGCCCGCGGTTCGCGCCGCGCAACCGCGGCTGTCGCAGGAAAATACGCTGCAACGCAGCATTTTAAGTGGCACTGCAGCATCAGTGGTATGCCGCTCGCCAGGCGCGTATCGAGATGATGGCGAGACCCACGCCGATCGCTGCAATCCCCGCCCATTCCAACGCATCGAGCCGTTCACCGAAGATCAGCATCGACGAGACGAGGGCGATCACCGGGATGACCAGCATGTTGAGGGCCGCGGTACCGGCCGGCAGCCAGGCGAGAATGCCGGTCCACAAGACGAAGCCGATACCGCTGGCGACGACGCCCGCGTAGAGGATCGAGGCGAGATAGGTGGTGTTCCACTCGGCCGGCGGCAGCGACACGAAAAGCGGAATGAGAGTGATCGGCAGGATGCCCACGACCATCTGCCAGGTCATCAAGGTGAGGCCTTCCAGCCGGCGGCGGCGCTGGAAGTAAGCCTGGGCCACGGTGCCGCCGGCCCAGCCGAATCCCGAAATCGTCGCCCAGAGTTTCGGCGCTATGTCGCCCTGCCAGTCCCACGGCTCGACGATGAGCAGCAGCCCGGCGAGCGCGCAGCCCACGGCCAGCCACTGGCTGCCGCGCACCCGCTCGCCGAGGACCGGCCAGGCGATCAGCAAGGTCCAGAACGGCATGGTGAACACCAGCACGGCCGTGCGCCCGGCCCCGCCGGAGGCCAGGGCCATCGCGGTAGCGCCGAAATTGACCGTGGTCTGGCAGAAGCCCGTGACACAGACGGCGAGCCAGGACTCGGGCCAGAAACGCCTGCCCGTTAGCAGCAGCACGCCGAACAGCGTGGCGATCGCCACCCAGGTGCGCTCGATGTTGAAGATGATCGGATCGGCGTATTGCAGCCCGAACTTCATCGCCGCCCAGTTCAGGCCCCACATCAGCGACAGGCAGGCGAGCGCGATATAGGCGCCACGACGGGATGCAATGCCGAACAACCCCGTCATGGCGACCGGGGACGAATCCCGGAGAACTGGTCGAAGCGGGTCATGGGAAAACAGAAGCAGCGGCGAGAATGAGGGGGCGGCGCTGGAGAGCGAACGATTTCCCGGCACCAGCAACGAAGCTCGATTAAGCTAACAGAGTTCCAGCGCGGCGCGAAATCGAGGGTCATGAGCGAAACGGAAAATCTCGGCGTCTACGGCACGATGCCGGCGGCCTTCATGCCGTCGCCGACGCCCGCGCTGCAATTCTCGCCGCTGATGCCCGGAGCGGCCGCGCTGGAGCAGCATGGCGAAGCGACGCTCGCCGGCATGACGATGCTGGCGCCCCCGGGGACGGCGGAGCGGCGCTATGCCATCGCTCTCGCCTTGCGCGCCCTGGAACCTGGCGCGCCGCTGACCGTCATGGCGCCCCGGGACAAGGGCGGCACGCGGATCGCGCGGGAACTGACCGCCTTCGGCTGCACGGTCGACGACACGGCGCGGCGTCACTACCGGATATGCACCACGCCAAGACCCAAGGCGCTGAGCGGGCTGGAGGAGGCTATCGCCGCGGGCGCGCAGCGCCTCGTCCCGGAGATCGGCCTGTGGTCGCAGCCCGGGGTCTTCAGCTGGGACCGGATCGATCCCGGCAGCGCCCTCCTCCTGCAGCATCTTCCTGCCCTGGCGGGGAACGGCGCCGACTTTGGGTGCGGCATCGGCGTCCTGTCGCGCACCGCGCTGGCCTCGCCGGCGATCCGCCGCCTGACGCTGATCGACAACGACCGCCGGGCGATCGAGGCCGCGCGCCGCAACATCGACGATCCGCGCGCCGAACTCCGCTGGGCCGACCTTCGTGATGCCGGCCTGGCGCCGAACGGCCTCGACTTCGTGATCATGAACCCGCCTTTTCACGACGGCGGCGCCGAGGACAAGGCTCTCGGCCAGGATTTCATCCGGCGCGCCGCCGAAGCCCTGCGTGCGGGCGGAACCTGCTGGCTGACAGCCAATCGCCATCTGCCCTATGAAGGGGTGATGAAAACCCTGTTCAAGCAGATCAAGCTGAAAGCCGAAGCCGGCGGCTACAAGATCTACGAGGCCGTCAAGTGAGCGCGCTCCCCACCACCCTCCGGCTGGACCGGCTGCTGGCCAATCTCGGCTACGGCGCGCGCAAGGCCGTTCAGCAGATGGTGCGTGACGGCCTCGTCACGCTCGACGGAAATGTCGTCGAGGATGCCGATCAGCGCCTGGCCATCACGCCCGACCTGCCCGGCCGGATGACGGTCGACGGCGAGCCGCTCGATCCGCCGCCAGGGCTGACGCTGATGCTGAACAAGCCGCTGGGCGTGACCTGTTCGCGCAAGGAAGCCGGCCCCCTCGTCTTCGGCCTGTTTCCGCCGCGCTGGCAGGTGCGCGAGCCGGCGCTGTCGACCATCGGCCGGCTGGACAAGGAAACCTCGGGCCTGCTGCTGCTGACCGATGACGGCATGCTCCTGCACCGCATCATCTCGCCCAAGAACCACGTGCCCAAGCGCTACCACGTGACCCTCAAATGGCCGATGCATGGCGGCGAAGCCGCGGCCTTCGCCTCGGGCACGCTGATGCTGGAGGGCGAGGACAAGCCGCTGCTGCCGGCGACGATGGAAACCCTGTCGCCGACCACAGCCACCGTGACGATCACCGAAGGCCGCTATCATCAGGTGCGCCGCATGTTCGCCGCGGTGCGCAACCGCGTGGTGGGCCTGCATCGCGAGAGCATCGGTCGGCTGACGCTGCCCGACGACCTGGCGCCGGGCAGCTACCGCATCCTCGGTCCGGCCGAACTGGCGGCAATCCTACCGCCCTAGCGGCCCGGTCGCGGCGTTATCCTTACACCACTGGGCCACCTCGGCATGGGTGGCGAACCAGCACTTCTTCGCCTTGGCGTGCTCGATCACGCGCTCGAGCAGCTTCATGCGGCTGCGATGGCCGATATGGTGCGGGTGCATGGTGAGCAGGAACAGCCCGCCTTCCTCGATCGCGCCGTCGAGCTCGCCGAGGAACACCTCCAGCACGCTCGACGGTGGCGTGTAGGGACGCAGGCCGCTGAAGCGGTGCATGTTGAAATAGACGGCGTCATCGCGGATCCATTCCGGCGGGAGTTCTACGATTCCTGTAGGGGTGCCGTCGGAGATCAACTCGTACGGGTCGTCGTCGGCCATCAGCGAGGAATCGTAGAGCAGGCCCATCTCCCGCACGATGTCGAGGGTGCGCGGCGAGAAATCCCAGCTCGCTGTGCGCATGCCGACCGGGCGCTGGCCGGTCACTTTCTCCAGTGTGTCGCGCGCGCGCAAGCTGAGGTCGCGCTCGACCTCGTAGGGCAGGATGGTATTGCGCTCGTGGATCCACGAATGGATGCCGATCTCGTGCCCGTCCTGGGCCACGGCGCGCGCCTCGTCGGGATAGAGCAGCGCCGACACGGCGGGATAGAAGAACGACACCTTGACGCCGTGCTTCTCCATCAGCCGGCGGATGCGCGGCGTGCCCTGGCGGTTGCCGTACTGACCCTGGCTGATGCGCATCGGGCTTTCGTCAGCATCGCGCAGCGGAATGGTGTCGTGGTCGGCGTCGAAGGACAGCGACACGGCGGCCGGCGCGTTGTTCGGCCAATGGGTGGGGCGCAGGGAGCGCCCCGCTCGGGCGCGACCGACGATACGCCGCCAGGTTTTCTCCGGCCACTGCCAGGGCTCGCCGTCGGGATGCTTCTTGCTCATCTCGTTCATGCGGAGGTCCTTTCCGGGACAGCGAGAGCCAGCTCGTCGGCCAAGGCTGGACCGATTTCGGCCCGACCTTGCTCTATGTCGGTGATCAGCGCCACCAGCCGGTCGGCGACCGGCGTGGCCAGGCGATGGCGTCGCGCGGCTTCGCGCACCGGCGCAAGCTGCGCCGCCACGTCGGTCGGCCGCTTGCGCACCGCAAGATCCCGCCAGATGCCGCTACGCGCCTTGGCCGAGCCGCGGTTGAACTCCGCCATGGCGGCCATCGACGCCGCGATGGCGGCCTTGTCGCGGCGCATGAAAGCCTCGGGATCGTAGCCGGCGAAACCGCCGAGCGGCTTGACCTTCTCCGCCTCGGCCACGGCCAGGATCTCCTGCACCAGGGCGACGATCAGATCGCGGCGCCCGGGATCGCCGATGAATTCGGCCATCGTGTCGTTGGTCAGCGCCGAGGCCTTGAGAATGGCGCCGTAGCCCGCCTTGCCCCAGAGGAAGCCGAAGATGTTGTCGCTGAGAAGCGCGTCGCCGTCGAAGGCCTGCATCAGCTTGTGAATCGCGACGATGCGTTCGCTCTTCCGCCCGTCGAGCTCGCCGACCACGACCGCGCCGCGCTTGGCGTAGTGCAGCCGCCCCGGCTCGAGATAGTCGGCGTAGAAATTGACGAAGCAGCCGATGGTCCGCCGGGGGCCGACGATCTCCTGGATGACCAGCTCGTTGAGCCCGTTCTGGCAGGAGACCACGGCGCCGTCCTCGGCGAGGAAGGGCTTGAGGGCCTGCGTCGCCGCCTCGGTGTGATGCGCCTTGACCGCCAGCAGGATGAGCTTGTGCTTGCCGCTCATCTGATGCGGCAGGCAGGCCTCGCCGCCGACGCTGAACTCGGCCACCGGACCCTCGACGCGCAAGCCGCCGGCGCGGATCGCCGCGACATGCTCGGGCACGACGTCGACGAACAGCACCTCGTGGCCGGCCCGCCGAAGGCATGCTCCGATAACGCCGCCGATGGCGCCCGCTCCCCAGATGACGACCGCTTCAGTCATACAACCCAACCTTGTTTGACGAAGCCTAGCAGACGGGTTCTACTTCGGCACCCTCCCGGTCTGCATCGCAGGCTTGCAAAGCCGATGACCCCCAAGCTCCACGATGGCGAATTCCAGGATCGTGTCGTGGCCGTCTCCGGGGCAGCCATCGGCTTCGGCCGGGCCATCGCCCGCAGCTTCGCCGCGGCCGGCGCCCTGGTCTACGCCACCGACATTCAGGTCCAGGCCCTGGCTGAAACCGCCAGAGGCGCGCGTATCGTCACGCAGGTTGCCGACCTCACCGACCGCCGGGCCTGCGCCGAGTGGATCCACACGATCGAGCGCGACAGCGGCCGGGCCATCGACGTCCTGGTCAACAACGCCGGCGGCATGCTGGGCCAGCGCCACAAGCCGGTGGAAGAGGTCAGCGACGCCGATTGGGATGCGATCTTCGCGCTCAACGTCGACGCCAGCTTCGCCACGGTGCGCGCCGCGGCGCCCCAGATGAAAGCCGCGGGGCGCGGACGCATCATCAATATCAGCTCGGGCGCCGCCTTCCGGCCGTCGCGCACCCGCATCCAGGCCTACGCCAGCGCCAAGCACGCGGTGCTCGGCCTCACCCGCCAGCTCGCGGTCGAGCTTGGGCCGTACGGCATCACGGTCAACACCGTGGCGCCCGGCCTGGTGCTGACCGAGATCGAGAAGCAGAAGGACTGGGACGCGCTCGGCGCCGAACGCCAGAAGAGCCTGCTCCAGGGTATCGCGCTGGGGCGGCTGGGCGAGGCTCAGGACATCGCCGACGCCACGCTCTTCTTCGCCTCGTCCCGCGCCAAGTTCATCACCGGCCAGATGCTGCCCGTTAACGGCGGCTCGTTCTGATTCGACAGGGGAGATTCCGATGCCCAAGCTGATCACCACCCGCCGCCGCTTCCTCGCTTCGGCCGCGGCGACAACTGTCTTCGCCCCGACCATCGTGCGCGCCCAGGCGGTCGGCGCCTGGCCCTCGGCCAAGCCGATCCGCATGGTCGTGCCCTTCGGCACCGGCGGCGGCACCGACATCACCATGCGCCTGCTCGGGCCCAAGATCTCGCAGATCCTGGGGCAGGCGGTGGTCATCGAGAACCGGCCGGGAGCGGGCAGCACCACCGGCACCGACTACGTCGCCAAGTCGCCGCCCGACGGCTACCTCTTCGTGCTCGCCACGCTCTCCTCCACGGGCGTCGCCAAGGGCCTCTACGCCAACCTGCCCTACGACCCGGTCAAGGACCTGACCGCGATCGCCCCGACCAACTTCATCCCGATCTGCCACAGCGTCACCCGCAAGGGGATCGACCCGAAGGACACGGCCGAGTGGGTCGCGCTGCTGAAGGCCAACCCCAACAAGTTTTCCTACGGCAGCTCCGGCGTCGGCTCGACCGGCCATATCGCCAGCGCCAACTTCCTGCAGCGCACCGGCACCGAGGCGACGCACGTGCCCTATCGCGGGGCGGGCCAGGTCTTCCTCGCCATGGTCGCCGGCGAGGTGCAGTTCAACTCGGACATCCCGAGCCTGATGAAGGAGTATCATCTGAAGGGCGAGCTGCGGACCCTGTTCGTGGCGACCGACGAGCGCTCGTCGATCATCCCGGACATCCCCACGGCGGCCGAGGTCGGCCTCAAGGATTACCGCGCCTATTCCTGGTACGGCATCTTCGGCCCCGCCGGCCTGCCCTCGACCGTCACCAACCGCATGGCCCAGGCCATCGACGAGGCCCTGGGCGACCCGGTGATCAACAAGCGGCTGGAGGACATGGGCACCCCGGCGATGCGCGGCTACACCCCGGCCAGGTTCGCCAAGTACGTGTCGGACGAGATCGACATCTGGGTGCCGATCACCAAGGCCTCGGGCGCAAAAGCGGAGTAGCCCGTCACAAAAAATCCACCGTTTGCCTGGCGTGGATTCGCCGTTTCATAATGCGGCATGCGCCGAGGAACACGACGACCACTCGCCAGTATTGCCGCGGCGCTGCTCACCGCCGCGGCCCTCTCCGCCTGCCAGACCGCGGTAGTGCCGCCGCCACCCCCGCCGCCGCCGCCCGAGGCGGCGCCGCTGCCCCCACCCTGCCCGCGCTATGTCCACTACCAGGAAGGCATCGCCTCCTTCTACGGCCGCACGCATCACGGCCGGCAGACGGCCAGCGGCGCGATCTTCGACATGAACGGCCCGACCGCCGCGCACCGGGTCTTGAAGCTGGGCACCCGCATCAAGGTGACCAATCTGCAGAACGGCCGCCACATCGAGCTGCTGGTCAACGACCGCGGCCCCTATATCCGCGGCCGCGTGCTCGACGTCAGCCAGGGCGCGGCGCGCCAGCTCGGCTTCGAGGAACAGGGCACGACGCACGTGCGCATCGAGACGATCGAGGGCTGTAACTAGGCTGGCGCCGCAAACTTTTACCCGTCACCCCGGACAAGCAACGTTCTGACGTTGCGCGATCCGGGGTCCATGGTGCCACATGAGGAATGGACCCCGGCTTCCGCCGGGGTGACAATCGGGCTCTTATGCCCGCCTCCTTCACCATCACCCTCAACCACGTCCGCTACGGCCGCTACAAGTTCGATCTCGCCGCGCTCAAGAAGCGCCTCGAAGCGGCGATCGTGGCGGGGGCCGCGGTCGCCCGGCTCGGCGACCTGCTGATCCACACCAACCGGCTGATGCTGCTGATCGCCGCCAAGGATGCCGGCCGCGACAGCCCGGAGCTGAACACGGCGATGAACGCCGAGTTCGCCTTCCTGCTGCTTGGCTTCGAGCACGTGCAGGCGGTGATGGATGGCGGCGGCACGACGCCCAGAAAGGTGCGCAAGCAGCGCGCGCTGCCCCGGCCGAAGAAGAAGCCGCGTTAGCCGGTCAGGCGGCCCGATCCCGCCCGCCCCTGATCAAGGACTCGGCGGGAATGCGCAGCCCCTGGTGCAGGCGCCAGATCCGCCGGGTCTTGATCGGTGCGATATCCATGGCAGAGTACCCGCGCGGCCCGGCTACGCCGCCACCTTGCGCACCTGGGCGGCAATCTGCTTGCCGTATTTCTGCTCGGCCACCGCGAGATCGTACTGCGCCTGCAGATCGACCCAGAAGCGCGCCGGCATGGCGAAGTAGCGCCCGAGGCGCAGCGCCGTGTCCGGGGTCAGGGCGCGCTTGCCGTTGAGGATCGCGGCGATCCGCCCGGACGGCACGCCGAGATCAAGCGCCAGCCGGCTGGCGGTGACGCCGCGCGCGGCCAGCTCGTCCTTGAGGATAGCGCCGGGGTGAACGGGTTTCGGCATCTGTCGCGGTGCGATTTTACGCATCTGTCACTTCCAAAATCATCTTATCGGGGGACACCGGTTGTCATGCCGTATTTTATAGGATACATTTTATCCGGTGATAGAGGTTCGGCAGACCCCGCCGTTCGCCAAGTGGATTGAAACCCTGCGCGATCGCCGGGCCCGGGCCCGGATCGAGTTGAGGCTCGACCGGCTGGCGCTCGGACTGTTCGGCGACGTCAAGCCGGTCGGCGGCGGCGTGAGCGAGCTAAGGGTCGACTATGGTCCCGGCTACCGGGTGTATTTCGCCCAGAAGGGCCGCGAGCTGGTGATCCTGCTGGCGGGCGGCGACAAGAAGACGCAGGACCGCGACATCAAACGGGCGCAAGCACTCGCCCGCGATCTCTAGGAGTACCCAATGGCCCGCCGAAAGAAGGTTCGCACCACCCGTTACGACACCGCCGCCCTCCTCAAGACCGGCGAGGACATTGCCGCCTATTTGGAGGCGGCGCTGGAAGACGGGGACCCACGCGTCATCGCCGCCGCGCTCGGTAACATCGCCCGCGCCAAGGGCATGACCCAGCTCGCCCGCGAGGCCGGTCTAGGCCGCGAAAGTCTCTACAAGGCCCTGTCGCCCGACGGCAATCCGGAATTCAGCACGGTGCTGAAGGTTGTTCGCGCCCTCGGTCTACGCCTGCACGCCACCGCGACAGCGGCGGAGTAGCTGGCCGATGACAAGCATCGAGATCATCGTCGAGAAGCACGCGGATGGCTATGTCGCCTATCCACTCGGCATAGGCGGCGTCGTGGTGGCCCAGAGCGACACTTACGACGAGGCTTCGGCTAATACGGCATCGGCCATCGATTTCCACGTCGAGACGTTTGGCAAGGACGGCACCCTCTAATCCTTCGCCGCCGGCAGCTTCGTCCACCTGCCCGCCGGCAAGCCGCATTACGCGCGGGTGGAGGTCGAGACCGTGCTGCGGATCAATGGCATGGGCCCCTTCGACGTGATGTACATCAGCCCGAAGGACGATTCGCAAGGGAGGTGAGGACGAAGGACTTAGACAAAGAAATCGCCTATCTCAGGCCCAACCTCTTTTAGTTCAACGAACTTCTTAAATACCTCCCGTCCAAGCGGCGTCGCCTCAATAAGGTCTGGTCTGCCCTTGGGTGTCTCCAACAAACTCCTAGATTCGGCATAGTGAACAAATTTCCGAGCAAAATCTGGATTTGCGCGGGCGGCCCCTCGCTGTTCCAAGCCTCGCCGCTGCCTTAAGCCCTCGCTACATTTGCGGCAGATTTTTTCCACAATGGGGAAGTCCGGTTGGTTTCGAAGGATGAAATAGCGAGGGACGGCATCGGTTATAGCGCCCGCGTAACTCAAAAAGCCCAATGCCTCATTGCCCTCAAGCTCTGTTTTTAACCCATCCTCCGATGCTTCATCGCGAGCAACAATGATACTAGATGTCGCATCCAGGCCTTTAAAGTTTGCTTCCTTCAACAGAGCGCCCGTTAGATCAACACCGAAACACAGTGCATGGGCGAAACTAGCGCCTTCCAGGTTTGCGCCGCTCAGCGATACGGCGTCGAGCGTCGCACGGGAGAAATCTGCATTTCGCAAATCAGCATCGGCGGCCAGCTTCCGAGAAATCAGAGCTTCGGTTTGTGCCGGAGTCAGGTCTTTTAACTGACGCTCGTGTCGCTGAAGAAAATGCGATTCGATCAACTCATCAATTTTCTTTTCTCGGTCGACCGCTTCAGAGAGGCCTCGCCGCAGACGATAAGAGCCCTCGTTAATGCTCGAATACAAAATCTCGAAAACTTGATATTCCTCCACCTCGGAAAAATAATTCGGGCGGCTCGTAAGGATGCCCTTCGCGCCCCCAGAAGACAGCTCAGCCAAAGTTTCGAGACACGCGCGCCGCTCTCGCGCGTGCATGTATTGAGCCATCTCATCATATCCATCGAGGATCAGAACAATCCTCCCCGCACGGATCAGCGCCGTCACAAATTCTATAGGAAGATGGCCTAGATGGTTCTTATCCAAGAAATGATGCAAAAGGCCGTTCGCATCGAACTGCCGCGAAAAATCTCGAAGCTCGATTCGAAATGGAATGGGAAGTTTTGGCTCATTCTTGAATTTACGCAGCCAGCGATATTGCAACGTCTTAGTAAGCGCGGTCTTTCCCGTTCCGTATTCGCCAACGACAATCAGCCAACGATTGGTGTCTGCGCTATCTCGCCACGTATCGAGAAATTTGGTGGCCGGCTCACTGCCGAAGCTGTCGTCGAAATCCGGCTCTTCATATGTATCGCTCAGCGACTTTAGGTCGCGTCCCAACGACGTATCACCCAAAGCATGTTGCACATACGGATCGAACCTCTGGAACTTTGAGAAGAGCTGTTCATAGGTCAGCGTTTGGATACGGCTCTTGCTCGCACGCTCCTGAACCGGCAAGGAAAAGCCCGTCGACGATACAATCAGGCAATTTGCCTGCGGCTCAATCGTGTGGATCAGTGCAAACTTACCTACATCCTTGCCGTACTTGTCGTTGTCGACGTGCTCGATGGTTGCTTCGATATACAGATTTGCTGCGAAAGGATCGTCCTTACGCTTCGCAATGAGATCCACCTCTGCCCCGTGAATTTGCAAAGGACCGGAGACCTCATAATTGTTCTGCTCAAGAAGAGTACGTATTGCTCGGGGTAGTGTTTCTGCTGAAAAAGCCATTTTCTCCCCCATATGGCAACGATGGTGAGTGCCGCTCGTTTCGGATGCTCACAACGGAATATTCGCGTGCCGCTTCCACGGGTTCTCCAGCTTCTTCTCCCGCAGCATGGCCAATGACCGCGCGATGCGCGGGCGAGTGGCGCTGGGCAGGATGACGTCGTCCAGGAACCCTCTTGAGGCCGCGACGAACGGATTGGCGAATTTCTGCCGGTATTCCTCTGTTTTGGCCTCGAGCTTCCTGGCGTCGCCCGCCTCGGCGCGGAAGATGATCTCGACCGCGCCCTTGGGCCCCATCACCGCGATTTCGGCCGTCGGCCAGGCATAGTTCACGTCGCCGCGCAGGTGCTTGGACGACATGACGTCGTAGGCCCCGCCATAGGCCTTGCGCGTGATCACCGTGACCTTGGGCACCGTGGCCTCGGCATAGGCGAAGAGCAGCTTGGCGCCGTGCTTGATGATGGCGCCGTATTCCTGCGCCGTGCCGGGCAGGAATCCCGGCACGTCGACGAAGGTGACGATCGGGATGTTGAAGCAGTCGCAGAAGCGCACGAAGCGCGCGGCCTTGCGCGCTGAATCGATGTCGAGGCAGCCGGCCAGCACCATCGGCTGGTTGGCCACGATGCCGACGGTCGAGCCCTCGATGCGCGCGAAGCCGACGATGATGTTGCCGGCGAAAGCGGGCGCCACCTCGAAGAAATCGGCGTCGTCGACGACCTTGAGGATCAGCTCCTTCATGTCGTAGGGCTTGTTGGGATTGGCCGGGATCAGCGTGTCCAGCGAGGGCGAGAGGCGGTCCGGGCTGTCCTGGGTCGGGCGCACCGGCGGCTTGACCCGGTTGCTCTCCGGCAGGAAATCGAAGAAGCGCCGCGTCTGCAGCAGCGCCTCGACGTCGTTCTCGAAGGCCAGGTCGGCGACGCCCGATTTCGCTGTATGCGTGATGGCGCCGCCCAGTTCCTCGTGGGTCACCGTCTCGTGGGTCACCGTCTTCACCACGTCGGGGCCGGTGACGAACATGTAGGACGAATCCTTCACCATGAAGATGAAGTCGGTCATCGCCGGGGAATAGACCGCGCCGCCGGCGCACGGCCCCATGATGACGCTGATCTGCGGGATGACGCCCGAGGCCAGCACGTTGCGCTGGAAGACGTCGGCGTAACCGGCCAGCGAGGCCACCCCTTCCTGGATGCGGGCACCGCCTGAGTCGTTGAGGCCGATCACCGGGGCACCGACCTTCATCGCCTGGTCCATGATCTTGCAGATCTTCTCGGCATGCGGCTCCGACAGCGAGCCGCCGAAGACCGTGAAGTCCTGGCTGAAGACGAAGACCACGCGGCCGTTGATCGTGCCCCAGCCGGTGACCACGCCGTCGCCCGGCACCTTCTGCTCGGCCATGCCGAAATCGGTGGAGCGGTGCTCCACGAACATGTCCCATTCCTCGAACGAGCCCTCGTCCAGCAGCACCTCGATGCGCTCACGGGCGGTCAGCTTGCCCTTGGCGTGCTGGCCTTCGACGCGCTTGGCGCCGCCCCCCACCCGGGCCCGCGCCCGCTTGTCGTTGAGCTGCTTGAGGATGTCCTGCATAGGGGCCCGCCTGTTTCGCTCTTTCCGTCATTCCCGCGAAAGCGGGAATCCAGACTATTTCCGGATAAGACTGGACCCCCGCTTTCGCGGGGTGACACCTGTCTGCTTACCATCCCCCGGCTCGCGCTTCGCCTGGTCCGGGGTGACGGCTCCTCTGTGGATACCATCGCCCCCGAGTCGATGCCAACCAGCCGCCCCCTCCCCGGGCCGGGTTTCACGAGGTGAAATCCAGCCCCCACCCCTCCCCGCCATTGGTCCGGCCACAAGGCCATTGCCAGCGGCCCGGAAACCCCCTCAGAATGTCCGCAACACGGGGGCACAAACGCACATAACAAGCGGCCGCCTATGTTCACGGCGGCCGGCCACGCGTACCGGTAGCCCCCCTTTGGCCGGTGCGTCGCGGTCCAACAGGGAGAACAACCATGACTCGACGCATGCTTGCGTACGGTACGGCTTTGGCTGCCCTGGCTTTCGTGACGCTGGGCAGCACGGCGGAGGCCCAGGATCGGCGCCCGATCCGCGTTCAGATGCAATCCAACTTCGCCTCCACCCTCAAGGTGCTGGGCGACAACGCCGTCTACACTTCGCAGATCATCACCAAGAATACCGGCGGCACGGTCGATGTGCGCTTCTTCGAGCCCGGCGCCCTGGTGCCGGCCGGCCAGGCCTTCGACTCAGTCGCCTCGGGCGCGCTCGACGCGGCCTGGGCGACGCCCGGGTTCTGGACCGGCAAGGACATCGCCTTCGCCGTGTTCTCGAGCGTGCCCTTTGGGCCGGACGGCGGCGAATACCTGGCCTGGATGAAGTACGGCGGCGGCGAGAAGCTGATGCAGGCGCTCTACGCCAAGTACGGCATCCACTCGATCCTGTGCAACCTGATCGCGCCCGAGGCCTCGGGCTGGTTCCGCAAGGAAATCGTCAACGTCGAGGACCTCAAGGGGCTGAAGATGCGCTTCTTCGGCCTGGGCGCCAACGTCATGGAGAAGCTCGGCGTCTCGACCCAGCTCCTCCAGGCGGGTGAAATCTTCCAGGCGCTGCAGCTCGGCACCATCGACGCCACCGAGTTCTCGATGCCGGCGATGGACCTGAGCCTCGGCTTCCACCAGGTGGCGAAGTTCTACTACTTCCCCGGCTGGCACCAGCAGTCGACCTTTGGCGACATGATCTGGAACAAGGCCAAGTGGGACACGCTGTCCGAGGTGCAGAAGTTCCAGGTGACCACGGCTTGCGACGCCGCGGTGCTCAACGGCTTCGCGCTCTCGGAATACGCCCAGATGGGCGCGCTCAAGGAGCTCCAGGCCAAGGGCGTGCAGCTGAAGATGTGGGACAAGAAGTTCATGGACACCTACCACAAGGCCTGGGAAGAGGTCGCCAACGAGCAGACGGCCAAGAGCCCCGAGTTCAAGAAGGCCTGGGATTCGCTGAAGCAGTTCCGCAGCGAATACGCGGTCTGGCGCGAACGCGGCTACGTGCGCTGACCTGAAAAGCGGCTGGCGGTTCGTCTTGGACCGCCGGCCGCCTTCTTCGCGCGGAACGAGCCACAAAAGCAATCGTCATGCCCGTGAAAACGGGCATCCAGACTCTTCTCCGGAAAAGACTGGACCCCCGCTTTCGCGGGGGTGACGGCAGCAAAGTGCACAGGGGGCCGGGGGACTTCATGGCGTTTCTTCTGACGTTGAGCGACGCGATCAACCGCGCGTTGGAGCGGATCGCGCGCGCCAGCGGCTGGCTGTTCCTGGTGCTGATCGGGGTGATCGTCTGGGACATCCTGACGCGCAAGCTGGGCTTCCAGATCCCGGGCTTCGGCTCGACCAAGCTCCAGGAGCTGGAATGGCACCTGCACGGCGTGCTGTTCCTCTTCTGGCTGGGCTACGCCTACGTGCGCAACGTGCATGTGCGGATCGACGTGTTCACCGCCCACCGGCCGCCGCGCACCCTCGCCTGGCTGGAGATCTTCGGCATCGCGGTCTTCGCCGTCCCCTACTGCATCGTCGCCACCTGGTTCGCCTTCGGCTTCACCGAGGTCTCGTTCCTCCAGGGCGAATCCTCCGACGCGCCCAACGGCCTGCCGCATCGCTGGATCATCAAGTCGATGCTGTTCCTCGGCCTGGTCATGGTCAGCGCGGCGGTGCTCTCGATCCTGTCGCGCAACCTGGTGTTCCTCTTCGGGCCGCCGGACCTGGCCGCGCGGGCCGCCCCGCCCGGCGTCGGGCGCTAGGAGCGGCATCATGGAACTCTACTACTGGTTCGGCGACCACCTCGCCGTGCTGATGTTCGCGGTCCTGACGATCATCATGTTCGTCGGCTACCCCGTGGCCTTCGTGCTCGGCGGCGTGGCCCTGGCCTTCGGGGCGCTGGGCATCGTCTTCGACGTCTTCCGCCCGGGGCAGTTCTACGCCCTGATCCCGCGCATCTGGGGTGGGGCGGTGCAGAACCCGGCGCTGATCGCCATCCCGATGTTCGTCTTCATGGGCACGATGCTGGAGCGATCCGGCGTGGCCGATCAGCTGCTGCGCGCGCTCCAGGTGCTGACCCGGCGCGTTCCCGGCGGCCTCGCCATGTCGGTGACCCTGATGGGCACGATCATGGCGGCGAGCACCGGCATCGTCGGCGCCTCGGTCATCATGCTGACCCTGATCGCGCTGCCGACCATGCTGGAGCGCGGCTACTCCAAGGAGCTCTCCACCGGCACCATCGCCTCGGCCGGCACGCTTGGCATCCTGATTCCGCCAAGCATCATGCTGGTGATCATGGGCGACCTGATGTCGGTCTCGGTCGGCACGCTGTTCACCGCCTCGATCATTCCCGGCCTGGTGCTCTCGGGCATCTACCTCGTCTACATCGGCATCTTCGCCTTCCTGCGTCCGCAGGATGCTCCGCCGATGGCGCTCGACATCGGCCCCCAGAATGCCGCCGAGCTCACGCGCATGATCCTGCGCAGCTTCCTGCCGCCCTCCTTCCTGATCTTCGTCGTGCTGGGCTCGATCTTCGGCGGCTTCGCCACGCCGACCGAGGCCGGCGGGGCGGGCTCGCTCGGCGCCATCCTGCTGGCGATCTGGAACAAGCGCCTCAACCTGAAGACCATGCGCGAGGTGCTGGAAAGTGCGGCCCTGACCAACGCGCTGGTCTTCTTCATCATCTTCGGCGCGACGCTGTTCTCCTATGTGTTCCGGGCGCTGGGCGGCGACGACCTGGTGGCCGAGATCCTCAAGGCTTTGGGCATCAACACCGGCTGGGAGATCATGACCTTCGTCATGGTGCTGGTGTTCATCATGGGCTTCTTCTTCGACTGGCTGGAGATCTGCCTGATCGTGCTGCCGATCTTCGCGCCTCTCCTCAAGGTGCTCGACTTCACGCCGCACCTCGCGGCCAACAAGGACTTCCTCGCCTGGTTCCTGATCCTGGTCGCGGTCAACCTGCAGTCGGCGTTCCTGACACCGCCCTTCGGCTTCGCCCTGTTCTACATGAAGGGCACGGTGCCGCCGTCGGTGAACATGGGGCACATCTACCGCGGCATCATCCCCTTCGTGATCCTGCAGCTGCTGGCCGTCGTGGCCTGCATCATCTGGCCGGAGATCGTGCTCTGGCTGCCGCGCTATTTCGGCTTCCTGGACTGACGCTGTTCGCGTCATCCCGGACAAGCGGCGTCAGCCGCGCGATCCGGGATCCATGGTGCCGCCTGTAGGATGGACCCCGGATCAAGTCCGGGGTGACGATCTTGCTTACGACGCCAACAAATCCAAGAACCGCTTCGCCAGTTCCAGATCGTCGCGCACGCCCGCACGGCGTTCGGTGGCCTCGGAATCCTCGCCCCAGGTTTCGATCTGGTAGCTGGAGTCGAGCTCGGCCAGCTCGAAGGCCTGGTCCGGCGTCAGCCTGCCGTCGGCCAGCGCCAGGCCGATGACCAGCGAGCCCGAGATCGAGACGGCGAGCGCCACGGCGGCGAGCTGCCACGGGTCGAGCGGGGTGAGCGCCGCCTTGAGCGCCGCGAAGGCCTGCCGGTCCTGCTTGAGGGCGACGATGCCGATGGTCGGCTTGAGCAGCGCATCGTGGCGCACGGCGAGCCAGTCGAGCAGCGGTTGCCAGTGCCGGGCCTGGCGCTCCGCCAGGTCGGCGGGACTCCCGGCGCGGTGGCAGAGCAGCTCTGTTTCGGCGTAGCTCAGGAGCTGCGCCTCGATATCGGCGCGCTGATGGGTGATGCGGTCGAGGGAAGTGGCGGCGAGGCGGGTCAGCGGCATCGCCTCGGGGCGCGGCAGCTTGGGGACGCTCGCCCGCCACTCCTGCGCGATCGCCTCGGCCAGCGCTTTGGTGGGCAGCGTGTAGCTGTGGCCGGCCGGGCTGCGCAGCGTCTGGTCGTCGAGCCGGACGGTGAAGCCGCTGCCTTCCTGGACGACCGTGACGGTGTTGAACCCCGGTTTGCTGGCCGCCTTCATCGCCCGAAAATACCGCGGATGCCGCGCCCGATCTCGTCCAGGGGATTTCCTGCAGGACTCGGCGGGCTGCTCGGCGTGGCTCCCGGTGCGGGACTCGTCGGGCTTCCGGTATTCGGCGATTGCACCGGAGCTGTCTGGGCCGGAGCGGGGCGTCCGGTGGCCCGGGCCAGCGCCTGGGCGCAGAGATCGGCTGCCGGCCGCGTCTGGCCGGTGACCGCCCCGCCGATGCGCCCGGGCGCGCTCAGAATACCGCCCAGGACGTTGCCCACGGCGCCCACCGCGCCGGCCCCGACATCGGGAAAGAAGGAGGGATTCCCGAGGGTTCCACCGACCCGGATGGGCGGCAGCAGGCTCAGCAGGCTGGTCACCTTGGTGTGGGTGTTGAGCAGGATATCGGGCCGCTCGCTGGCCAGGTTGATGCTGCCGCTGCCGTCGAGGGTCAGGCGCTGGGTGTCGACCAGCAGCGTGCGCACCTGGGCGTTGCCGCCCTGGACATCGAATTTCCCAACCAGGCAATTGAGTTGCGCGCGGTCCTGCTTGGGCAGCGATTTACTAATCACCTCAATGAGATCGCCGAGGCCGATGACGTCGGTGTAGCGGCTGGCGAAGGTGCCCGAACCGGTGGAGACAAAAACACTGCCGTCGAGGCTGGCGGCGATGGCGCGGAGCGAACGGCCGGTGCCGCGCAGGTCGATATCGGCGTCGGTCTTGCCGCCGGTGACCAGATCGTCGCCCGGCACCTCCTTGTCCAGCGCGCCGAGATCGATGCCGCGCGCGTTGAGCTTGATCGCCGCCGCACCGGTGCGCGACGAGAGGCTGATATCGCCGGTGATCTTGCCGGTGGCCAGGTCGCCCGTGAGCGGCCGCACCGCCAGCTCGCCGCCCCGCAGCGAAACCTGCACACTGGCCTGGCGCACCGTCGGCCCCTGCGGCAGGCGGATCGTCTCGGCGCGATAGCGCAGCTCGGCATCGGCGGCGTTGAGCAGTTCGAAGGGCAGCGGATCGGCCGGGAACACCTTGCCGTCGCCGGTACTGGCACCCCCCGGGGCAGGCCGCGAGGCCGGCGGGGCGGGCGCCGCCGGTTTCGGGCCGCGCGGCGTCAGCTTGTCGATGTCGATGACGTTCGAGGCGAGGTTGGCCGTGACCGCCGGCTTGGCGCCGGCCAGCGACAGCGTGCCCTCGCCCGCCAGGTCGCTGCCCGCCGCGGCGAAGCGCAGGTTGGACAGCGCGTAGCGATCGACCCCGCTATCGGCGATGCGCCCGCTCAAGGACAGCGGCCCGTCGAGCGGCGCCGAGGTGTTCAGCACCTTGGCCACGGCGGCCAGGTCCCTGGCCTGGCCGGCGATGGTCAGGGCGAAGCCGCGCCGGTTGAGCGGATCCTGCACCGCGCCGTCGACGGTCAGATGCAGAAGATCCTCGCGCCCCAATTCCAGTTTCACCGACGGCAAGGCCAGCCGCTCGCCCTGGCTCGCCGCCTTCACCGCCGCGCGGAACGGGCCCAGTGCCGGAACCGGCGGCAGCGGCTGCGGCAGGCCCGGCACCGATAGGTTCGAGAAATTGCCGATCTCGCGACCCTCGACGGCCACATCGACCGCCACACCCTGCTGCGCCATCGGATGACGCACCGCGCCGGTGATCTTGACCAGCGCCAGCTCCGGCCTGCCGGCCTCGACATTGATCTCGGGCAGCGAGGGCTGGCGGCCCGGTGCGGTGTCGTTGACCCGCAAGGCGGCCTTGAGCGGCCCGATGGCCGGCAGACGAACGCCCGCCAGCTCCGCCACCTTGGCGATCTCGCCCGCCTCGGCATTAATGCGCAGATCGTAGCCGCGGCCCGCCAGCGGCTCGGTCGCCTGACCCTGCACGCGCACAGTGACCACATCGGGCACGCGGGCCGTGACATTGATCGGGAAGGCCGTGCCCGGCGAGCCGAGTGCCGCGACCGAGCCGACCTCGCCGGTCACCTGCAGGCGGATATTGTCGACCACGCCGTCGATGTCGAGCTTCAGGGGCGCATTCTCGTTGTCGGCCTTCAGCGAGGCGCGCGCCAGCGTCACGGTCTTGGTCTCGCGCGTCTTGCCGTCGCGGTAGACCAGCGTGGCGTTGCGGATCTCGACCTCGTTGATCTGCGGCAGGTTGACCGGGCCCGAGCTCGACGACGGCGACGGCTGTTGAGTCGGCGCCGGAGCGCCGCCCGCAGTGTCGAACTCCCAGTTGCCGCGCCCTCGCGCGTCGGTCTCCAGCAGGATATTCGGCTCAAGAAGAACAAGACGCCGCACACGCACAGTGCCGGAGAGCAGCGGGATGAGATCGACCTGGGCCTCGAAGCGCCTGGCTTCGACCATCTGCGGCTTGGTGCCCCACGGTGCGTTGGCGAAGGAGACGTCGGAGACCGCGAGCGCCGGCGACAAGCCGACCACCACCTTGAGATCGCCGCCGATCTTGAGGTCGCGCCCCGTCGCTTCCTTGGCCTTCTGCTCGATCAGCCCCTTGTACTGGCTGAAATCCATGTTGGTGACGATAGCGACGGCGGTCACCGCGACACCGACCACCAGCACGACCGCGACAGCGGCAACGGTTCTCAGGCGCATGGCTTCCTCAATCGCATGATTGGCCCCGTCCGCAGCAAAACACGGCTTCCGGCACTTGCGTGAAGGCGCTGACCAGCGTGTGCGCCCCCGCCTCGTTCAATTCCTCGGGCGGATGGTAGCCCCACTCGACGCCGATCGGATGCACGCCCGCACTGCGCGCCATCAGCATGTCGAAGGTGGTGTCGCCGATCATCACCGTGTCGGCGGCGGCGGCACCGGTCTCGGCGCGCGCCTGCTCGATCATCGAGGGATGGGGCTTGCCCGGATGCATGTCGCCGCACTGCATGGTGATGAAACGCCGGAGCAGGCCATGACGCTCCAAGACCGCGACCAGGCCGCGCTTGGCCTTGCCGGTGGCGATGCCTAGCAGCCAGCCCGACGCCTCCAGCGCATCGAGCGCCGGCACCACGCCGTCAAACAGCGGCTCATGATGATCGGGACGCTGGCGCTGGGCGAAGAACGCCTCCTTGTAGGCCTCGACCAGGCGCTCGCAGCGCTCGGCCGGCAGGTCGGGAATCAGGCGCGTGGTGCATTCATGCAAGGGCAGCCCGATGACGCGGCGCACGGCCTCCGGATGGGGTGCCGCCAGCCCCTCGGCGGCGAAGGCAGAGTTCATCGCCGCGACGATGGCGTGCTGGCTGTCCACCAGCGTGCCGTCGCAGTCGAAGACCGCGAGGCGGGTTCGGTCGGCGCTCATGAGGCTGATTCTGGAGGGTTTGTGCGGCTTTTCAACGGCAATGCGGGGGCGATCGGGGCGCAAATCCTGTCCCCCGGGAGGGTATTCGGCCTGGCCCGGGGATGCAATTCGGCCGGCCAAGCTAACTGGCGGCAACGCTCGACGAGGGAGCCGGCGCTAGTCAGTCTTGACCTTCCTGCCTTGGGAGCCTCTAGGCTGTCAGATCTTCAGCCTTCCGGATGCCCATGGACGCCCACAGCCACCGGCCCGGGTCCGCCCGTCATGGCGACCACACCCCTCACGATCATGGGGCGCATTCCGCGGCCGCGACCGCGGGCAGCGCGAAGGACCCTGTCTGCGGCATGAGCGTCGATCCGGCGACGGCGCGGCACAAAGCCAGCCACGCCGGCACCGACTATTTCTTCTGTTCCGCCCGCTGCCGGGAGAAGTTCCTGGCCGAGCCGGCGCGCTATCTCAAGTCCAAAGCGCCGCCAGCGCCCGCGGCCGCCGGCACCATCTACACCTGCCCCATGCATCCGCAGATCCGGCAGAACGGCCCCGGGTCGTGCCCGATCTGCGGCATGGCCCTCGAGCCGGAAATCGTATCCGCCGAGAGCGGCCCGAATGTCGAACTCATCGACATGACGCGGCGCTTCTGGATCGGACTCGTGCTGACCTTGCCAGTCTTTGCCCTTGAGATGGGTGGGCACATGACCGGCCTGAGCCACATGCTGCCGATGCAGACCGGCAACTGGATCCAGTTCGTGCTCGCCACCCCGGTGGTGCTATGGGCCGGATGGCCGTTCTTCGAGCGCGGCTGGGCCTCGCTGGTCTCGCGCAGCCTCAACATGTTCACGCTGATCGCCATGGGGACGGGTGTCGCCTGGGCCTACAGCGTCGTGGCGACCGTGGCTCCCGGTATTTTCCCGCCCGCCTTCCGCGGGGCGGATGGTGCGGTCGCCGTCTATTTCGAGGCGGCGGCCGTGATCACGGTGCTGGTGCTGCTCGGCCAGGTGCTGGAGCTGCGGGCCCGCGAGCGCACCAGCGGCGCCATCCGCGCCCTGCTCGACCTGTCGCCCAAGACCGCCCGGCGGCTCACCGCCGGCGGCACCGACGAGGAGATCCCGTTGGATGCCGTGGCGGCCGGCGACCGGCTGCGGGTCCGCCCCGGCGAAAAGGTGCCGGTCGACGGCGAGATCATCGAAGGCCGCAGTACGCTCGACGAATCGCTGGTCACCGGCGAATCGATGCCGGTGACCAAGACGGTCGGCGCCAAGGCGATCGGTGGCACGCTCAACCAGACCGGCAGTTTCGTCATGCGCGCCGACAAGGTCGGGCGCGACACCATGCTGGCGCAGATCGTGCGCATGGTGGCCGAGGCTCAGCGCAGCCGGGCGCCTATCCAGCGCATGGCCGATGTCGTCTCGTCGTATTTCGTGCCCGCGGTGATCGCTGCCGCCGCCCTGGCCTTTGTCGGGTGGGCTGTCTGGGGCCCGGCGCCAGCCTATGCCTACGCCATGGTCGCGGCGGTGGCCGTGCTGATCATCGCCTGCCCGTGCGCCCTCGGCCTGGCGACCCCGATGTCGATCATGGTCGGGGTCGGGCGCGGCGCGCTGGCCGGCGTGCTGATCAAGAACGCCGAGGCGCTGGAGCATTTCGAGAAGGTCGACACGCTGGTGGTCGACAAGACCGGCACACTCACCGAGGGCAAACCCAAGGTGGTGGCGATTGTGCCCGTGGCCGGCATGGACGAGGCCGAACTGCTGCGCCTGGCGGCCAGCCTCGAGCGCGGCAGCGAGCACCCGCTGGCCGCCGCCATACTCGCGGCGGCGCAGGAGAAAGGCCTGACGCTCAGCACCGCCGCCGAGTTCGACTCGCCCGTTGGCAAGGGTGTGGTGGGGATCGTCGACGGGAAGCGGGTGGCCCTGGGCAACCAGCGCCTGCTCGCCGATCTCGGCATCGACCCCCAGGCGCTGCAGGCCCGCGCCGAGGAGCTGCGGCGTGACGGTGCCACGGCAATCTTCGTGGCCATCGACGGCAAGCCGGCCGGGCTGGTGGCGATCGCCGATCCGATCAAGGCGACGACGCCCGAAGCTATCCGCGCCCTCAAGGCCGATGGCATCCGGGTGGTCATGCTCACCGGCGACAATCGCACCACCGCCGAGGCCGTGGCCCGGCGGCTGGGCATTGACGAGGTGGAGGCTGAGGTCCTGCCCGAGGACAAGAGCAAGGTGGTGCAGAAGCTGAAGGCGCAGGGCCGCGTGGTGGCCATGGCCGGTGACGGTGTCAACGACGCGCCCGCCCTGGCCGCGGCCGATGTCGGTATCGCCATGGGCACCGGAACCGACGTGGCGATGGAAAGCGCGGGCGTCACCCTGCTCAAGGGCGACCTGACCGGCATCGTACGCGCCCGACGGCTGTCGGCGGCGACCATGCGCAATATCCGGCAGAATCTGTTCTTCGCCTTCATCTACAACGCCGCTGGGGTGCCGATCGCGGCCGGGGTCCTCTACCCGGTATTTGGCATCCTGCTCAGCCCGGTCATCGCCGCCGCGGCGATGGCCCTGAGCTCGGTCAGCGTCATCGGCAACGCCCTGCGCCTGCGGACGGTCTCCCTGTAGCAGCATCCGGCGTCTTGCAGCTTCGCCCGTTCCGCTGCATCGTGGCGGCAACAGACAAGCCTCGAGGACACGCCATGCCTAGCCCTGCCCGCGCCCCCTTCCGCGCCGACCATGTCGGCAGCCTGCTGCGTCCCGCCAAGCTCAAGGAGGCGCGCGACAAGGCCCAGACGGGCGAGATCAACGCCGCGGCGCTGCGCACAATCGAGGACGAAGCGATCCGCGAGGCCGTTGCCCTGCAGGAAGCCGCGGGCCTGGAAGGGATCACCGACGGCGAGTTCCGCCGGGCGATGTGGCACACCGATTTCCTCACCGGTTTCGAAGGCATCAAGGCCACGCAATCCGACTACGCCGTGATCTTCAAGGGCGAGGGCGGAGAAACCGGCAAAACCTCGTCGATGCTGGTGGTCGACAAGAAGGTGCGGCGCACCAGGCCGATCATGGTCGACCATTTCACCTACCTGAAATCGGTGACCAGGCGGACGCCGAAATTCTGCATCCCGGCGGCGACGTATCTCCACATGCGCGGCGGCCGCAAGATCGTCAGCAAGGAGGCCTATCCCGACATCGAGGAATTCTGGGCCGACATCGCCCGCGGCTACCAGGAGGAGATCGCCGACCTAGCCGCCGCCGGCTGCACCTACCTGCAGATCGACGACGTGTCGTTCTCCTATCTCTGCGACGCCAATATCCGCGAGCAGGTGAGGCGCGACGGCGAGGACCCGGATACCTTGCCCCGGCGCTACGCCGAGATCATCAACACGCTGATTGCCAAGCGCCCGAAAGACATGGCGGTCACGGTGCATACCTGCCGCGGCAATTTCCAGAGCATGTGGATGGCCGAGGGCGGCTACGACCCGGTGGCCGAGGCGGTATTCAACACCCTCGCCGTCGACGGCTTCTTCCTCGAATACGACACCGCGCGCTCGGGCGGCTTCGAGCCGCTGCGTTACCTACCGAAGAGCAAGAAGGTCGTGCTCGGCCTGGTCAGCACCAAGAAGCCGGAGTTGGAGTCGAAAGACGACCTGAAGCGCCGGATCGACGAGGCCGCCAGGTATGTGCCGCTCGAGAACCTCTGCCTGTCACCGCAATGCGGCTTCGCCAGCACCCATCACGGCAACAAGGTCACCGAGGATATCGAGAAGCGCAAACTCGCCCGCATCGTCGAGGTGGCGACCGAGGTGTGGGGAAGTGCCCGTTAGTCGGTCAGCCCCCGACTTTTAAGGGAATATTGAGCTTTCAAGCCTAGAACCGGTGAGACCAATCACCGGGGATGAAGCGTGCCTGCCAGGCGCCTGTTCATGCTGGCCGCCGCCACCGCGGCGCCACTGCTAGTTCTGATCGGCTATCAGCATGTCGACGAGCATCGCCGGCTGACCGCGGCCGTGCATGCGGCCGCGCTTGATTACACACAAGCCATCGCGGCGGAACACGACCGGCTGCTGACCGGCGCCCAGTACCTGCTCGCCGCCTTGTCACGCCTGCCGGCTGTTCGGGAGCGCAATACAGACGCCTGCCGGGCGGCCCTCACAGACATCGTCAGCCACCTGCAGACGTTCACAAACGTGGCCGTCTATGACCTCACCGGCCGGCCGGTATGCGCTTCCGTCGTGATCCCGGACGACAGCGTCGCCAATCGCGATTTCTTCCGCCAGGCCGTGTCGACCGGGAGTTTTTCTCTCGGGACCGCCGTGCGCGGCCGCACGACGGGCCGCCAGCAAATTCCAGCGGCCCTGCCCTTCGCCGGGCCCAACGGCCAGATCAGCGGTGTCGTGGCCCTGGCGATCGATCTCGAATGGATTTCCCAACTGGTCGGTCGGCTCGAGCCGCGAGCCGGGATCACGGTGATCATTGCCGATCGCAAAGGCACCGTCATCATGCGAAACCCGCCATCGTTGGCGCAGGCGGGCCGGGTATTGCCGTTACCGCCGCCTCTCGAGGAAGTCCTGGGCGCGACGACCCCGGGCACCGTCGAAGGCGTCGGGTTCGATGGTGTGCGGCGCATCTGGGGGTATTCGCCGATGACCGTGTCGCCCAAGGATCTCTTTGTCGCCGCCGGCCTCGACAAGGCAGCCGCCTTGGCACCGGTTCAGCGCACCGTGCTGCGTTCGGTGGGGATCAGCTTCGGAGTTCTGACCCTGGCTGCCGCGATTGCCTGCTTCATGATCCTATTCGTCCTTGGCCGAGGGGATCGAATTCGCGAGTAGGCGGGGAACCGTTCGGCGCAGCGACATCGTGCCGGCCTAGGCGTTCGGGCGCTCGAAGATCAGCCAGGTCCAGGAGACGCCGTCGCGACCCTGCATGTCGGCGCGCGGCTTGTTGTAGAGGGTGATGAGCCCCTGCCCCTCGGCCAGCGCCACGGTCTCCGCCGGCGTGACCGGGAACATGCGCCGCCCCTCCGGCACCGGGCCGTGGCGCAACGACAGCACGATGCGCCCGCCGGGAGCCGTCAGGCTGGCGACGCTGGGCATCGCGGCGGCGCGCTGATCCTTGTCCAGATGCATCCACACGGCGGTCAGCAGGACCAGATCGTAGCGCCGGTCGAGATCGAGCACCTTGTCGAGTTCCGGCAGGCCGTCATCCAGCCATTTGATCTTGTGGGCGGCGTGAACCTTCTGCCCGTGCTCGCGCAGTTCCTTCGTTGGCTCGACCGCGACGACGACCTTGTGGCCGCGCGCCGCCAGGGCCGCCGCGTCCCGCCCCGTACCGGCACCGATGTCGAGCACCGAGGCCGGCGGCTTGGGGAACAGGGCCAGGGCGTCGCCATGCACCTGCTCGAGGGTCAGGCGTTCGTAGCGCTGGGTCAGGGCTTCAGCTTCCTGGGCGTAGCCTTCGGTGCCGCTCAGCGGCTTGGGATTGGTCATGGTTCCTCGGGGAAGGGATCGACCTTGGCCTTCGGATCGAAGTCGAAAAGCTCCCAGGTCTCACGCATATGGTCGGGCAGCTCGGCCGTCACCTTCAACGTACCCGTGCCGGAGGGATGCGGCAACTCGATCGAGCGGGCGTGGAGATGGAGCTTGCGCGACACGGCGCCGGTCATCAGCGCCGCCTTGCCGCCATACTTGCTGTCGCCGACGATCGGCATCCCCAGGCCTTCGGCGGCGTGCACGCGGAGCTGATGGGTGCGGCCGGTCAGCGGCCACATCACCAGCCAAGCGGCGTGGTGGGAGGCGGTGTCGACCGTCGCGTACAGCGTCACCGCGCGCTGACCGGCCTCGTCGTTGCGCGCCACGCGCTCGCCGAACGCATCACCCTCCTTGGCCAGCGGCACGTCGATCTGCCCGCGGGCCGGCTTCGGCGCACCGGCCACCAGGGCCCAGTAGAGCTTGCGCGCCGTCTTGCCGCGGAAAGTTTCGGCAAGACGCGCCGCGGCCTTGCGGGTGCGGGCGAGGAGCAGCACGCCGGAAGTATCGCGGTCAAGCCGGTGAACGAGACGCGGGCGATCACTGGCTTCGAATTTCAAGGCATCGAGCATGCCGTCAAGGTGACGGAAGGTGCCCGAGCCACCCTGCACGGCGAGACCGGCCGGCTTGTTGAGGGCGATCACCTCGTCGTCCTTGTGGATGACCAGCGCCCGGACGAACTCGGTATCGGCGGCGGTCAGCCGGGGTGGTGTGGCCTTGCCCGGCCCGCCGGGACGCGGGGCGTCGGCGCCCGGCGGCACGCGGATCTCCTGACCCGGCTCGAGCCGCAGATTGGCCTTGGCCCGCTTGCCGTCGACCCGCACCTGGCCGGTACGCAGCAGCTTCTCCAGCCGGCCGTGGCCGAGATCAGGAAAGCGGCGCTTGAACCAGCGATCGAGGCGCAGCTCCGCCTCGTCGTCGGTCACCTTCAATGTCTGAACACCCGTCATGCCGCTGCCCTCGCCACTTCCGGCAGCGGCACCCCGACGATCCAGCCTTCGCGGGCGATGTGCTTGTCGACGACAGACAACTGATACCCCGCGGCCCATAGCCGGCGAAGGCCGGCCGCCGAGATCAGCGCATCGGTGTCATCGTCGCTCAGGACAGTGCGCGTGCGCAGCGGCTGCGAGCCGAAGGCGCGAAGACCGGCGTTGAGTGCCGTGAGGCTGCGCAGCTTGGCCGTTCCGCCCGCTGCCTGGCGGCGGAAGAGGGTCGGATAGATCTCGACCAGCACCGAGCCTTTCGCCGCCTTCTCGAACGGCCAGACGCTGACCCGGCCGGCATGGCGCCGGCGCAGGTGATTGATCACCCGCATGCCGGTCAGCGAGGCCTTGCCGACCTGCTTGGCGCCGATCAGCTTGAACACCGTCTCGGGATGCGTGCCGGTGGCCGAGGCGCAGGCGAGCTCGGCCTGCCGGCGGCGCAGCACCCAATCGCGGGGCTGGGTGCCGCTGGTCCAGTAGCAGGGCGCGAAGCGCGGGTCGGTGGGCACGGAGGCCGCCCCGAAATCCGCCTGACCGCCGCTCGCCTCTTCGACGAGATCCCAGAGCGCGAAGGCATCGCGGGCTCCGCAGCCGGCGAGATAGCCGTCGGCCTCGTAGGGCATGGCGAAGGCGAAATCGAAGCCGACCAGGGCCCGCAGGCCCGCCCTGAACTCCGCATCGAGCCACGCGGCGACGGCCGTGCGGGTCCAGCGCTTTGCCGGCGGCCGCACGAGGCGCGGCGCCGCATCACCCGGCGCGCAGCGGGCCACGGCGATGCCGCTATAGCCGGGTGCCGCACCCGACCAGTCGATGCCGATGAAGGCCTCGAAGCTCACGATTCCGCCTTCTGCTCGCGCAGCCTCGCCCAGTATTCCAGGCGCTTTTGGATCTCGCGCTCGAAGCCGCGCTCCACCGGCTGGTAGAACTGGCGGCGCGCCATGCCGTCGGGGAAATAGTTCTGGCCGGAGAACCCGTCCTCGCTGTCGTGGTCGTAGGCGTAGTCTTTGCCGTAGCCGAGCTGCTTCATCAGCTTGGTCGGCGCATTGAGGATATGCTTGGGCGGCATCAGCGAGCCGGTCTCGTCCGCCGCCCGCTTGGCCGCGCCGAACGCGGTATAGGCGGCATTCGACTTGGGCGCCGTACCGAGATAGACCACGGCCTGCGCGATGGCGAGTTCGCCTTCGGGGCTGCCGAGGAAATCATAGGTGTCCTTGGCGGCCAGCGCCTGGACAATGGCCTGCGGATCGGCCAGGCCGATATCCTCGACTGCGAAACGCACCAAGCGCCGCACGATGTAGAGCGGGTCCTCGCCACCGGCCAGCATGCGGGCGAGCCAGTAGAGGGCGGCATCCGTGTCGGAACCGCGCAGCGACTTGTGCAGGGCGCTGATCAGGTTGTAGTGGCCTTCCTGGGCCTTGTCGTAGAGCGGCGCCCGGCGCTGCACGGCGTTGACCAGGCCGGCGGTGTCGAGCGGAACCGCATCCTTGGGCCGCTGCAGCAGCTCCTCGGCGAGGTTGAGCAGGTAGCGGCCATCGCCGTCTGCCATGGCGATCAGCGCCTGGCGCGCCTCGGGGATTAGCGGCAGCTTGCGCTCCATCATGATCTCGGCGCGCTCCAGCAGCATCTCAAGTGCGGCGTCGTCGAGCCGCTTGAGCACCAGCACCTGGCAGCGCGACAGAAGCGCGCCGTTGAGCTCGAAGGACGGATTCTCGGTGGTGGCGCCGACCAGGGTCACCGTGCCGTCCTCGACATAGGGCAGGAACCCGTCCTGCTGGGCGCGGTTGAAGCGGTGGATCTCGTCGACGAAGAGCAAGGTCGAGCGGCCGACCACGTGGCGGTCGCGCGCCGCGGCAAAGGCCTCGCGCAGGTCGGCGACACCGGAGAACACCGCCGAGAGCTGGACGAAATCGAGATCGACGGCCTCGGCCAGCAGTCGGGCGATGGTCGTCTTGCCGCAGCCCGGCGGGCCCCAGAGAATAATCGAGGCGAGATGCCCGCCCGAAACCATCCGCGCCAGGGGGGCATCGCCCTTGAGCAGGTGATCCTGGCCGACGACCTCGTCGAGGCGCATGGGGCGCAGGCGGTCGGCCAGGGGCCGCTTCGCCGTCTCGACGAACAGCCCCGGCGCCGCGTCCACCTTCGGCGACGCCTTGCGCTTCATCCACCGACCACTAGGTTGAGCACCCGCTCGCCACGGCGGATGGCCAGCCGCCAGGGCAGGGCGGCGCTGGTGGCGATACGGCGCGCGTCGTCCACCGTCTTGATCTCGCGGTCGTTGATGCGCAGGACCACGTCGCCCGGCTGCAGGCGGATCTGCGAGGCGGGCGTGCCGCGCCGGAGCTCGGTGATGATCACGCCGCGCGGCGGGATGTCACTGAGACCCAGCTCCTCGGCCAGGGCCGGGGAGAGGTTGGCCAGTGTCGCGCCGGCCAGGGGATGGGTGCCGCGCATCGGCGTCGCCTCGCGCGGCGGGATCTCGGGAGGCGCAATGAGCGTGAGCTCGCCCACCCGCTCCTTGCCCTCGCGCCACGAGGTGATCTTCACCGTCGAGCCGATCGGATTGGTGGCAACGCGGAACCGCAGGGACTCGGCATCGGGCACCTCGCGGCCCTCGACCTGCAGCACGACGTCGCCGCGGCGCAGGCCCGCGCGCTCGGCCGGGCTGCCGGGATGGATCTCGCTCAGCAGCACGCCGCTCGGCCGGGAAAGGCCGACGGTCGGCGCCAGCTCGGCGGTGACCGACTGCCCCGAGGCGCCGAACCACGGCCTCACCAGCTTGCCGCCCGCGCCCACCCCGGCAACGACCGTGCGCACCATGTTGGTGGGGATGGCGAAGCCGATGCCGATCGAGCCGCCGCCGTCGCGCGCGAAGATCGCCGTGTTGATGCCGACCAGCCGCCCGTCCATGGAGACCAGCGCGCCGCCCGAGTTGCCGGGGTTGATGGCCGCATCGGTCTGGATGAAGAACCGGTAGTCGGCGATGCCGACCATGGTGCGCGCCAGCGCCGAGACGATGCCGCTGGTCACCGTCTGGCCGACGCCGAAGGGATTGCCGATGGCCAGCACCAGGTCGCCGACCTCGAGCTCGTCGGAATCGCGCAGCTCGAGGGCGGGCAGCTTCTCGCTGCCGGGATCGATGCGCAGCACCGCGAGGTCGGTGCGCTCGTCGGTGCGCAGGATGGTGGCCTCGAACTCGCGCCGGTCGGCGAGCACCACCGTGATCTCGTCGCCGCCGCGCACCACATGGTGGTTGGTGACGATGATTCCGGCGGAATCGACGATGACGCCCGAGCCGAGCGCGTTCTGCACGCGCTCCGTGCCGCCGGCACCCGGGAACTGGTCGCCGAAGAAGCGCCGGAAGAACGGATCGTTGAGCAGCGGCGAGGGCACGGTGCGCACCGTGCGGCGGCTGAAGATGTTGACCACCGCCGGCGCCGTGCGCTTGACCAGCGGCGCGAAGGACAGCTGGATCTCGGCCGGGTTGCGGGGGATGGCGCGGGTCTGGGCCCAGCCCGGCTGAAACAGGGCGGGCGCGCCGGTGAAGGCCAGCGCCAGGAGCGCGAGCCCCAGGCGCCGCGCACGCGGACCCAGGCAAAAGGCACGAATCGGCATGGCAAATCCCTGCTAGCAGCCGAAATTGTAGCACCGGCCGGCGGCCGGCGAGGAAGCAATAACAAGGCGCTGGGCCCCCGGACCCGGCCTCGCCGCACCGCCAAATAAAAAGGGCGGCCAATCGGGGCCGCCCTCAAGGAACCAGGCAGGAGTCCCGCCCGGTGCGTCAGAACTTGTAACTCAGGTGGCCGGTGCGGCCGCTGTTTCGCTCTCGGCCGCCGCGGCCTGGGCCGCCTCGTGGCGGGCCTTGTCCTCGGCGCCCTTGGCGGCCGGATCGCGATCGATCATCTCGATCACCGCCATCGCTGCCGTATCGCCATAGCGGAAGCCCGCCTTCATGATGCGCGTATAGCCGCCCTTGCGGTCCTTGTAGCGCTCGGCGATCGGCCCGAAGAGCTTCTGCACCAGGACCGTGTCGCGGACCTGGGCCAGCGCCAGGCGCCGGTTGGCAAGGCCGCCCTTCTTGCCGAGCGTGATCAGCTTCTCGACGTAGGGGCGCAGCTCCTTCGCCTTGGGCAGGGTGGTGCTGATCTGCTCATGACGGATCAGCGCCGCCGCCATGTTGGACAGCGTGGCCTTGAGATGGCTGGAAGTCCGGCCGAGCTTGCGGCCCGCAACGCCGTGACGCATGAAACGATACTCCTGTTATCCGCTGGTCTGTGCCCGGGGTGCCGCTCAGTACGGCTCTTCGAGCTTCTTGGCCAGCTCTTCGATGTTCTCCGGCGGCCAGTTGGGGATCTGCATGCCGAGATGCAGGCCCATCTGGGCGAGGACTTCCTTGATCTCGTTGAGCGACTTGCGGCCGAAGTTGGGCGTGCGCAGCATCTCGGCCTCGGTCTTCTGGACCAGGTCGCCGATGTAGATGATGTTGTCGTTCTTGAGACAGTTGGCCGAACGGACCGAGAGCTCGAGCTCGTCGACCTTGAGGAGCAGGTTCTTGTTGAACGGCAGCTCACCGCGCGCCTCTTCGGCGACGTGAGCCTGCGGCTCCTCGAAGTTGATGAACAGCTGCAGCTGGTCCTGGAGGATGCGCGCGGCCAGCGCCACGGCGTCCTCCGGCGTCACCGCGCCGTTGGTCTCGATGCGCATCGAGAGCTTGTCGTAGTCGGTCACCTGGCCGACGCGCGTGTTCTCGACCTTGTAGGAGACCTTGCGCACCGGGCTGAACAGCGCGTCGACCGGGATCAGGCCGATCGGCGCGTCCGCGGCACGGTTGGTCGAGCCGGGCACGTAGCCCTTGCCGGTCTCGACGGTCATTTCCATGTTGAGCTTGGCGCCATCGTCGAGCGTGCAGATGACGTGCTCGGGGTTCATCACCTCGATGTCATGGCCGGTCTCGATCTGGCCCGCCGTCACCTCGCCCGGGCCGGTGGCCTTGAGGTAGATGCGCTTCGGGCCGTCGCCGTGCATGCGCACCGCCACCGCCTTGACGTTGAGGACGATGTCGGTCACGTCCTCGCGCACGCCGGGGATCGACGAGAATTCATGCAGCACGCCATCGATCTTGATCGACGTGATGGCGGCACCCTGGAGCGACGACAGCAGCACGCGGCGCAGTGCGTTGCCGAGCGTCAGGCCGAAGCCGCGCTCGAGCGGCTCGGCGACGATGGTCGCCTCGCGCTTCGGGTCGTCACCCGGCTCGACGTCGAGCTTCTCGGGCTTGATCAGTTCTTTCCAGTTCTTCTGCAGCACGGGTTTCACCCTTGTCGCTATCGTCGGGACCGCAGCTTCGGTCGCCGAACGGGAATGCTATCCACGCCGTCCGAAGGACGGCAGGTATATCTCAGACGCGCCGGCGCTTGGGCGGCCGGCAGCCGTTATGCGGGATCGGCGTCACGTCGCGGATCGAGGTGATCATGAAGCCGACGGTCTGCAATGCGCGCAGCGCCGACTCGCGGCCTGCACCAGGCCCCTTCACTTCTACTTCGAGCGTCCGCACGCCATGTTCCATGGCCTTCTTGCCGGCATCCTCGGCCGCCATCTGGGCAGCGTACGGCGTCGACTTGCGCGAGCCCTTGAAGCCCTGCGTGCCGGCCGACGACCAGGCGATGGTGTTGCCCTGGGCGTCGGTGATGGTGATCATCGTGTTGTTGAACGTCGCATTCACATGCGCGACGCCCGACGTGATGTTCTTGCGCTCGCGGCGGCGCGGGCGGGGTGCGGCAGCGCCTTGAGCGGCTTGCGGCTTGGCCATAGCGGTCGATTCCTATCGTTCGTTACTTGCGCGTCGCGATCTTCTTGCCGGCGATCGGCCGCGCCTTGCCCTTGCGGGTGCGGGCGTTGGTGTGCGTGCGCTGACCGCGGACCGGGAGGCCCTTGCGGTGACGCAGACCCCGGTAGCAGCCCATGTCCATGAGCCGCTTGATGTTCATCGCGACCTCGCGACGCAGATCGCCTTCGACCTGGTAGTCGCGGTCGATGATCTCGCGGATCTGCAGCACTTCCGCGTCGCTCAGCTGGTTGACGCGCTTCGGCGCGGCGATGCCCACTTTGGTGCAGATCTCGCGCGCCTTGGCGGGGCCGATGCCATAGATGTAACGCAGCGCGATGACGACGCGCTTGTTGGTCGGTAAATTGACGCCGGCAATACGCGCCACGCGATTTCTCCTCAGATATCCAGGCCCGGGAATTGACCCGGATCACACGGCCGAAAAACACCCGGCACTCATGGAGCGCCACCCGTCTTCCGACCGAACTACGAAAAGCCCACGGCAATAGGCGAGCCAACCGAAATGGCTGCTACCACCGGGAAGGCGGCGGATTATAGGTTTTTCGACCCCCAAGTCAACGCCCTGATGACCGTCAAGAGCGATTTCCGAAAGATCCATCAACCTATTGATTTATATCTCCTATCTTGATTTCCGACGCGCGCCGCTCCGGCGTCCGGCAGCAGCCCGGGCGGCCCGGCGGGGGACTTTGCGGCGAGCCGCGGGAACTGGCCGCTTGGCCTTGCGCTTGTCCTTGGGCTTGACCGGCCGCTTGGCCTTTTTCGGCGCCGTCTTGGCCCGGCGCTTGGCCTTGGGACGCGACTTGGCGGCAGCTTTTGGCTTGGCCTTGGCGGCGGGCCTGGTCTTAGCCGCCGGAGCCTTCGCCGTGGGCGCCGCGAGGATGCGAACCAGCGCGCCGGTCACTGCATCGATGGGCGCCATGCCGTCGATTGTCTTAAGCGCACCCTGGGCCCGGTAATACGGCAGGATCGGCGCGGTCTGCGCGTGATACGCCTGGAGCCGCTTGCTCACGGTCTCAGCGTTGTCGTCGGCCCGGCGCCTGAATTCGGTCGAGCCGCAGGCGTCGCATACGCCCTCGACCCTCGGCCGCTGGTTGCGATCGTGATAGCCCGCACCGCACTTGGCGCAGGTGTAGCGGCCGGCGATGCGGTCGACGAGGAGCGCGTCGTCGACCTTCATCTCGATGACATGGTCGAGCTTGATGCCCTTCTCCGCCAGCATGCGGTCGAGTGCTTCAGCCTGCTTGGTGGTGCGCGGAAAACCGTCGAGGATGAAACCGCGCTTGGCGTCCGGCCGGTCGATACGGTCGGCGATCAGCGCGATCACCACCTCGTCGGGGACCAGCTGCCCGGCTTCCATGATGGCCTTGGCCTTCAGGCCGATCTCGCTGCCCGAGGCGACGGCCGCACGCAGCATGTCGCCCGTCGAGAGCTGGATCAGGCCGAACTTTTCCTCGATGCGCTTGGCTTGCGTCCCTTTGCCCGCGCCCGGCGGGCCCAGAAGAACGATGTTCATGACGTCCCCTCCCCAAAGGGGCTCCCTTGAACGGGAGCCGCCGGCGTCAGCCGCGACGGCCGCGCAACTTCGTCTTCTTGATCAGCCCTTCGTATTGATGTGCAAGCAGGTGCGAATGGACCTGCGCCACCGTATCCATGGTCACGCTGACCACGATCAGCAGGCTGGTGCCGCCGAAATAGAATGGCACGGAGTATTGCGAGATCAGGATCTCCGGCAGGACGCAGATGATCGACAGATAGGCCGCGCCGATCACGGTGAGCCGGGTCAGGATGTAATCCAGATAGTCGGCGGTGGTCTTGCCGGGGCGGATACCGGGGATGAAGCCGCCGTATTTCTTCAGGTTCTCCGCCGTCTCGGTCGGATTGAAGACGATCGCCGTGTAGAAGAACGCAAAGAAAACGATCAGCGCCACGTACATGATGATGTAGAGCGGCTGACCATGCGCCAGGCGGGCGGTGACTTCCTGCAGCCACTCCGGGCCCGAGTTGGCGCTGAACTGGGCGACGGTCAACGGCAGCAGCAGGAGCGAGCTGGCGAAAATCGGCGGAATGACGCCCGAGGTGTTGAGCTTGAGCGGCATGTGCGAGGATTCGCCGCCGAACATCTTGTTGCCGACCTGGCGCTTGGGATACTGCACGATGACCCGGCGCTGGGCGCGCTCGAAGAACACCATCACGGTGATCGTGCCAACGGCCATGACCAGCAGGATGACGATGAACACCGTCGACAGGGCGCCGGTGCGGCCGAGCTCGAGTGTCGCCGCCAGGGCCGACGGCAGATTTGCGACGATGCCGGCGAAGATGATCAGCGAGGTGCCGTTGCCGACACCGCGGGCGGTGATCTGCTCGCCCAGCCACATCAGGAAGATCGTGCCGCCGGTCAGGGTGATCACGGTGCTGAGGCGGAAGAAGATGCCGGGATCGACGACCGCCATGCCTTGCGTACCCTGCATGCCCTCGAGCCCGACGGCGATGCCGAAGGACTGGAAGAGCGCCAGCACCACCGTGCCGTAGCGGGTGTACTGGTTGATCTTCTTGCGACCGACCTCGCCTTCTTTCTTGAGCGCCTCAAGCTGCGGCGAGACGGCGGTCATCAGCTGCATGATGATGGCCGCCGAGATGTACGGCATGATGTTGAGGGCGAAGATCGTCATGCGCCCGAGCGCGCCGCCCGAGAACATGTCGAACATGCCCAGGATGCCGCCGCGCTGCTGGTTGAACAGCTCCGCCAGAACGCTGGGATCGATGCCCGGAATCGGGATGTAGGTGCCCAGGCGATAGATCACCAGCGCGCCGAGCGTGAACCAGATCCGCTTCTTGAGCTCGGTCGCCTTGGCGAAGGCGCCGAGATTGATGCTGGAGGCAAGTTGCTCGGCGGCAGACGCCATGTCGACTCCTGATCCCTAGCTGGGAAGCGGCGTGGCTGCGATCAAGCCTTGGCGGGCTTGGCCTTGCCTTCGGCCTTGTCGGGTTTGCCCTCGGCCGGCTTCTCTTCAGCCGCGGGCTTCACCGGCTTGGCTTCCTTGGCCTTGCGTTTCTCGCGGCGCGCCTTCTTGGCGGCGCTATCCTTCTCGACGTTCTCGCGGATGTCCTTGAGAACCACGACCTTGCCGCCGGCCTTCTCGATCGCCTCGACGGCCGACTTCGACGCCCCGGCGACTTCGATGGTCACCTTCGCCTTGAAGGTGTCCTTGCCGTCGCCGAGCAGGCGCAGGCCGTCGCGCTCGCGCCGGATGACGCCGGCCGTGACCAGGCCCTTGGCGGTGATCGGATCGGAGGCACCCAGCTTGCCGTCATCGATCGCCTTCTGCAGCGTCGCCAGGTTCAGCTCCTGGAAGTCGCGGCGGAAGATGTTGTTGAAGCCGCGCTTGGGCACGCGCCGGTGAAGGGGCGTCTGGCCGCCTTCGAAGCCGTTGAGCGCCACGCCCGAACGCGCGGTCTGGCCCTTGCCGCCGCGGCCCGAGGTCTTGCCCAGGCCCGAGCCGATACCACGGCCAACGCGCTTGGGCGCCTGGCGGGCTGCCGGATTGTCGCGAATCTGATTGAGCTTCATCGTCGTGTTCCTGACTGCGGGCGACGGACGGCTTAAGCCGTTTCCTCGACCCGGATGAGATGGCTGACCTTGGTGATCATGCCGCGCACCGCCGGCGTGTCCTCGAGGACGCGGCTGCGGTGACGCTTGTTGAGGCCGAGACCGATCAGTGTGGCGTGCTGGTCCTGCGTGCGCCCGATCGGACTGCCGATCTGGGTCACCTTGATCGTCTTACCCTTCGTCTTCGCCGTGCTCATGGTACTGCTCCCTAGGCCTTGCCGCGTCAGGCGGTGGCCGCGGCCTCGCCTTCGCGGCGGCCGAGAATGTCACCGATCTTCTTGCCGCGGCGCGACGCGACCGAACGGGGGCTGGAAATCCGCGCCAGGGCCACGAAAGTCGCCTTGATCATGTTGTGCGGGTTCGACGAGCCCACCGACTTGGCCACGACGTCGTGCAGGCCCAGGCTCTCGAAGATGGCGCGCATCGGGCCGCCGGCGATGATGCCGGTACCCGCCTTGGCGGCGCGCACCACGACCTTGCCCGCACCGTAGCGGCCATAGACGTCGTGATGGATCGTGCGGCCTTCGCGCAGGGGAACGCGGACCATCGCGCGCTTGGCGGATTCGGTCGCCTTGCGGATCGCCTCGGGGACCTCGCGGGCCTTGCCCGTGCCGTAGCCGGCGCGGCCCTTGCCGTCACCCACGACCACCACCGCGGCGAAGCCGAAGCGCCGGCCGCCCTTCACCACCTTGGCGACGCGGTTGATGCTGACGAGCTTCTCGATCAGCTCGCTTTCCTCGCGCTGGCCTTCGCCTTCACGCCGGCGACCACCGCCCGAGCGCTCGCCGCCTCCGCGTCCTTCGTTGCGTGCCATCGTGTTCCGTCTCCAGTCTTAGACGCTTAAAGGCTCAGAAGCTGAGCCCGCCCTCGCGGGCGGCGTCGGCCAGGGCCTTCACCCGGCCATGAAAGATATAACCGCCGCGGTCGAAGACCACTTCCTTGACCCCGGCCTTGATCGCCCGCTCGGCGACCAGCTTGCCGACCGCCTTGGCGGCACCGACATCGGCGCCGGTCTTGAGACCCTTGCGCAGATCGGTGTCGAGGCTCGAGGCGGCGGCGACCGTGACGCCCTTGGCGTCGTCGATCACCTGCGCGTAGATGTGCTTCGACGAGCGGAAGATCGACAGGCGCAGACGGCCCACCGCCTTCTTCCGGATCGCGATGCGCTGGCGCCGCTGGCGGCGCGCGAAGAGCTGTTCCTGCTTCTGCATGGCGGGCCTACTTCTTTTTGCCTTCCTTGCGGCGGACATGTTCGTTGTCGTACTTGATTCCCTTGCCCTTGTAGGGCTCGGGCTTACGCAGCGAACGGATCTCGGCGGCCACCTGGCCGACGCGCTGACGGTCGGCACCGGTGATGGCGATCGTGGTCTGCTTCTCGCCGACCTTGATCGTGATGCCTTCCGGGATCGGGTACTTGATGTCGTGGCTGTAGCCGAGCTGCAGGTTGAGGTTCTTGCCCTCGATCTGCGCGCGATAGCCGACGCCGTTGATCTCCAGATTCTGGGTGAACCCGGCCGACACGCCCTTGACGCCATTGTTGATCAGGGCGCGCGAGGTGCCCCACAACGCGCGGGCGCGCTTGGACATCGAACGCGGCTTGAGCACGACCTTGCCACCGTCGACGGCGGCCGAGACGTCGCCGTGCAGGGTCAGCGACTGCTTGCCGAGCTTGCCCTGGATGGTGATCACCTGGCCGGCCACGGCGACGTTGACGCCGGTGGGGATGGGGACGGGATTTTTACCGATACGCGACATGGGATGCCTGCTCAGAACACGCGGCAGAGGACTTCGCCGCCGACATTGGCAGCGCGGGCCTCGTTGTCGGACATGACGCCGCGCGGAGTCGAGAGGATGGAGATGCCGAGCCCGCCATAGACCTTCTGCAGGTCCTTGATCTTGGAGTAGACGCGGCGGCCCGGCTTGGAGATCCGGTCGATCTCCTTGATGACGGGCGAGCCTTCGTCGTACTTGAGCTCGATGGTGAACTGGGGAATGCCGGTACGCACTTCCGACCACGAGAAACCGCGAATGTAGCCTTCGCGCTCGAGAACTTCGAGCACGCTCTTGCGCAGCTTCGAGGCCGGCGAGAGTACCTGACGCTCACCCGCCGCCTGAGCGTTCCGGATGCGCGTAAGCATATCGCCAATGGGATCGCTAATCGCCATATCCCGAAATCCTCCGTTACCAGCTCGACTTGACCACGCCCGGGATCTGCCCGGTCGAGGCCAGATCGCGCAACGCGATGCGTGACAGTTTGAACTTGCGATAGGTCGCCCGCGGCCGCCCGGTGAGCTCGCAGCGGTTGCGCACACGGCTCGGCGCCGAATTGCGCGGCAGCTCGGCCAGCTTGAGCCGCGCCGCGAACCGCTCCTCGATGGGCAGATTCTTGTCGTTGGCCACGGCCTTGAGGCGCGCGCGCTTGGCGGCGAACTGCTTCACCAGCCGCTCGCGGCGCTTGTTCTTTTGAATGGAGCTCTTCTTCGCCATGAGTTCAGTCCTCGCCGGCGGTCAATTGACGAACGGCATGTTGAAGCCCTTGAGAAGCGCCTTCGCCTCGTCATTGGTCTTCGCCGTGGTGACGATGATGATGTCCATGCCCCGGACGGAGTCGATCTTGTCGTAGTTGATCTCCGGGAACACGATCTGCTCTTTGAGGCCGAGCGCGTAATTGCCGTGGCCGTCGAAGCTCTTGCCCGACAGGCCGCGGAAGTCGCGCACGCGCGGCAGCGCGATGGTGACCAGCCGGTCGAGGAACTCGTACATGCGGGCGCCCCGCAGGGTGACCTTGGCGCCGATCGGCAGGCCGCGGCGCAGCTTGAAGTTGGCGATCGCCTTCTTCGAGCGGATCATCACCGGCTTCTGGCCGGTGATCGCCGTGAGGTCGGAGAGGGCCGCGTCCATCTTCTTGATGTCCGAGGTCGTCTCGCCGACACCCATGTTGACCACGATCTTGGTCAGGCGCGGCACCTGGAGCGCGTTCTTGTACTTGAACTGCTCGATGAGCTGCGGCTTGACGGTCTTGGAATACAGTTCCTGCATGCGAGTCGTCATGGCATTCACCGATCGATGATCTCGCCGGAGCGGCGGGCAAAGCGCACCTTGCGGCCGTCGACGATCTTGAAGCCGACGCGGGTCGGCTTGTTGTCCTTGGGATCCGAGAGCGCGACGTTCGAGGCGTGGATCGGGTTTTCCTTCTCCACGATGCCGCCCTGCTGGCCGGCGCGCGGCTTGGTGTGCCGCTTGACCATGTTGACGCCCTGCACGAGCAGGCGGTTCTCGGTCGGGAAGACGCGCAGCACGCTGCCGCTCTTGCCCTTGTCGCGACCGGTGGTCACGACCACGTTGTCGCCCTTGCGGATCTTCATCTTGGTACGCTCGTTCGCCAGCATCACAGCACCTCAGGCGCCAGGCTGATGATCTTCATGTAGCCCTTGGCGCGCAGCTCGCGGGTCACCGGCCCGAAGATGCGCGTGCCGATCGGCTCGCCTTCCTTCGAGATCAGCACCGCGGCATTGCGGTCGAAGCGCACGGTCGAGCCGTCGGTGCGACGGATCGCAAAGCGGGTCCGCACGATGACGGCCTTGTGGACGTCGCCCTTCTTGACGCGGCCGCGCGGGATCGCCTCCTTGATCGAGACGACGATGACGTCGCCGATCGAGGCGTTCTTGCGCTTGGAGCCGCCGAGCACCTTGACGCATTGCACGCGCCTGGCGCCCGAATTATCGGCGACTTCCAGATTGGTTTTCATCTGGATCATGGCGACGGGTGCTCCCTCAGGCCTTGGCCGCCGCTTCCGCGGCGTCGGTGACGACTTCCCAGCGCTTGCGCTTGGATATCGGACGGCACTCGCGGATACGCACGCGGTCGCCGGTCTTCACCTGGTTGGTTTCGTCGTGCGCCAGGTACTTCTTGGAGCGCACGATGATCTTCTTGTACGTGGGATGCGTGAAGCGACGCTGAACTTCGACCGTCACGGTCTTTTCATTGACGTCGCTGGTCACGATTCCCTGGAGGACTCGCCGGGGCATGGTCTTCTTTCCTTACTTCGCGGCCGCGGGCGCAGCGCGTCCGCGCTCGCCGAGCACGGTCTGGATACGCGCGATGTCGCGACGCACCTGACGCACCCGGGCGGTGTTCTCGAGCTGCCCGCTGGCCCGCTGGAAGCGCAGGTTGAACTGCTCCTTCTTCAGGTCGGCGAGCTGGGTCTTCAGCTCATCGGCGCTCTTGGCGCGGATATCGGCGGATTTCATGGTCAGCCCTCCTCGCCCAGACGGCCGATGACCTTGGTCTTGATCGGCAGCTTGGCCGCGGCCAGCGTGAACGCCTCCTGGGCGATGGCGCGGTTGACGCCGTCGATCTCGAACAGGATGCGGCCCGGCTTGATGCGGCAGACCCAGAATTCCGGCGTGCCCTTGCCGGAGCCCATGCGGACCTCGGCCGGCTTCTTCGACACCGGCACGTCCGGGAAGACGCGGATCCACACGCGCCCGACGCGCTTCAGGTGGCGGGTGATGGTGCGGCGCGCGGCTTCGATCTGACGCGCGGTCATGCGCGTCGGCTCCAGGGCCTTGAGGCCGAAGGCGCCGAAGTTCAGCGTGAAGCCGCCCTTGGCGTTGCCGTGCACGCGGCCCTTGTGGGCCTTGCGGTATTTTGTGCGTTTCGGTTGCAGCATGGTCCTTGTCCGAAGTCGGGCTTAGCGGGCCGGAGCCTGTTCGGCGGCGCGCTTGTCCTGGGCCATCGGGTCGTGGGCCATGATCTCGCCCTTGAACACCCAGACCTTGACGCCGCACGTGCCGTAGGTGGTCTTGGCCGTCGCCGTGCCGTAGTCGATGTCGGCGCGCAGCGTGTGCAGCGGCACGCGCCCCTCGCGATACCACTCGACGCGGGCGATCTCGGCGCCGCCGAGGCGGCCCGAGCAGTTGATGCGGATGCCCTGGGCGCCCAGGCGCATGGCCGACTGCACGGCGCGCTTCATGGCGCGGCGGAAAGCGACGCGGCGCTCGAGCTGCTGGGCGATATTCTCGGCCACCAGCTTGGCGTCGATCTCGGGCTTGCGGATCTCGACGATGTTGAGGTTGACCTCGCTCTTGGTGAGCTTGGCGAGATCGGAGCGCAGCTTCTCGATGTCGGCGCCCTTCTTGCCGATGACGACGCCGGGGCGCGCGGTGTGGATGGTGATGCGCGCCTTCTTGGCGGGGCGCTCGATGACCACGCGCGACACGCCGGCCTGCATCAGGCGCTCGGTCAGGTACTTACGGAGCTGCAGGTCCTCGTGCAGCATCTTGGCGTAGTCGTCGACCGCGAACCAGCGCGAATCCCACGTCCGGTTGATGCCGAGGCGAAGCCCGATCGGGTTGACTTTTTGACCCATGGTTAGGCGCTCTTCTCTGCGGTTTTCGCCGCTTCGCGCTCGCGCACGATGACGGTGAGGTGGCTGAAGGGCTTGACGATACCGGCCGAGCGGCCGCGGCCGCGGGCATGGAAGCGACGCATGGCGAAGGCCTTGCCGACATGGGCCTCGGCGACGTAGAGCCGGTCGACGTCGAGCTGGTGGTTGTTCTCGGCGTTGGCGATGGCGGCCTGCAGCACCTTCTTCACCGTCACCGCGATGCGGCGCTTGGAGAAGGTGAGCTCGGCGAGCGCCTTGGAGGCGTCCATGCCGCGGATCAGCTCCGCGACCAGGTTGAGCTTGCGCGGGCTCGTGCGGATGGCGCGGGCGATCGCCTGGGCCTCGTTGTCGGCGCGGCGCCGCGGCTTGTGGGGCTTGCTCATTCGTCCCTCTTGGCGGTCTTGTCACCCGCCGAGTGGCCGTGGAACACCCGCGTCGGCGAGAACTCGCCGAACTTGTGGCCGACCATGTTCTCGGTCACCAGCACAGGCAGGAACTTGTGGCCGTTGTAGACCCCGAAGGTCAGGCCGACGAACTGCGGCAGAATCGTGGACCGGCGCGACCAGATCTTGATGATCTCGTTGCGGCCTGTGCCCCGCGACTTCTCCGCCTTTTTGAGAAGATACCCGTCGACAAACGGGCCCTTCCAAACCGAGCGTGCCACCTTGGCCTCCGTTACTTCGCGTTGCGGCGACGGATAATCAGCTTATCCGTCTGTTTGTTGTGACGCGTCTTCGCGCCCTTGGTCGGCTTGCCCCACGGGGTGACCGGATGGCGGCCACCCTTGGTGCGGCCTTCGCCGCCGCCATGCGGGTGATCGATCGGGTTCATCGCCGTGCCGCGCACCGACGGGCGCCAGCCCATCCAGCGGTTGCGGCCGGCCTTGCCGATCTTGACGTTCTGCTGGTCCGGGTTCGACACCGCGCCGATCGTCGCCAGGCACTCGCCGGGGACCTTGCGCGTCTCGCCCGAAGACAGGCGCAGCAGCGCGTAGCCCTGGTCCTTGCCCACGAGCTGCACGAACGTGCCGGCCGAGCGGGCCAGCTTGCCGCCGCCGCCGGGCTTGAGCTCGACGTTGTGAATGACGGTGCCGACCGGGATGTTGCGCATCGGCAGGGCGTTGCCCGGCTTGATGTCGGCGCGCTCGCCCGAGACGACCGAGTCGCCCACCGCCAGGCGCTGCGGCGCCAGGATGTAGGCGAGCTCGCCATCGGCATAGCGGAGCAGCGCGATGAAGGCGGTGCGGTTCGGGTCGTATTCGATACGCTCGACCGTGCCGGCCACATCGAACTTCTTGCGCTTGAAATCGACCATGCGATAGCGCCGGCGATGGCCGCCGCCGTGATGACGCGTGGTGATGTGGCCGTGGTTGTTGCGGCCGCCGGTCGACTTCAGACCCTCGGTCAGGTTCTTGATCGGCCCGCCCTTGTAGAGCTCGCTGCGGTCGATGAGGACGACCTGGCGCAGGCCCGGGGTGACCGGCTTGAAGGTTTTGAGTGCCATGGCTGTGGTCCGCTCAGATACCGGTGGTCACGTCGATCGTGTGACCCTCGGCGAGGGTCACAATGGCCTTCTTGAAATCCGAGCGCTGGCCGAGGTTGTTGCGGAAGCGCTTGGTCTTGCCCTGGACGTTGATCGTGTTGACGCCGGACACCTTGACGTTGAACAGGCCCTCCACGGCCGCCTTGATCAGCGGCTTGGACGCGTCGTTGCGCACGCGGAAGGTCACCTGGTTGTGCTCGGAGCCGCGCGTCGCCTTCTCGGTGATCACCGGGGCGAGGATCACGCCGTAGAGCTCTTCCTTGGCGTAGGCCGGCTTCTTGGTCTTCTTCGCGTCGCTCATTTCAGGCGCGCCTCCAGATGCTGGACCGCGTCCTTGGTCAGGACGAGGGTGTCGCGGCGCAGGATGTCGTAGACGTTGGCGCCCTGCTGGGGCAGCACGTCCACGCCCGGCAGGTTGCGCGCCGCGCGGGCGAAATTGATGTCGACCGCCGCGCCGTCGATGATCAGCACCGACGACAGGCCAAGCGTGGCGAAACGCTTGGCGAGATCGGCCGTCTTCGGCTTGTCGAGCTTGGTGCCGTCGATGACGATCAGCTTGCCCTCGGCCTGCTTGGCCGACAGCGCCGCCTTGAGGGCGAGCTTGCGGACCTTCTTGGGCAGGTCGTGCGCATGGCTGCGCGGCGTCGGCCCGAAGATCACCGCACCGCCGCGCCACTGCGGGCTGCGGGTCGAGCCCTGGCGCGAGCGGCCGGAGCCCTTCTGCGGGCGCGGCTTCTTGCCGCCGCCGGAGATCTCGCCGATCTCCTTGGTGTCGTGCGTGCCGGCGCGGCGCTTGGCGAGCTGCCAGCGCACCATGCGCGCCAGGATATCCGGGCGCGACGGCTGGCCGAACACGTCATCGCTGACGTCGATCGAGCCGGCGTCCTTGTTGTCCAAGGTCTTGACCGAGAGTTTCATGGCTTATTCCTTGGCCCCAGCATCTTTGGGAGCCTGGGCGGCAGCCGCCCGGAGGGCGGCCGGATACGGCGCCTCCTTCGGACGCTTGCGCTTGACCGCGTCGGTGACGCGCACGTAGCCGCCGGCCGAGCCGGGAACGGCACCCGCGATGAGGATCAGGCCCTTGTCGATATCGGTGCCGACGACCTTGAGGTTCTGCGTGGTGATGCGCGTCTGGCCCATATGGCCGGCCATCTTCTTGTTCTGGAAGGTGCGGCCCGGATCCTGGCGCTGACCGGTCGAGCCATGGCTACGGTGGCTGATCGACACGCCGTGCGAGGCTTCGAGACCGCCGAAGTTCCAGCGCTTCATGACGCCCTGGAAGCCCTTGCCCTGGGTGACTCCCGCGATGTCGACGAACTGGCCGGCGACGAAATGAGCGGCCGTGATCTCGGCGCCGACTTCGAGCACCGCGTCCTTGGCGACCCGGAATTCATTGAGCTTGCGCTTGGGCTCGACCTTCGCCTTGGCGAAATGGCCGCGCTGCGCCTTGCTGACGTTCTTCACCTTGGCTTTGCCGATGCCGAGCTGGACGGCGCTGTAGCCATCCTTCTCGGCCGTGCGGACGGCCACAACCTGGCACTGATCGAGCTTGAGCACGGTGACGGGCACGTGGGCGCCCTCTTCCGTGAACAGGCGCGTCATGCCGACTTTCTGTGCGATGACACCGGTACGCATGGCGATTTCCGATCCGAATCCTTATGCCGGCCCGAGCTTGATCTCGACGTCCACGCCCGCGGCGAGGTCGAGCTTCATCAGCGCGTCCACGGTCTGCGGGGTGGGATCGACGATATCGAGCAGGCGGCGATGCGTGCGAATTTCAAACTGCTCGCGGCTCTTCTTGTCGACGTGCGGGCTGCGGTTCACCGTGAACTTCTCGAGCTCCGTCGGCAGCGGGATCGGCCCGCGCACCTGCGCGCCCGTCCGCTTGGCCGTGTTGACGATCTCGCTCGTCGACTGGTCCAGCACGCGGTGATCAAACGCCTTGAGGCGGATGCGGATGCCTTGATGTTCCATAACTGTATTCCTTGGTCGCGCGGACCCGCTACTCGATGATCTTTGCGACGACGCCGGCGCCGACGGTGCGGCCGCCCTCGCGGATGGCGAAGCGCAGGCCCTCGTCCATGGCGATCGGCGCGATCAGGTGAACTTCCATGGCGATGTTGTCGCCCGGCATCACCATCTCCGTCCCCGCCGGCAGAACCACCGAGCCCGTCACGTCCGTCGTGCGGAAGTAGAACTGCGGACGGTAGTTCGAGAAGAACGGCGTGTGCCGCCCGCCCTCTTCCTTCGTCAGGATGTAGGCCTCGGCCTTGAACTTCGTGTGCGGCGTGATCGAGCCGGGTGCCGCAAGAACCTGGCCGCGCTCGACCTCCTCGCGCTTCGTGCCGCGCAGCAGCGCGCCGATGTTGTCGCCCGCCTCGCCGCTGTCCAGCAGCTTGCGGAACATCTCAACACCCGTCACCACCGTCTTGGTCGTCGGCTTGATGCCCACGATCTCGACTTCGTCGTTCACCTTGACGATCCCGCGCTCCACCCGGCCGGTCACCACCGTGCCGCGTCCCGAGATCGTGAACACGTCCTCGATCGGCATCAGGAACGGCTTGTCCTTCGGGCGCGTCGGCTGCGGGATGTTCTCATCAACCGCCTTCATCAGCTCCAGCACCGCGAGCTTGCCCAGCTTCTCGTCCTTGCCCTCCAGCGCCATCAGCGCCGAGCCACGGATGATCGGGATCTTGTCCCCGGGGAACTCGTACTTCGACAGAAGCTCGCGAACCTCGAGCTCGACCAGGTCGAGCAGTTCCGCATCTTCAACCATGTCGCACTTGTTCAGGAACACCACCAGGGCGGGCACGCCGACCTGGCGCGCCAGAAGAATGTGCTCGCGCGTCTGCGGCATCGGGCCGTCCGCCGCCGAGACAACCAGGATCGCCCCGTCCATCTGCGCCGCACCCGTGATCATGTTCTTCACGTAGTCCGCGTGGCCCGGGCAATCGACATGCGCGTAATGCCGGTTCTTCGTCTCATACTCAACATGCGCCGTGTTGATCGTGATGCCGCGCGCCTTCTCTTCAGGCGCCTTGTCGATCTGGTCGTACGCCATGAACGTCGCGCCGCCCGTCTCCGCCAGCACCTTCGTGATCGCCGCCGTCAGCGACGTCTTCCCGTGGTCAACGTGCCCGATCGTCCCAATGTTGCAGTGCGGCTTGTTCCGCTCGAATTTCGCTTTCGACATTGTTCTTCTCCGTTCTCCCTGGGGCCGCGTCAGGCCATCTTGGCGCGGACTTCGTCCGCTACCGCCTGCGGGACTTGCTCGTAATGATCGAAGTGCATGGTGTAGGTGGCACGACCCTGGCTCATCGAGCGCAGGTTGTTCACGTAGCCGAACATGTTGGCCAGCGGCACCATCGCCTGGACGACGCGCGCATTGCCGCGGCTGTCCATGCTGTTGATCTGACCGCGACGGCTGTTGAGGTCGCCGATCACGTCGCCCATGTAATCCTCGGGCGTCACCACTTCGACGCGCATCACCGGCTCCAGCAGCTTCGGGCCGGCCTTGGTGATGGCTTCGCGGAAGTTCGCGCGCGTGGCGATCTCGAAGGCGAGCGCCGAGGAGTCGACGTCGTGGTAGGCGCCGTCGATCAGGGTCGCCTTGAAGTCGATGACCGGAAAGCCGGCGATCGGGCCAGCCGTGCGCGCCGAGTCGAGGCCCTTGACCACGCCCGGGACGTATTCCTTCGGCACGGAGCCGCCGACAACGTCGTTCTCGAACTCGTAGCCGCTGCCGGCCACCATCGGCTCGTACTTGATCTTGACGCGGGCATACTGGCCTGAGCCGCCAGACTGCTTCTTGTGCGTGTAGTCGTGCTCGAGGACGCGGCTGATCGTCTCGCGGTACGCCACCTGCGGCGCGCCGACATTGGCCTCGACCTTGAACTCGCGCTTCATGCGATCGACGATGATCTCGAGGTGGAGCTCGCCCATCCCCTTGATGATCGTCTGTCCTGACTCGGCGTCGCTGGTGACGCGGAAGGACGGATCCTCGGTGGCCAGGCGCGCGAGCGCCATGCCCATCTTCTCCTGGTCGCCCTTGGTCTTCGGCTCGACCGCGACCTCGATGACGGGGTCCGGGAACTCCATGCGCTCGAGAACGATCGGCTTGTTCTCGTCGCAGAGCGTGTCGCCGGTGGTGGTCATCTTGAGGCCGGCGAGAGCCACGATGTCTCCAGCGCGCGCTTCCTTGATGTCTTCGCGATGGTTTGCATGCATCAGCAGCATGCGGCCGATACGCTCGGTCTTATCCTTGACCGAATTCAGCACGCCGGTGCTGGTCGCGAGCACACCCGAATAGATGCGCACGAAGGTGAGCGAGCCGACGAACGGGTCGGTCATGATCTTGAACGCCAGGCCGGAGAACGGCTCGGTGTCCTCGCACTTGCGCTCGATCTCGGTCTTGCCGTCGACCGAGGTGCCCCTGACGGCGGCGACGTCCGCCGGCGACGGCAGGTAGTCGACGACGGCGTCGAGCAGCGGCTGCACGCCCTTGTTCTTGAAGGACGAGCCGCAGATCACCGGGTAGAACTTGCTGGAGACCGTGCCCTTGCGGATGCAGGCCTTGAGCGTCGCCTCGTCCGGCTCCTGGCCGCCGAGATAGGCCTCGAGAGCGGCATCGTCCATGTCGACGACAGCTTCGAGCAGCTTGGCGCGATACTCGGCCGCCTTCTCCTTCATGTCGTCCGGGATCTCGCCCAGCACGTACTCGGCGCCCAGGGTCTCGTCCTTCCAGGTCACCGACTTCATGCGCACGAGATCGACAACGCCGATGAAGTTGCTCTCCGCGCCGATCGGCAGCTGGAGAACCACGGGCTTGGCGCCCAGGCGGTCCACGATCGTATCCACCGACATGTAGAAGTCGGCGCCGATGCGGTCCATCTTGTTGACGTAGCAGACGCGCGGCACGCCGTACTTGTCGGCCTGGCGCCACACGGTCTCCGACTGCGGCTCCACGCCGTTGACGCCGTCGAAGGCCGCCACGGCGCCGTCGAGCACGCGTAAGGAACGCTCCACCTCGATGGTGAAGTCGACGTGGCCGGGCGTGTCGATGATGTTGATGCGATGGTCGCGCCAGAACGCGGTGGTCGCGGCCGAGGTGATGGTGATGCCGCGCTCCTGCTCCTGCTCCATCCAGTCCATCGTCGCCGTGCCTTCGTGCACTTCGCCGATCTTGTAGGACTTGCCGGTGTAGAAAAGGATGCGCTCGGTCGTCGTCGTCTTGCCGGCATCGATGTGAGCCATGATGCCGATATTGCGGTAACGATCGAGAGGCGTGGTACGCGACATGTCAGAATTCCGGTAAGGCGTTACCAGCGGTAATGCGAGAAGGCGCGGTTGGCTTCCGCCATGCGGTGCGTGTCTTCGCGCTTCTTCACCGCGGAGCCGCGGTTGTTGGCGGCGTCGAGGATCTCGGCCGACAGGCGGTCGGTCATCGTGTGCTCGGTGCGGCTGCGCGCCGAGGCGATGATCCAGCGGATGGCCAGCGCCTGGCTGCGGTCCTGGCGGACCTCGACCGGCACCTGATAGGTGGCGCCGCCGACGCGGCGCGAGCGAACCTCGAGCGCCGGACGGACATTGTCGAGCGCGCCGTGGAAGATCTTCAGCGCTTCCTGCCCGGTCTTCTTCTGGATGATGTCGAAGGCCCCGTAGACGATACCTTCGGCGACTGACTTCTTGCCCGAGAACATCATGCTGTTCATGAAGCGGGTGAGGATCAGATCTCCGAATTTCGGATCCGGCAGAACTTCGCGGCGTTGCGCGGCGCGGCGGCGTGACATGCGGCGCTCTCCTTACTTCGGACGCTTGGCGCCGTACTTCGAACGGCGCTGGCGGCGATCCTTGACACCCTGGGTGTCGAGGCTGCCGCGGATGATGTGATAGCGGACACCGGGAAGGTCCTTGACGCGGCCACCGCGGATCATGACGACCGAGTGTTCCTGCAGGTTATGGCCTTCGCCGGGGATATAGCTGGTGACCTCGTAGCCGTTGGTCAGGCGCACGCGCGCGACCTTGCGCAGCGCGGAGTTCGGCTTCTTCGGCGTCGTCGTGTAGACGCGCGTGCAGACGCCGCGTTTCTGCGGGCTGCCCTTGAGGGCCGGAACCTTGTTGCGATCGACCTTGTCGTGCCGTCCATTGCGGATCAGCTGATTGACCGTCGGCATGCCGGATCGTTCCTCTCTCTTCCTCGTCCCTGACCTACGCAGGCGCGCGCCGCTTCCGCGACACGCACCCAAACAAAACGCCCGCACGGGCGATGCCCCCATCGCAAGACGGGGTCCCGCGGGCAATCCCACACGCCGATTCGTTCGGCGCCAACGCTGTCTGTTTCACCTCAGGGCCACGTCTCGGAATACAAGTCCGACCACCGGCCCCCGAAAGGTGCGCGGAATATATGGATCGGGGGTAGGGCCGTCAACAAAAACAGTGGCCTGGCAAGGCGTTAAGCCCGGATCGGCGCGCCTGCCATTTTTCTGTTACTAATCAAATAGTTAACAAAACGGCCGCCCCTTGCGGGGCGGCCGTCCTGAACCGTCTCAGGAGGTTTGGCGAACCGTCAGGCTTTGACCCGGCGGCGCGTGCCGGCAATGGCTCGCGGCTTCTCCTTGGTCTCGGCCTCGGCGGGCGCTTCCTCATCGGTATCCTTCTTGGCCGCCAGGAATTCGCGGTCGCGCTCGGCGGCGATCTGGCGCATGCGCGCCATGACGCTGCCGGTACCAGCCGGGATGAGCCGGCCGACGATCACGTTCTCCTTGAGACCCTGGAGGTTGTCGACCTTGCCGACGACCGCCGCCTCGGTCAGCACGCGGGTGGTCTCCTGGAAGGAGGCCGCCGAGATGAACGAGCGGGTCTGCAGGCTGGCCTTGGTGATGCCCTGGAGCACCGGCTTGGCCGTGGCCGGACGATAGTTCTCGGCCGCCGCCTTGTGGTTAGCCGCCTCGAACTCGTCGCGATCCACCTGCTCGCCGGCCAGGAACGTCGTCTCGCCGGCGTCATCGATCTCGACCTTCTGCAGCATCTGGCGAACGATCACCTCGATGTGCTTGTCGTTGATCTTCACGCCCTGCAGGCGATAGACCTCCTGGATCTCGTTGCACAGGTAGGTGGCCAGCGCCTCGACACCGAGCACGCGCAGGATGTCGTGCGGCACCGGGTTGCCGTCCATCAGCAGATCGCCGCGCTGCACGAAGTCGCCTTCCTGCACGCTGATATGCTTGCCCTTGGGGATCAGGTACTCGACCGGCTCCTGTGTCTCGTCCACCGGGCGGACGAGGATGCGGCGCTTGGTCTTGTAGTCCTTGCCGAATTCGACGCGGCCGTCGATCTCGCTGATGATCGCGAAATCTTTCGGCTTGCGCGCCTCGAAGAGCTCGGCGACACGCGGCAGACCGCCGGTGATGTCGCGGGTCTTCGACGACTCGCGCGGGATACGCGCCAGCACGTCGCCGGCCCGGACCTCGGCCCCGTTCTCGACCGACAGGATGGCGTCGACCGACATGAAGTAGCGCGCCTCGAGCCCGTTGGCGAGCTTGAGTACGTTGCCCTTCTTGTCGCGCAGCGTGACACGCGGACGCAGCTCCGCGCCCTTGGGCTGCTGGCGCCAGTCGATGACGACCTTGTTCGAGATGCCGGTCGCCTCGTCCATGATCTCGCGCACCGACACACCCTCGAGCAGGTCGACGTAGTGGGCGATACCCTCCTTCTCGGTGATGATCGGCAGGGTGTACGGATCCCACTCGGCGAGCTTCTGGCCCTTCTTGACGTCGGCGCCCTCGTCGGACAGCAGCTTGGCGCCATACGGCACCTTGTGGCGCGCGCGCTCGCGGCCGTTCTCGTCGACGAGAATGACCTCGCAGTTGCGGCCCATGACCACGGGCACGCCGCTTGAGTTGATGACCACGTTGCGGTTGAAGATCTTCACCTTGGCGTCGTAGGCCGCCTCGACCGACGACTGCTCGGCGCCACGCTGCACCGCGCCGCCGATGTGGAAGGTGCGCATGGTGAGCTGGGTGCCCGGCTCGCCGATCGACTGGGCGGCGATGATGCCCACCGCCTCGCCGACGTTGACCATCGTGCCGCGGGCGAGATCGCGCCCGTAGCACTTGCCGCACACGCCCTCCACGCTCTCGCAGGTCAGCACGGAGCGGATCTTCACCTGCTCCAGGCCGGCGCGCTCGACGATATCGACTTCCTCCTCGGCGATCAGGCCGCCGGCCTTGACCAGCACGTTGCCGTTGAGCGGATCGACGACGTCGACCGCGGCCGAGCGGCCGAGGATGCGCTCGCCGAGCGTGGCGATGACCTCGCCGCCCTCGACCACCGCCTTGGTGGTCAGGCCCTTCTCGGTGCCGCAATCGTCCTCGACGATGATGGCGTCCTGCGCCACGTCGACGAGACGCCGCGTCAGGTAGCCCGAGTTGGCGGTCTTGAGCGCCGTGTCGGCCAGGCCCTTACGGGCGCCGTGGGTCGAGTTGAAGTACTCGAGCACGGTGAGGCCTTCCTTGAAGTTCGAGATGATCGGCGTCTCGATGATCTCGCCCGACGGCTTGGCCATGAGGCCGCGCATGCCGGCGAGCTGCTTGATCTGGGCCGCCGAGCCGCGCGCACCGGAATGCGCCATCATGTAGACCGAGTTGATCGGCTCGCCCTTCTTGGGGCGGCTGATCTCCTTCATCATCTCCTCGGCGACCTTGTCCGTGCAGTGCGACCAGGCGTCGACCACCTTGTTGTACTTCTCGCCCTGGGTGATCAGGCCGTCCTGGTACTGCTGCTCGTACTCGGTGACGCGCTGCTTGGTCTCGTCGACCAGCCGCTCCTTGGCCTTCGGGATGACCAGGTCATCCTTGCCGAAGGACAGGCCGGCGCGGCAGGCGTGATGGAAGCCCATCGACATCAGCCGGTCGGCGAAGATCACCGTCTCCTTCTGGCCGCAATGGCGATACACCACGTCGATGACGTTGGAGATCTCCTTCTTGGTCAGGAGCTGGTTGATCAGCTTGAACGGCACGGCCTGGTGCTGCGGCAGCAGCGCCGACAGGATGACGCGGCCCGGCGTGGTCTGCACCACGGGGGTGATCGGCGTGCCGTCCTTGTCGACGGTCCTGATGCGCGCGCGCACCTTGGCGTGCAGGGTCGTGCGGCCGTGGAACAGCGCCTGGTCGATCTCGCCAGGGTCGCCGAAGACCATGCCCTCGCCCGGCTCGCCTTCGCGCTCCATGGTCATGTAGTAGAGGCCGAGCACGATGTCCTGCGACGGCACGATGATCGGCTTGCCGTTGGCCGGGCTGAGGATGTTGTTGGTCGACATCATCAGCACGCGGGCCTCGAGCTGCGCCTCGAGCGACAGCGGCACGTGGACGGCCATCTGGTCGCCGTCGAAGTCGGCGTTGAAGGCCGTGCAGACCAGCGGATGCAGCTGGATCGCCTTGCCCTCGATCAGCACCGGCTCGAAGGCCTGGATGCCGAGGCGGTGGAGCGTGGGCGCGCGGTTGAGCAGCACCGGATGCTCGCGGATGACCTCCTCGAGGATGTCCCAGACCTCGGGACGCTCCTTCTCGACCATGCGCTTGGCGGCCTTGATGGTGGTCGCCATGCCGTAGAGTTCGAGCTTCGAGTAGATGAACGGCTTGAACAGCTCGAGCGCCATCTTCTTGGGCAGGCCGCACTGGTGGAGCTTGAGCTCCGGACCGACGACGATGACCGAGCGGCCGGAATAGTCGACGCGCTTGCCGAGCAGGTTCTGGCGGAAGCGGCCCTGCTTGCCCTTGAGCATGTCGCTGAGCGACTTCAACGGGCGCTTGTTGGCGCCGGTGATGACGCGGCCGCGGCGGCCGTTGTCGAACAGGGCGTCAACCGCCTCCTGCAGCATGCGCTTCTCGTTGCGCACGATGATGTCGGGTGCGCGCAGCTCGATCAGGCGCTTCAAGCGGTTGTTGCGGTTGATGACGCGGCGGTAGAGGTCGTTGAGGTCCGAGGTGGCGAAGCGGCCGCCGTCCAGGGGGACCAGCGGACGCAGCTCCGGCGGGATGACCGGGATGACGTCGAGGATCATCCACTCCGGGCGGTTGCCGGAATCGATGAACGATTCGATGAGCTTCAGGCGCTTGACGTACTTCTTGCGCTTGGCCTCCGAGGTCGTCTCCTTGAGGTCGTCGCGCAGCTTCTCGCGCTCGTCCTCGAGGTTGATCTCGGAGAGCATCTTCTTGAGCGCCTCGGCGCCGATCATGGCGCTGAAGCTCTCGTCGCCGTGCTCTTCCTGGGCCTTGATGAACTGCTCCTCGTTGAGCAGCTGGCCGACCTTGAGCGGGGTGAGGCCCGGCTCGGTGACGACGTAGTTCTCGAAATAGAGGATGCGCTCCAGATCCCGCAGCGTCATGTCGACGAGCAGGCCGATGCGGCTGGGCAGCGACTTGAGGAACCAGATATGGGCGACCGGCGAGGCCAGCTCGATATGGCCCATGCGCTCGCGCCGGACCTTCGACAGGGTGACCTCGACGCCGCACTTCTCGCAGATGATGCCGCGGTACTTCATGCGCTTGTACTTGCCGCACAAGCACTCGTAGTCCTTGATCGGCCCGAAGATGCGGGCGCAGAACAGGCCGTCACGCTCCGGCTTGAACGTCCGGTAGTTGATGGTCTCCGGCTTCTTGATCTCGCCGAACGACCAGGAGCGGATGCGCTCCGGGCTGGCGATCGTGATCTTGATCTGGTCGAAGGTCTGCGGGGCCGGTGTCTGGCCGAAGATATTCGCGACTTCTTGGTTCATCATTCTCTCCTGCGTAGCGGTTCCAACGGGGGCTAAAGCTGCCGTCCCGTCAGAAGCTCCGCTGGTTCAGCTCCACATTGAGACCCAGCGACCGGAGTTCCTTCACCAGCACGTTGAAGGATTCCGGGATACCGGCCTCGAAATTGTCGTCACCGCGCACGATGGCCTCGTACACCTTCGTACGACCGGACACGTCGTCCGACTTGACGGTCAGGATCTCCTGCAGCGTGTAGGCGGAGCCGTAGGCTTCGAGGGCCCAGACCTCCATTTCGCCGAAGCGCTGACCGCCGAACTGCGCCTTGCCGCCCAGCGGCTGCTGGGTGACCAGGCTGTAGGGGCCGATCGAGCGCGCGTGGATCTTGTCGTCCACCAGGTGATGCAGCTTGAGCATGTAGATGTAGCCCACGGTCACCTGGCGGTCGAAGCGCTCGCCCGTCCGGCCGTCGGTCAGCCACACCTGCCCCGAGCTGTCGAGATCGGCGAGCTTGAGCATCTCGACGATGTCGTCCTCGCGCGCGCCGTCGAAGACCGGCGTCGCCATCGGAATGCCTTCGCGCACGCCGTGGGCGATCTCGAGGATGCGCTCATCGCCCGGCTCCTCGCCGTTCTCCTTGAGCCCGTCCTTGCCATAGACCTTGTGCAGCTGCTTGCGGATGTCCGCGATCTTGCCGTTGCGGTGCACCTTGTCGAGCATCTGGCTGATCTCGCGGCCCAGCCGGGCCGAGGCCCAGCCGAGATGCGTCTCGAGGATCTGCCCGACGTTCATGCGGCTCGGCACGCCCAGCGGGTTGAGCACGAGATCGACCGGCGTGCCGTCCTCGAGATGCGGCATGTCCTCGATCGGCATGATGCGCGAGATGACGCCCTTGTTGCCGTGACGGCCGGCCATCTTGTCGCCGGGCTGCAGCTTGCGCTTCACCGCGACGAACACCTTGACCATCTTCATCACGCCCGGGGGGAGTTCATCTCCCCTCTGAAGCTTCTCGACCTTGTTGGCGAAGCGCGCCTCGATGGTCTTGACGCTCTCGTCGTACTGCTTCTTGAGCGCCTCGATGTCCTGCATCGCCTTGTCGTTCTTGACGATGATCTGGCGCCACTGGCCGGTGGTGAACTCCTCGAGCACCTCGTTGGTGAGCTTGACGCCCGCCTTCATGCCCTTGGGTCCGCCCGCCGCGGTCTGGTTGTGCAGCCGCTCGCGCAGGCGCGCGGCGAGGCTGCGATCGAGGATCGCCTTCTCGTCGTCGCGGTCCTTGGCCAGACGCTCGATCTCGGCGCGCTCGATGGCGAGCGCACGCTCGTCCTTCTCGACGCCGCGGCGCGAGAACACCCGCACCTCGACGATGGTGCCCGACACACCCGGCGGCAGGCGCAGCGACGTGTCACGCACGTCCGAGGCCTTCTCGCCGAAGATGGCGCGCAGCAGCTTCTCTTCCGGCGTCATCGGCGATTCGCCCTTCGGCGTCACCTTGCCGACCAGGATGTCGCCCGGCTTCACTTCGGCGCCGATGTAGACGATGCCCGCCTCGTCGAGGTTCTTGAGCGCTTCCTCGCCGACGTTCGGGATGTCGCGGGTGATCTCTTCCTGGCCCAGCTTGGTGTCGCGGGCCATGACCTCGAACTCCTCGATGTGGATCGACGTGAACACGTCGTCCGACACGATGCGCTCGGAGATCAGGATCGAGTCCTCGAAGTTGTAGCCGTTCCACGGCATGAAGGCGACGAGGGCGTTGCGGCCGAGCGCCAGCTCGCCGAACTGCGTCGACGGGCCGTCGGCGATGATCTCGCCGGCCTTCACCACGTCACCCTTCTTCACCAGCGGGCGCTGGGTGATGCAGGTGTTCTGGTTCGAGCGCTGGAACTTGAGCAGGTTGTAGATATCGACGCCGGGGGCGGCACTCGACTGCTCCTCGGTCGCTCGGATGACGATACGCGTGGCGTCGACCTGGTCGATGACGCCGGCCCGGCGGGCGGCGATCGCCGCACCCGAATCGCGCGCTACCACCGACTCCATGCCGGTGCCGACGAGCGGCGCCTCGGCGCGGATCAGCGGCACGGCCTGGCGCTGCATGTTCGAGCCCATCAGCGCGCGGTTGGCGTCGTCGTTCTCGAGGAACGGGATGAGCGCCGCGGCCACCGACACCAGCTGCTTCGGAGACACGTCGATGAAGTCGATCTGCTCCGGCTTGACCAGCACGAAGTCGCCGCTGCCGACACGGCAGTTGACGAGCTCCGGCACGACCCGGCCGCGCGCATCGATCTCGATGTTCGCCTGGGCGATGTTGTAGCGGCTCTCTTCCATGGCCGAGAGGTAGACGACCTCCTCGGTCAGCTTGCCGTTGGTCACGCGGCGGTACGGGCTCTCGATGAAGCCGTACTGGTTGACGCGGGCGTAGGTGGCCAGGCTGTTGATCAGGCCGATGTTCGGGCCTTCCGGCGTCTCGATCGGGCAGATGCGGCCGTAATGCGTCGGGTGCACGTCGCGCACCTCGAAGCCGGCGCGCTCGCGCGTCAGACCGCCCGGCCCAAGGGCCGACAGGCGGCGCTTGTGGGTGATCTCCGACAGCGGGTTGGTCTGGTCCATGAACTGCGAGAGCTGGCTCGAGCCGAAGAACTCGCGCACCGCCGCCGCCGCCGGCTTGGCGTTGATCAGGTCATGCGGCATGACCGAGTCGATCTCGACCGTGGACATGCGCTCGCGGATCGCGCGCTCCATGCGCAGGAGGCCGATGCGGTACTGGTTCTCCATGAGCTCGCCGACCGAGCGCACCCGGCGGTTGCCCAGGTGGTCGATGTCGTCGATCTCGCCGCGCCCGTCCTTGAGGTCAACCAGGACCTTGAGGATCGACAGGATGTCTTCCTTGCGCAGGGTGCGCATGGTGTCCGGGCACTGGATCTGCAGGCGCGAATTCATCTTCACCCGGCCGACGGCCGAGAGATCGTAGCGCTCCGGATCGAAGAACAGGCCCTTGAACAGGGTCTCCGCGGTCTCCAGCGTCGGCGGCTCGCCGGGACGCATGACGCGGTAGATCTCGATCAGCGCATCCTCGCGCGAGTTGTTCTTGTCGGCCTTGAGCGTGTTGCGGATGTACGGGCCGATGGTGACGTGGTCGATGTGCAGCGTCGGAATCGTGGTGATCCCGGCCTCTTCCAGCATCTTGAGGTTCGCCGCGGTCAGCTCGTCGCCGGCCTCGACGAAGATCTCGCCGGTCTGCTCGTTGATGATGTCGACCGCGACGTAGCGGGTCTTCATGTCCTCGTGCGTCGCCAGGACCTCGTCGACTCCGTCGTCCTTGAGCTTCTTGGCCAGGCGCGGGGTGATCTTGGTGCCGGCCTCGGCCAGAACCTTGCCCGACTTGGCGTCGATCAGGTCGCTGCCCAGCTTCACGTTGCGCATCAGATCGGCGTCGAAGGTGGTCTTCCAGCCCTTCTTGCCGAGGGTGTAGGTGACCTTGCCGTAGAAGTACTTGAGGACTTCCTCGGCGGTCATGCCGCCGTTGCGGCGATCCTCGTCGGCCAGGTCGCTCTCCGACTTGCCGTCATCGATCTGCTGCAGGATCTTGGCTTCGGTCTCCTTGCTCCACAGCGCCATGAGGAAGGTCGACACCGGCAGCTTGCGCCGGCGGTCGATACGCACATGGACGATATCCTTGGCGTCGAACTCGAAGTCGAGCCACGAGCCGCGATAGGGGATGACGCGTGCAGCAAAGAGATACTTGCCCGACGAATGCGTCTTGCCGCGGTCATGGTCGAAGAACACGCCCGGGCTGCGGTGCATCTGCGAAACGATGACGCGCTCGGTGCCGTTGATGATGAAGGTGCCCTTTTCCGTCATCAGGGGCATGTCGCCCATGTAGACGTCCTGCTCCTTGATGTCGCGGATCGAGCGCGAGCCCGTGTCCTCGTCGACATCCCAGACCACGAGGCGCAGGGTCACCTTGAGCGGAGCGGCGAAGGTCATGCCGCGCTGCTGGCATTCCTCGACGTCGTATTTCGGCTCTTCGAGCTCGTACTTGACGAACTCGAGCTGCGAGCGCTCCGAGAAATCCTTGATCGGGAAGACCGACCGGAAAACTTCCTGCAGGCCGACCGGCTTGCGCTGCTCAGGCCGGTCATGCATCTGCAGGAACGCGGCATAGGAGCTCATCTGAACCTCGATGAGGTTCGGCATCGGAGCAACCTCGGGAATACGCCCAAAGGTCTTCCGGATACGCTTGCGGGCCACCACGGACTGCATCATCACTTCCTCACAACCTAAGCGTCACAGACCGGGCAACCGCTTCTCGGGTACCCGTATCGCATCGCGGCTTTCGAACAATCGTCTCGCCCTACCGGAAGCCGCCAGCCGGAGCCTGGGTAAACCCACGCTCCGGCCGCCGGTCGAGCGATGCCCGGCTTACTTGACCTCGACGGTCGCGCCAGCCTCTTCGAGCTGCTTCTTGAACTTCGCAGCGTCGTCCTTGTTGACGCCTTCCTTGACCGGCTTCGGCGCGCCTTCGACCAGGTCCTTGGCTTCCTTGAGGCCAAGGCCGGTGATGGCGCGGACTTCCTTGATGACGTTGATCTTCTTGTCGCCGGCAGCCGTGAGGATAACCGTGAACTCGGTCTGCGCCTCAGCGGCCGCGGCGCCCGCGGCCGGGGCGCCGACAGCGGCGGCAACCGCGACCGGAGCCGCGGCAGACACGCCCCACTTCTCTTCAAGCAGCTTGGTGAGCTCAGCCGCCTCAAGGACGGTCAGGCTCGACAGATCGTTTACCAGTTTGGCGAGATCGGCCATTTATCATTCTCCTGTGGCAAAAATAAGGTCTTAACTTCGGGATCGATTGCGACGAACCGCCTTCAGGCGGCGCTGCCTTCCTGCTTGCGGGCATGCGCGCCGACGACACGCGCGATCTGCGCGGCCGGGGCACGGATGACCGTGGCGAGACGGGTCGCCGGCGTGGTCAACAGGCCAAGGAAACGTGCCCGGATCTCATCGAGAGAGGGCAGGGTTGCCAGAGCCTTGACTGCGGCCACGTCGAGCTTGCGCTCGCCGAGGCTGCCACCGACGATCTTGAGCTTCTCGTTCTTGTTCGCGTATCCAACCGCCACCTTGGCCGCAGCCACGGGGTCCTTGCTGTAAGCAAGAGCGGTGGGACCCTTGAACAGGTCCGAGATTCCCTGGAAGCGAGTGCCTTCCAGGGCGCGCCGCGTGAGCCGGTTCTTCGCAACCTTGAAGCCTGCACCCGCTGCCCGCATCTGCCGACGAAGGTCGGTGATCTCGGCGACCGTCAGACCGGCCTGCTGCGTCACGACGACGAGCTCGGCCGACTTGAGAGTCGTGTTCAGCGTGGTGATCAGCTCTGCTTTTTGCGATCGGTCCACGGGTTCGTCTCCAGTGTTGGGCTCGCTTGTCCCGCGCCGGATGGCACGGAAACCGGCGGTCCCGGTTGCTTACGGCACCCGACCGGCCCGAATCCACGGGACAGACGAGCGCCACTCGACCTGTCCCAGAAGTTCACGACGGCGACGGAGCCTTCGCTCCGACCGTCGTGTCGACCTCTGTCTATGCAGGCGGCCTCTGGCGAGGGTTTAAGCCGCCCTTCCCTTGCGGGAGTGACGACACCTGCAGTCTCGGACAGGGGAGCCCAAGAACCGTTGCCGGACCCTGGACCCCTCTTTTGCGACCGGTAAGGGATTGCTCCCTCGCCGGCCTTGCCACCGCCGCCCGGCCGAAGCCGAAGCGGCGGAATTCCTTACTCCGCGGCGGCCGCGGCGGGAGCGGTGAGCGCCGCCACATCAATCTTGACGCCCGGCCCCATGGTGGAGCTCAAGGTCGCCTTCTTGATGTACGTGCCCTTCACGCCCGACGGACGCGCCTTGTTGATCGCCTCGAGGAACGCGGTGACGTTCGCCACCAGCTGGTCCTCGCTGAACTTGGCCTTGCCGATGCCGGCGTTGACGTTGCCGGTCTTGTCGGCGCGGAACTCGACCTGGCCGCTCTTGGCGTCCTTGACCGCCTGGGCGACGTTCGGGGTCACGGTGCCGAGCTTCGGGTTCGGCATCAGGCCGCGCGGGCCCAGCACCTTACCGAGACGCCCCACCACGCCCATCATGTCGGGCGCCGCGATGACGCGGTCGAAATTGATCTCACCGGCGTTGACCTTCTCGGCGAGGTCCTCGGCGCCGACGAGATCGGCGCCCGCCGCCTGCGCCTCGGCCGCCTTCGCACCCTTGGCGAACACGGCGACGCGGACGGCCTTGCCGGTCCCAGCCGGCAGGCTGACCATGCCGCGCACCGCCTGATCGGCGTGGCGCGGATCGACGCCGAGATTCATGGCGATCTCGATCGTCTCGTTGAACTTGGCGGTCGACCGCCCCTTGACCATCTTGACCGCCTCGGAGACCGAATAGGTCTTCAGCCGGTCGATACCGTCATAGGCCTTGGTGATGCGCTTTCCGATCTTGGCCATGGCGCTTACTCCACCACTTCCAGGCCCATCGAGCGGGCCGAGCCGGCGATCATCAGCATCGCGGCATCGATATCGTTGGCGTTGAGATCGACCATCTTCTTCTCGGCGATCTCGCGGATCTGCGCCTTGGTCACCTTGCCGGCCGGCTCGCGGCCCGGGGTCTTGGAGCCGCTCTCGAGCTTGGCGGCCTTCTTGAGGTAGTAGCTCGCCGGCGGCGTGCGCATGATGAAGGTGAAGGTGCGATCGCCATAGGCGGTGATCGTCACCGGAATCGGCATGCCGGCCTCGAGCTTCTGGGTCTGGGCATTGAACTGCTTGCAGAACTCCATGATGTTGAGGCCACGCTGACCGAGCGCGGGGCCGATGGGCGGCGACGGATTCGCCTGGCCCGCCGGGACCTGCAATTTGATGAAACCAACGACTTTCTTTGCCATCTGTCTTTCCTTTCGGCTCCCGGCCGGGTCCTGCCCCTCGGGAAGAGGAGCGGCCTACGCCGGTTAAACGCCTGGTGCGAGGTTAGCTGCCGTCCGCGAGCCGCACCGGCGCCCGCGGAGGAAAATCTCTCAGACCTTCTCGACCTGCCCGTACTCCAGCTCCACCGGCGTCGGCCGGCCGAAGATCGAGACCGAAACCTTGAGCCGCGTCTTTTCCTCGTCGACCTCTTCCACCATGCCGTTGAACGAGGTGAACGGCCCGTCGATGACCCGGACCTGCTCGCCGATCTCGTAGGTGATCGAGGGCTTGGGCTTCTCGATGCCTTCCTTGATCTGCTTCAGCAGCCGCTCGGCCTCGCCTTCGGTGATCGGCGACGGGCGGCCACGGCCGCCGAGGAAGCCGGTGACCTTCGGCGTATTCTTGACCAGGTGCCAGGACTCGTCGGTCATCTCCATCTTCGCCAGCACGTAGCCGGGGAAGAACTTGCGCTCGGCGTTGACCTTCTTGTTGCCCTTGCGTGTCTCGACCACGTTGTCCATCGGCACCAGAACCTGCTCGAACAGCGGACCCATGCCCTTCTGCTCGGCCTGCTCCTTGATCGAGCCCGCGACCTTCTTCTCGAAGCCCGAGTAGACGTGCAGGACGTACCAGCGCGCCGTCATCTCAAGCCCCCAGTCCGAGAATGATCCGGACCCCGAAGGACAGGATCTGATCGACGAAGAAGAAGAACAGCGCCGCCAGGATCGACATGGCGAAGACCATGGCGGTCGTGATCAGCGTCTCCTTGCGCGACGGCCAGGTGACCTTGGCGGCCTCCTGACGCACTTCACGGATGAAGTCGCCGATGTTTGTCTTCTTCGCGCTCGTCGTACCGTTCATTTGCCTATCGTCTTCTTCTCTATTGCCTGGACCGCTTCCCTGATCCGTTTCCGGTCAGGTCCGGCCCCATCCTGGCCGGAGTGGCCTGGCAGGAGCGGAGGGACTCGAACCCACAACCCCCGGTTTTGGAGACCGGTGCTCTACCAATTGAGCTACGCTCCTAAGGTCACTACTCGATGATCTTTGCGACGACGCCGGCGCCGACGGTGCGGCCGCCCTCGCGGATGGCGAAGCGCAGGCCCTCGTCCATGGCGATCGGCGCGATCAGGTGAACTTCCATGGCGATGTTGTCGCCCGGCATCACCATCTCCGTCCCCGCCGGCAGAACCACCGAGCCCGTCACGTCCGTCGTGCGGAAGTAGAACTGCGGACGGTAGTTCGAGAAGAACGGCGTGTGCCGCCCGCCCTCTTCCTTCGTCAGGATGTAGGCCTCGGCCTTGAACTTCGTGTGCGGCGTGATCGAGCCGGGTGCCGCAAGAACCTGGCCGCGCTCGACCTCCTCGCGCTTCGTGCCGCGCAGCAGCGCGCCGATGTTGTCGCCCGCCTCGCCGCTGTCCAGCAGCTTGCGGAACATCTCAACACCCGTCACCACCGTCTTGGTCGTCGGCTTGATGCCCACGATCTCGACTTCGTCGTTCACCTTGACGATCCCGCGCTCCACCCGGCCGGTCACCACCGTGCCGCGTCCCGAGATCGTGAACACGTCCTCGATCGGCATCAGGAACGGCTTGTCCTTCGGGCGCGTCGGCTGCGGGATGTTCTCATCAACCGCCTTCATCAGCTCCAGCACCGCGAGCTTGCCCAGCTTCTCGTCCTTGCCCTCCAGCGCCATCAGCGCCGAGCCACGGATGATCGGGATCTTGTCCCCGGGGAACTCGTACTTCGACAGAAGCTCGCGAACCTCGAGCTCGACCAGGTCGAGCAGTTCCGCATCTTCAACCATGTCGCACTTGTTCAGGAACACCACCAGGGCGGGCACGCCGACCTGGCGCGCCAGAAGAATGTGCTCGCGCGTCTGCGGCATCGGGCCGTCCGCCGCCGAGACAACCAGGATCGCCCCGTCCATCTGCGCCGCACCCGTGATCATGTTCTTCACGTAGTCCGCGTGGCCCGGGCAATCGACATGCGCGTAATGCCGGTTCTTCGTCTCATACTCAACATGCGCCGTGTTGATCGTGATGCCGCGCGCCTTCTCTTCAGGCGCCTTGTCGATCTGGTCGTACGCCATGAACGTCGCGCCGCCCGTCTCCGCCAGCACCTTCGTGATCGCCGCCGTCAGCGACGTCTTCCCGTGGTCAACGTGCCCGATCGTCCCAATGTTGCAGTGCGGCTTGTTCCGCTCGAATTTCGCTTTCGACATTGTCTCTGCTTCCTGATGTGCTCTTGCGTTGCCCTGTCACTGACTCTCTAGCGTCTCTTGCTCTCTGCCCTTGGCGCGTCTTACGGCCGCCGGAGCCGGCGGAGTGGAGCGGGTGATGGGAATCGAACCCACGTAGCCAGCTTGGAAGGCTGGAGCTCTACCATTGAGCTACACCCGCCTTGTCGGCCCGCGGCCTCTCCGCTCGACGCTGCTCCTTTCAGCCGATCCGCGCGCGATGTGCCAGTTGCTTGCCCCGGCTCCGCCCACTGGCGAAGGGTTGGTGGAGGGGGAAGGATTCGAACCTTCGAACTCCGAAGAGGGCAGATTTACAGTCTGCTGCCATTGACCGCTCGGCCACCCCTCCGCACCGGCTTGCCAGCCCACGTCGCGGAGCCGCGAAATATGAGGATTCAGCGAGAGAAGTCAACGAGAAACCCTCAAAACAAAACGAGCCAGCCCCGCCGTCCGCCCTTCGCTAGGCGCAGCCGGTGGGGTGACTTGCAATCCCTTGTAGTTCCGAATATTAAATCGCACCGCTATGAAAGGCAAGCACCGCCACGCTCGCTCCGGCGAGACCTCCGGCCAAGGCCGGAACGGCAACGGCGGCCGTTCCAATGGGAACGGCCATGGCCGGTCGACCGGCAATGGCCAGGGCCGTCCGGCCAAGCCGGCCGGCGGGCCGCCGCCCGTGACCGGCAAGCGCCTGTGGCTTTACGGCATCCATCCGGTGCTGGCCGCCCTGGCCAACCCCCGCCGCCGGGCCCTCCGGGTCCTGATGACGGCCGATGCCGAGGCCACGCTGGGCGCCCGGCTCGAGGTCCTCGGCCAGAGCCATCCGGGCGGGCTGCCGGCCCCCGAGATCGTCACCCGGGAGATCATCGACCGCTCCCTACCCCGCGGCGCCGTCCACCAGGGCGTCGCCGCCCAGGTCCAGGGCCTGGACGACACCGACATCGAAGACATCTGCCGGGCCACCGAAGGCCTTGATAATGCTCGGGTTGTTGTCCTCGACCAGGTCACCGACCCGCATAATGTGGGGGCCGTCATCCGCTCCGCCGCCGGCTTCGGGGCGGCCGCGGTCGTGCTGCCGGAGCGCAACTCGCCCGGCGACGGGGGCGTGCTGGCCAAATCGGCCTCCGGCGCCCTCGAGCGCGTGGCGCTGGTGCGCGTGGTCAACCTCGCCCGGGCGCTGGGCCGCCTGAAGCAGGCCGGGTTCTGGTGCGTCGGCCTCGACGGCGACGCCACGACCCTGCTCAACGAGGCGGACCTCTCGGGCCGCGTGGCCCTGGTGCTGGGCGCGGAAGGCGAAGGCCTGCGCCGGCTGACCCGCGAGCATTGCGACCTCATGGTGCGCATCCCGCTGGCCAAGGGCGTCGAGAGCCTGAACGTCTCCAACGCCGCGGCGATCGCCCTCTACGAGCTCGCCCGCCGCTCCTAGAGATAAGTCCTTCTAAGCCAAAGCCCTAGTTTCGTCGGCCTATCGGCCGCGGCCCCCCGGGTGGTATCCCTCGGTCCATGGAACCGCTGGTCGCGGCCACGGTCCTCGCCTCGGCCGTCCTTCATCCGCTGTGGTACGCGCTGGTCAAGCGCGATCCCGACCCCGACGGCGCCTTCATGGCGGTCAACGGCGGCATCGCCGTGCTCGCGCTCATTCACGGTCTCGTGCTCGGCGTCGATTTCCTCGCCGCTTTCGCCCTGTGGCCGCTGATGCTGCTGTCCTGCGTGGGGCAGCTCGCCTACGGCTATGCCGTGGTTCTGGTGCTCAAGCGCGCCGATCTCTCGGCCTACTACCCGATCATCCGCTCGGCGCCGCTGGCGCTGGTCGCCATCGGCTTCTTTTTCTTCGGCGAGCGCTATTCGCTCGCGCTGCTCGCCGGCATCGGGCTGGTGCTGGCCGGCGCCTTCGCGCTGCAGTTCAAGCCCGGGGCGCGGCTGCTCTCCGATCCCGTGGCGCTGCTGTTCTCGGTCGTCGCCCTGATCGGCTCCGCGCTCTACGCCATCGCCGATTCACGCATGGTGCAGACCATTCACCCGACCGCCATGCTGGTCTGGGTGCAGGCCGCCACCGTGCCCCTGCTCGGCCTGATGTTCGCGCACGGGCGAAGCGATTGGCGCAGCCGGATTTTTCCAGTCGCCGCCTGGAATCTCGCCAAGCTGCGCTACGCCCTGATCTGCACGCTGGCCTATATTTCGTATTACCTGATTCTGCTGGCCTACAGCCTGGGCGGCAACGTCGCGGCGGTGAACGCCGTGCGGCAAATAGCGATTCCCGTTTCCGTCTTCATCGGCGGGATGTGGCTCCTCGAAGGCTCGATGGGACGGCGCCTCGCCGCCTCGCTGATCCTCGCCGCGGGCGTGGTGATCATCGTCGTGTTCCGCTAGGCTCCGGCAAATGCTCACGATTCCCGACTACCGCCTGCGCCTGCCCGGCCCCACTGCAGTCCCCGAGCGCATCCGCCAGGCCACCGCCCTGCCGATCCTCAATCACCGCGGCGCCGAATTCAAAGCCATGCTGGCCGAGTGCCAGCAGCGCCTGAAGCCGATCTTCGGCACCGCCCATAACGTCCTGATCTTCGCCGGTTCCGGCACGGCGATGATGGAAGCCGCGCTGGCCAACATCCTCTCGCCCGGCGAGGCGGTGCTGGTCATCGTCGCCGGCCAGTTCGGCGAGCGCTTCGTCTCGATCGCCAAGGCGCTGGCCGCCGAGGTCGACACTATTCCTGCAGAATGGGGCCGAGCCCTGGACCCCCGAAGAGTCGAACACCAGCTCAAGCGCCGAGACTACCGAGCCGTCGTGATGGTCCACAACGAAAGCTCCACCGGTGTGGCCTACAATGTGGCGGAAATCGGCGCCCTGCTGAAGAACAGCCCGACCCTTCTCGTGGTGGACTCGGTCAGCGGCCTGGCCGGCATCGAGATGAAGATGGACGACTGGGGCGCCGACATCGTGGTCTCGGCCTCGCAGAAATCCCTGATGTGCGCGCCCGGCATCGGCCTCGCCGCGATCAGCCCCAAGGCCTGGACGGTGATCGACCGCGACGGCCGCGTGCCGAGCTTCTTCGCCGATTTCCGCCGCGCCAAGGCCTCGCTCGACAAGGGCGAGACTCCGTTCACGCCGCCCGTCACCCTGATCTACGGCCTGCTCGAGGCCTTGCGCATGATCGACGAGGAGGGCCTGGCCAACGTCCTCAAGCGCCACAGCCGCCTCGCCGCGGCCTTGCGGGCCGGCGTCCAGGCGCTCGGCCTCGAATTGTATAACCAGCAAAACATTTCCTCTTCCACCGTGGTCGCCATGAAAGTGCCGCAGGGGCTCGAAGGCGGGGCCATCGTCCAGCACCTGCGCGAGCGCTATCGCACGGTGATCGCGGGTGCGCGCCATCCCAGCCAGACGGGAAAAGTCATTCGCATCGGCACCATGGGCATGGTCAGCGAGGCCGACATCATCACCGACCTGCGCCATCTCGAGGCGACGCTTAACGATCTCGGTCGCCCCGCCCCTTCCGCCAATGCCGGCGTGCGCGCCGCGCTCGACGCGCTGGCCATCCGGCCTTAAGCTCGGCCCGAACGTTAAAAATTCCGGGGATGGAGGTAACAATGAAGCGCATTGGCATGACGGCTATGGCCGTTGCAGCGACTCTCGGCTGGGCCGGCACCGCCGACGCCCAACAGCGTATCGTCATCTACACGTCGAACGACGCCACGCTCAACAAGCTGGCCGCCACCGAGTTCACCAAGGCGACCGGCGTCCAGGCCGACGTCGTCTCCGCCGGCTCGGGCGTGGTCATCAAGCGCGTCGAGACCGAGAAGGACCGGCCGCAGGGCGACATCGTCTGGGGCATCAGCCGCTCGCTGCTGCAGACCAACGCGCAGTATTTCGATTCCTATGCCTCGCAGCACAAGAACGCGGTGCCCGCCGAATATCGCGATCCGCAGGACCGCTGGATCGGCACCAACCTCCACATTCTCGTCGTCCTCCAGAACACCAAGTCGGTGCCCGAGGCGCAAGGGCCCAAGAGCTGGGACGACCTGACCCAGCCCAAGTGGAAGGGCAACATCGCCTTCACCGATCCGCAGAACTCCGGTTCGGCCTATTCGAACGTCACGCTGCTGGTCGATATGTGGGGCGGCGGCAATGCCGGCTGGGACAAGGTCAGCAAGCTGATCGCCAACACCAAGATGCTCAACCGCTCCTCGCTGGTCTTCCAGGGTGTCGGCAACGGCGAATACGGTCTCGGCGTGTCGCTCGAATATGCCGGCTATCTCTGGGCCAGCAACGGCGCGCCGGTGAAGACCGTCTATCCGTCGGACGGCACCATCGCGCAGATGGAAGGTGTCGCCATCGTCAAGAACGGCCCCAACACCGCCGGCGCCCGCCAGTTCGTCGACTACGTCAACCGCAAGGACGTCCGCGAGATGATCCTCAAGGAGACCTTCCGCCGGCCGGCGCGCCAGGATCTCGACCTGCCCAACCTGCCGGGCAAGATGCCCAAGCTCGCCGACATCAAGATCGCGAAGTACGACGAGGAAGGCTGGACCGCCAAGCGCACCGAGACCCTGGAGCGCATCAAGGAAGTCATCCAGAAGACGCGCTGAGCATTGCCATCCTTCGAGACGCCCGCGCCACACCTCACCCTGAGGTGCGAGACACGTTATTCTGGCGCGCGTAGGCCGGGATCGTAAGGGGCGTTGCCCCTTACAACCCTGATTGGTGTGGCGGCTGCGCGCCAGGAAGTGTGCCACATGCGCGCGGGCTCCTCAGGATGAGGTTGAGTTGAGTCGGGGGGACTTTTGACGGCAATCACGATCGACCACGTGTCGCGATCGTTCGGCACGGTGCGCGCCGTCGACGACGTGTCGCTGGAAATCCGCGACGGCGAATTCTTTACCCTGCTCGGGCCGTCGGGCTGCGGCAAGACGACCCTGCTGCGCACCATCGCCGGCTTCGCCGACCTGACCGCCGGCCAGATCCGCTTCGGCGACCGGCGCATCGACACCCTGCCGCCGCATCGCCGCAACACCGGCATGGTGTTCCAGAACTACGCCATCTTCCCCAACCTGACGGTCGGCGGGAACGTCGCCTACGGCCTCAAGGCCCGCAGCGTGCCGGACGGACAGATGCGCGAGCGCGTTTCCCGCGCCCTGAAGCTCGTGCATCTCGACGGCTATACCGAGCGCTGGCCTCACCAGCTCTCCGGCGGCCAGCTCCAGCGCGTGGCCATTGCCCGTTGCCTGGTCATCGAGCCCGAGGTGCTGCTGCTCGACGAGCCGCTCTCCAACCTCGACGCCAAGCTGCGTGTCGAAATGCGCGCCGAGATCCGCCAGCTCCAGCAACAGCTCAAGATCACCGCCATCTACGTGACGCACGACCAGGAAGAAGCCCTGGCCATGTCGGACCGTATCGCCGTGATGCGCAGCGGCCGGCTTGAGCAGGTAGCGAGCCCGCAAGCCATCTACCGCGCCCCGGCGACGCCCTTCGTCGCCGAGTTCATGGGCACCACCAACCTGCTCTCCGGCACCATCGCCGGCCGTGATGGCGAGACCTTGCGTATCCAGGTCGGCCAGCAGGAGTTCCGCGCGCACGGCGATGGACGCCAGGGCGAGACAGTGACGTTCTCGCTGCGGCCCGAGACCGTGCGCCTGCTCGCGCCCGGCGAATCAGCGCCGGCCGGCTGGAGCGTGCTCCATACCGATCTCGCTCATGTCGAGTTCCTGGGCGCCATCACCCGCCTCGATCTTGCGGTCGGCAATGGCGCGACCTTGCGCGTCGCCAGCCTCGACGTGCTGCCCGACGAGCTGAAAGCGCGTGGCCGCATATCGGCCGCCTACGACCCGCGCCGGGTCACGGTGTTTCGGAATGGTTGAGACACCGCTCCTGCGGAGAGAGTCCCCCTCACCCTACCCTCTCCCCCGAGGGGAGAGGGGTAAGATAAGAGCATCTTCCTTCCTGTCCCCTCTCCCCCCAGTCTTTCTGCGCCCGCCGGCGCTTCGCGGCGGCGCAGCGCACGATGGGGAGAGGGTTAGGGTGAGGGGGTGTCGCCGATGACCGCCCTCGTCTCGCGCCGCGACACGTTCCCGCTGACCATCACGGTTCTGGCCTTCGCCTTCCTCGGCCTGTTCCTGCTCTACCCACTGCTCAACGTCTTCAGCGCGAGCTTCATCGACCGCAGCGGCACGCACTTCACGCTGGCGAATTACGCCCGCATGCTGTCGAACAGCTTCTATCTCGGCAGCCTCTATAACAGCCTGCTCCTCGGCGTGCTGTCGACCCTCGTGACCATCGTCATCGGCGTGCCGCTGGCCTTCTGCCTCGCCCGCCTGCCGATCCCGGGCAAGTCGGCGCTGCTGGCCCTGGCCGCCCTGCCGCTGGTCCTGCCCTCCTTCATCGCCGCCTATTCGCTGGTGCTGCTGCTCGGCCGGGCCGGCATCGTCTCGCGCTTCCTGCGCGACATCGGCATCCCCTTCACCTCGATCTACGGCATGACCGGCCTGACGGTCACCTTCGCCCTGACCCTGTTCCCCTTCGTCGTCTTCCCGACGCTGGCCGCCTTCAAGGCCGTCGACATCTCGGTCGAGGAGGCCGGACAGAATCTCGGCTCCTCGCGCTGGCGCACCTTCTGGACCGTCACCGTGCCGATCGTCATGCCGGCCGTGCTGGCTGGCGGGTTGCTGGTCTTCATCGACGTGATCGAGAGCTTCGGCGTGCCTTTCGTGCTGGCCGAGGACAAGCCGATCCTCGCGGTCGAGGCCTACAAGCTGTTCGTCGGTGAAACCGGCGGCAACCCGGCTTCGGCCGGCGTGCTCGGCGTGCTGCTGATCATCTGCACCGCCGCCGCGTTGCTCGTGCAGCGCTACTATCTCGGCCGCCGCCGCTTCTCCACCGCCGCGCGCCGCACCCCGCCGGAGCTGGTCGTCGCGCCCTGGCTGCGGCGCCTCGCCGCGACCTATTCCTGGGGCATCGTCCTCATCGCGCTCATCCCGTTCTTTGCGGTCATCGTCATCTCCTTCATGGAGTTCCGCGGGCCGGTGATGCACCCCAATCTCAGCCTCAACAACTTCCGCGACCTGCTCAACCAGTCCTCGCGCCCGCTGGTCAACACCCTCGTCCTGTCGACCGCCGCGGCGGTGCTGGCGGCGCTGATCGGCGTGCCCATCGGCTATGCCATCACCCGCTTCCGCTCCAAGGCCTCCGACCTGCTCGACGTCATCGCCATGACGCCGTTTGCCGTCGCCGGCACGGTGCTGGCCATCGGCCTGGTGATCTCCTTCAACAGCGGCTGGCTGGTGCTGACCGGGGGCTGGCTGATCCTGGTCCTGGCCTGGACGGTGCGGAAGATCCCGTTCAACGTGCGCGCCTCGGCCGCCATCCTCCACCAGATCGATCCCAGCCTCGAAGAGGCCTCGATCAACCTGGGCGTCTCGCCGCTGATGACCTTCATCCGCCTGACCGTGCCGCTGATGATGGGCGGCGTGATCGGTGGCATTGTGCTGACCTGGGTGACCGTCGCCTCGGAGCTCAGCTCCACCGTGGTGCTCTACAGCGGCCCCTGGGCGACCATGACCATCGTCATGTTCCAGGCGCTGGAAGGCACGGGTGCGGGCATCGCCTCGGCGGCGGCCACCGTGCTGATCGCCGTCACCGTCCTGCCGGTGGCCCTGGTCTACCGGCTGCTTCGCCGCCACGAACTCGGTATGATGTGAGCCATGATCGACCTGCGCAGCGATACCCTGACCCAGCCCACCGAAGCGATGCTCGACGCCATGCGGAGCGCCAGGCTCGGCGACGATTCGCGTGACGGCGACCCGACGGTGGGAGAGCTGGAAAGCCTGGCCGCCACGCGCACCGGCAAGGAAGCGGCTGTGTTCGTGCCCAGCGGCACGATGGGCAACCTCCTGGCCATGATGGCCCATACCGGGCGCGGCGGCGAAGTGCTTCTCGAGGAAAGCTCGCACATCCTCAAGCACGAGATGGGCGCCATCGCCCAGATCGCCGGCCTGTTCCATCGCCAGATCCACGGCCGGCGCGGCGCCATGGACCTGGCCGTCCTGGCCGATGCGATCAATGCCCAGATCAAGCCGAACAAGCTGGCCACCGCGCTGATCTGTTTGGAGACGACGCATAACGGCGCCGGCGGCACCATCCTGCCGCTCGATCACATGGCGGCGGTGCATGCGCTCGGCCGTGAGCACGGCATTCCCGTGCATACCGACGGGGCGCGCCTGTTCAACGCCGCCGTCGCCTTGAGCGTGCCGGCCGCGCAGATCGCGCGCCATACCGACAGCGTTACCTTTTGCATCTCGAAGGGCCTGAGCGCCCCGATTGGCTCGCTGCTCTGCGGCAGTGCGGCGTTCATCAATCGCGCCCGCGCCTTCCGCCGCATGCTGGGCGGCAACCTGCGCCAGGCCGGCATGCTGGCCGCGGCCGGCATCGTGGCGCTGGAGCAGATGGTCGACCGCCTGGCCGAGGATCACCGCACGGCCAAGCAGCTCGCTGACGGGCTGCACAAGATCTCGTCGCGCCTGACCGATCCCGGCATGATCGAGACCAACATCGTGCGCGTCGACGTGAGCGTCAGCGGCTGGAACGCCGAGGAATGGTCGGTGGCGCTGCAGACACGCGGCATTCGCGTGGCGCCGGGCGGGCCCAGGCAGTTGCGCTTCGTCACCCACCGGCATATCTCAGCCGCCGACATCGAGACGACGCTCACTGCCTTCCGCGAGCTCTGGCGCCAGGCGCCCGGCGAGCGCGTCACGCGGGCGGGCTGAATTTACCCTCTCCGCCCGTCTTCGGGGGGAGAGGGTGCGAGCGCGAGCGAGCGGGTGAGGTGGGTCTTTCGGCGCGACACCTCACCCTTCCCGTTGCTGCGCAACGGGCCCCTTCCCTCTCCCCGCTTCGCGCGGAGAGGGATTACTTTCTCGGCGTTCCGGTGATCAGCCGCGCGCCGCGCTGGAAGGTGAAATAGGCCCACAGCCAGTGGATCGAGACGATGAGCCGGTTGCGCATGCCGATCAGGTAGTAGACGTGCGCCACGCACCACAGCACCCAGGCGATGAAGCCCGAGAGCCGGATCCAGCCGAAGTCGATGACCGCTGATTTGCGGCCGATGGTCGCCAGGTTGCCGTAGTCGCGGTAGCGGAACGGCGGCGGCGCCGGCCGGCCACGCGCCGCCGCGTCGATGACGCCGGCGATATAGGTTCCCTGCTGCTTCGCCGCCGGTGCCAGGCCGGGCACGGGCTTGCCATCCTGCATGACCAGCGCCGTGTCGCCGATGGCGAAGATGCGCTGCTTCCAGGGCACCGAAAGGTCGGGATTGACCTTGATGCGTCCGGCGCGGTCCGCCTCGGCGCCGATCCAGGTCGCCGCCGGCGATGCGGTGACGCCGGCCGCCCACAGCACGGTGCGCGCGGCGATGCGGTTGTCACCGACGCACACTCCTATCTCAGTGACGCCGGTCACGGCCTTGCCCGTGCGGACCTCGACGCAGAGCTTCTCCAGCGAGCGCTGGGCGATAGAAGAGAGCGTCTCGGGGAATGTCGCAAGAATACGGGGGCCGGCTTCGAGCAGGACGATGCGGGCGCTGCGCGGATCGATGCGGCGGAAGTCACGCGCCAGAGCGCGCCTCGCCACCTCGGCCAAGGCGCCGGCCAGTTCGACGCCGGTCGGCCCGCCACCCACGACAACGAAGCTCAGCAGGCCGCGGCGCTTCTCCGGATCTGTTTCGGCCTCGGCGCGCTCGAAGGCCAGCAGCATGCGCGCTCGTATCTCCGTGGCGTCTTCGATCCGCTTGAGACCCGGCGCCGCGGGCTCCCACTCATCATGGCCGAAATAGGAATGGCGCGCGCCGGTGGCCAGCACCAGCCAGTCGTAGCGCACGCGCCGCTCGCCCATCAGCACCTCGCGCGCCTGGCTGTCGACACCCGTGACCTCGCCGAGCAGCACGGTCGCGTTCTTCTGGCGGCGCAGGATGCTGCGCACCGGCCAGGCGATGTCGGCCGGCGACAGGCCGGCGGTCGCCACCTGGTAGAGCAGCGGCTGGAACAGGTGATAGTTGTGGCGGTCGATGACCGTGAGATCGACCGGGCTGTCCGCCAGCGCCTGGGCGGCGAACAACCCACCGAAGCCGGCGCCGACGATGACGACCTGGGGACGCGATGCTGGGTCAGCCATGCCCGGATCAGAACATGATCGGCAGGCGGGAGGCTAGCGAGACAAAGGGGCCTCATCCTGAGGAGCCCGCGCGACACAAGCTCACCCTTCGAGGCTCGCTACTTCATTCTGGCGCACGCAGGGTTGGCGTGGCGGCTGCGTGCGCCAGGAAAAGACTGGCGCACCTCAGGGTGAGGTATTGCGCGGGCGTCTCGAAGGATGAGGACGACTATCTGCGCAGCGACGCTTCCAGATACGGCCGGAAATGGTCGAGGTCCGGGGTCTTCAGGCCGACGACCTTGGCCTCGTCGTCCCAGCGGCGCAGGGCGATGGCGCCGGCGGACGCCTTCTTGGCCGCGAACTCGGCCGCTTCCTCCAGGCCCATCGGCCCGCCCTGCAGTTCCAGGCTATGCACCGAGGCCGGCGAGAGGTTGGTGGCATAGGCCGGGTCGGTCCCCACGAGATAACGCTTGGCCATGACGTGCAGGCTGACCGCGGCAACCACCTCGGTGTTGAAGCGCTGCGCCAGGTAAGCGGCACCCACCGCCTCGTGGCGCGCGTCGATATCCTCGTCGGCGATGTGCTCGCCCTGCCCGTGCAGCAGGTGCCCAACGTCATGCAGCAGCGCCGCCGTGACGATCGCCGGTGAGGCGCCGGCCTTCTCGGCCAGCCAAGCCGATTGCAGCGCGTGCTCGGTCTGGCTGATCTCCTCGCCGAAATACTGCTCGTCGCCGCCCTTGCGGTAGAGGCCGAGGACCTCGTCGACCGTGTGCTTGTGGTTGACGATATCCGTCACGGCCACGGCAGCGAGTAGGTCTTGACGTTGGTGAAGCTCTTCATCGCCTCGATGACGCCTTCCTTGTAGCCGAGGCCTGAGTCCTTGATGCCGCCGAAGGGCGACCATTCGATGCGATAGCCCGGCACCTCGCGCACGTTGACCGTGCCGACTTGGAGCTCGTTCACAAAACGCGTGATGTAGTCGAGCCGGTTGGTGCACACACCCGAGGACAGGCCGTAGGCGGTGGAGTTGGAGACGCGGATTGCGTCGTCGATGTCCTTGACCCGGATCACCGGCGAGACCGGGCCGAAGGTCTCCTCCTTCACCAGCTCGCAGTCGAAGGGCACGTTGTCGAGCACGGTGGGCGAGTAGAGCGCGCCTTCGCGCTTGTTACCGACGAGCAGCTTGGCGCCCGCACCGACGGCGTCGTTGACGCGCCGCTCGAACAGCTTGGCGGCGTCCTCGCAGACCACGGTGCCCATGTCGGTCGCCGGATCCATCGGGTCGCCGTATTTGAGCGCCCTGGTCTTGGCCAGGAGCTGCTCGACGAAGCGGTCGGCGACCGCCTGGTGCACAATCATGCGCTTGACCGCGGTGCAGCGCTGGCCTGAGTTCTTGTAGGAGCCGGCGGCAGCGAGCGTCGTCGCCTCGTCGATGTCGGCATCCTCCATGACGATCAGCGGATCGTTGCCGCCGAGTTCGAGCACCGCGCGGCGGTACCCCAATTTGGAGGCGATGTACTTGCCGATCGCCACACCGCCGGTGAAGGTGATGAGGTCGCTGTCGACGTTGGTGATCAGCTCGTCGGCGATCTCGCGCGGATCGCCGGTCAGCACCGAGAACATCTGCGGCGGCAGGCCGGCCTCGTACAGGATATCGGCGAGCAGCAGCGCCGTGAGCGGCGTGCGCTCCGACGGTTTGAGCACCATCTTGTTGTTGGTGGCGATCGAGGGCGCGATCTTGTGCGCCACCTGGTTCAGCGGGTGATTGAACGGCGTGATGGCGCTGATGGCGCGCAAGGGCTCGCGCTGGGTGTAGATGCGCCGCTTCTTGCCGTGCGGCGAGATGTCGCAGGGGAAGGTCTGGCTGTCGTCGTTCAGGCACTGGACGGCCGAGAGGTTGAACACGTCGAAGGCGCGGCCGACCTCGTAGAGCGAATCCTTCTTGCACAGGCCGGATTCGGCCGTGATGACGTCGGAAACCTCGTCCTTGCGGCTGTCGATGAGCTCCGCCGTGCGGCGCAGGATCTTGGCGCGGTCGGCGCGCGAGAGTGTTGCCTTGTAAGAGGCGGCGACGCGGAAAGCGAGCTTCACCTGCTCGACATTCGCCTTGGCGACGGTACCGACGAGCGCGCCGTTATAGGGATTGCGGACCTCGAAGCTGCCGCTGTTCCCGGCGACCTGTTCGCCGGCGAGGCGGAGCTTTTCGTTGCGGGCGGCGGTGACGGGCGCGGGCTTGCGCAGCGGGGCGGCGTTCATGCGGCTTGGTCCTTGGCGGCGACGACGTGGTTGAGGGCGAGGTCGAAGATATCGAAGTTGCGCAGGCGACCCTGCGGCTGGCGGGCCAGCTTGCGGCTGATGAAGAGCGGCACCTTCTGCTCCGAGACGCCGCCATGCGAGCGCAAGGGCGCGTCGAGGCCGGAGAGGTCGTGCTTGGCGGCCGCGGTGCCCAAGGTGGTGTCGCGCACGCTGACGATGACCAGGTCGCCCATGCGGTCCTCCGGCAGCTCGAAACGCTGCCCGGCCTCCGCGCGAGTCAAAACGGCTTCGATGCCCGTGACGCCTGCGAGCTTCGCCTTGAGCGCCGGCACGTCCGTGCCCGCCGGCAGATAGACGGTGGCATAGGAGCCCAGCGCGCCGTGATGCACCACGTAAGGATCGGTGATCGGCAGGATGACCCGCGCCTTGCCGGCCCCCATCCAGGCGTCGAGCGTGTCCTGGAGATAGATGACCTTGGGCTTGCCGGTGGTCACGTCGTGCTTGCCGTTCATGCCGTGATCGGCGGTGAAGGCGACGGTGCAGCCCAGCGCGTCGAGCTTCGCCAGGTAGGAGTCGATCATGGCGTAGAAGGCATTGGCGTCCTTGGTGCCGGGCGCGTGCTTGTGCTGCACGTAGTCGGTGGTCGACAGGTACATGATGTCCGGGCGCTCGGTCTCCATCAGCTTGACGCCGGCGGCGAAGACGAATTCCGACAGGTCGGCGCTGTAGACCGAAGGCAGCGGCAGGCCGACGAACTTGAGCGCGTTGTCGATGCCATGCTCGGCCTTGGTGGTGGTGTCGGCCTTCTCGGAGGAGAAACAGATGCCGGTCATGCCGTGGCCGAGCAGCTTGCGCAGCTTGTCCTTGGCGGTGACCACGGCGACCTTGGCACCCGCCTTGGAGAAGGCGGCGAGGATGGTGCCGGCGCGCAGGAACTTGGGATCGTTCATCATCACTTCGGCATTGGCGTCGCGGTCGTAGAAGAAGTTGCCGCTGATGCCGTGCACCGAGGGCGGGGCGCCGGTGACGATGGAGAGGTTGTTGGGGTTGGTGAAGCTCGGCACCACGCAGTCGGCCAGCAGGTCGGCGCCGTTGGGCCGCGTCCTGGCCAGCCAGGGCATGACGCCGGCGGCCACGGCCTTGGTGGTGTAGTCCGGCTCCGAGCCGTCGATGCAGACCACGACCAGCGGCCGGTCGGGCCAGGCGTATTGGCGGCCGTTGACGGTGAGCGCGCGAGTCATGAGCGTCTCCTTAGGCGGCCGGCTTGAGGGCGTTGACCTTCATCTCGTCGAGCGCCTTGCGGATGGCGGCCAAGGCACCCTTCATGTGGCTCTCGTCCAGGCGGCCGATGCAGCCCACGCGGAAGGAGTCGGCGACCGTCAGCTTGCCGGGATAGATGACGTAGCCCGCCGCGCTGAGCTTGTCGTAGAAGGTCTCGAAGTGGAAGTTCGGGTCCGCCGGCATGCGGAAGGTGATGATGATCGGCGCCTGCAGGCTGTCGGGCAGCAGGGTCTCGAAGCCCAGGGCGCGCATGCCGTCGACCAGGACGCGGCAGTTGCGGCGATAGCGGCCGCCGCGGCCGGCGACACCGCCCTCGGCCTTGTGCTCGGTCAGCGCCTGGTCGAAGGCGGCGAGCACGTGGGTCGGCGGGGTGAAGCGCCACTGCTTGGTCTTCTCCATGTTGACCCACTGGTCGTAGAGGTCGAGCGACAGGGCGTGCGCATTGCCGGCACAGGCCTCGAGCGCCGACTGGCGGGCGATGCAGAAGCCGAGGCCGGGGGCCCCTTCGATGCACTTGTTGCTCGAGGCGGCGACGGCGTCGAAGGTCACCTGGCGAGCGTCCAGCTCGATGGCGCCGAAGGCGCTCATCGCGTCGATCAGCAGCTTGCGGCCGGACTTGGCCACCACGGCGGCGATCTCGGCCACCGGGTTGAGGATGCCCGAGGTGGTCTCGCAATGGACGACGGCGACGTGGGTGATCTCTTTGTCGCCGGCTAGAAGTGCTGCGATGGCCTGCGGGTTGGGCGGCGTGTCCTCGGCGGTCTCGCTGACCACGTAGCGCCGGCCCATGACGTCGCACATCCTGGCCATGCGCTTGCCGTAGGCGCCGTTGATGATGATCAGCAGCTTGCCGGTCTTAGGAACGAACGTGCCCAGCATGGCCTCGACCACGAAGGTGCCGGAGCCCTGCAGCGGCACGCAGACATGCGTGCCCTGGCCGCCGGCCAGCTCGACCAGGCCCTCGCGCACCCGGGCGTTCATGGCGATGAAGGCCTTATCGCGCGAGCCCCAGTCCTTGAGCATCGCCTGCTTGACGGTCATCGAGGTGGTCAGCGGGCCCGGGGTGAGCAGGACAGGATCGGCCATTCGAAAGCTCCAGAATCTGTGAATGAACGAAGTCTGCCAGCAGGGCTTCCATAGGTCCAATCGATTGCATTAATATGTCGCATAGATGAAAACTATCATCTACACGGAGCTGCGGGCCTTCCACGCGGTGGCCATGGCCGGCGGCTTTACCGCCGCCGCCCGGCAGCTGCGCATCACCCAGCCCACCCTGTCCAGCCAGGTGGCGGCGCTGGAGGCGCGTAACGGCATCTCGCTGTTCCACCGGCGCGGCCGCAAGGTCGAGCTGACCGCCCTGGGCGTCTCGCTGCTGGAGATCACCCGCCGGCTGTTCGATCTCGAGGTCGAGGCCGCCGCCCTGCTCGCCGCCGAGCGCAGCCTGGCCGCCGGCCGCCTGGCCCTGGGCGCCGACAGCCCGCACCACATCCTCGGCCGGGTGGCCGAGTTCCACCGCCGGCACCCGGGTGTACGCATCGCGCTATCCATCGGCAATTCGGAGACGGTGCTCGCCGGACTGTTCGACTACCGGCTCGATGCCGCGGTGCTGGCCGACGTGCCCGACGACCCGCGCCTCGCCACCCGCGAGCTGCACCGCGACCCGATCGTCGTGTTTGTGCCCCGGGAGCATCCCTGGGCAAAGAGGCCCGGCGTCGAGATCAAGGAGCTCGCCGACCAGAAGATGGTCGCCAGAGAAGCCGGCTCGGTCACCCGCGCCATCTTCGAGCGCGCCCTGGCCCGGGCGAAGATCACGGTCGAGACCGTGCTGGAGATCGAATCGCGCGAGGCGGTGCGCGAGGCGGTGGCCCAGGGGCTGGGCTTCGGCGTGATCTCGGCCGCCGAGATGAGCCCCGATCCGCGGCTCAAGACCGTGCCGCTCCGCGGCCTCGGCCCCGAGGCCGGCCGGCTGGAGATGGGCGAATACCTGGTGCGCCTGGCCGAGCGCCGGCCCTCGCCCGCCGCCGAGGCCTTCCTGGCGCTGTTCCCCGAGAAGCCGGCGCCGCGCAAGCGCTGATCAATACAAATCGTATTTACAATCGAGGCACTTCGCCCGATTAAGGCGGCACGCCGCGGGAACGCCATAAACCGGCCATAGACAATTTGTATATACCCCTGGCGCGGCACTCCCGCCGCGATAGCGCTCTCCTACCGCAAGGGGTCCTCATGTCGCAACACAGCCTCGACACCGAAGTCAACGAAGCCCTCGCCGCCCTCGGCAGCACCATGAAGGGCCCGGGCGTGCCGCCCGCCCCGCTCGCCGGCATGCTCTGGCTCGACGACAGCGCCACACCCTGGACCTTGCGCCTCTACGACGGCACCGACTGGATCCCGGTCGGCACGGTCGACGCCTCGACCAACGTGTTCATCGCCGACGGCCTGGCCGCCGGGCGTTTCTTCGCGCCGCGCGCCAACGACACGCCGAACATGAAGCTGCGGCTCAATGCCGGCATCGTCTTCGACGCGGTCACCGGGACCCTGACCGGCGTGGACAGCCAGGAAACGGCGACCCTCACCGCGCCGTCGAGCGACCCGCGCCGCGACCTCGTCACCATCGATCGCCTGACCGGCATCATCAGCGTGGTCACCGGCGTCGAGGCGGCGAGCCCGGCCGATCCCATCATCCCCGCCGGCCAGCTGCCGGTGGCGCGCATCAACTGGACAGCCAGCGCCACGGCCATCACCACCGGCGTGATCGACGACGTCCGGGTGCTCAGTGCGCTCGGCCTCAGCTTCGCCGATGTCTTCAGCCTCTCGGGCTTCCTCACCCCGCCAACCATCACAGCCGACGAGGATGACTACGACCCCTCCGGCTTGGCCACGGTCAGTACCCTGCGGCTCTCGACTGACGCAGCGCACAGCATCACCGGCCTGGCTGGCGGTACACCCGGCCGCATCCTGATCGTCCACAACATCGACACCAACAACCTCACCATCGAGAACGAGCATTCGGGCTCCAGCGCCGGCAACCGTTTCGCCCTCAACGGCAACATCACGCTCGCCTTCAACCAGGCGGCGATCCTGCAGTACGACCACATCAGTGACCGCTGGCGCGCGATCGCCTACCAGCCCACCGGTGTGGCACCGGGCGGTATGAGCCGGTCGCTGCGGTTCAACGACGACGACACGGCCTATCTCAACCGCGCGCCTGCAGCGGCGGGAAATCGGCGTATCTGGACATGGAGTGGATGGGTCAAAATCGGAAACCTTGCGACGCCAGGTGGCTATCTGCTGTGGGCCGGCTCCGACAGCAACAACTACACAATCATTGGGGCCCCTAACGGTTCGTCCAGCAAAATCGCGGTCTTGCAGGTGACGGGCGGCACGACGGCCTGGCAGTACGATACCGATGCTGTTTTTCGCGACCCCGCCGCCTGGCTACACATCGTGGTTCACGTCAACACGGCTCACGCGACCGATATCAGCCGCTCGAAGCTGTATGTCAATGGTGTAGAGCAGTCGGTGACGTGGAATACATCGATCATGCACAACATCGAGACCTACGTTAACAGCACGCTCAACCATAATATCGGCGGTTTCAACAACGGGGCGACCGCTGGTTTCGACGGCTACATGGTTGACATCCACCTGATCGACGGCCAGGCGCTCGACGCCAGCGCCTTCGGCGAGTTCGACGAGAACGGCACGTGGATCCCCAAGAAGTACGAAGGTACCTACGGCAACAACGGCTTCTGGCTCGACTTCGCCGATAACTCAGGCACCACGAGCACGACGCTGGGCAAGGACCGCAGCGGCAACAACAACGACTGGACGCCGAACAACTTTTCCGTCGCTTCCGGTCCCGGCAACGACAGCCTGATCGACCTGCCGGTCAACTTTGACGACGGCGTCAATGGGCGGGGCAACTACTGCACGCTGAGCCCCATCATTCCCGTGCAAGCCAGCGGCGTGCTGGGAACCTACTCGAACGGGAATCTCGACTTCCAGAATACGCACGGCAGTACAAGCGCAGCGGCCTACGGACAACTCGCCGTCTCGTCCGGCAAATGGTACTTCGAGGCCGTTCCAACCAACGGCTCGACCGATGTCTATCCGACCATCGGTGTCTCGTCAGTGACGCAGCTGGACACCTTGCTCGGCGTCGGCAATGCGCAGTACGCCTATCGCGCAACGGGCGTGAAGGTCACCAACGCCAGCAGCTCCGCCTATGGGAACAGCTTCACGACCGGCGATATCGTCGGCGTCGCTCTCGATCTGGACAACGGCAAGGTCTTCTTTGCCAAGAACGGCGTGTGGCAGAACTCCGGCGATCCGGTCGCCGGAACAAACGCTGCCTTCACCAGCTTGAGTGGCTCGTTCGTGCCGGGAGGCCTGACCTACAACAGCCACAGCCTCACCTACAACTTCGGCCAGCGGCCTTTCACCTATCCCGCACCGGAAGGCTTCAAGGCGCTCAACACCCAGAACCTGCCGGCGCCGGCCATCGCCAAGCCGGCCGGCTATGTGAAGACAGTGCTTTACCAGGGGGACGGCTCAAGCAGAGACATCGACACTGTAGGCTTCTGGCCGGACTTGGTCTGGCTGAAGAACCGCGACGACACGGACAACCACAAGCTGACTGACATGGAGCGCACCGCGACGAATGCGCTTGAATCGAACACCGCCAATGCCCAGTGCGCCGACACGGGTGGCCTTACTGCGTTCCTAGACACAGGGTTCTCGCTAGGCAGCGACCCGGCCTACAACACCAATGGCGATGACTACGTGGCCTGGAACTGGAAGACAGGTGTCGCGCCGGGCTTCGACATCCTGCGCTACTCCGGCAACAGTAGCGCGGGCCACACGGTCAACCACGACCTAGGCGTGGCGCCGGCTTTCGTCATCGTCAAGAACTACACAGGCAGCAGCGGCGACTGGGCCGTCTGGCACCAGGCTCTAGTCAATACCGAGGTGCTGAAGCTCAACTCGCCCGCCGGCAAGCTCACCGACACGAGCTACTGGAACAGCACCACACCGGACGCTTCGGTTTTAACCCTGGGCACCAACGCCGCGGTAAACGCCAGCACCAAGGACTATGTCGCCTATCTCTGGGCCGAGGTGCTAGGCTTCTCGAAGTTCGGCTCCTACACCGGCAACGGCAATGCCGATGGGCCGTTCGTCTGGTGCGGATTCCGGCCGCAGTGGCTGATGGTGAAGCGCGATGCCACGGAGAGCTGGCTGATCGTCGATGCCGAACGCAACGTCTACAATGTCATCGGCGAACGCCTCTACGCCGATACGACGGCGGCCGGCGCTTCGGCGGACCGCATCGACTTCCTGGCCAACGGCTTCAAGGTCAGGGCGGCGACCGGCGAGGTGAACGTCAGCAGCAGCGTCTGCTACTTCGCCGCCTTCGCCGAGCATCCGTTCAAGACCGCCCGCGCCCGCTAGGCTCGGAACGACCGCCCCGGCCCTTCTCCCTTACCGGGAGAAGGGTTCGGGCGGCGAACTGCGCTAACCCGCGACCAGGGCGAGCAGGTCTTCCAGCCGCTCGATGATCTTGTCTGCCGACGGTGCCAGCACCTCGCGCGCGCCGCCGCCGCCGGTGAAGCCGATGACCAGGCCGGCCCCGGCGGCGCGTCCCATGGCCAGGTCATGCGGCGAGTCGCCTATAACCGCGATCTGTGCCGGCGTGATGCCGCATTGCCGGGCGAAGGCCAGAGCCATGCCCGGCTCCGGCTTCATGCCGTGCCCGCTGTCGTAGCCGGCGACGAAGTCCACGAAGGGCGCCAGGTCGAGATGCTCCAGCGTCGCGCGCACCGCCGCCTCGCCGTCCATCGAGGCCACGCCGATGCGCAGGTTGGCGCGTTTCAGCCGGACCAGCAGCTCCGGCAGGTGCGGCGTCGTCGGCCGGGCATGCTGCACGCCGCCGGTACGGAACAGCACGTCGATCTGGAATTCGAGGGCCTCGGGCCGACCGGGATATTTCAGCTCCTTGGCCCACAGTGCCGCGATCTCGGCATTGGAGCCCTGGCGCAAGGGGGATCCCGGGCGCACGCTGTCGGTGGCGAAGTCCCAGCCGCCGACCTCCAGCAGACGCCGCGACAGGGCCGCATCGCCGCCGGCCAACGTCTTCACCGTCTCGAGATAGACGGGGTTCCAGGTCGCATCGAAGTCGATGAGCGTGCCGTCCTTGTCGAACAGGACGGCGCGGATGTCGCGCGCGGTCATCGCCTTAGCGCCGGCGCCAGGCTTGCGTGCGCTTGTCCAGGCCGCGGGTCAGCAGCACATGCGCGATCTTCACCCCCGCCGAGGTGAAGACGATCATCATGGCCATCGCCGCGGCCGCCGCGGTGAAGCCCGATTCCTCCATGTTCACCACCGCGACCGAGGCGAGCTTGGTGTCGGTCGAGTAGAGGAAGATGACCGCCGAGACGGTCGTCATGGCGTTGACGAACATGTAGATGCTGATGTCGAGGATGGCCGGCAGGCAGACCGGCACCGTGACCTTCCAGAAGGTGCGCAGCAGCGGCACCTTGAGCGACGCCGAGACCGCCTCGAACTCGGTATCGAGCTGCTTGAGCGCCGTGGTCGCGGTCAGGTGGCTCACCGTATAGAAGTGGGCGATCGAGTTGAGCACCAGGATGCCGATGGTGGCGTAGAGGAAGCCCAGCGGGTTTCCGCGGGCGTTGAAGAAGAAGATGTAGCCGAGGCCGATGACCAGGCCCGGCACCGCCAGCGGCAGCATGGCGATGAACTGGGCAAGACCGCGCCCCAGGGCGAAGCCGCGCGTCTTCTCCAGCAGATAGGCGCCGACGAAGATGATCGAGGTGCCGATGACCGCCGTCCAGGCCGCCATCTGCACGGAGTTGCCGTAGGCGCCCCAGCCATTGGTGTCGAAGTTGTTGAACTCGTAGTTCTTGAGGGTCAGCGACAGGTTGTAGGGCCAGAAGCTGATCAGCGAGCCCCAGGCCGCTACCGCCAGGATGCCGAAGATCAGGCCGCCGACCACGGTGCAGAAGGCGAACAGCGCCCAGTCGCGTTTCGGCTCGGGCTTGGGGATGAGCGGCACGGCGCGGGCCGAGAGCAGCGCCACCTGCCGGCGCTGCACGATGCGGTCGGCGAAGAAGGCCAGCACCGCCGGGACGAGCAGCACCATGCCGACCACGGCCCCCATCTCGAAATTCTGCTGGCCGATGACCTGCTTGTAGATGTCGGTGGCCAGCACGTTGAAGCGGCCGCCGATCACCTTGGCGATGCCGAAATCGGTGATCACCAGGGTGAAGATGACGAAGGCGGCGCTGAACAACCCGTACTTGGCGCCCGGCAGAGTCACGGTGAAGAAGATGCGGCGCTTCGAGGCGCCCAGCGCATCGGCGGCCTCGTAAAGGCGGGAATCGGCCATCGACAGGGCCGTGACCAGGATCATCAGCGCGTGCGGGAAGCAGTAGAAGACCTGGGCGATGGTAATGCCGATCGGCCCATAGATCGTGCCGCCGGGAATCCAGGTCTTGAGGAAACCCTGGTTGCCGAACAGGTAGATGAGCGAGATCGCCGGCAGCAGCGAGGGCGCCAGGATGGGGATGAGCGCCAGCGCCTGGAACAGACCCTTCCAGCGCATGTCGCTGCGGGTCAGGGCATAGGCGTAGACGAAGGCCAGCGGCAGGACGATCGCCGTGGTGATGACCGCGACATAGAAACTGTTCCATACTGAGGCGAAGAGCGCCGGTGTCGAGAAATAGCGGATGTAGTTGGCGAGGCCGACGAACTCGCCGCGATTCTCGAAGCTCTTTGAGAGCAGCGACCAGAGCGGCAGGGCCACGGCGACGGCCAGGAAGCCGATGAACAGCACGACGCCGGCGCGCATGATGATGTCGTCGCGCGACATCGCTGACTTGACGCGCGGACCGATCAGGTAGTCGTTGGCCGGGATCTCGGCCATGGATCAGGCCGCGGCGAAAACGCGCAGCCGGTCCGCCGGTAGCGCTATCGACAGCCGCTTGCCGACCTCAAGGTTGAGATCGCGCATCAGATTGATCGAGAAGTCGGCGACGATCTCGCTGCCCTTGCCCGCCGTCGGCTTGAGCGTCGCCCGGCAGAACGAGCCCAGGAAATCGAGCGCGCGGATCTCGACCGGCAGCAGGTTGGGCGTGCTGGCGTCGAGATTGCGCACCGCGACGTCCTCGGGCCGGATGCACAGGCGCACGTTGCTGTTGGCCGCCAGGCCGTCGGTGGGCACGGTGAGGTCGAGCCCGGCGAAGCTCACGCGGCCCGGCCCGGCCAGCAGCCCGTCGAGGAAATTCATGGTGCCGACGAAATCGGCGACGAACGGCGTGGCTGGCAGGCGGTAGATCTCCGACGGGCTGCCGACCTGCTCGATGACGCCGTGGTTCATCACCACGATGCGGTCGGCCATGGTCAGCGCCTCTTCCTGGTCGTGCGTCACCATGACGGTGGTCAGACCGAGCCGGCGCTGCACCGACCGGATCTCGTGCCGCAGGCGCACGCGCACGCGGGCGTCGAGCGCCGAGAGCGGCTCGTCGAGCAGCAGCAGGCCGGGCGAGGTCGCCAGGGCGCGGGCCAGGGCCACGCGCTGCTGCTGGCCGCCGGAAAGCTGGGCGGGATACTTGGCGCCGGAATCCGGCAAGCCGACGAGATCGAGTAGCTCCTTCACCCGCGCCGTGATATCGGCGCGCTTCATGCCGCGGCTTGTCAGGCCATAGCCGACATTGTCGGTGACGTTCAGGTTGGGAAACAGCGCGTAGGACTGGAAGACGATGCCGAAATCGCGCTCCGACGGCGGCAGACGGGAGATGTCGCGGCCGCCCTGCTCGATCTTGCCGGTGGTCTGGACGTCGAGCCCGGCGATAGCGCGCAGCAGCGTCGTCTTGCCGCAGCCCGAAGGCCCGAGGAAGCAGACGAACTCGCCGGGATAGATGGTCAGCGAGACGTCCTTGAGCGCGGCAAAGCTGCCAAACAGCTTGCTCAAGTGCTCGATCTTCAGATAGGGCGCGGCGCTGCCCGGCCCGGTCGTCGTGTTGGTCATGGAAAAACTGGCCCCCGGCCCGTTTTAGCGGGCCCGGGGGCCATTGTCATGCATCAGTGCGAAGCCGGCCGATCACTTCGGCGCCGACTTGCCGTCGTAGCGCTTGGTCCATTCGGCCAGGATGCGCTCGCGCTCGTTGGCCATCCACGCCAGGTCGTTCTTGACCATCGACTGCTCGGCATTGGCCGGGTAGTTCGGCGGGATGTTCTTCGAGTCCGGATGCGCCACGATCGCGTAGTGCTTGTTGTAGAGCTCGTTCGCCTGCTTGGTGACCGACCAGTCGATGAGCTTCTGCGCCGCGGCCAGGTTCTTGGTGCCCTTGACGATGGCCGAGGCTTCCATCTCCCAGCCCGCCCCTTCCTTGGGCAGGATGATGTCGATGGGCGCGCCCTTGCTCTTCTCGCTGGCGCCGCGCATGTCGAAGCCGATGCCCATCAGGCGCTCGCCGCGCGCCGCCTGGACGCACGGCGCCGAGCCGGAATGGGTATAGACCGCGACGTTCTGGTGCAGCGCGTCCATGTACTGCCAGCCCTTGGCCTCGCCCATCAGCTGCAGCCAGGCAGCGATGGTGAGGTAACCCGTGCCCGAGGAGGCGGGGTTGGGCATGACGATCTGGTTCTTGTAGGCAGGCTTGGTCAGGTCTTCCCAGGAGACGGGCTTGGGCGCGTTGGTCTTCCCGGCCTCGGCGGTGTTGAAGCAGACCACCGACAGGTAGGCGTCCATGCCGGTCCAGACCATCGGGTTCTTGCTGTCGCGGAATACGGCCTTGATCTGGTCGGCGCCCTTGGGCGTGTAGGGCGCGAGCATGCCCTGCTTCTCGAACAGCACGACGCTGGAAGCCGAGAGGCCCCAGATCACGTCGGCCCGCGGATTGTCCTTCTCGGCGAGAAGACGCGCGGTCATCACGCCCGTGGAATCGCGGACCCAGGCGATCTCGACGTCCTTGACGTCGTTCTCGAACGCCTGCTTGTAGGGCTGAAGCTGGTCGTTCTCGAGGGCCGTATAGACGGTGAGGCGCGTGCGTTGCTGCGCCGAGGCCTCGCCGGCAAAGCCGACGGCCAGCGCGACGCCGGCAGCGGCGGCAAACAGGCCGATCATCGGCCGATTGCGAAGAAATCCATCCATCGAAGCCACCCCTTCTGTTCTGGTTTAACGGTTTTGCGATCAACGCCGGCCGGAGGCCCGCGTTAACGATTGTTACTGTTTAAAGGCTAGCACAGCCGCAGGCCGTGAATACAGCCGCGGTCCGTGTAACCCATCTGTGTTACGCGCGCGTGTCACCTCCCGATGCATGCCCCGGACTGGCCGATGACGTCGCTGCACCGGCCAGCGATGGTGCAAAGCGCGTGCCTATAGGTCCAATCGATTGTACGAATAGCGCCCATAGGGGCGCTCTATGCCTAAAAAACCGTGCCGTCGCTGTCGATGGTGAGGGGCGGGCCGCCGTCAGCCCGGCGTTCGCGCGCCAGCCGCCGCCCGGCGCTCCACGTCCCACCTTCGAGAATCTTGGCCAGCGGGAAGCGGGAGGCGTCAAGCCGCAGCTCGGCCCGGACAAGATCAGCGATGCGGTCGAGCAGGATCACGGTCAGCGCCCGCCACTCGACGATCGCTTCCGAGCCCACGGCGTGGCGGGCGCGCAACATTTCAGGGTCCCGCGGCTCCAGCACGCCGCTGTCGATGAACAGGCCGCCGTTGCGGTATTCCGGCAGGCCGGTCAAGGCGTCGAGGCCAGTGACGGCAATTCCCAGTTCCTCCAGCGGCTCGACCAGCGAGTAGCTCAGCCACTGCGACAGCTTGTGGAACGGCACCAGCCCGTCGCTGCGACCGCCGGTGCGGATCGCCGAATGACGCCAGACATCGCCCAGGTTGACGCCGTCGATCGCCTCGCGGCCTGGCCAGATCGAAGAGAACCCCCGCAGCACGGCGTCGAGGATCTCCGTCGCGGCGAGCGTTCCGTCCCGCGCCCGCCCCCGCAGGAAGTCGGCGAGATGGCCGATCCGACCGGGCTCGCCGAACAGTTCGCGGTCGGCGGCCAGCGCCTCGCCCAGGCGGCGCAGCAGACCGGCACGCCCGGCCAGTCCGACCAGCGGATTGTCGGCGCTCACCTGGAAGCCCCGGGCGAGAAGCGCCTCGCCGCAGCGCTGCAGGGCCGCGGCATCGGCGCGCAGCGGATCACCGGCGTGATCGGAGAACGCCCCGGCGACAAACATGTCGAAGCTCGCCACCGCCAGGCCTTCCGAGCGCGACAGGGTCTGGCCGGAGGCGGCCTCGCGGTAGCGCCAGACCATGCCGGCGCCGGCATCGAGCAGGACGCTGGTCACCGCGAGATCGAAGCGCAGGCGCGCCCGCTCCTCGACCGACACCGAGAGCCGCGACGCCAGCGCCGCCCAGCGGTCGCTTCCGCCCGCGGCGAAATGCCGCCAGCGGCTGTGATAGGGAATGTCGAGGGTGGGATAGTTGGCGCGAATCGTCTCCGCGACGAGGCGCGCGGTCGCCGGCAGCTTGTCCAGGTGCAGCCGAAAATGCGGCAGGCGATCGGCCTCGCCGGCGGCGAAGACCATGCCGCAGCGCTCGCGGATCGCCCGGGTGGAGCGCAGATAGGCGATCGCGGCGCGGCTGTCGTCGGGCGTTTTCACGGGGACTGGGTCACGGCAGAAACTATTCGGACAGCCGCCGCCCCTTGGCCGTGGCCAGCTCGGCGGCGTCGGGCACGCGCTCGGTGAAATAGCCGGCGGCCTTCTTGGCATCCATCTCGACCCGCGCATCGGCGGGGATCAGCTCGTCGGGGATCGGCACCCGCTCGACCACCTCGATGCCGGAGCGCACCAGCGGATCGAACTTCATGTTGCTCATCGAGACGAAGCGGTCGATGCGGCTGACGCCGAGCCAGTGCAGCACGTCGGGCATCAGCTCCTGGAAACGCATGTCCTGGACACCGGCCACGCATTCGGTGCGCTCGAAATAGGCCGAGGCGCGGTCGCCGCCCTCCTGGCGCTTGCGCGCGTTGTAGACCAGGAACTTGGTCACCTCGCCCAGGGCGCGGCCTTCCTTGCGGTTGTAGATCACCAGCCCCGCCCCGCCTTCCTGCGCCGTCTGGATGCAGACCTCGATGCCATGCGCCAGGTACGGGCGGCAGGTGCAGATGTCGGAGCCGAAGACGTCCGAACCGTTGCACTCGTCGTGCACGCGGCAGGCAACCTTGCGCTTGGGATCGTGCAGGGCCGCGACGTCGCCGACGATATAGACCGTGTGCCCACCGATCGGCGGCAGAAAGACCTTGAGGTCGAAGCGCGTCACCAGCTCGGGGAACATGCCGCCGGTCTGCTCGAACAGGCCGCGGCGCAGCGTCTTCTCGTCGATGTCGAAGCGCTCGGCGACGCCGGGCAGGAACCAGACCGGCTCGATCGCCGCCTTGGTCACCTTGACGTCGCCGCTCTCGAGCAGGATGTCGCCGTCGGGCTTGAGCCGGCCGGCGCGGATCGCGTCGCGGAACTCCGGCATGTTGATATGCGCCTTGGTCACCGCGATGGTCGGGCGGATATCCCAGCCCGCTTTCAGGAGATCGGCGAAGGCCTCGCTCACCAGGTGCCCGAACGGGTCGAGCGAGACGATGGTCTTGGGATTGCCCCATTGCGGGAACGGGCCGATGGTTTCGGCCGGCGAGGTGTTGGTGAGGTCCGGTACGTGGATCGGGCTCAGCTTGCCGGCGGCGATGGCCAACGCCCGGTAGAGCGCGTAGGAGCCGGCATGGGCGCCGATCACGTTGCGCTGGCTTGCCTGGCTGAAGGTGCCGACCACCGGGCCGCGCTCGGCGGCGGTCGGCGCTCCCCAGTGCACGGGCAGGGGCTTGGGTCCGGATCCGGGATGGGAGGTGAGAACGATATGCCGCGTGGGCGGCTTGCGCTCGGTCACGGGGTGCTAGGCCTCGCTAAAAAGACAGTATAGCAGAGATCAGAGCAGCAGCCGCGGCAGCGCCGTCGAGATCGCCGGCACGTAGGATATTATCATCAAAACCAATATGTTAGTCAGGACGAAGGGCCAGATCCCGGCGATGATCTGCTCGACCGGCCGGCCCAGCGTGCTCGAGGCCACGAAGAGGTCGAGGCCGAAGGGCGGCGTGACCATGCCGATGCAGATGTTGAGGCAGATCACCAGGCCGAAATGCACCGGGTCGATGCCCAGCGCCACCGAGACCGGGTAGAGCGCCGGCACCATGACCAGCAGGATCGAGTTGGGGTCGACGAACATGCCGGCGACGAACAGCACGACGTTCACCGCCAGCAGGAACATCACCCAGTTGACCTGGTTGTCCTGCAGGAAGACGAGCAGCAGGTCGGGCACGCGGGCCAGCGTGATGAAGTAGGAGACCAGCGAGCCCATGCCGAGCAGGATGAAGACCACGCCGATGGTCACCGCGCTGCGCTCGGCGATGATCATCAGCTCGGCGAAACCGTAGGCGCGGAAGATCACGGTCTCGACGAAGATGGCGTAGCCGACGGCGACGGCCGCGGCCTCGGTGGCGGTGAAGATACCGCCATAGATGCCGCCGAGGATGATCACCGGCATACCCAGCGCCCAGAGCCCCGCGACGAAGGCCTGCCAGCGCTCGCCCGGCGCCGGCTTCGGTCCCGGCTTGGCGCCGCTGCGCCAGGTTTCCAGCTGCACCTGCAGCATGAAGCCGAGACCCAGCACGATGCCGACCGCCAGACCTCCGGCGAACAGCGCCGCGATCGAGGTGCCGGTGAGCCAGCCATAGATGATGAGGGTGATGCTCGGCGGGATGAGCAGCGCACATTCGGCGCTCGCGGCGATCAGGCCCAGCGAGAAACGCTCGCGGTAGCCGGCGCGCAGCAGCTCAGGGTAGAGCAGCCGACCGAGGGCCGCGACCGTCGCCGGCGCCGAGCCGCAGACCGAGCCAAAGGCCATGCAGGAGACGACCGCGGTGTGGCCGACGCCGCCGGCGTAATGGCCCATCGTCGCCTTGACCAGGGTGGTCAGCCGCCGGGCGATCTCGCCGCGGGTCATCAGGTCGGCGGCGAAGATGAAGAACGGGATCGCGAGCAGAGTCGAGGCGCCGAGCCCGCCGACGATCTTCTGGATGATCACGATGTCCGGCATGAAGGGGTTGAAGGCGTACTTGGCCACGACGCTGGGCACACCCATGACCAGGAACATCTCGAAGCCGAGGACCAGCATCAGAGCGGCGAGCGCACACAGGCCGACGACGATCACAGCTGGCTCTCCGCACTCACCTCGGCGGGCGGCGGCGCCACGCCACAGAGCAGCAGCAGGTAGCGCAGCGCCAGCAGCAGGAAGCCCAGCGGCACGACGGCATAGAGCCAGACCATCGAGACATTGAGGATCGGGCTGATCTGACCGCTGCGCGCCACCAGCCGAGCGATGTCGAAGCCGAGCTTGGCGAGATAGAGGCAGAACAGCAGGCCGACGAGGTTGACCCCGATCGTCACCGCCCGCTGCGCCGCCGGCCCGAAGCTTTCGCGCAGCGCCGTCATGGCGATGTGCTGCCGCCGCTCCAGCGCCAGACCGAGGCCGAGGAACACCACCCAGGCCAGGGCGAAGACGCCGAACTCGTCGATCCAGGCGAAGGTCGACGCGTAAGCCGGCAGCAGGCTGCGCACGGCGATGTTGACGACGAAGGCCGCCGACAGCACGAGCAGGATGCCGGCCAGCAGCGCGCGCTCGACGCGCCGCAGGCCGCGCAGGGCCGCTTCGATCACCGGTCTTGCGTCAGGCGCGTCTCAGTTCGCGATGCCCAGGCGCTTGAGCTCGGCCTCGTAGACGTCGATGACCTTCTGGCCCTCGGCGCCGGCGCGCTCGAGGAACGCCGCCCGTGCCTTGGGGTACATCAGCGCGCGCAGCTTCTGGCGATCGGCCTCGCTGGTCTCGCGAACCTGGATGGCGCCGGTCTTGATCCCGTCGAGCGCCGTCTTCTGGGCCGCCTCCTTGGTCCGCTCGACCTCGGGCCGCGCCTCGTCGAAGGCCTTGGCGATGACGTCGCGATGGCCGGCGGGCAGGCGGCCCCACCAGCCGGGATTGAACAGGATGATGTCGTCGAGCACACCGTGATCGGTGAGCAGCAGGTTCTTCTGCACCTCGTGGAACTTCATCGTGTAGATGGTGTCGAGCGGGTTCTCCTGGCCGTCGACCACGCCGGTCTGCAGCGCGGTGTAGAGCTCGCCGAAATTGATCGGGATGGCCGAGGCGCCGACCCCGTTGAACTGCTCCACCAGGATCTTCGAATCCATCACCCGGAAGCGCTGGCCTTTCATCGCCTCCGCCGTATCGATCGGCTTGTTCGACGTGATGTTCTTGCGGCCGTTCGGCCAGATGCCGATGGCCACGAAGCCACGCGAGTTGAAGCTGTCGAGGATCGCCTTGCCCATGGCCCCTTCGCGCAGCTTCTGCGCTGTCGCCCGGTCGGCCGGCAGCAGGAAGGGAATATCGAGCACCGAGACGACCGGATTGAAGCCGCCGAGGAAACCACCCGGCATCACCGTGCCCTCGAGGGTGCCGAGCTGGACGCCTTCGTTCATCTGGCGGGCATTGCCGAGCTGCGAGGCCGGGAAAAGCTGGAACTCGACCTCGCCGTTGGTGCGCTCCTTGACCAGGGCGGCCACCTTGATCAGCCCCTGATGCCGGGGTTGGGTGGGCGCTTCGAGATGGCCGATCTTGGCGACGTACTTGGCCTGTTGGGCCCAGGCTTGAGAAACGGGGGCGGGCGCCAGCCACAGGGCGGCGGCGATCACGGCAATCGCGCGCGTCAGATTAACGATCATGGAAATTCTCCCCAGAGTCGGATTTGTCGCGATCATGGCCGCTTGCCCGGGGACTCGCAAGCCGCCTGCCAGTCAAAGGCGATTGATCAGGTTCCGCCCGATCACCGGGTACTGCTCGACCTCGTAGACCTGCCCGGTGACCGGGGCGGAGCGCTCCGACAGCCAGAACAGGACGTGCTCGGCCACCATCGCCGGCGTCAGCAGGCTGCCGGTCGGCGCGGACAAGGGGTTGAGGCGCTTGAACCAGTCGTCCGGGCGGCCTTCCCGGCGCTGGGTGGCGATCTCCGTGTCGGTGAGCGTCCAGCCGACATTGAGTTGGTTGACCCGGATCCGCTCGGCCGACAGCGCGTCGCCGAGGTTGCGGGTCAGGGTCATCAGGGCGCCTTTCGACATCGAATAGGGCAGCAGGTCCGTCTGGCCGCACCAGGCGTTGAGCGAGCCGATGTTGACGATCGAACCACCGGAGCCTTGCGCGCGAAAGGCCGCCACCGCCGCCTGGCAGATGAGCAGGGGGGCGCGGACATTGACCGCGAAGATGCGATCGAACAGCGCCGTATCGGTGCTCTGGATGTCGCCACGCGGAAAGATACCGGCATTGTTGACCACGCCGTCGACCCGTCCGTGCGCGGCGATGGCGAAGCTGACGATCTCGGCACCCGCCCCCGGCTCGTGGAGATCGGCGACGAGGGCCGGGACATTCCCCAGCTGGCGCGCCGCCTCCTCGACCTTGGGCCGCGAGGAGCCATGGACGACGATCTTGTGCCCATCCCGGACCAGGGCCTGCGCGACCGTGAAGCCGATGCCCGAGGACGAGCCGGTGACGATATATGCCTTGGCAGCCATCGAAACTCCGTGCGTGCGACAACACCCGCCGGCGGGGGCGGGTCCCGTTACCTTCTACCAGAACGGGACGGGAGGGCGGCCGTTCCCGGTCAAACGGCGGCCGCGCAGGACCGATTCCGTGGACGCCGCGTGGCCGATTGGGATATTCGTTGTCCGGGCTCAGGGGCCGGGTTAGCTCAGCGGTAGAGCAGCGGTTTTGTAAACCGAAGGTCGGGGGTTCAATCCCCTCACCCGGCACCATGCGCGCCCCGGTCTTCCGGACGGGATGACTTCCGGCGGCGATTGCGGCTAGGTGGCGGGGCGATGGATCAATATCTCAAGCTAATCCTGTCGGCCGGCTCATCGCGAACCTTCAACGCCTGCGCCATCTCGGCCGGCATCGTCGCCGCCCTCCCGCCGCCCGAGCCCAAGCCGCATGCCAAGCCGGAGCCCGGGCCGAAGCTCCTGTTCGAGAGCCGGGCCTTCAACTACGTGATCATCATCAAGGAGCCGGCGCGCAACCAGCCCGGCATGTTCGCGCCGCCGCCGGGCAAGACGCTGCGCACCCGGCTCTACTTCCCCTATAACCGGGAGAAGCCGCACGAAGGTGGCGTGTCGATCGACACGCAGAATCCCAAGCTCGACGAGGCCCTGCAGGATACGGCCGGTCTGGACAAGAAGAACCGTCCTGACGCGTATGCGCACGACAAAAAGATTCTCAAGATCTTCACCGACCTGCCGTCGCTCGACCCATTCCTGCTCAAGGACCGCTTCCGGCAATCCGGCATCGAGGTGCGCGACGAATACCTCTACGTGCAGCCGGAAGAGTGGGAAGCGATCCGCCAGTTCGTGCACAACCAGTTCCGCATCGTGGCCAGCGTGATCTTTCCCGGCGACACGGCCCAGATGGACCAGCACGTCAGCCAGCTGACGCAGCAGCTCTGGGACCTGCGCGACCTGACGCATCTCGAAGCCCTGACCAAGGTCTTCGGACTCGATCCCAACCGCACGGAAGAGATCTTCTATTCCTGGAAAGGCGTCATCTACTACGACTTCGAATACGACCGGCTGCGCGGCAAGATCACCGAGCTGTTCGACTGGTTCGACCAGAGCTCCACGCCCAAGGATTTCGTCAAGCCGGCGCTGGAGAAAGAGCTCGACCGGCTGCGCACGCAGATCAAGAACCACATCCTCCAGGCCAAGTCGGAGACCAAAAAGCACCTCGGTGCCTATCACAAGGGCTTCGACCTGTTCTTCAAGGAGAAGAAGACGGCGGCGGACTTCGTCACCTTCCTGCAGTCAGCCCCGAACAACTTCTACTCGCTCGGCGAAAGCATCTCCAAACTCAGCCATTCGATCGTCATCTGGGATCGCGGCACACAGAATTTCCGCGGCCGCCTTCTGCCGTCCGAGCAGCTGATGGAGCTGTTCCAGTTCATCGCCGAGGTCTACTGAGCCTCGTAGATCTCGATATGGGTCTTGAAGCCGCGCAAGGTCGCGGTGCGCCGCAGCCAGCCCGCGGCCTTGAACACGTCGCGATGCTTGGGATGGTAGTAGCAAAGCCGCAGGCGACGCGGCTTCATCTCCAGGCTCCGCCGGAGATTGGCCAGCACGGCACGCAGGGTCTGGGGCCCGAACGGGTTGAAGAGGTAGACGAGAGTTTCGTCGGCGAAGGGATAATCGGCGGCGTCGGCCGTGACGACGTCGATCGCGGCACGCCGGCCACGCAGGCGCTTGGCGTTGGCGCGCGCCACGCCGGCAGCTCCCGCCTCGAACTCGATGCCGCGGCAGTAGCGCAAGGGCTGGCGCGCGAACACCGCCAGCGCCCGGCCACAGCCGCAGCCGAGATCGGTCACCGCATCCTGCGGCGTGAGCTCCAGCGCGTCGCGCAGCGCCATCAGGCGCAGATAATAGGTCGGCATGTTGGTGGCGGGATCGCCGAAGCGGGTGGCGGTCACCTCGCCCGCTGCATAGCGGCGCTCGGCCAGCGTGTAGACACCGTACGACGCGTCGATCAGCACATCGGCCGCGCGCATGAAGACGTGGAACGCCCGATCCTCGAGCGTGTCGGCGAGGCGGCTCACGCCGGCTCGACCGGGGACGCCTCGAACACCTGGTCAGTCGGCAGGCGCATGACCGTATCGGCGATGCGCTGCTTGCCCTCGCGCCAGGCCCGCATCTCCGCTTCGCCGAGCAGCCCGAGGAAGCCGCGCTTGGCGAGCAGGGTGTAGCCCTCCGGCACGATGCCGTCGCGCAGCCACAGGGCTACCTTGCGCCCTTCGTAGTGGATCTCGAAGTAGTAGCGGCCGTTATAGGATTCCGGGCCGTGGCCCGCCGCCGGGTCGATAACGACGCGCCGGTCGCTGATCGCGCGGGTGATGTATTCGAACCCGTCCAGGATGCCCGGCGGGCTCAGGGCCAGCACCAGGCGAATCCGGCGCCGCTCGGGAGCGGCGCCACCGGTCAGCTTGTGAAAGGCGAGCTGGCACGCCTTGAGAGCCATGCTCAGCCCGTTGTCGAAATCCTGGCCGTGATACTTGCGCATATCCGCCAGGGTGATCCGGATCTCCCCCTGGACGTCGCGTACTGTGAAGGAATCGCTCATCGCCGCGGCTCACCCTCTAATGGAGCGGCCGAGTATAGCGGCAAGTTCAGGTGTTGAAATCGAGACCGCCGCCGCGAATCTTGATCGGCTGGATGAGCTGGGTGAGATAGGCGTTGCCCGAGCTGAAACCGCCCAGCGCCATGGCGTTCTCCTGATCCTTGTAGGTCAGGTATTTCTCGATGAACTTGATGGCGAATTGCGTGGCGTTGATCTTGCTCGCGCCGCCGCCACTCGCCGCCGCCTTGTCCTCCAGGTCCTTGATACGCTGGCTGGTGATCGTACTGGCGGAATCGAGCTTGCGGGCGTCGTTGTTGAGCTCGCTGAGCACGCGCGCAGCGTTGAAGCGCACCGTCTCGAGCGTGGCCAGCGCCCCGGTCGAATCCCCGGCGTCGCTGGGCAGATTCAGGGCGCCGGAATTGAGCAGATCGGCGACATCCGTCGCGAAGGCCGTCTTGGCGGCGATCGTGATGCTCTGGCCGGCCGCGCCCAGGATGAGCTTGATCGAATCCTGATCCGCATCGAGCAGGTTCTTGCCGGTGATCACGGCCTTCCCGACCAGCTCTTCCATGTCGGTCGACAGCTTGGCGTACATGCTGTCCACGCCGGCGCGCGGATCGAGCGTGTCGGCGGCGAGGCCTAAGGTCTTGGCGTCGATGCCGATCTCGCGCGACGTCGTCTCCAGCGCGGTTTTGACCGCGCCATCGATCTGGGCGACGACCGCGCTGGCGCCGGCCTGGCTGCCGACCGTGCCGCCGCTCAGCGGGGTATGGATCGACGCCAGCAGATCGCGCCCGCGGGCCCGTGCGTAGGTGTCGCCGATGACCTGGAAATCCTGGTCGCCGGCGACGTTGAGCAGGTTGGTGCCGGCATCGCTGATGGTGATGGCAGTGCTCAGCTCGGCGAGCAGGTTCGTGTACTTGTCGTTCAGATCGGTCCGGTCGGCGGCGATGTCGCGCAGGGCGGATTCGCTGGCCACGTTGCGGATCTCGGAGATGATGCCGTCGATGTCGATGATGCGGGCACCGGCGTCGCGCAGCGCTTCGGCGCCGCCGTAGGTGCCGGCGGTGTTGAACGTGCCGGCCCACTGCGAGACCGACGCGATCTGCTCAGCGAACAGGTTGGCGTCGACATCGACCGTGAGCTTGACCGTGTCGCTCGCCGACTTGGCGCTGCTCATCGCCGACGAGGCCGCGCTGATGTTGGCACTGTCGCCCGTTCCGGTGATCGCCTGGAACGATGCGTTGGCATTGTCCAGGAAGGTCTGGAACGCCGATGCGCCCGACAAATCGTGCGCCCGCACGACCGTCGTTTCGCCGGTCGACTTGATCTGCACGCTGATGTCGGTGAGGGCCCCACCGATCAGGTTCTGCGAAGCAAAGGTGGGGCCCGCGCCGACGTCGACCGCATAGGTGGCGCCGGAGATGGCGTTCTCGATCTCGGTCTTGAGCGTGGCGAACTCAGTCTTGTAGTCCGCCAGCTCGCCGGCATCGGTGTCGGGATTGCCCGCGAGCTGGACCAGCTCCTGCAACCGCGCGGTTTTCGTCGCGACCCGGCCAAGAGCCTCCTGCGACGCCGCTAGCAGGCCCTGCTGGCGCAGCAACTCCGGCGCGGCCGTCTGCTGGACAGGAATCTCGGCGGCATAAGGACCGGTACCGCTCTGAATGACCGCGAGGCGTGCGTACTCGTCCTGGATGTCCTGGATGCGGTCGAGGACGGAGGTCAGCGTATCCTGCGAGCCCTTGACCACGGCGCGCGCGTCCGTGATCGAGGTCAGCTCTTCCTTCGCCAGGTCGAGCGCCGATTTGGGCTTGGCGGCACCGCCGGCGGCGGCCGCGGCAGCGGTCTGGAATTTCTTGATATCGAGCTTGGCGTCGATCAGCGCCTTCTGCTTCTCGATCGACTGCACGGCGATATTCGCCGGCAGGCCGAGCGCCGTGGTGACGATCGAGCGCAGCACCTTGTCGCCGAGGATCTGGTAGGTGTCCTGCACGCCACCGATGGTGCGCAGGAAATACTCCGCCTCGCGTAGTGCCGGGTTCTTGTCGCCGAGCGATTTCTCGAACTCGTTACGGACGTAACGGTTCGCGACATCGTTCACGAACAGGGCCTGCTTCGTATAGAAGGTGCCGAATTCCTTGAACTTGAACGCCTCGGCCAGCTGCTTGTAGCGCGGGTCGATGGTGCGGTTGGCGAAGGAATTGGGGTCCTTGAGATCGCTCTCCAGAACCTTACGGATACGGCCGCCGAATTTCTCCTCGCCCTCGAGCCCGAAGGCCGAGGTGACGAACATCAGCAGTCGCCGGTCCTTGACGATGTCCGCGGGTGTCTCGACCTTGGCGATCTTGTCTTTGAAGTAGGCAATATCCTTCAGGATCTTTGCCTGCTTGGCGAAGACGTCAAACTGCTGGTTCCGGTTCTTGAGCAGCAGCTTAAAGCTGGCAAGAGCCGGGACTACAGGAGCGCTAAAACCTGATGATGCGCCAAAGTCGACCATTCTGGCCTCGGTTGCGCCGATCTAATCGGCTTCCAAATTCTTGGAAGCCTCAATCCGGACGGATGAAGACTACCACACGGGGGCCAACCCGCCAAAGCGAGTGTATTCCGACAATTTTAAACAATTCGTTAAGAGAGCGTTAAAACCGAGACCCGGCCGCGGCGCCAGGTCCCGCCAAGCTGGCTATTTCGGCGCGGTACCCATGACAGCCTGCTCGGTGGCGCCGGCCTTCTGCCCCTTGCCCTTGTCCTTCCCGGACAGGGTCGGCGGGATGAAGATCGCCCCGACATTCGGCTTGCCGGGTCCGGCATGGATGACCAGCGGGTTCTTGGTGTTGAGGATCAGCGCATCGGGGTGGTCGTTGGTGTTGACCGGCGGCGGAGCGCCAGGCGCAGCGGCGTCCTGAGCCACCGCGGCTCCGGACGCCGATACCAGCGCCAGAGCGACAAGACCCGAGAGACGGCTTAATGAAACTGTCATGGCCTTCTCCTACCGACGCTTTCTACGCCCGCGAGGCATTGAGTCTTTGTTGAGAAACTTGGCGCTATGATACTGTCCGCCCTCTTTATTGTCCATTAACGGCCGCCTAGAGCAGTAGACCGTGGAAGCGTTCCTGAATCAGATCGTTGAGTGGGGGGCGTCCGCATATCAGGCGTTTTCTGGCGTAACGGCCGTCGACAGTGCCTCGATCAAGCGCCTTGCAGTCGAATACGGTCCCTATATCTACGCGCTGATTTTCCTTTGGACGTTCTTCGAGGGCGAAACCTGCGTCATCATCGCCGGCGTGGTGGCAAGCCAGGACTACCTGGAGTGGACCCCGCTTTTTCTCGTGGCGTGGTTTGGTAGCTTTGCAGGCGACCAACTCTATTTCTGGATTGGACGACGCTGGGGCGTGCGGCTTCTCGACCGCATTCCACGCTGGAGACCAGGCGTTGCCATCGCGCTGGACTTCCTGCGCCGCTACAACACGACCTTCATCTTGTCCTTCCGCTTTATCTATGGGGTGCGAAACTTCGCGTCCTTTGCCATGGGCATGAGCGGCCTTGATCCCGTGCGATTTGCCGTACTCAACTTCATCGCGGCTTTCGTCTGGGCACTTGCATTCGCCGGTTTCGGCTATTTGTTCGGCGAAGCGCTGGAGCCGTTCCTGGACAACGTTGTGCTGATATCTCTCGCCGTCATGGCAGCGTTTTTCGCGGGCGCTTACTGCCTAGTGACGTTCCTGCGCCGGCGCCATCGCCAGGAAGCAGAACGGCTGGCGGCTGCCGCCACCGCCGCAGCAACGTCATCGCCCACGACATCTGGCTGACCTGCCGATCGCCGACCGGACTTAAGCCAGTCCCTCAAAAATCGAGCTTGTCGCGGACGGCCTCGAGACCGGCCTTGGCGCAGGCGTCGTCCGCGTCGCCGCCCGGCGCCCCCGACACCCCGACCGCACCCAGGAACGAGCCGCCGGCTTCGATCAGCAGCCCCCCGCCGATCACCACGACGCCCGGCAGCGCCCGAATGCCAGCCTGCGGCATGCCAGGCTGGCTGATCGCGACCAGGTCCGTGGTGCTGGTGCGAAAAGTCACCGCAGTCCAGGCCTTGCCCGACGCCGTAGACGGGGTATGCGGCCCGGCGAAGCGGTCACGCAGCATCACCTGCGTCACGCCGAAGCGGTCGGCAACCGCGACCGCAACCTGGAATCCGCGCTGACGGCAGTTCTCCAGCGTGGCACGGGCAAGGTCGAGTGCCACGTCGGGACTGAGGGACTTATAGGAGACGGTGCCGTCCTGGGCCGCAGCCGGGAGCGTCAGCGCCAGCGCGAACAGGGCGCAGCCGAAGCGGTACATCTAGCCAGCCTTCCGGATGTTGAAGGTAAAGATACCGGCCTCTTCCTTCCAGTCGAGCAGCTGCTGGCCGGTCGCCTTGCAGAAGGCTTCGAAATCCTTGACCGCTCCGGGATCGGTGGCCAGGACCTGCAGCGTGCCGCCTGCCGGCACGTCCTTGATCGCCTTCTTCACCCGCAGGATCGGCAACGGACAGTTGAGGCCTTTGGTATCGAGGATGGTCGTCGACATGCAACACTCCAAGGCAAGCGGCGCGGGACCTTAGCGCTTGTCGCCGCGCATCGCCAATCTTACATTAGCAACCGTAAATATACCGATGACCGATCTTCCCGTCGCCACTCTCGTCGCTCTTCTCGGCTTTGCCGCCGGCATCGTGTTCGGCGCCACGGCGCAGCGCACGAATTTCTGCACCATGGGCGCCATCTCCGACATGGTGAACCTGCAGGACTACCGGCGCTTCCGCGCCTGGCTGCTGGCCATCGCCGTGGCCCTGGCCGGCAGCCAGCTCCTCCATCTCGGCGGCTTCGTCGATCTCGGCAAGTCGATCTACCTGACGCCCAATCTCGGCTGGCTCGGCGCGGTTCTCGGCGGCCTGATGTTCGGCTTCGGCATGACCCTGACGGGCGGCTGCGGCAACAAGACGCTGGTCCGGCTGGGCAGCGGCAATCTCAAATCGCTGGTCGTGGCGATCGTGCTCGGCCTCTTCGCCTACATGACCTTGCGCGGCCTGCTCGCCCTGCCCCGCGCGCAGTTCATCGAGACCACCAACCTCAATCTCACGCGGACCGGTCTGCGCACGCAGGGCATACCCGACATGGCGGCGGCGGTGAGCGGGTTGTCGATCCCGCTGCTGCGCTGGCTGATGGCCGGCGCCGCGGTGCTGGCGCTCCTCTGGTACTGCTTTAAGGACGGCGAGTTCCGCGCCAGCCGTGACACGGTCGTCGGCGCGCTGATCATCGGCGCTCTGATCCCGGCGGGCTGGTGGATCACCGGTGTCATCGGTGCCGACGAGTTCGAACCGACGCCCCTGGCCTCCTTCACCTTCGTGGCACCGGTCGGCGAGAGCCTCATGTACCTGATGGTCTTCACCGGGGCGAAGATCAATTTCGGCATCGCCATCGTCGGCGGGGTCATCGCCGGCTCGTTCCTGATGGCGCTTGCCACCAATACCTTCCGCATCGAGAGCTTCGCCGATGCAGCCGACGTGCTGCGCCATCTGGGCGGGGCCGCTCTTATGGGCACGGGCGGCGTGCTGGCGCTGGGCTGCACGATCGGCCAGGGCATCACCGGCCTGTCGACCCTGGCCGCGGGCTCGGTCCTGGCCTGGCTGTCGATCCTGGCCGGCGGCGTCTACGGCATGAAGTATCTCGAGGAAGGCAGCTTCGGCGGCGCGCTGCGCGCCTTGCTGGCCCGCGGCTGATCTTTTTCCTGGTGGGCGCCTCTACTGATGCTCGTCCTCGGCCCGGCGCCAGTTCGGGTTAAGCCTTTCCGGCGGCGGCAGCGGCACATCAAGGATAGCCCGCGCGTCCAGCACGCCGTTGACGTAGCGGTTTCCGCCCACCGGCATTTTCGCCATGCTGGCCGTGCGGTTCAGGCAATGCCAGAACGCCTCCACCCGGCGCCAGCCTTCATAGGGAACCAGTTCCGCCTCGCGATAGCGCAGCCAGATGGCAGCGGCGGCGGCGACATGCACGGTGGCATAGGAAGTTCCGTCCCCTGAACCGATCGGTGGGTCGTTGCCGGGGACAATTGGATCGGCCCGGGTGATCGGGGCGGCGGGCGCCCAGATGTCGACCCGCTCCGAATGGTCCGAATAGTCGTAGTAGACCCGGATCTCGCCGTTGGGCAGACGCCGTAGACCGCCGACGCCGAACACCCGCGCATACTTGCCCGGGTAGGTGACGCGATCGCTGTGCTGGCCCGCGGCGGCCACCATGATCACGCCGCGCTCGTAGGCCTCGTCGACGGCCCGTCCCATTTCGCGGTGGGGATAGAATCCACCCAGAGACATGCTGACGATACTGCAGCCCGCGGTGTAGACCGCGTGCCTCAGGGCTTCGGCGATAGGCAGCCATTCGGCGTCACCCAAAGGGACGACGTCGTCGACCACCCGGTACGGAATGATCGGCACGCCCGGAGCGCAGCCGACGAACTCCTTGTACTTCAGCCCGGCGAGGGCGCTGCCGGTGCGCGTGCCGTGCCAGGGGTTGCGCAGCGGCCCGCTGCCGATCCCGGTATCGACCGGCGGCACCACGGGCGGCGGCTTGGGAACCAGGCACAATCCCTGACTTGCCAGGATGACCGGCGAATCGTCACCGGTCCACGTGCCGAATACGGGGTGCCCTCGCGTGTAGCCGGTGTCGAGATGGGCGACGCGAACACCCGTCCAGTCCACCGCGGTGCGGCCCTGCCGCGCCTCGAGCGTGCTCAGCGCCGCGTCGAGATGCACGAATTCGTGGTTCCAGGCCATGGCGTCCCCCCACAAGCCGTGACTGTATAGGGGCCAGTTATACGTCTTCCGCGTGTAGAGGGCCATGCCGGCCCCTGGGCGCTCAACCCTTCAGCCAGTCGGCGATAACGTCGGCCGCGTCCTCGACGAAGAGATCGCGGAAGAAATGGTCCGCACCATCGACGGTATGGACGCGGATCTCGCCCTGGCGGCGGCCGGCATCGCGCGCCAGCGGCTCGACAGCCTCGCGCAAGTCCGGCACGACCTCGTCGGCACCGGCAACCACCACCAGTGTGCGCGCGCTGATTCGCGGCAGAATCGACGGGGTGTGCCGCCGCGGCTCCGGCCCGTACCAGCCGACCAGGCTGCCGGCGGTGACCGTGGCGTTCTCGCAGCTGAGAAAGGCGATCCCGGGAAAGCGCTCGACCGCCTGTCCCGCTCGGACGCGCGCCTGCGCGTCGGCAAGTACCGGCTCTATATCGGCGCCGTAGCGGGCCTTGTAGCGTTCGGCGGCCCGCGCCGGATCGAAAGTGCCCGGCGCCATCAGCACGACCGCGCTGACCGAGGGATCGTTGCGTTCCGCGGCATAGACCGCGACGTGATTGCCGCCCTGGCTGTGGCCGATCAAGGCGATCTCGGCGGCGCCGTTGTTCTTCAGCCAGCCGATCCAGGCGTCTATCTCGTCCAGCGCATCCATCGGCCGGTAGGCATGCAGCCGGCCGCAATCGAAGAAGCCGGTGCGACCGTCCACACCGAGACTGAGAGTGATCGCCAGTGTCGAGATGCCCCGCGACTTCAGGTTCTTCTGCAGCGCGGCGATCATCTCCATGCCGCTATGCGCCAGCAGGCCATGGACGACGACCGCCACGCCGCTCTCCAGGCCCTTGCCTTCGGCCAGTTCCAGATTGCCCAGCAGGGTCAGCCCGCGAAAGCGCGTACTCACCTCCTCCGCACGCGCCGTGATGACGGTCAGACAGAGAAGCAGGACGGCGCCGACCCTCACCCGCAGAGACCGTTTCATACTCCGGCTCATAGCTTCTTATCCGGCTCGCCCAGTCCCATCATGCGGCGGGTGACCGCTGAATATATGTCGCCAGCCAGCTCCGCCGCCAGAATCAGACGCTCGCCCGTTTCCGGGTGGTCCGGCTCGGCGGCCACGAGATCGCGCAGATGGACGGCGTCGCGACAGGCCGCGGCCAGTCTGCCGAAACCCGGCTCCCCCAGCACAGCTGCCGCGTGGAGCGCCATCAATCGTGCCTCCTGCGGCGTATCGGCAGCGGCGGCCTCGCCTCTGGCGATCAGCCAGTGCTCGAAGATCTCCTCGCTCAATCCCACCAGTTCGCTGGCGATCGGTACCGGCTCGCTCGGCGCGAACATGCCAAGCGTCATCTTCAGCAGATCGATACGGTCACCAATCTCGGCAAGCGGTTGCGGCATCGTACGGCCGTCAGGTCGCCGGTGCGGCGCTATCGCCGTTCGTCTTGTTCTCCAGCACGAAGCCGATGCGGCGCGGCTCTTCGTGCCCGATACGCTTGGGCATGGCGATGAGCAGGACATTGAGCTGCGAGAGATTCTGGATGAGCTTCATGCGACGTCCGCCTTCGTCGACGCCGTCGAAGGTGACGATATCGGGATTCCAGTAGCCCATATCGACGATGTGGAACTGCACCGTATCGCCGAACGAGACCATGCGCGCCCCGACCTCGTGCTCGCTGTCGAGATTGGCTTCGAACTCACGAATATAGGCGACGATGCGATGGAACATCGCCTCGGCGGCGCGTTCGGGAGGCACGGTTTCGTTGCGCCGCGGCGCCAGCCGCTCCGCCTGGCGAACGATCTGGGCCTGGGTCGCGGGCGATTCCGCCATCGCTCTCAATTCTCCATCTTGATGTTGAGGTGGCGGATCAGCTTCAGCCACTTCGCGATGTCGTCGTTGATGTACAGCGTAAAGGCTGCCGGCGTCGATGGCGCCGGTTCCGCACCGAGCTGGCTCAGCCGGACGCGCACATCCTCCAGCCGCAGGAGGCGCCCGACCTCTGCGCTCAGGCGATCAACGATCTCCACGGGCGTGCGCGCCGGGGCCAACAACCCGAACCAGCCCGTGGCCTCGTAGCCATGCAGCCCCGCTTCGGCAATCGTCGGCAGGTCGGCTTCGAAAGCCGACCGCACGGCCCCGGTGACGGCGAGGGCCCGCAATGTCCCGGCGCGGACATGGGTGGTGACCGGCGGCGCCGGCGAGAACATCAGTTGGACCTGCCCGGCGAGCAGGTCGGCGACGGCCTGCCCCTGGCCCTTGTAGGGGACGTGAACCATGGAGATCCTGGCCGTGGCATTGAACAGCTCCGCCGCGAGATGGGAGGCCGCGCCGCTTCCGGACGAGCCGAAGTTGAGAGCACCGGGCCGGCTTTTGGCCAGGGCGATGAGCTCGGCCACCGATTGCGCCTGGACTCCGGGATGCACGACAAGCAGGTACGGCGGAGCCGCGACGAGTGTCACCGGCGACAGTTCGCGGGTCACATCGAACGGCTCGCTGGGCACCACGGGACCCGAGGGCCCGGCCGTTGCCACGGCCATCAGCGTCCCGGTGGTCGCCAGGAGGAGCGTGTAGCCATCCGGCGTCGCCCGGGCCGCCAGCGCGGCGCCCAGCTGGCCGGAGGCGCCGGGCCGGTTCTCCACCACCACTGGCTGACTCCAGCTTTCGGTGAGCTTCTGCCCGATGATGCGCGCCAGTATATCGGCGCCCCCACCGGGAGCCGCCGGGACGATGATCCGGATGGGTCGGCTGGGGTACTGTGCCGCTGCCGGGTCGGCAGTCAGCAGCAAGGCCGCAATTCCAACGAAGATCGCCCGAAATCCTGGACGCATGGTTGCCTCCCAGTTCGCTCAACCCACGGTATGAGGGTCACCTTGCCTCCCGGCAGGCAGCCAGGCAACCGGCGGACAAGGAGTTGGTTCGAAAGGCAGGAGCGCCTATATTAGAGACTTCAAATATGCATGCTCAGAATAGTACGGTTGAGCGCTTTTACTTTGCTAATTTCGCCGGTCTCGGCCAGAAAATTGGCAGAGTTTCCGTTCGCTAGCGGGAGAGAGCTGGACCCATGCGGTTTTTCTTGTCAGCCCTGACCATGATCGGTCTTTTGGCCGGCCCGACCTCTGCCTGGTCGCAGGGCGCGGCGAACGCGCCATTCGCCAAGTTCACAATCAAGGACGGCAAGATAGATACCCATCTCACCGGCACGACCGGTGACGTCCAGAAGGGCCGTCAGGTCATTGTCAGCCGCACCCTTGGCAACTGCCTCGCCTGCCACGAGATCACCAACCTCAAGAGCGAGCCGTATCACGGCAACGTCGCACCGAGCCTCGATGGCGTGGCCTCACGCATGAGCGAAGGCGAGATCCGACTGCGCATCGTGGACGGCACCAAGGTCAACCCGGATACGATGATGCCGCCGTTCTACCGCGTCGATGGCCTCAACAAGGTGACGCGCCGCTTCCAGGGCACGACCATCCTCTCGGACCAGCAGGTCGAGGACGTCGTCGCCTATCTGATGACCCTGAAGTGAGGGCCGCCTCGATACCCAAGGAGATGTGGCAATGAGTCTCGTTTCTGAAATGGCCGCGCTGTCGCGCCGCCGCCTGCTGGCGGGCGCCGCGGGCCTCGCAGGTGGCCTGATCGTCGTTCGCGATGCGTCGGCCCAGGCGGTGCAGCCCGGCGCCCATCAGCAGGTGCTGGACAAGGCCGTGGGCGGCAAGAAGGCCCAGCCCGGCAAGGTGAAGATCCGCATGCCGGAGATCGCCGAGAACGGCAACACGGTGCCGATGACCGTCTCGGTCGAAAGCCCGATGACGGCCAGCGACCACGTCAAGGCGGTCCATGTCGTCACCGACAACAACCCGCGCCCCGAAGTCGGCTCCTTCTACTTCACGCCGGCGAATGGCAAGGCCGAGGTGTCGACGCGCATCCGGCTGTCGCAGACGATGAACGTCATCGCCTACGCGGAGATGAGCGACGGCTCCGTGTGGTCCTCCCGCGCCGAAGCCAAGGTCACTATTGGAGGATGCGGGGGCTAAGCCCCCTAGCCCCCGGCGGCGGCTGCAAGAGCAGACCCGCGCCCCAAACGAATTCAGGAGAGATCCATGTCGACCGCCCGCATCCGCCTGCCGGCCACCGCCAAGAAAGGCGAGGCCATCGAGATCAAGACGCTGGTCACCCACACCATGGAATCCGGCCAGCGCCGCGACGCCCAGAACAACGTCATTCCGCGCAAGATCCTCAACAAGTTCGTCTGCACCTATAACGGCAAGGAAGTGTTCCGCGCCGAGATGGCGCCGGCGATCTCGGCCAACCCGTACATGGCCTTCTTCGTCACCGCGACAGAGAGCGGCACGCTCGACTTCGTGTGGACCGACGACGACGGGTCGACGATCAAGGAATCGGCCAAGATCACCGTCACCTGAACACGCCTGCGACAGGGGAGCCTGGATGATGAACGGACGTTTTTGGGGCATCGCGACCGCGTCGGCCGTATCGCTGATGGTGATCGTCGCCGCCTGCACCACCGGCCCGAAGCCGATGATTCCTCTCCCGGGCGACGGCACGGCGGGCAGCTTCAAGAGCGAGCCGGTGACCCAGTTCGAGCGCGCCGGCAAGAAGTCCGGATTCCTGTTCGCCACGCCCGAGACCCAGACGATGCAGAAGGACGATTTCGAGAATCCGGCCTTCCTGCTCGTCGACCAGGGCGAGGCGATGTGGCTCAAGGCCGAGGGCGAGGCGGGCAAGTCCTGCGGCTCGTGCCATGGCGCCGCCGCCAACATGCGCGGCGTGGGCAACACCTATCCGAAAGTCAGCAAGGACACCGGCAAGCTCTTCACGCTCGAGCACCAGATCAACTATTGCCGCACCGAGCGCATGAAAGCGCCGGCCATCCCCTATACCAGCGCGAACCTCTACGCGATCGAGACCCTCGTGATGCATCAGTCGCGCGGCCTGCCGATCGAGGTCTCGAACAGCGGCGCCGCTAGGCCGTTCTTCGAGGAAGGCGAGCGGCTCTACAACACACGCCGCGGGCAGCTCAACGTCGCCTGCATCCATTGCCACGAAAACAACTCCGGCAATTACATCCGCGCCGACCTGCTATCCGAAGGCCGCAGCAACGGCTTCCCGCTCTATCGCCTGAAATGGGCGGGGGTGGGCAGCTTCGACCGGCGCATGGAAGAGTGCTACGGCCAGGTCCGCGCCGAGCCGGAGCCCTACGGCTCCGAGGAACTCGCCAAGCTCCAGCTCTACGTCAACTGGCGCGCCAACGGGCTCCTGGTCGAAACGCCGGCCGTCCGGCGCTAGACCGCCCTCGCGCCCGGCAACGGGTGCCTTCCCCATGCTGACCCGCCGTCACTTCGTCCAGGCCGCCGCCGCGGCGGCGGCCCTGCTCGGCCCGGGCGCGGGGCGTCTTGCGGCCCAGGAGCGGCTGACCCAGGACGAGCTGCTGCGTTTCCCGGCGACCGGCCAAGTGACGCTGCTGCATTTTGCCGACACCCATGCCCAGCTCATGCCGGTGCATTTCCGCGAGCCGAGCTGGAACCTCGGTGTTGGCGCAGCCCGGGGACTGGTGCCGCACCTGACGGGCGCCGACTTTCTGCGCCACTACGGCATCCCGCCCGGATCCTCGACGGCACACGCCCTAACGTCCGAGGACTTCGCCGCCCTTGCCCGTACCTACGGACGGCTGGGCGGGGTCGACCGCCTGGCGACGCTGGTCAAGGCGATCCGCGCCGAACGTCCCGGCCGCACCTTGCTGCTAGACGGCGGCGATACCTGGCAGGGCTCCTACACGTCGCTACAGACGAAGGGCGGCGACATGGTCCGCGTCATGAAGGCGCTGGGCGTCGAGGTCATGACCGGGCACTGGGAGTTCACCTACGGCCAGGACCGGGTCAAGCAGCTCAAGGACCAGCTCGGCTATCCCTTCCTGGCCGGCAATATCCGCGATACGACCTGGGACGAGGACGCTTTCGAAGGCGCCATGACGGTCGAGCGCGGCGGCGTCAAGATCGCGGTCATCGGTCAGGCCTTTCCCTACACGCCGATCGCCAATCCGCGCTGGATGATCCCGGACTGGTCGTTCGGCATTAACGAGGAGCGTATCCGCAAGCGGGTCGGCGACGCTCGCGCCGCGGGCGCCGAGCTCGTCGTGCTGCTGTCGCATAACGGCTTCGACGTCGACCGCAAGCTGGCGGGGCGGGTCGAGGGCATCGACGTGATTCTGACCGGCCATACGCACGATGCGCTGCCGGACGTTGTCCAGGTCGGCCGCACGCTGCTGGTCGCCTCGGGCAGCCACGGCAAGTTCCTGTCGCGTCTCGACATCGAGGTGAAGGACAGACGCGTCGCCTCCTGGACCTACCGTCTGATCCCGATCTTCGCTGACGTCGTCCAGCCGGATCCCGAGATGGCTGCGCTTATCAAAGAGGTTCGTGCCCCCTACGCGGCGGAGCTCGGGCGCGTTCTGGGGCGCACCGAATCGCTGCTTTATCGCCGCGGCAATTTCGCCGGCACGTTCGACGATCTGATCTGCCAGGCTTTGCTCGTCGAGCGCGACGCCGAGATCGCCCTGTCGCCTGGCTTCCGCTGGGGTTCGAGCCTGCTGCCGGGCGCGAATATCACCATGGAAGACGTCTACAATCAGACGGCCATCACCTATCCCGCGGTCTACCGGAACCAGATGTCCGGTGCCTTTCTCAAGGATGTCCTCGAAGACGTGGCCGACAACCTGTTCAATCCCGATCCTTACTACCAGCAGGGCGGCGACATGGTGCGGGTCGGCGGCCTCTCGTTCACGCTCAACGTGCGTGCTCCGATGGGCCGGCGTATTTCCGAAATGCGCCTGCTGCGCAATGGCGCGGCGATCGACGCAAACCGCAACTACACGGTTGCCGGCTGGGCCTCCGTCAATGAAAGCACTCAAGGTCCCCCGGTCTGGGACCTGGTGTCGCGGCATGTCCAGGCCCAGCGCGTGGTCAGCCTGCCTGAGAATCCCGCGGTCAAAGTCGTCAACGCCTAGCGGATCGGTCGGCCCATGGGCTTCGATGTCACCGCCGCCGGAGCTCTTGTTGCCGGGCTCCTCAGTTTCGCCAGCCCCTGCGTCTTGCCGCTGGTGCTGCCCTATCTCTGCTTCCTCGGGGGCGTCACCCTCGACCAGCTGACCGAAAGCAGCACTGCCGTGGGCCGCCGGGTGTTCGGCGCGGCGGTGGCTTTCGTGCTCGGCTTCAGCACGGTGTTCATCGCCATGGGCGCGGCGGCCACGGCACTGAGCCAGGTCCTGATCGCCAATGCCGGCTGGCTGTCGCGCCTTGCCGGGATCGTCATCCTGGCCTTCGGGCTACATTTCCTGGGCCTCTTCCGCCTGCGCTTTCTCGACCGCGAGGCGCGGCTGCATGTCGAGCGGCGGCCGACCGGCCCGCTGGGCGCCTATGTCATCGGCCTGGCCTTCGCCTTCGGCTGGACGCCCTGCGTCGGCCCCGTCCTGGCCTCGATCCTTACCCTGGCGGCCGGCCAGGAAGACGCGGCCCAGGGAGCGCTGCTGCTGGCGGCCTACTCCCTGGGCATCGGCCTCCCGTTCCTGGCGGCGGCCCTGTTCGCCGGAAGCTTCCTGCGGCTGATGCAGCGCCATCGCGGCGCCGTGCGCCGGGCCGAACAGGCGATGGGCGCCCTGCTGGTGATCATGGGACTGCTGCTGATCGCCGGCTCGTTCGACGATATCGGCTACGGGCTGCTGCGCCTGTTCCCGGCGCTGGGGCGGATCGGCTGAGCGTCAGCCGGTGCGCTGCTTCAGGTAGACCTGGAAGCTGCCCCGTTCGTAGGCGCGCTCGTGGACGAAGGCGAACATCGCCTCGAAATGGCCGGGACGGAAATAACCCGGCATGCGTGCCACCTCGAGGGCGCGTCCGCTCTTGCCCTCGACCGCGGCAGCATCAGCCGGCAGGAACTGGATGGTCGGCGTGAAGGCGATGGCGTAGCGCCGCGCCAGCTCCTTTTCACTCAGCGAACGGCCGTCGAAATCGATGACCTCGCGCGCGCCGAAGAGATCGAGCTGCAGAATAGTGAAGCGCTCGCGGATGAAATTATTGACCGCCGGATCGGCAAAATTCACCCGGTGCATTTCCTGGCAGTAAGGGCAGCCGCGCTGGTCCCAGAGGATGGCGAAGCGCTTGCCCTGCGCCGCCGCATCGGCGAGGTCGTCCTTCAGCGTGAGGAAGCTGTTGAGGAACCAAGCCTGGGTGTAGCGCCCTTCATCCAGGGGCACGGGCTCGACACGCGCCTGCGCCACCGCCCGAGTGGTAACCAAGGCACCCGCAAAACCGGTGATGAACGCGCGTCGCTTCATGGGCGGACTCTACTCCGGCGCCCGACACGCGGCAAATGAGCAGCCCAGGTCCGGCGTTCTCATTTCACGGCGACGTGGTTAGGATGCGCGGCCGTGCCGTCCTCTCCCTCGAGCTCGTCTTCATTCGTCCGCCTGGCCTTCTATGGGGCGGCTGTCTGCCTGTCCTCCGCCGGCGGGCTGGTGCTGGAGATCGTCGCCGGCCGCCTCCTAGCCCCCTATGTCGGCATGTCGCTCTATACCTGGACGGCGATCATCGCCGTCGTGCTGGCCGGGTTCTCGATCGGCCACTGGATCGGCGGGCGCCTCGCCGGGCCGGATTGCGACGCCGTCGCCGGCGCCCGGCGCGTGGCCTCTTCCCTCGCTTTGGCCGCGGTCGCCAGCCTTGCCTCGCTCGTCCTGCTGCGCTGGTTCTCCGGACCGCTGCTCTCCGCCGGCCTCCCTGTCCTGGCCGCCATCGTCGCCCTGGCCGCCGTGCTCTTCCTGCTGCCCAGCCTGTTCGTCGGCATCGTCTCGCCGATCCTGACCAAGCTCGCCGTCGACGCGGTTCCTGACGATCCCGGCCGCGCGATCGGGCGGATGTACGCGCTCTCGGCCATCGGCGCCATCGTCGGCACCCTGGCGGCGGGCTATCTCTTCATTTCCTGGATCGGCTCGACGGGCACGGTGCTTGCCGTCACCGCCGTCTACGCCCTGCTGGCCCTGGCCTTCGCCAGTTTCGCCCGCACGGCGCGGTCGACCGCCGCGCTGCTGCTCATTCTCACCGGCGGGTTCGGCTTCGCCGGCTGGCGGCTGGAGGCGCTGTCGCCGCCCTGCACTGTCGAGAGCGCCTATTACTGCATCCGGGTCGAGGACGTGTCCCGGATGTTCGGCACCCCCGCCGCCGTCCTGGTGCTCGATCACCTGGCCCACGGCATCAACGACCGTGACGATCCGCGGCGCCTGCATTCCTCCTATCTGCATTTCCTCGACGAATATGTGCGCCAGCGGTTCACCTCGCCGGCACCCTGGCGCGTGCTGGTGGCGGGCGGCGGTGCCCTCACCCTGCCGCGGGCCTGGCTCGCCGGCCGCGAGGCGGTCGACATCACGGTGGCGGAAATCGACCCCGCCGTGACCGCCATCGCCTTCGAGCGGCTCTGGGTCCTTCCAGACCCGCGGCTCCGGGTCATCCACGGCGATGCCCGGCTGACCTTGCAGTCGATGGCGCAGGAAAAACGCTTCGACATCGTGTTCTCAGACGTGTTCCACGATATCTCCATCCCCTCGCACCTCGTAACCCGCGAATATCACCAGCAGGTCAAGGCGCGTCTTGCCCCGGGTGGGCTCTACGCCGCCAACGTGATCGAGGGCGGGGCCTGGCCGCGCTTCCTCTACAGCCTGGTCCACACCCTGGCGGAGGACTTCGCCTCCGTGGAGGTCTGGCTCGATGCCGACGATGCCGGTGGCAAGCGCAATACCTATGTCGTGCTCGCCTCCGACACTCCATCGCCGGGCGGCAGGCTGGAGGCGACTTATGGCGATAACCGCGCATGGATCCGCTCGCCGCTCGACCGGCTGGCGCAGCGCGTCGCCGAGGGCCAGATCCCACTGCTGACCGACGATTATGCTCCGGTGGACCGGCTGCTCAGCCACCTGATCCTCGACCGGGAGCTGAGCGAGCGCTAGAAGAGCCCCCCGTGACCGCCGTCACAGCCGGGCATCGAATTTGCACCGATACTTCTTCCGGTATCGGTCATGGGCATACTCCTCACCGTCAATGCATATGGGCTACCCGCTTTGATGCGGCGTCTCCTCGATAGCGAGGCAGATCGCACACCGCGCCACCCGCGCCGTGCGCTGGTGCTCCTTGGCATCGGCATCGCGGCTACGTTCGTATGCCTGCTCGCCGAGCTCTGGCTGATGCTGGAGCTTCTCCACATCCTTCCCGAAGGCACGGCCGAGCCCGCCGATATCGAGCGCCTGGCCGACATCGGCAAATGGATTGCCGGTGCGACCGGCGCCACGCTGCTCGTCCGCGGCCTGCTCGACCGCGCCGCCCGCCACCGCCACATCGGCGCCTGGCGGATCGCCATGCTGATGGTGATCTGGATGGTCATCACCGTCGGCATCCACCGCTCCCTGGTGGTCGTCACCGACGCCATCGTCGATTCCCTGCCGCAGGCCGCCCGCCAGGACGCGGTGCTGATCGCCCTTTACCGCAAGAACGTCCAGGACGGCACGATCGGCGATCCTGATTTCAGCCCCGGCAGCGCCGGCACGCTCGACGATCTGCAGCGCGTAAAAGCCATCAACGCCGCGATCGGCCTGCTCGACCGCGAGCGCGACTATGCCCGGCGCTCGGAAAGCGTGATCCGTGACAGCACCCAGGCGCGCAAGGAACAGATCGTGCGCACCGCCGAGGCCGAAGCGGCGACCTTGCGTGCCCGCCTCAATACGGTCCGCGAGCCCTTCGCGGAGCTGGCCGAGGGCCGCCCGTCGCCGACCGCCCTGGCGGCCTGGAGCGCCTATGACGGGCTGTGGAAGCTGCCGCCGGACCGCCGGATCGCCGCCGCGGCCAATGGCGCGCTCGAGATCGTGCCGGCCCTGCCCGACTCCCCCATCCGCGCGCTGCGCCTTGGCGACATAGCGCCCGGCCTGTCGCCGGAAATTTTCGGCCAGTTCGTCGCGAATGCCATCGCCACGCGACGCGACGCAGCCCTCTGGCTCATCGAGGATCGTGTCCTGGGTGCGCTGGAAACGGTCAACCGTTCCACCTCGATCGTTCTCGATCCCGTCGCCGAGCGCCAGTTCGTGCTTTCCATCGTCGTGCCGCCGCTGGCCCTCAGCTTCGGCGCCGTGGGCATCATCGCCAACGCCACGGCGCTGGTCCTGCTCATCGGCAGTCTGGGGGTTGCGTCCCTGGCCCGACTGAGGTCCGGAGGAACATTGCGGGCGCTGCGCCTCGCCTCGGTGATCGTTCCCTGGCTGGCGGTGACCGGGTCGATCGTCTTTGCGCCCCCGGTGCCTTTTGCCGATGAGGCCCGCAGCTTCTCGCGCATCGCGCGCGCGGCAAACACGGCTGAGACGCCGCTCTGGGCCAGCCTCTGGCTGCGAATGATCGGCATCGAGGCGCGCCTTCTGGGCTCCGTGCCTGGCCGTTCCTGAGCGGCTATCCCGGCGGCAGGAAAATTTTCTAAAGCATCCGCCCAGCTTTTTTCAATTTATGGCAGAATAAACTCGTGCTCTGGAAGGTATTAGCCCTTTCAGGGCCGCGTTTGATCAAGGGAGGAAAGAATGAAGACCGCGTACGTCACGGCCGCGTGCGCCGGTATCGCTTTGAGCGCGCTGGCGCTCGCGACCCCGGCGGCGGCGCAGAACGCCAACCCCCAGCTCCTGACCGTGTCCTGCTCCGGCTGCCATGGTCCGGCCGGACGCAGCCCGGGCGCCATGCCCTCGCTCTACGGCCGCACCTCCGCCTCGATTGCCACGGCGCTGCGCGATTTCCGCGACGGCAAGAAGCCATCGACCGTGATGGTGCGCTTCGCCAAGGGTTATACCGACGCCGAGATCGACGCGGTCGCCCAAGAAATCTCGTCGAACTGGAAATGAGGAGAGCGCCATGAAAACCCAGCTTTCCCGCCGCTCGTTCACCCGCCTGGCCGGTGCCACCGCCGCCACGGCGACCTTCGGGCTCTCGGCCTGCGCCACCATGGACAAGCCGGCCAAGGCCAATGTCGTGGTCATCGGCGGCGGCTTCGGCGGCGCCACTGCGGCGCGCTATGTCCGGCAGTTCGATCCCGACATCGCCGTGACCTTGGTCGAGCCCAACCGCAGCTTCATCACCTGCCCCTTCAGCAACTACGTGCTGGCCGGGTTCAAGCGGATGGACCAGATTACCCACGGCTACCGCTCGCACGAGGCGGCCGGCATCAAGGTCGTCCACCAGATGGCGACGGCCATCGACGCCACCAAGAAGACCGTCACCCTCGATAACGGCACGGTCCTGAACTACGACCGGCTGATCGTCGCCCCGGGCATCGACATCCGCTGGGACAGCGCCCAGGGCGGCATCCAGGGCTACAACGAGGCGGCGGCCGAGCGCGTGCCGCATGCCTGGAAGCCCGGCGCCCAGACCTTGCTCCTGCGCCGTCAGCTCGAGGCGATGCCCGACGGCGGGGTGTTTATCCTCTCGGCGCCAGCCAACCCCTTCCGTTGCCCGCCCGGCCCCTACGAGCGCGTGGCCATGGTGGCGCACTACTTCAAGCAGCAGAAGCCGCGCTCCAAGATCCTGGTCCTCGATGCCAAGGAACAGTTCTCGAAGCAGGGACTTTTCCAGGACGGCTGGAAGGCCGTCTACGGCGAGATGATCGAATGGGTGCCTCTGTCGAAGGACGGGCGAGTCACCCAGGTCGTGGCCAATGAGATGACCGTCGTCACCGAGTTCGGCCAGCGTCACCGCGCGGCGGTGATCAACGTGGTGCCCCCGCAGATGGCCGGCAAGATCGCGCGCGACGCCGGCCTCGCCAACCAGACCGGCTGGTGCGCGGTGGACCCGACGACCTTCGAATCGTCGGTACACAAGGGCGTGCACGTGATCGGCGATGCCTGCATCGCCGGGGCCATGCCGAAGTCGGGCTTCGCCGCCAACAGCCAGGGCAAGGTGGCGGCCCTGGCCGCGGTCAACGCGATCAACGGCAAACCGACCGCCGCCCCGACCTACGTCAACACCTGCTACAGCTTGATCACCCCCGACTATGGCATCTCGGTCGCCGACGTCTATCGCGTCACGCCACAGGGCATCGCGGCAGCACCCAATGCCGGCGGCGTCTCGCCGCGCCAGGCCGACGCCGCCTTCCGTGTCCAGGAAGCGCGCTACACCGAAGGCTGGTACGCGGCGATGGGCAAGGAGATCTGGGGCACCTGATCGCTCCAGCTGCCAACGAAAACCCCGCAACGTGAGTTGCGGGGTTTTTGCTTTCTAGTTGCCCATCTTGGCCATGACATCGGCCTTGAGGAAACGCTCGACGATCAGCATGAAGCCGATCGAGGGGACCAGCAGGATCAGGGCGGTGATCGACGATATCTGGTAGTTGCCGCCCATGCTGGCCAGGAACATGGTGAGCGGCAGGGTCTGGATCTCCGGCGCCCCCACGAAATAGGAGCCGGTGAACTCGTCGAGCGATTCGAGGAAGACGAAGATCGCCGAGGCGACGATGCCGGGAGCGGCCAGCGGCAGGGTCACGGTGAAGAAAGTGCGTAAGCCCGAGGCGCCGAGATTGCGCGCCGCCTGCTCGAGCTCCTTGTCGACCGAGGCGAAAGCGGCCGTGGTGATCCACACGGCGAAGACCAGCCCGTGGAGCGTATGAACGAGGACGACTCCAGCGACCGTTCCGTTGAGGCCAAACTGATAGAAGATGCGCGCCACGTTGATATAGACGGGCAGGCTCGGGAACGCCTGGGGCAGCAGGAAGGCCAGCATGATGAGCGCCCGCCAGGGCAGGCGCCCACGGGCCAGGGCCAGCCCCGCCGGGATAGAAACGGCGAGGCTCACCGCCACCGTCAGCAGTGCAATCCAGATGCTGACCGAGAGCGCCTCCATTGCACGGCCGGTGGGCCGGAAGACGACCTCCCAGAAGCGGAAGCCCCATTGCGACGGCAGCTTGTTGGGGAAGAACCAGGCCTCGGCGAAAGCCCAGAGCGCCAGGTTGGCCAGCGGCCCGAAGATGGCGAAGGCCAGCAGGCCGAGGATGATGGCGCGCGGCAGCCAGCCGAGATTGAGCGCGCCGATCACGCGCTGCGCTCCCGCACGCTCTGGCGCAGGTAGAAATAGGCGGCGGCGCCGGTCAGCAGGTAGGAGATGAAGCCCAGGGCGTTGGCCACGCCGTAATCGCCATGCGCGTTGATGCGGTAGGCCATGTCGACGGTCATCATGGTCGGCGAGCCGCCGCTGATCATGATCGGCACCGAGAGGACCGACATCATGGTGACGAAGGACAGGATCAGCCCGACCATCAGGGTCCCCCGAACCTGGGGCACCACGATCTCCAGGAGGATCCGAAGCCGCGAGGCGCCGAGGTTGCGGGCCGCGTCGATGGTCGAGCGGTCCAGGGAGGCCATGGCACCCGCCACCATCAGGGTGACGAAGGGTGCCTGCTTCCAGACGAACGTGACGATGATCCCCCGCCAGTCGAGGAAGCTCTGGGTCGAGGCCACGTCCATCAGGCCGAGCGAGACGAAGGTGTTGTTCATCAGCCCGTTCTTGGCCAGGAAGGTGCGCATGCACTGGGCCGCGACGATGAACGGCACGAAGAGCGGCCAGCGGTAGAGCCAGGCCAGCATCGCGACGGCCCGGCGATTCTCGCCCAGGGTCAGATAGCCGCCGATGGCAATGGAAACCAACGCGATCAGCGCGGTCGACACCCCGATGATGACGACCGTGAAGATCGTATCGGTGAGATAGAGCTCGAGCGCCTTGTCGAAATTCTCGAGCGAGAAGCTGCCCGCCCGGTCGGTGAAAGCGCTGACCAACGAATAGAATAGCGGGTAGACAAAGAGCGCCAGCACCACGATCAGCGCCGGCGTGACGAGAAGCAGAGACAGTCCGCGGGATTGATTCATGCAATCGACAACCGGCCCCTCACCCGGCTGCAGGGCAGCCGGATGAGGACCCGTTCAGGCGCGCGTCAGTTCGCGACCTGGCGCTCGTAGGCTTCCAGTATCTCCTTGAAGTACTGCGCCATGGGCAGCGGCTTGCCCTTGGAGGCGAGGTCCTGTGGGCTCACGTCCTTGAACAGCTTGTTCCACACCTGCTGGTCGAGATGCGCCTGGACGTGCTGCGCGTCGATGCCCGGATACCAGTTGAAGCGCTTGACGATGCCTTCGGCCTGGATCGCCGGGCTGGTGGCAAAGGCTACGAACTGGCGCGCGGCGTCGCGGTTCGCCGCCTTTTCCGGAATGATGTAGTACATCGGCTGGCCGGGCATGCCGGGACCAATGACCGAGAGCCGCATGTTCGGCGCCAGGCGGCCTTCGGCCTGCCAGGTGTAGAACATGTCGACCCACACCGGACCCATGGCGATCTCGCCGCGGTTGAGCATGTCGAGCGTGCCGGCATTGCCGGGCGTGATCACCGCGCTCTGGTTGAACTCCTTGAGCTTGGCGAACGCCGGGGTCCAGGCGTTCTTGGCGGCGGCGTCGTACGGTCCTTCCATGAGCTGCTGGGAATTCGGCGTGTTGGCATAGATCCAGCCGACCACGAAGGCCTGGCCCGACATGCCGCCCTTGATGCCGTTATGGCCGAACTTCTTCGGGTTGGCCTTGGCCCAGGTTGCCAGCTCGTCGAAGGTCTTGGGCGGGTTGGCAACGAGCGCCGGGTTGTAGGCGATGGCCGTCTGGCTGTGGAACATCGGCATGACGTAGCCGTCGACGTTCGAGCCCAGCGCGTTCTTCGCCGTGTCGCGGGTCACCAGGCTGCCCGACTGGATGCTGCCGCGGTAGCGGTCGAGCAGCTTCTCGTTGACCATCTGGCCGGCCATGGTCTGGTGCACCACACCGACATCGACGTCCCATGCCGCCACGTTGGCCTTCTTCTGGGCGTCGAGACGCTCCCAGATCTTCTGCGAGCCGGCCTCGCCGGGGCCCGTGCCGACCGCGCGGACGCGGATGTTCGGGTTCTGCTTCTCGAACTGCGGTCCGAGGAATTCGGTGATGTAGTCAACCATGTTCTGGTCGCCGGCGGTCATGACGTTGATCGTCACCCGCTGCTGTGCCTCGGCCGGTGCCGCCAAAGCGAGCGCCGCCAATGCCGTCGACAGAAGCCACAATTTACGCATCGTTACCTCCACAGTTTTGCACGCGCGATTCGCTAACCTAGCGGCCGGGCGTGACATATTTTTTATCGTCACCGGCTGACCGGGCGCCCCGCGGGGCGCCCGGCGCCGTTTCTTAGGCTATCGCCGTCTTCACCCGCGCCGGCAGGAACGGGAAGTGGCGTAGCGTCTTGCCGGTCGCGGCGTAGACCGCGTTGGCAATCGCCGGACCGACAGGCGGCAGACCCGCCTCGCCGATACCGCCCGGCGGGTTGTTGGTCTGGATCACGCCCACTTGGATGACGGGCGCCTCCGACATGCGCAGGACTCGGTAGTCATGGAAATTCGACTCCTGCACCTCGCCGTTCTTGAAGTTGATCTGCTCGTACAGCGCGTGGCTGATGCCGTAGACGATGGAACTCTCGATCTGGGCGATGACATTGGCCGGCTGCACCGCGACACCGGTATCGACCGCGCACCACATGTTGTGGACGCGGATCTCGCCGGAATTTCGGTTGAGCGAGATCTCCGCCACCTGGGCACAGTGCGTATTCCAGAAGTCGGAATAGGCCATGCCCAGGAAGCGACCTTCGCGCTTGCGGTTCCAGTCCGCCATCTGGGCCACGGTGCGGATCACGTTCGCTGCCCGCGGCTCGTTGGCCAGCAGGCTGAGCCGGAACTGCACCGGATCAACGCCCTTCATCTTCGCTACTTCGTCGAGCAGGCACTCGATGCCGAGCTTGGTGTAACCCGGCCCGACCGCCCGCCACAGGCCGACATCGACACCGCGCTGCTCGCGGGCAAATTCAACCAGATGCGAGGGGATGGCGTACTTGACCTCCGCGCCGTCGTGGAACGGCGGATCCTTGCCACCGCCCTGCTGGAAGAGCGGCGGGGCGAATCGCGCATAGATCGACTCGCCGACCAGGCGGTGACGCCAGCCGGTTATGTTGTTCTGGGCATCCAGTGCGACCTCGAAATGCTGCGCCGTCATCGGCCGGTACTTGTCGTTCTGGATGTCGTCCTCGCGGCTCCAGATCACCTTCACCGGCCGGCCGGACACTGCCTTGGCCAGCAGCACGGCGTCGATCGTGAAGTCGGGCTCCAGACGGCGGCCGAAACCGCCCCCCAGCAGGGTGGTATTCACCGTCACCTTGTCCGGCGTAGTGCCGCCCATGCGGGCGCCGAATACCTGGGCCAGAGTCGGCGACTGCGTGGGCGTCCAGATCTCGATCCGGTCGCCGTCGACTTTCGCAGTGGCGTTCATCGGTTCCAGGCAGGCATGGGCCACGTGATCGGCCAGGAAGTCGGCCTTGATTACCTTGGCCGCCGAGCGGAACGCCGCGTCAGGATCGCCGTTCTTGAGCACCGTGACCGCCGGCTTGGTCGTGTCCTGGGCGGCCGCCAGATACTCCTTGAGCACCTGATCGCTGGTGTAGGAGCGCGCCTTGGCAGTGGTCGACCAGGTGACCTTGAGCGCCTCCTTGCCCTTCTTGGCGGCCTCATAGGTCTGGGCCACGACACCAACGCCGTAGGGCAGCGGCACGATCTGCACCACGCCCTTGACCGCCTTGGCAGCTGCATCGTCGATGCGCTCGGGCTTTTCGCCCTGCACTGGCGTGCGCAGCACCGTGCCGTACAGCATGTTGGGCAGCTGCGTGTCGATGCCGAACTTCGCCGTACCGTTGGTCTTGCTCGGCACGTCGATGCGCGGGATGTTCTTGCCGATGAGGCGGCACTCCGCCACCGGCTTGAGATCGGCGGGCGTCACCTCGGGCAAGGGGTTGGGCACGGTGGCGAACTTGGCCACGTCGCCGTAACCGATCTTGCGGCCCGACTTGGCGTGGACGACCCGGCCGGGCTCGGTGGACAGCTCACCCACCGGCACCTTCCATTCCTGAGCCACGCTGGCCAGCAGGACCTTGCGGGTCTGCGCGCCGACCAGGCGGAGCTGCTGGTAATAGCCCTGCGTCGTGCGGCTGGCGCCCGTGGTCATGGCCCCACCGAACAGGCGGTTGCCGAACGACTTGGCGTCGGCCGGCGCCTGCACCACCCGGACTTTCGTCCAGTCGGCGTCCATATCCTCGGCCACCAGGGCTGGCATGGAGGTCATCACGCCCTGGCCCATCTCGGCGGCGGGCGAGACGATGGTCACGGTCCCGTCGGTGGCAATCGTCACCCAGGCGCTGGGCTTCAGGGTCTTGGCGCCTTGCGCCAGTGCCTCGGGGATGTCGCCGAAGACCACGGTGATGCCGACGCCGCCGGCGCCGACCATGAAGCTGCGACGCGACAGAGCGGTGGCGCGGAGCATGGTATCCGTAAAAGCGTTCATAGCTCAGACCTCCCGCGACGCGCGCTGGATGGCGGCGATGATGCGGTTGTAGGTGCCGCAGCGGCAGATGTTGCCGTCCATGTGCTCGACGATCTGCTCGCGGCTCGGCTTGGCGTTCTTCTTGAGCAGGGCCGCTGCCTGCATGATCTGGCCGGACTGGCAGTAGCCGCATTGCGGCACCTGCTCAGCGATCCAGGCCTTCTGCAGCGGATGGCGGCCGTTGGGCGACAGGCCTTCGATGGTCGTTACCTGCTTGCCGGCGGCATCGGCCAGCGGAACGCTGCACGAGCGCGCCGGCTCGCCGTTGATGTGCACGGTGCAGGCGCCGCATTGCGCGGCACCGCAGCCGAACTTGGTGCCGGTGAGCTTCAGGTGATCGCGGATCACCCAGAGCAGCGGAGTATCGGCGTCGGCCGAGACGTCCACTGCTTTTCCGTTGATGGTAAAGGCCGTCATTTTTTCCCTCCCAAGGAACAATGCCCAGCCGCGGTCAGGAACCTGCCGCGACGTTTTCTTGACCCGAAGCCTAGCATGGGCAGCCGGGCTGCTCCCAGCCCCCGCACGGGCAGTCCCACGGTTTCCCCGGGGTAACGGCTGTGCCAGACTACCGGTGCGGGGGCAGGAGCGTTTGCATGCGCCAGGTCGCGTGGCTTTGGGCCGCCGTTCTTTCGCTGGGTATGGGTCTGGGGCTTCCCGCCCGGGCCGCCGGCCCCGTTGTCCTCGTCGAGGTCAAGGGCGTCATCGGCGTCGCCGCCAGTGCCTTCATCGCCCGCGGCATCGAGCAGGCCGTGGCCCGCGAGTCGCCGCTCGTCATCCTGCGACTGGATACGCCCGGCGGCCTCGTGAGCTCGACCCGCGACATTATTGACACCATTCTGGCCTCGCCCGTGCCGGTCGCGGTGTACGTGGCCCCCAGCGGCGCGCGGGCGGCGAGTGCCGGCACCTACCTGGTCTACGCCGCGCACGTTGCCGCCATGGCCCCGGCGACCCATCTGGGCGCCGCGACACCGGTGAGCCTGGGCGCTCCCCCGGCCGCGCCCAGACCGGCGGATCGCCCCGAGGATAAGCCGGCGCCCCGGCCGGCTGACACCACGGAGCGCAAGGTGGTCAACGACGCCACGGCCTACCTGCGGGCGCTGGCCCAGCTGCGCGGGCGCAACGCCGAGTTCGCCGAGAAATCGGTGCGCGAGGCCGCGACCCTGACCGCAGGCGAGGCGAAAGAGGCCGGGGTCATCGATGTCGTCGCGGCAACCGTGTCCGAGCTGCTGGCCGTGATCGACGGCCGCACCGTCACCGTGTCCGGCGGCGAACATACGCTGGCGACGCGCGAGGCGGCGGTCGAGACCATCACGCCCGACTGGCGCACCCGCGTGATCGCCATCGTCACCGACCCCAACGTCGCCTACCTGCTGCTGATCCTCGGCTTCTACGGCCTGCTGTTCGAACTCTGGCACCCGGGAGCGGCCGTCCCGGGCGTCCTGGGGGCGATCTGTCTGCTCATGGCGCTGGCAGCCCTGGCGGTCATGCCGGTGAGCTATGCCGGGCTGGCCCTCCTGGTCCTGGGTCTTGGCCTGATGGTGGCGGAGGCCTTCTCCCCGACCCTCGGCGTGCTGGGGGTCGGCGGGCTCGCCGCCTTTGTCGTCGGCTCGCTTTTCCTGTTCGACGCCAAGGATCTCGGCGACCTCGACTACGGCGTCGCCTGGCCAACGATCGCCGCGGCCGCGGCGGCGAGCGCCCTGTTCTTCTTCGCCGTACTCGGCGCGGCGATCAAGTCGCGCCGCCGGCCGGTGATCACGGGTATGGAGCAGATGCTTGGCGCGCCGGGCGAGGTCATCGAATGGCAGGGCGAGTCGGGCCTCATCCGGACGCATGGCGAGACCTGGCAGGCGCGACTGGCGCGGTCGGGAACGCTCACACCGGGAGACAGCGTGCGTGTGGTAAGGCTCGATGGGCTGACCGCGGTGGTGGAACCCATGAGATGAACCTGATGATGCGGAGGTGACGATGTTCGATCCCGGATTCTTCCCGCCGGTGGCGGTGTTCGTCGTCGTCGTTATCGTGCTGCTGTTCTACTCGATCCGCGTGCTGCGCGAGTATGAGCGCGCCGTGGTCTTCATGCTCGGCCGCTTCTGGGGCGTGAAGGGGCCGGGCCTGATCCTGATCATCCCGCTGATCCAGCAGATGGTGCGCGTCGACCTGCGCACGCGCGTGCTCGACGTCCCCAGCCAGGACGTGATCTCGCGCGACAACGTCTCGGTCAAGGTCAACGCCGTGATCTATTACCGGGTGATCGACGCGCCCAAGGCGATCATCCAGGTCGAGAACTACGACGTGGCCACCAGCCAGCTTGCCCAGACCACGCTGCGCTCGGTCCTCGGCCAGCACGAGCTCGACGAGATGCTGGCCGAGCGCGACAAGCTCAACCAGCATATCCAGCGCATCCTCGACACCCAGACCGACGCCTGGGGCATCAAGGTGCAGAACGTCGAGATCAAGCATATCGACCTCAACGAGAACATGGTGCGGGCCATCGCCCGCCAGGCCGAGGCGGAGCGCAACCGGCGGGCCCGGGTGATCGACGCCGAGGCCGAACTCCAGGCGGCGCAGAAGCTGCTCGAGGCCTCGGACATCCTCGCCGGCCGGCCGCAGGCGATGCAGCTGCGCTATCTCTCCACCCTACAGAACATCGCCGGCGAGCGCTCCAACACCATCGTCTTCCCGCTCCCTACGGAAATGCTGGACGTCTTCATCCGGGGACGCCCCGACAAGAGCTAAGCGCGGCGGGCGATCATCATCAGCGGCGCGATGATTCCGGCCGTGAGGGCGGCGACCATGTTGGCGACCTTAGGAACGGCGTCTCCCCCCATCAGCAGGTGCAGGCCGAGCGGCGGCAGGCCGCGCTCGCTCACCCGGGCCTGAAAGCGCCGAAAGACGTCCAGGGCGAGCGCGCGGCGATCATGCTCTTCGAGAAGCGTGAAGCCGGCGCGAGCCAGCGCCTCGCGATAAACCGCCGGCGCAACGACGAACGAGGTTTCAGGGCCTGCCGCCCAGGCCACGGGATAGGCGATCTCGCCCGGCGAAACCCGCATGACGTCGTAAATCCCGAACAAACCGCCGGGCTTGAGCACCCGCGCCGCCTCCGCGCACAGCCGCGCCTTGTCGGCAATGTTCATGCCGACATGCAGCAACGTCGCCCGATCGAAAGTCGCGGCCGGGAACGGCAGATCGGTGGCGCTGCCGGGATGGAAGGAAAGCCGGTCCCCGAGACCGAATCGCCGCGTCAGGAAATTTGCCGCAGCGACGTAATCAGGCGTCACGTCGATGCCGTCCACCTGGCAGCCGCGGCCGGCGAAGAAGCGCGCGGCGCCGCCGAGGCCTGAGCCGATATCGAGAAGGCGCAAGCCCGGCGCCAGGTCCAGGCGATCGGCGAGCTCGACCGTCGCCACCCGGCCACCCATGTGAAACTCGTCGATCGGCTGGAGATCGTCCGGCTGCAGCCGGTCGGGATCGCGGCCCAGGGCACGCAGCCCTTGGAGGATTGCCGCCTCCAGGTTGCCGTGCGCGTAATGCCGCGCGACCTCGTCGTCGCCGCTCACCTAGCGTGGTGCTGCGTAGATGTGCAGCGCCGCCGGTGGCAGCCGGATGTCGATTTCGGCGCCGATCGGGTAGCGCTCGCCGTCATCGACCAGGAACTGGTCGTCGCCGACGCGCACCGCGTAGCGCCAGAAGCCGCCGGGATAGGAGCTCTGAGAGATCCGCCCGCGCAGGCGCAACGCGTCCGGCCCGGCCGCTGCCGCCGCGGAGGCGAGCCGGGCAGCCTCGCTGCGGAAATGGGCGATGACCGGCCCGACCGGCGGCCGGTCGCCGCGCGTCACGGTCGCCGCCGGCAGGCGGACCTCGCCGTTATGCGGGCCCGCTTCGATGACCAGCGCGCCGTTCTCGGCGCGCGCTTTCAGCGACACCTTGTTACCGGCGCCCATGAAGGCGGCGACGAAGGGCGAGTTGGGGCGGTTGTAGACCTCCTCCGGCGTGCCGACCTGGGCAATGGCGCCGGCATCGAGGATGACGATGCGGTCGGCCATCACCATGGCCTCCTCGCGGTCGTGCGTGACGTGGATGGCGGTGATGTCGAGGCTTTCCTGCAGGGCCTTGATCTCGTGTCGCACGTCCTCGCGGATCCGCGCGTCGAGATTGGATAGCGGTTCGTCGAGCAGCAGGACGCGCGGGCTGATGGCCAGGGCCCGGCCGAGCGCCACGCGCTGGCGCTGGCCACCCGAGAGCTGCCCCACCATGCGCTCGCCCAGCCCGTCGAGCTTGAGCATGGCCAGCATCTCGGCGACCCGCTTGTCGATGTCGGCACGGCTCCAACCGCGCAGCCGCAGGCCATAGCCGATATTGCGGGCGGCATTCATGTGCGGCCACAGCGCGTAGGACTGGAAGACCATGGCCATCTCGCGCTTGTCCGGCGCCGCCGCGGTGATGTCCTTGCCGTCGCAGCTGATGGTGCCCGCACTCACCGGCACAAAGCCCGAGATGGCGCGGAGCAACGTCGTCTTGCCGCAGCCCGAGGAGCCGAGCAGGGCGACGAACTCGCCCGGCTCAATGGCCAACGAGATGCCTTTGAGCACGCGGACATCGCCGTAGGCGACCTCCACCTTGTCGACATCCAGTCGTGCCCCCGCCATGTCGCCTCCTGTTCCTGGCGCTATTGTAGCGGGGATCGGCGCTGACGCCAGCGACCTCCGACACGTTGACAGCGCCCGCACCCCCATGAGAGCGTTTATTGAACGATAAAAAAAGCCGCGCGCATCGGGGGAGACGATGAAGCCGTCGCCATTCGCCTACACCAAGCCGTCCAGCCTCGACCAGGTCTTCGAGCTGCTCGCCGCCCATGGCGAGGGTGCCAAGCTGCTGGCCGGCGGGCAGAGCCTGATCCCGACGCTTAACCTTCGCCTGTCCAGCCCGAGCCTCCTCATCGACATCAACGGTCTCGGCCAGCTTTCGGGCATCGCGGTCAAGGGCGAGACGATCCACATCGGTGCGCTCACCCGCCACAGCGCGGTCGAGCGCTCGCCGGAGATCGCGCGGCATCTGCCGCTGGTCGCCCAGGCCGTGAGGCATATCGGCCACGCGGCGATCCGCAATCGAGGCACGTTCGGCGGCAGCCTCGCCTTCGCCGATCCGGCGGCCGAGTTGCCGGCTTGCACCGTCGCCCTCGGCGCCACCCTGATACTCGCCAGCCGCGCCGGCCGCCGGCGGGTCGCCGCCCGGAACTTCTTCCAGGGCCTCTACGCCACGGATCTGCAAGCCGGCGAAATCCTGCTGGGCGCGGAGTTTCCGGTGCAGGCATCCGGTTATCGCTCGCACTTCGCCGAGCTGGCGCGCCGGCATGGCGACTACGCCATGGTCGGGCTCGCCGCCCATGGACGCGTGAGCGGCGAGAAACTGTCGGACCTTCGCCTCGTCTTCTTCGGCGTCGGCACGAAGCCGGTGATGGCCGTCTCGGCGGCCCGGGTCCTGGAGACACAGGCCGTGACCAACGCGAGCATCGCGGGCGCGACCGCCGCCCTGGCTGACGACCTCGACCCGCCTGCCGACCTCAACGGCTCGGGTGCCACCAAGCTTCACCTGGCGCGCGTGCTGCTCGGCCGCGTCGTGCAGGCCATGCTCTCGGAGAACGCCTAGATGGAAACAACCATCGAAATCACGCTCACCGTCAACGGCGAGCGCCTCACGCGGCGCGTGGCGGCGCGCCAGCACCTGGTCGATTTCCTGCGCGACGAGCTCGAGCTGACCGGCTCGCATGCCGGCTGCGAGCACGGCGTGTGCGGCGCCTGCACCTTGCGGGTCGACGGCGAGATCGTGCGCGGCTGCCTGATGCTCGCGGTGCAGGCCGACGGAGCCCGCGTCGACACCATCGAGGGCCTGTCAGATTCGGGCGAGATCGTCGAGCTGCAGCGCGCCTTCGTCGAGCGCAACGCGCTGCAATGCGGCTTCTGCACGCCGGGCATGCTGATCGCCGCCGCCGACCTGGTGGCCCGCAAGCCGGCGGCCACGCGCGAGGAGATCCGCGAGCACCTCTCCGGGAATTTCTGCCGCTGCACCGGCTATCACGCCATCGTCGATGCCGTCGAAACGGCCTGCCGGGCCCGCGCCGGGAGGAAGAAATGAGCCTCTCCCCGCTCGACCGGCCCAACTCCTATATCGGCCGCAGCGTCCCCCGGCCCAACGCCCGCAAGCTGGCCGAAGGCCGCGGCCAGTTCACCGACGACATCAGGCTGCCGCGCATGGCACATGTCGCCTTCCTGCGCAGCCCCTACGCCCACGCCCGAATCCTGCGTATCGACACCCAGGCCGCGGCGAAGAGCCCGGGGGTCTTGCGCGTCGTCACCGGCCGCGACATGGCGGAGGTCTGCACGCCGTGGGTCGGCGTGCTGGCCCATCTCAAGGGCATGAAGTCGGCGCCGCAGCATCCGATCGCCGTCGACCGCGCCTGCTGGCAGGGCGAGGCGGTCTGCGCCGTGGTGGCGCGCAGCCGCGCCGAGGCGGAGGATGCGCTGCCGCTCATCGAGATGGAGTGGCAGGAGTTGCCGGCGATCACCGACGCGGCCGCGGCGGCGACGCCCGGCTCGCCGGCGATCCACCCGGAGCTGGGCGACAACATCTGCTTCCAGCGCGAGATGACGGTGGGCGAGGTCGACGCGGCCTTCGCGGCGGCCGACGTCGTGGTCGAGGAGACCTACATCACCGGCCGCCATACCGGCGTCTGCCTGGAGCCGCGCTCGATCCTGGCCGACTTCAACCCGGCAGACCGGCAGCTCACGGTCTATCACTCGACCCAGGCGCCGCACATGATGCAGAACATCTTCGCCAAGCATCTCGGCCTGCCGGAGACCAACGTCCGCGTGATCTGCCGCGACGTCGGCGGCTCGTTCGGCATCAAGGTGCATACCTACGCCGACGAGGTGGCGACCTGCGCCCTGGCGGTGATGCTCAAGCGGCCGGTCAAGTTCGTCGCCGACCGGCTGGAATCCTTCGTCACCGACATCCACGCCCGCGATCACGTCATCAAGGGCCGCATCGCCGTGACCAAGGACGGCGAGATCAAGGCCTTCGAGATCGACGACCTGACCGGCATCGGGCCCTATTCGGTCTATCCGCGCACCAGCGGCATCGAGGCCAACCAGGTCGTCAACCTGATCGGCGGTCCCTACAAGCACAAGAATTATCGCGCGCGGGCGCGCGTCGTGTTCCTCAACAAGAACGTGATGTGCCAGTACCGGGCGGTCGGCCATCCCATCGCCTGCGCCGTCACCGAGGGCCTGGTCGATCTGGCGGCGCAGAAGCTCGGCATGGATCCGGCCGAGATCCGGCGGCGCAACCTGATCGCCGACGACGCCTATCCTTACACGGCGACCACCGGCCTCGCCTTCGAATCCCTGTCGCA
>JALHMR010000006.1 GCA_022843945.1 Rhodospirillaceae bacterium | reverse complement strand
GCCGGCCTGGTCTCGGTCGCGGCCGGCGACCCGCACGGCGCCCGCCGCCAGGCGCGGCGCGCCGACACGCTTCTGGGCCATCCGCCGCTCACCCTGCTGCTCTCGGCGCAGGCCGCTCAGCTCACCGGCGACGAGGACACGGCGCAGCGTCATTTCCGCGAGATGCTGGAGCGGCCGGAGACCGAGTTCCTCGGCTTGCGCGGCCTGCTGGCGCGCGCCATGCGCGACAACGACAGACCGCGCGCCCTGGAGCTGGCGCGCCGCGCCATGACCCTGCGGCCGCAGACCCCGTGGGTGCTGACCACGCTCTTCGACCTGCAGACCCAGGCCGGCGACTGGACCGGTGCGGCCGAGACGCTCGAGCGCGCCGCCAGCGCCAAGGCGCTGCCGCCGGCGACCGCCCAGCGTCACCAGGCGGCGGTGGCCATCGAGCGCTCGCGCGTCGCCCATGCCGATGGCCGCCCGGTCGACGCGCTGCGTTTCGCCAAGAAGGCCTACAAGACCGATCCCGGCCATCCCGCCGCCGCTTCCTGGTATGCCGGGCGGCTCAGCGACACCGACCGCCGGCGCAAGGCGGCCAAGCTCGTCGAGCAGGAATGGACGCGCCGCCCGCATCCCGAGCTGCTGGCGGCCTATCGCCGGGCGCGCACGCCCTATGACGGGCTCACCTGGGTGAAGGATGTCGAGCGCCTGGCCCTGCTCTCGCCGACGCATCCCGAGAGCATCCGGGCGCGCGGCGAGGCGGCGCTGGAGGCCGGGCTGTGGGGCGAGGCGCGCAAGCACCTGACCGCGGCGATCGTCGCCGCCGGCGAGACCCCGCCCGCCTCGCTGTGCCGAAAGATGGCGCAGGTCGAGGAAAAGGACAGCGGCGACACGGCGGCCGCCCACCGCTGGCTCGAGCTGGCCGCCGAGGGCAATCCCGATTCAGCCTGGATCTGCGAGGCCTGCGGCGCGCCGCACGCGGCCTGGCAGGCGACCTGCCGGCGCTGCGGCGCCTTCGACCGGCTGGAATGGCGCCTGCCGGACCGCGTGCAGCCGCTGATCGGCGCGGCCGCGGCACCGCTGTCGCTGCCGGGCAGCGCGCCACCGCCCTAACTAGTCCCTGTCATCCAGTGCAAGAAACGCCCCCTGCATTGAATCCAAAGAGCGGTGCTGACGCGCGGCTCGGCATAAGTTCGTTTGAGGCGACGTCGATTGTCCTTCGACGCTATCCGCTCTTTCTTGGGACATTCACATTCCTGTTCGCCTTGCGGGTACTGGGACAGGCTCTCGTCGCCGTCCATGATGTGGGCTTTCTGCCGCCTTTCGAGCGGTGGCATTCAGGTCTTCTGCCTTATCCGTTACTGCTGGGGGTACAAATCGCGCTGCTCGCGCTCATGATTCGAATCGTCTGCGATTTCGCCCGCGGCGATGGATTTTTCATCACTCTGCGGCCTCGTACGGGCGCTGTTCTGAAGGTGCTCGGCGGGATCTATTTTTTCTCGATGATCGTGCGGTACGGCGTGACGATGGTTCTTTACCCTGAATTGCGGTGGTTCACAGGGACCATTCCGATCTGGTTCCATTTCGTCCTCGCGACCTTCCTCATAACGCTCGGTCATTTTCAGGTTCAACGCGCATCTTTATCGGCAAGAGTGCCGTCACCGTGATGCTGTTGGAACCCGATGTCGCTTTGACCGACTTCGGGCTTGCCCTCGAAGGCGGGGGATTGGCCGTTTGGCTTCTCCGGGGCGAAGCCGATCGACGATTGCAGCGGTGGTTTGCAACCTTCTTTGTCGCCCTGGGTGTTGGCGCGCTTTTCGGCGGAGTCACGCACGGTTTTCTGGCAGACGATCAGTCTCTTGCCTATCGTGCGATGTGGAGCAGCACACTGCTAGCCATCGGTGCTGCCGCCTTCTCAGGTTGTATCATCGGCGGATATTTGATCTTTTCAGAGCGCGGCGCAAAGCGGCTGATGGCCATCGCTGGATTTCTGCTCGCCGTCTATGCGGCAACAGTCCTCTATTTCAGTCAATCGTTTGCGGTGGCTGTGGCCTTCTACCTCCCTGCAGCGCTCTTTCTGCTCGCCTCCTTTGTGATCAAATATTGGGAGAAACGTGATGCCTATCTCGTTCCTGGTATTGCCGGTTTAGCCCTGTCCTTCGTGGCAGCGGCAATTCAGCAAACCGAAACCGGCATACCGTCCCTGAGTCTCGGCCACAACGCTCTCTATCATCTCGTTCAAGCTAGCGCTCTTCTGTTGATTTTTTGGACAGCGCGAGGGTTAACGCGGGGGATTCGATGAAGACACGACGCAGCTTTTTGAAGGATACAATCTGGACCGGGAGCGGCCTTGCTCTTCTGCCGTACGTGTCAACAAAAGGTAGCGCGCAAGGTCCCGTATCGCTTGTCAATGACATCCATTCTCAACTCAATGAAACGCCGGTCGATCGTGTTGTATCGGTCAACTCCGAAGTAGAGCTTCAGCAGGCGCTTGGCACCGCCCGCCGTGAAGGAAAGGCGATTTCGATAGCGGGCGGTCGTCATTCCATGGGTGGTCAACAGTTCGGCCGTGGAACGGTAGTGATCGACACGCGCCCGATGCGACAAGAGCTTCGCCTTGACGCAACGCGAGGTATCGTCGATGCCGCTGCCGGCATCCAATGGCCCGAGCTTATTCAGCGTCTAATTGCTATGCAGCAGGGTCAAAGTCGTCAGTGGGGCATCATTCAGAAACAGACCGGCGCCGATCGGTTGACGCTTGGCGGAGCGATTGGGTCCAATATTCACGGCCGGGGCCTCACGTCCAAACCTTTCATCGGTGACGTCGAGGACTTCACCATCATGCTCGCTGATGGAACGACGCGGAGGTGCAGCCGCAGCCAGAACCACGACCTTTTCCGCTTGGCGCTAGGCGGCTATGGCCTCTTGGGTGTCGTGACACGCGTGCGGCTACGGCTTATGCCCCGCACGAAGCTCGAGCGACTGGTTCAGATTGTTGATACCGATCAGCTCATGGGAGCGTTCGATCAGCGTATTGCGGAAGGCTTCCTCTACGGAGATTGCCAGTTCTCAACCGACACCCCGTCGGACAGCTTTTTGAAGAAGGGCGTATTTTCATGTTACCGGCCCTTGCCGGCGGATGCGGCGATGCCGGCCGACGCTAAGGAGCTCGGCGAGGAGCACTGGCGCGACCTTTACCTCCTTTCCCACGCCGACACGCGCCGGGCTTACGAAACATACGCGTCATACTATCTATCGACTTCGGGGCAGAGATACTGGTCCGACACGCACCAGCTCAGTGTCTACCTGGACAACTATCATGAAGAGCTCGACCGGCGCCTCCACGCGAAGGTCAAGGGCACAGAAATGATCACGGAGCTATATGTGCCGCGCCCGGCTCTGGCCTCGTTTCTCGATGCTGTGCGCGCCGACTTCCGGCAACATAAGGTGCAGCTCATCTACGGCACGATCCGTCTTATCGAGAAAGATGACGAGAGCTATCTCGCCTGGGCCCGAGAGCCGTGGGTATGCACAGTCATGAACCTGCATGTCGATCATGATGCGGACGGCCTCCGCAAAGCGGCCGACGATTTTCGTCGGTTGATCGATCGCGCGATCGAGTTCAGCGGCAACTATTTCCTCACTTATCATCGTTGGGCGAGCCGCCGGCAAGTTGAGGCGTGCTATCCGCAGATGGTCGAATTCCTGCGTCTCAAGCGACGCTATGATCCGGACGAGGTCTTTCAGAGCGATTGGTATCGCCACTACAAACAAATGTTCGCTGATCAGCTCTGATGCAGCCGCGCCGCAGTGCCCGCCGCGCCGCCGTCGAGTGACGGCGCCTAGTTCTTCTTGGCGAAGTAGTGGTTGTAGGCCGGGGCCACCGGCGACTGGTAGTCGAGGAAGAAGCCGCCGACCCGGCGCGCCCAGAGGCGCTGCGAATCGATCACCTTGCGGAAGAAGGGATCGGCGCTGAGATCGTCGATGATCTTGTCCCAGGCCTTGAGCTGCGCATCGAGCACGCTGCGCGGCGTGCGATAGGTGCGCACGCCCTGCTTGCGCATCTCCTCCAGGTCCTTGGTGTAGCGGTCCTGCAGCTTCCAGAACATGTCGGACGAGGCCGACTCAGCGGCGTAGCGCAGGATCGCCTGCTGCTCGTCGGGCAGGGCCCTGAGCTTCGCGCGGTTGAACATGATCTCGAAGCATTCGACGTTCTGGTGATAGCTCTGCACCATGTAGGCCTTGGCCACGTCGGGAAAGCCGAGCACGCGGTCGGAGGACGGGTTGTTGAACTCGGCGCCGTCGAGCAGGTTGCGCTCGATCGCCGGCACGATGTCGCCGCCGGGCAGGATGGTGATGGCCGCCCCCATCTCGTGGAACAGGTCCGCCGACAGGCCGACCGTCCGGTATTTGAGGTTCTTGAGATCGTCGGGGCTCTTGATCGGCTTGTTGAACCAGCCGAGCGGCTGAGTCGGCATCGGGCCGGTCAGGAAGGGCGTGATGTTGAGCCGGAGCGACGACAGCAGCTCCTCGTAGAGGGCCTCGCCGCCGCCGTAGTAGTACCAGCCGAGCAGCTGGTTGGCGTCGCCGAAGAAGGGCGGCGCGGTGCCGAACAGCGAGAAGGCCTTGTTCTTGCCGTACCAGTAGGCGGTCACGCCGTGGCCGCCGTCGAGCGTGCCGGCATGGACCGCGTCCTGCATCTGGAAGGCGCCGACCACGGCGCCCGCCGGCAGCAGGGTGAGACGCAGGCGCCCGCCGGTCATGTCGTTGACCCGCTTGGTGTAGTCCTGCGCGAATTCGTGGAAGATGTCCTTCTGCGGCCAGGTGCTCTGGAAGCGCCAGGTGACGGTCTGGGCCCGGCTGATATTCGGCGCCGCCAGGGTCGCGGCCGTGGTCAGGCCCGCCGCGGCGCCGCCGGCAGCCAGAGTGCGAAGGAAGCTGCGCCGGCCGGCCAGGCGACCTGTCGCTTTGCGTTCGCTCATCGGTCCCTCCCGCCGCGGATTATTATGCCGCCGGCGTCATCTGTCGCGCCGCCCAGGCAAGTTAGAACTGGGGCGCAAAGACAGCCAGTGGTCAGCATGGGCGCCCAGGGGTTAAACGGAGGTTAAGGGCCGCATGGCTAAGCTTCGGAAATCGCCTGATTTTTCCGGACAAGCTCAACCGCGGCGGTAGGCCGAAAACACGTTCTCGCCGGTCAGCCAGCGCTCGACGACCGACGGCTCGCGCAGGATCAGGTCCACCGCCTCGGTGAGCTCGACGGCGCAGTTCTGCAGGCCGGCATCGCCGCTGCCTTCGAGCACGCCGCCGTTGATCGCGGCCGAGATCTGCTGCGGATAGGCCAACGATTCGACCGCGGCGGGCGTTCCGCCGGCGCGCGCCTGGCCGAGCGAGGCTTCGCATTGCCGGGCGTCGGTGGCGAGGTAGGCGCGGCAGGCGGTGGGGCGCACCGCGTAGATGCCGCAGGCACCGGCCTTGAGCATCGGGCAGGGGATGGCCTGGCGATAGCGTTGATCGGCATCGAGCCCGGCGATGCGGGCGGCGGTTTCATGGATCGCCGGGGAGAAATCGTCGACCGTGCCGGCCCGGATGGCGCTGGCCACCAGGATGGCGTCGGGGATGGTGGCCTGGACATGCACGTGGCAGCAGAAATAGCAGCCCTTCTTGCAGGCGATGGCCCGGCGCGTCTCCTCGCCGTCGGGGCTGCCCGCGAACGCCGCTTCCACCGCGTCTTCGAGATCGGCGTGGCGGTCGCGCGCCAGGGCGCCGAGGCGCGCCCCGCGATCCTCCGCGCCGTCGGCGCGGATTTCGGCCAGCGCGTCCCGGGTGATCCTGCGTGTCTCCTCGAACAGGCGGAAGAAATCCGGCCGCATGGCAGGCGGCAGCTGGTCGAGGAATTCCTGCGACGAGCGCGGCTTGTCGAGCGCTTCCGCCTCGCGCTTCGGCCGAGTCGGCCAAGCCTTGCCGGCGGCCAGGGCCTGCTTGCGGCGTTTTGCTTCGCCCATCGTTCCTCCCATCGCGCTGCGCCGCCGCGAAAGCGCCGGCGGGCGCAGAAGGATTGGGGGAGGATTATCGACGCTTAGGCGCTGCCGGTCGAGCCCGACTGGATCGGCGCGATATCAGCGTGTCGAGAGCACCGTTACGCCCTGCAGCTGGGCTTGAGCGACGGCATGGGCCACGTGTCCCGAGCGCCGCGCACGATCGACGAAGTCATTGAGGAACTTGTGCCCGAAGGGATTGCCCTTCGGCAGGGCCATGGCGTAGCGCCCGGAATCCTGGCCGTTGCGCAGCATGCGGGCTCCCGGCAGGCGCTCGCTCATGCGCAGGCCCAGCTGCCGGTTGTCGGCGAAGGCGTCCGCCTGTCCGCTCCGCAGGATCTCCACGACGGCATCGTAGTTCGGGACGCGGACCAGCTGCGCGGATTTGAGGCTGCGCGACAGGCGCAGGGAATTCGAGCTGCCCTCGACCACCGCGATGCGGATGCCCGCTGCGTCGGCGCCGTACGAGGAAGCCAGAAAGGCGCGCGGCGCCGCCAGCAGCGCGTTCTCGACCTCCAGGTAAGGCATGGTGAAATCGACCACCAGCGCCCGCTCCGGATCGATGGTCAGGAAGGTGACGTCCCAGACGTCCTCGTTGGCGGCGCTCAGCAGTTGCGGCGCCGTGGCATAGCGAATCGGCTGAAAGGGAACGTGAAGCCGGTCGGCCAGCGTGCGACCGAGATCAGGCGCCAGGCCGTAGATCTCGACCGGTCCCGTATCGCGGCTGACCAGGACGGGATTGGTGGTCAGCAAGGCCACGCGAAGCCGGCCGGTCGGTGCCAGCGCCTGCGCGGGATCGCTGGCTTGCGCCGCCGCCGGAGCGTGGTTGAGAAGCAGCAGAAATGCGGCGAGCACGAGAAAACGCGCCATGATGACCTCCGGAAAGTGGTCTCAGCCGACACGTACTCTTACTGATTGCGCATCTTATGGAGATTGCCGGGGGGCGTAAAGCCACGCCTGGCACCGGCACTCAGGTGGCGCCCCGCGTCTCAAGCCAATGCGCCACGCGCAGCAGCCGCGCATCGTCGCCGCGCCCGCCGACGAGCTGCACGCCGAGGGGCAGGCCGTTGGCCGCCTTGAGCAGCGGCAGGGTGATGGCCGGCGTGCCGAGATAGGTCCACAGGCTGCAGAAGGCCGGATTGCCGGTGGTGGCCACCGGCGGCGCCGCACCCGGCGCGGCGGGCGTGAGGATCGCGTCGCAGTCGCCGAACAGCGGATCGAGCTCGCGGTACAGCGTCTCGCGCGCCTCGACGGCATCCTTGTAGACCATCGCCGAGACCTGGCGGCCGCGTTCGAGAAGCTGGCAGAGCGCCGGGCTGAGCTTGTCGCGACCGCGGTCGTAGTCGGCGCGGAAATTGAACGCCATGTCCACGGCCATGACCACGCCGTGCCGCTCGATCGCGTTGTCGAAGCTGCGGCCCAGCGGCGTCTCGGCGGCGCCCAGGTCGCCGGCCAGCGCGGCGAAGGCCTTTTCCGTTTCAGGCTCGACGTACTTCCAGGCGGGCGTGCGGACGAAGGCCAGACGCGGCGGCTGCGGCAGCGTCTGGATGGCCGCCGCGGCCAGGCCGGGGATGGCCGGCCGCGCATCGGGATCCTGACCGTCGGCGCCGGCCAGCAACTCCACGAGCAGCGCGGCATCGGCCACGCTCCGGGTCATCACCCCGACCGTGTCGAGAATGCGCGACAGGAGCATGGCGCCGGTGCGCGGGATGGTGCCGTGGGTCGGCTTGTAGCCGACCACGCCGCAGAACGCCGCCGGGCGGATCACCGAGCCGTTGGTCTGCGAGCCCACCGCCGCCGGCACCATGCCGGCGGCCACCGCCGCGGCCGAGCCGCTCGACGAGCCGCCCGGCGTGTGCGCCGGGTCGTGCGGGTTGCGCGTCTTGTTGGGCTGGTAATAGGCGTATTCGGTGCTCACGGTCTTGCCGAGGATCACCGCGCCCGCCGCACGCAGGGTCGTGACCACCACCGCGTCGCGCTGCGGCCGATGGCCTTCCCACAGGGCCGAGCCGTACTCGGTGGGGAAATCGGTGGTGTCGTAGATGTCCTTCACGCCCACCGGCACGCCATGCAGGGGGCCGAGCGGTGAACCACCGGCCTTGTGCCGGTCGGCCGCCTCGGCCTGGCGCAGCGCATGAGCCTCGTCGAGATGGGCCCAGGCCTGGATTTCGGGCTCCCGGGACGCGATGCGCGCCAGGCATTCCCTGACGGTCCCGGTGGAGGTCTTGCGGCCGTCGCGGATCGCGGCGGCGGCTGCGGCCAGACCGGGGACGGTCATGCTCAGCGGCCGTAGAGGAAGCCCGGCAGCATCAAGGCCATGCCCGGCCAGGCATACATGATCGCCAGCAGCAGAAGCACGATGATCATGTAGGGCATCATGCCGGCGAAGATCTGGTTGATGGTCACGTGGGCAGGCGCCACGCCCTTGAGATAGAACGCCGACATGGCGACCGGCGGCGAGAGGAAGGCGGCCTGCAGGTTCACCGCCACCATGGTGCCGAACAGCACCGGGTCGACGTTGAAGTGGGTCAGAAGGGGCACGAAGATCGGCACGAAGATGACGATGATCTCCGTCCACTCCAGCGGCCAGCCCAGGATGAAGATGATGAACTGGGCGATGACCATGAACTGCAGCGGCGACAGATCCATGCTGAGCACCCATTGCTCGATGATCTGCTGCCCGCCATGCAGGGCGAACACGGCCGAGAACAGGGCCGAGCCGACGAACAGCCAGCAGACCATCGCCGTGGTCTTGGCGGTCAGGAAGACCGACTGCTTCATGGTCTCGAGCAGCTGCCGCCCGCCTGCCAGGTCGCGGATCCAGGCGGCCGCAGCGCCGAGGAAAAGACCGGCCAGCACACCGGAGATGATGACGGTCATCGTATCGCCCCGCGGCGCCAGCGAACCCAGCGAGGAGCCGATGATGATACCGACGAGGCCGGCCCACAGGGTCAAGCGACGGTACTTCTGGCTCGCCGCCAGGAACATGGCGCCGATCGAGCCGATGCCGGCCGATTCCGTGGCTGTCGTAATGCCGAACAGGATGGAGCCGAGCACCGAGAGCGTGAGCACCGCCAGCGGCATGACGGACGACTCGACCATCTTCAGGATCTCGAGCTGCTCGCCATCCATGCGCCGGTAGTAGAAGCCAAGGACCAGCGCCATGACGGCCGCCAGACCGCCGAACCATTCATAGAAGCCCTCGGGCGCTCCCGGACGTTCCTCGGCCTCGTTGCCCGCGGCCACGAGGTCGGGCGATTCCTCGGCCTGCGGCTCTTCCGCCTGCATGGTCTGCTCGTCCGCAGCCGGCTGTTCGTCCTCCGGCTGCTCGGCCTGGTCGTCGTCGGTCGTTTCCGTGGCGCCAACCCGATTCTCGCCCTCGAAGGTCGAGAACTCGACCGCCGCCTGGGGGCCGCGATCGATTTCCGGCGCGTTGCGGACAATCACGAACCACCAGGCGAGGGCGAAGATGACGACGGTCAGGATGAGCGGCACCAGGGCCTGCAGCAGGTTGGCCACGACGATGCGGTAGTTGACCGGCCTGCCATCGAGGGTCGTGCCCTTGGCCATGCCGGGGCGGAAGACAGCGGCGAAAAGCCCACCAATGACGCGCTTCTGCGGGCCGCGCTGCAGGCGCTGGAGCCAGTCGGCGACCGGCGTGTTGTACATCTCCGGCGGCAGTTCCGGCGCGAGCTTGGGATTAATCAGCGCCCGGCCGACGATGTAGAGGATGTACATGAAGGCCAGGAAGAAGCCTGGCAGCATCGCCGCGGCATAGAGCTTGACGATCGACTGGCCGGCCACCGCGGCGTAGACGATCAGCATGACCGAGGGCGGGATGAGGATGCCCAGCGTGCCGCCGGCGGTGATGGCGCCCGCGGCCAGCCGCACGTCGTAACCGGCGTTGAGCATGGGCCTGAGCGCGATGACGCCCATCAGCACGACGACCGCGCCGACGATACCGGAGGCCATGCCCCAGAAGGCACAGACCAACAGAGTGGTCACGGCCAGCGACGCCGGCACCCGCCGGAAGGCGAGCTGTACGCTGTGGAACATCTTGTCGACCAGCGCGGCGCGCTCGATCAGGTAGCCCATGAAAACGAAGAGCGGAATCGAGATCAGCGTGTCGTTGTTCATCGCCCCGTAGGTGCGTTGCACCATCAGGTCGAAGATCTGGTTGTTGTACCAGTGGACCGCCGGGTCATAGAACGCGACAAAGCCGAAGAGCATGCCCATACCCATCAGGGTAAAGGCCGTCGGAAAGCCCATCATGATCGCGGCCACGATCAGGCCGAGCATGGTCAGGCCAAGGATCGGATCGCTCACTTCTTGGCTCCGTCGCCCATGCCGCGCTGATGCGCGGTTTCGTGGATGTGATGGGCCTGTTCGATCGCCGCGCGCCGCGCGTCTTCGTCGACCGTATCGCTCTGGGAGAGCTGCGTGGCGATGACGTCGGTTTCCTCGACGTCCTTAAGGCGCGCCGGCCAGGCCCCGGTCTTCAGGCAGACGATGCAGCGCACGATCTCGGCGAAGCCCTGGATCAGCACCAGGGCGCCGGCGACCGGGATGACCGTCTTGAAGTGGTAGACCGGCGGGCCGTCGGCGGTGACGTTGGAATGCTCGTTGATGATCCACGACAGCTTGGCGAAGCCGTAGCCGGCATAGAGCAGGGCGATCACGCCCGGCAGGAAGAACAGGAAATAGAGCGTCAGGTCGAGCCCCGCCTGCACCCGCGGGCGCATGGAACCGTAGAGGAAGTCGCCGCGCACATGCGCGTTCTGGGCCAGGGCATAGGCGCCGCACATCATGAAGATCGTGCCGTAGAGCATGCTGTTGAGGTCGAAGATCCACGCCGTCGGGGCGTTGAGGATGTAACGCTTGAAGACCTCGATGCCGACGACGAGCGCCAGACCGAGAATCAGCCAGGCAAACAGCTTGCCCGACCAGGCGCTGACCCGGTCGATCGCCAGCAGGGTTCGTTGGATGTTCATGGGGCGCGAATAGTCAGGAATCAGCGTGAATAGTCAAGAAAGGGGATGCTTAAGCCGCTAAAGGGCCAAAAAAAAGGACACCATGCCCGAAGGCATGGTGTCCCGTAATACTCGTCGATTAACCCCGTTTCGGAGCGGCGGCCGGAGCGGCCGCGCGACGCACGAAGTAGTGGTTGTAGGCCATGCGGCGGTTGACGTTGTTGTCCATGTCCCAGGCCACCGCGCGAGCCGCAAAACGTTTCTGCGACTCGGTGATTTCCTTGAAGATCGGATTTTCGGCCGCCTTCTTGTCCGCGATCTCGTCGTAGACCTGGAGCTGCTTCTGCAGGATGGCGTCCGGGGTCTTGTAGAAGCGGACCCGGTCCTTCGTCTTCATCTCGACGTAGTCGTTGGAATAGCGATGGATCGCCTTCCAGCTCAGATCCTGCGACGCCGCCTCGACCGCGTTCTCGATGATCGCCCGCATCTTCGCGGGGAGCGCGTCGAACTTGGTCTTGTTGAACATGATCTCGAACTGCTCGGCGTTCTGGTGGAAGCTCTGCAGCATGCAGACCTTCGAGACGTCCGGGAAGCCGAGGATGCGGTCGGAGGTCATGTTGTTGAACTCGGCCGCGTCGAGCAGGCCGCGATCCATGGCCGGCACGATCTCGCCGCCGGGAAGCGCGTTGACCGCAACGCCCATCGCCGTGAACACGTCAATCGAGATGCCGACGGTGCGATACTTCAGGCCCTGCAGGTCTTCGACCTTGGTGACCTGCTTCTTGAACCAGCCGAGGGGCTGGGTGGCCATCGGGCCGTAGGGGAACGACACGACATTGGCGTTGACCGACTGGTAGAGCTTCGCCAGAAGCTCCTTGCCGCCGCCGTACTTGTGCCACGACATCAGCATGTTGGCGTCCATGCCGTAGGCCGGGCCCGAGCCCCAGAGGGCGAGCGCCGTGCTCTTGCCGTAGTGATAGACGACCACGCCATGGCCGCCGTCGAGCGTGCCGGACGACACCGCGTCGAGCAGGCCGAAAGCCGGCACGACAGCGCCCGCGGGCAGCACTTCGATGCGCAGCTCGCCGCCGGTCATGTCATTGACCTTCTTGGCGAAGTCGCCGGCGTATTCGTGGAAGATGTCCTTCGCCGGCCAGGTGCTCTGCCAGCGCATGGAGATCGGGCTGGTCTGGCCGCGGCTCACATTCGGCGCGACGACCGTGCCGGTTGCGGCAACCGCACCGCCGACCGCCATCGTGCGCAGGAATGCGCGGCGGCCTTTGGTCGTGCCTTTCTTTTGATTACTCATGGGGTTTCCTCTCCTCCTAGGGGTCTCAGGTGTTGGGGGTCTCGTGTGTTGGGCCCGGCCGGTCTTTATGCCGGCTTCGTGGGCGATTCTGCATCTTTCGGCCAGCCTGACAAGCAGTCCTTGGTTCAAACACTTAAAATTCCGGGGTTATTCCCGACGCGCCTGAGCGTTAACGGCCTTCTTGGGCTATCCTCGCGGGGTCGACGGGGGACTTGTCCCCAATTGGCCTGAGGGGTTGGCCGGAGGCGATTCGCTTGTCCGAGCACGCTGCCATTCTGTTCGCCAACGAGGCCTTCTACCGGGCTTTCGCCGATCGCGACCTCAAGGCCATGGAGGAACTGTGGTCGAAGGAGGCGCCCGTGACCTGCCTGCATCCGGGCTGGGGCGTGCTCTCCGGGCGGCGCGAGGTCCTGGAAAGCTGGAAGCGCATCCTCGAGAACGAGAGCGCGCCGGTCATCTCCTGCCGCCGCCCGCAGGTCTTCATCCACGGCGAGGTGGCGATGGTCATCTGCTACGAGGAGATCGAGGGCCAGTTCCTGGTGGCCACCAATCTCTTCCGGCACGAAGGCCGCCAGTGGCGCCTGATCCACCACCAGGCCGGTCCCACCGCGGTGCGGGTGGTCGAGGAAGAGCCGCAGCCCGAGCCCACCCGGCCGAACTGATCGCAAGCTTGGCTTAAGAGAGCGCCTCTCGCGCAATTGCGGACTCGCGAGGGCGCTTGTCAAACAGGCGATGCACGGCTAGTAGCGAAAGGCCTACAGAAAGCGGGAGCGATCATGGATCTGGGACTCAAGGGCAAGGCGGCGATCATCACCGGGGCGAGCCGCGGCATCGGCCGCGGCATTGCGCTGGAGCTGGCCAAGGAGGGCTGCGACGTCGCCCTGGTGGCGCGCGATGCCAGCGCGCTCGAAGGCCTGGCCAGCGAGATCCGCAACACGCTCGGCCGCCGGGCGCTGGTCCAGGCCGCCGATCTGCGTCAGCCCGCCGCGCCGGCCGCTGTGGTCGAGGCCGTGAACAAGGAGTTCGGGCGCATCGACGTGCTGGTCAACAATGCCGGCGCCACCAAGCGCGAGGATTTCTTCAAGCTCACCGATGCCGATTTCGAGGACGGCTTCGCGCTCAAGTTCTTCGGCAATGTGCGCCTGACGCGCGCCGCCTGGCCGCGGCTCAAGGCGCAGCACGGGGCGATCGTCAACATCATCGGCCTGGGCGGCCACACGGCGCTGGCCGAGTTCACCATCGGCGGCTCGGTCAACGCCGCCCTGCTCAACTTCACCAAGGCGATGTCGCACCAGGGGATCAAGGACGGCGTGCGGGTCAACGCCATCAACCCCGGCTCGATCGAGACCGACCGGCTCAAGGGACGCCTGGCCGTGCAGGCCAAGGCCGAGGGCATCGACGACGCCGAGGCGCGCAAACGCAACCTGGCCAAGCTCGGCGTGGCGCGCTTCGGCCTGCCGGAGGAGATCGGCCAGGCGGTGTGCTTCCTCGTCTCGCCCACGGCCGCCGCCTACGCCAACGGCGCGATCATCGATCTCGACGGCGGCCAGACCCGCCATATCTGAGGCTTTCCCGGGGGTTAACGGCGATGCTGGCGGCCCTTGCGGCGGCTCGCACTTGCCACTACTTTGCCGGCGCCGTTGTTCGGTTCGGCGCCGACGTAGCTCAGCGGTAGAGCAACTGATTCGTAATCAGTAGGTCGCGAGTTCGATTCTCGCCGTCGGCACCATTTCTCCTGCCCCATGAACCCCATCCTGCCCCCGTCGTCCCTCTCCGTGCTGAGGCGGGCCATGTTGCCGCTCGACGGCAGCATCGCCGAGCACGTGCCGGCGATCGCCGCCGCCTACGCGCGTCTCGTGCCCGTGAAAGAGTGGCCGTCGATCACCGTGGCCGACCTCACCTCGGGCTCGTGCCTGCTGCCGCTGGTCTTCGCGGCGCACGGCGCGCGCCGGCTGATCGTCAACGATATCGCCGAGCGCAGCGAACTGGCGGCGCGCGCGCTGTTCGGCGGCCAGAGCCTGTCCTGGCCCACGGTGCGCCGGCTGGTCACCACGCGCCGCCCGCGTCTGGCACCGCACGTACCGAGCTTCCATTTCGCCGCCGATTATCTTCTGGAACCGGTGGCGGAGATCTTCGACCGGCTCTATTTCGCCGGACAGGGCGCGGCCTATCAGTACCTGGCGCTGCGCTGGATCCTGGGCTTCGCGCCCGAGGACACGGCCTGGAACATCCTGCCGACCCACGACCCGCGCCAGCTGCGTGCCGATCTCACCGGCGACTGGGCGCCGTACCTGCGCCGCGCGCAAGCGCCGCTGGCGGTGCTCAGGCGCCTGACCGATGACCTCAACGCCGCGATGGCGCGTGTCGCGCAGGCCAGCGTGCGCGTGCATCGCCAGGACATGCTCACCCTGGCGCCGCGTCTCGCTTACGGGAAACGCGCGCTGGTCGTGGGCAACCCGCCGACCCGCGGCCTCGACGAATACGTGATCGACGATCAGCTGGCCCACAGCCTGATGGCCAACCGCTGGCTGCCGCTGAGCCGCAGCCGCGAGAGCGCCGAAAAATTCTGGACCCGGCGGGTGAACGCCGTGCTCGCTGCCGTGCCCACAGGCGGCCACGCGGTGGTGTGGGGTGGCGACGGGGCGATGCGCTGGGCCGAGTGCCGGCGCGTGTGGGCACGCTGGGGCACGCTGGTCGCCCACCGGCGCGTGGGACGCGCCGGGTGGGCGATTCTCGAGCGGCGCTAGAACTTGTAGTTCACGTCCACCTTGAGGTTGCGCGAGCGCCAGAAGGTCTGGGCCGGATCGCCGAGCGCCAGGACGCCGGGCACGATGGCGCCCGCCTTGGCTTTGACCGTGGTGCCGGGGCCGGCCTTGGTGGTGTAGGCGATCGAGGCGACGGTGCGGTTGGGCAGGCCGGCGATGTCGAGCTCGACATCGTCGACACCGTTCTCGGCGAGCGGATTGGCCAGTCGGGCGCGGGCGTTCTCGCGCAGCGCGTCGCGGGCGAGCTGCGGGATATGCTCCTCGTCGCCGAAATCGAGCGGCTCGCGACGATGTTCGATCTTCAGCCGCCGCGGCGGGCCGGCGTCGAGCTTCAGGCGCGGCCCGCCTTCGACCAGCGCGTTGCCCTGGCCGATATTCGGCACCATGCCGGGCAGACCGGGGACCCTCCAGGCGTAGGACACCTTGACCGGCTCCTTGGCCGGCTCGGGCGTTTTCGCCTTGGTGACGGTGACCTTGTTGGATTGTTGAGCCGCCACCGGAGGGGCCGCGACAAGGAAAGCAGCAGCGCTCAGTGCTGCGAGTGCGATCGATCGCTTCATGGAGTTCGGTTCCCCAAAAGCGACAGCCGCCGGGGAAACTGAACGGATTTATTTAAAAAACGCTTAAACCACGAGAGATCGTGGAATAGCGCGGCCGATATTGGCGTTTAGCCAGGCGCCGCGCGGCGACGTTCAAGCTTGTTTGATGGTCGGCGCCTGATGAACGCGCACCGGCGGTGGCGGCTCGCGGTAACGTTCCACTTCGACCAGCGCGCTCATGGCGCTCGCCCCTTGCGCCAGTTTCGACGTGCCCTTGTCACGCGTCAGCACGTTGGGATTGCCGTGGATCTCTAGCGTGCCGGCTTCTCCCGGGGTGGCGGGGTCGTACCAGGCACCGGTGGGCAGCACGATCACGCCCGGCATCACGGCCTCGCTGACCACGGCGCCGGCGAGACACGCACCGCGCTCGTTGAAACAGCGGACGATGTCGCCGCCGCGGATGCCGCGGGCACTCGCGTCGCGCGGGTTGATGGTCAGCGGCTCGCGGCCGCCGATCTTGGTGCGCCGGCTGACCGGCCCGGGATCCATCTGGCTGTGCAGGCGGCCGGTGGGCTGGCTGGTCAGCAGATGCAGCGGAAAGCGTTTGGCCGCCGGCGCGCCGAGCCACTCGGCTGGCGGGATCCACGCGGGGTGGCCCGGGCAGTCGTCGTAGCCGAAGCCGGCGATGGTCTCGGAATAGAGCTCGATGCGGCCCGATGGCGTGGCCAGCTTATGCAGCACCGGATCGCGGCGGAACTCGCCCAACATCACGTAGTCGTCGTCCGGTACGGGCAGCTCGACATAGCCCTGCTCCCAGAAGCCGTCGAAGTCGGGCAGCGCGATGTTCTGGCGCGCCGCGGCCTCGCGGAAGCGGTCGTAGAGCCGGCGCAGCCAGGCATTCTCGTCGAGCCCGCCGGAGAACGTCTTGCCCAGCCCCAGCCGCTGGGACAGCGATTCGAAGATAGCGAAGTCGTCGCGCGCCTCGCCGACCGGCTCGATCACCTTCTTCATCGCCACGACGAACCGGTCGCGGCCGTTGGCGCCGATGTCGTTGCGCTCCAGCGTGGTGGTCGCCGGCAGCACGATATCGGCGTGGCGCGCGGTCGCCGTCCACCAGGATTCGTGGACGATGATATGCTCGGGCTTGCGCCACGCGGTCAGCAGGCGGTTGAGGTCCTGGTGATGGTGGAACGGATTGCCGCCGGCCCAATACACCAGGCGGATGTCGGGATAGGTAATGGTCCGACCGTCGAAGTCGATCGTCTTGCCCGGTTCGAGCAGCATGTCGGCGATGCGCGCCACCGGGATGGCAAGGCCGAGCGGGTTCTTGCCCATCTCCAGGCTCGGGCTCGGCACTTCGGGCCGCGGCTCGCCCACGCCGTTGATCGAGCCGTGGCCGAAGCCAAAGCCGCCGCCGGCCAAGCCGATCTGGCCGAGGCACGAGGCCAGCGCGATCAGCGCCCAGTAGGGCTGCTCGCCATGATCGCCGCGCTGCAGGGACCAGGTCGCCGTCAGCATGGTGCGCGTGGTCACCAGCCGACGGGCGAGCTCGCGGATGGTCTTGGCGTCGACGCCGGTGACGCCGGCGGCCCAGTCAGCGTCTTTGGGCTGCTTGTCGGTCTCGCCGGCGACGTAGCCGAGCAGCCGCTCGAAGCCGACGCAGTAGCGCTCGAGGAAGGCGCGGTCGTGCCGGCCTTCGGCGACCAGCGTGTGGATCAGCGCAAGTATGAGCGCCGTGTCGCTGCCGGGACGGATCGGGATCCAGCGCGCATTGAGGAAGGCGGGGGCGTCGTCGCGCACCGGGCTGAAGATGACGAACTCCACGCCGGCGGTGGCCGCTTCGCGCAGCCATTTCTCGGTCGTGTGCTGGCCCGGCCCGCCCGAGGCGACCTGCGCGTTCTTGAGATTGAGACCGCCGAAGGCGACGAACAGCTTGGTGTGCGCGACGACGCTGCGCCAGGAGGTGTTCTTGCCGGCCACCGCTTCGAAGCTGCCGATGATCCGTGGCAGGAGGATCTGTGCGGCACCCCACGAGTAATTCGTCGTCTGGTCGACGCAGCCGCCGAAAGCGAAGAGGAAGCGGCGCACCAGGGTGCGCGCGTGATGCAGCCGGCCGGCGCTCGACCAGCCGTAGGAGCCGCCGAAGAGGGCGCTGTTGCCGTGCTTTGCCTTGGTCTCGGCCAGGGCCTGCGCCGTGAGATCGAGCGCCTGGTCCCACGACACGGGCACGAACGGCTCCACCCCGCGCCCGGCGCGATCGCTGCCGGCGCCCGCGCGCAGATAGCCCTCGCGTACCATCGGCTGGCGGATGCGGGTCGGCGCCTCGACCATCGCCGGCCAGGACTCGATCATCGGCGAGGGGTGCGGGTCGCGCGCGAACGGCTTTACCCGGACCAGCTTGCCGTTCTCGACTTCGGCGTGGAAGGCGCCCCAGTGCGATTGAGTCAGCGGAAATTTGTTGAGGGAGCCGGGGTTTGCCTTGGGCGACATGGGCGAAGCATAATCTCCGCCCGCCCACCTGTCGCGCTCACCGCGCGGGCGGACCAAAATGATCGAGACCGAAGGTGTCCCATGCGCTTTCTCACCGTCGCCGCTCTTGCCGTGCTCTCGCTTTCAGGAGCTGCCGACGCCCAGGCCCAGACCTATCCCAGCCGGCCCTTGAGCTTCGTCGTGCCCCTGCCGCCCGGCGGCACGGCCGACGTCGTGACGCGGGTCATCGCCGAGCACATGGCCAGGAAGCTGGGCCAGCCGGTGGTGGTGGAGAACAAGCCCGGCGCGAGCACCATGCTTGGCACGGCGCAGGTCGCGCGCTCGGCGCCCGACGGCTACACGCTGATCTTTGCCACCGATGCCATCGCGGTCAACGCGGTGCTCGGCAAGGATGTGCCGTATGACGGCGCCAGGGACCTCGAAGGCGTGTCGCGGCTGGCGACCTTGCCCCTGGTCGTCGTCGCCCAGCCCTACGAGCGTTACGAGTCGCTGCGCGCCGCCCTGCAGGCGGCGCGGGCCAATCCCGGCAAGCTCAACGTGGCGACGGTCGGCCTCGGCACGCCCCACTACATCGCCCTCGAATGGCTGAAGAAGAGTGCCGGCCTCGACGTGGTCCACGTTCCCTATCAGGGAACGGCGCCGCTGGTCACCGCCCTGCTGGCCGGCGAGACGGAACTGGCGGTGGTCACCCTGGCTGGCGTCCAGGCCCATGCCGAGGCGCGCAAGCTGCGGGTCCTCGCCACCACGGGTGCCGAGCGCGCCGGCGCCATCCCGACCGTGGCGGAGGAGACGGGCATCGCGGATTTCGCGATCACCAGCTGGTTCGGCGTGGCGCTGCGCGTCGGCACGCCGGCCGCGATCGTCCAGCGGCTGAACACCGAGGTGACCGACGCGCTGGCCCAGCCGCTGGTGCAGGAACGGTTGCGCGGTGCCGGCCTGCAGGTGGCGCCCAGCACGGCGCAAGCGATGACCGCGCTCCTGCGCGACGAGATTGAGAAATACCGGCGGATCGTCGCCCTCACGGGAATATCCCGGCCATAACTGTTGTAACCCTGGGTTACAACAGCGCGAAGTCCCCCTCATAGGCCGCCCCATGGCTCGCAAGAACAGCGCCCCGACCGTCTGGTCGGCGGCCAAGCACGGCATCCAGCAATCCCTGTTCCATTGGACCGGGATTCTCGAGAGCCTTTACAACGCCGCTTTCGTCCGCGAGATGCGGCCGCGGCGCGTCACCGTGTCGCGCTTCCGCACGCTGGCCGTGCTCATGGAAGTCGACGCCATCACCATCAACAAGCTGGCGCAGCTGGCGATGATCGAGCGCACGGCCGTCAGCCGGCTGCTGGCGCAGCTGGGTCGTGAGGGGCTGATCGCGCGCCAGCGCAAGTCCGGCGATCGCCGGGCAAGCGAGATCCGCATCACGCCCAAGGGCCGGCAGGCCTTTCACACCATGTGGCCGGCCCGCTTCCGGGTGCGCAGCCGCGCCATGCAGGGCATCGATCCGGCGCGCGTGCGGTCGCTGATGCAGACCATCCGCGAGATGATCGCCAATCTCGAAGAGTACGAGGCGACCGGGAACGGCAACGGGGCCGCGCGGCCGCGGCGGCGCTAGCTATCGCCCGCTGGGCAGGCCGTGGCGCACGCGGCGCTCCAGCAGCAGGAGCAGGCCGTTGGCGGTGGCGGCGAAGGTGAACAGCAGCATGGTCAGCGCCATGATGTCGGGCACGTTGTGCGCCTCCATGGCGCGGATCAGGATGAAGCCGATCCCGGCATTCGAGGCGAAGAGCTCGCCGATCAGCGTGCCGAGCAGCGTGGATGAAAAGCCGATGCGCAAGCCGGTGACGATCTCCGGCATGGCGGCCGGGATCAGCACGGTCTTCACCGTCGCCCAGGGGCTCAAGCCCATGACATGGGCGGTCTTGAGGTAGATCGGCGCCACCTTGCGCACGCCGTTCATGGCGAAGATGGCGACCGGAAACAGGCCGTGGATGGCGCCGAAGGCAACCTTGGCCGAGACGCCGAGACCGAAGATCAGCAGGATCACCGGGTAGAGGGTGATCTTGGGGATCGAGTAGAGCGAGCCGAGAATGGGGTCGGCGACCTCGCCGGCGAAGCGCCGGAAGCCGAGCCACAGGCCGAGCGCCAGGCCGCCGAGCAGAGCGACGACGCAGGCGTAGACGAAGGCGGTCCCGGTGCTGTGGACATGCACCCAGAACTGCGGCGTCTGCAGATAGCGCAGGGCGCGCGCCAGGGTCGCGGCTGGCGAGGCCAGCGCCTCGGGGCCGGAGAGCGCGAACAGTCCCTGCCAGAGCGCCAGGAAGCCGAGCGCCAGCCAGAGATAGTCGAAGCGCTGCGCCTTCACTTGCCCCAGCGCCGGTGCAGGCGGCGCTCCCATTCGTGCAGCAGGCTGTTGACGATCACCACCATGGTGAGGATGAAGAGCAGCATCCCGTACATGGTGCGGTTGTCAAAATCGTTGTAGGCGAAGGAGATGCGCCGGCCGATGCCGGCGGTCGCCAGGATGAACTCGCCGGCCACCACGCCGATCACGGAGTAGGCGACGGCCAGCTTGATGCCGGTGACCAGGTGCGGGGTCGCCGCCGGCAGCCGCACCAGCAGGACGCTGCGCCAGGGATCGAGGCGCATGACCCGCGCCACCTTACCCAGCACCCGGGGGATGCGGTCGAGGCCGATCAGCGTGTTCACGATCATTGCCACGATGCCGAACATGGCGCCCATGACGATGAGCGACGTGGGACCGACCCCAAAGACGACGATCAGCAGCGGATAGAAGACGAAGGTCGGCACCGAGTAGTAGGCGGAGAACAGCGGATCGAGAACGGCGCGCAGGCGTGGGACGGCGTGCAGCAGCACGCCGACGGCAAAGCCGCCGACCACGGACAGGACGATCGCCACCGCGATGTTGCGCAGGGTGAAGACGATATCGGCGTTGATCTTGACGTCGGTGAGCAGGCGCGCCAAGGCGACGACCATCTCGCTCGGCGGGATCATGGTGAAGCGGTCGATGACGCCGATGCGGCAGAGACCCTCGATCGTGGCGACGGCGGCGAGGACGAGCGCGATCCGCGTGACGGCGACCCGGCTCACGAGGGCAACGGTCCGGCCGCTTACAGCGGCCGGCGCATGTCCTCGGGCAGGAAGCTCTGGTCGATGACCGAATTCCAGTCGACCGGCTTGTCGATCTCGCCCACGACCACCATGCCGGTGCTCATCGCCTCCAGGCCTTCCTTGTCGAAGTCGCCGCGCGACCAATGCCTGAAGTCATAGTACTTGGGAATAATTTTCTCGGCGTGGGACCGTTCGATTTCCCACACCTTGGCATAGACCTCGGCGGCCTCGGCGCGGTTGGCATAGACATAGTCGACGGCCCGGCGATGGGTGCGGATCAGGGCGCGCAGCTTGTCCGGGTTGGCGCGGGCGAAGGCCTTGGTGGTGACGCCCACCGACCATGTGACTTTCGGGATCTGCTCGGCGGCCACGAACAGCACGTGGTAGCGGTCCGCCTGCAGGGTCAGCACCGGGTCGGTGACCGGGCCGGCGTCGATGGCCCCCTGGGCGAGGGCGGTGAGCGCCGGCCCGAGGCCGCCGATCGACAGGATCTCGACCTTGCCCAGCAGGCCGTTCTTCTCCAGCACCATGCGCAGCAGCATCTCGGTGGTCGATTTGGGCGCGGTAAAGGCGACCTTCTTGCCGGCGAGATCGGCCAGCGTCTTGACGCTGGTGCCGGGCCGCGAGGCCCAGGAAAGCTCGCCGATGTGGTTGCTCTCCGCGTTGACGATGATGAGATCGACGCCGGCGCGCACCGCGGCGAGGGCGGCCGGTGTCGCGACCACGGCATAGGGCAGGTCGCCGGCCAGCATGTTACGCACCGACGTGCCGCCGCCGGCACTGGTCACGATGCCGTCGATATCGAGCCTCTCTTCCTTGAAGAGGCCTTTGTGCAGGGCGACGGCCCAGGGCAGCGTCCCGATGATTCGCCCGTACTGGCTCACAGTCATCTTCTCGGCGGCGCTGGCGGGCGCGGCGGCCAGCAGGCCGAGCGTGGTCACAATAAGGGCGGTGAGTCGGAAGCTCGGCATCGTTTTCTCCCAACAGGGCGCCTGTGCCGGCGCTGATTTTTCTGTTCCCACTATAGGCCAGGGCCGGGCTCTTTGCACCCCTGATAGGTGACTTTTCACCTAATACAGACTATCCTTTACGGTATAGGGACCGCGCCAAGCGCGGCCGTTCGTGCATAAACGGCGGGCCTCCGGGCCCGCTCCACCGGGAGATGCCCCATGAAGATCGTTCAAGGCGAAGACATCCCGTTCGAAGAGCGCAAGGAGCAGCACCGCAAGGGCACGTTCCGCTTCAAGCGCGTCATCGAAGGGCCGGCCGGCACGGCGGGCAATTTCTATTTCCAGATGGTGCACACCATCGACGATTTCTTCTCGCCGCGGCACCGGCACAACTTCGACCAGTTCCGCTACCAGATGGAGGGCACCTTCGACTTCAGCCGCAACGGCAAGATGAAGCCGGGCATGGTCGGCTATTTCCCCGAGGCGACGCCCTACGGGCCGCAGACCTCGAGCGAGAGCTCGCTGACCGCGGTGCTGCAGTTCGGCGGCGCCAGCGGCAACGGCTACATGGCCGAGAAGGAGCTGCAGAACGGCACGGCGGAGCTCAAGAAGTTCGGCGTGTTCAAGGACGGTGTCTTCCGCCGCAACGAGGACGTCGAGGGCAAGCGCAACATGGACGGTTACCAGGCCGTCTGGGAGCACGTGAACAAGCGGCCGATGGTCTACCCCGAGCCGCGCTATCACGATCCGATCATGATGGAGCCGGAGCACTACGACTGGGTCCCGGTCGAGGGCATGGCGGGGGTTTCGCAGAAGCAGCTCGGCGTGTTCACCGAGCGGCAGATCGAAAGCAGCTTCTTCCGGCTCGAGCCGAATTCCGTGTTCCGGGCCAAGGGGCGGGGAATCTATTTCGTCGTTTCGGGCTCCGGCACGGTCGAGGGGCAGCCCTACAAGCGCTACACCACGGCGCATGTCGACCAGGGCGAGCGCGCGGCGTTCAGCGCCAGCCAGGAGACGGTGATGCTGCTGATGGGCCTGCCCAACCTCGCCGGCATGGCGCTGCCCCGCCGCGATTCGGCGCAGGCCGCCGAGTAACCGTCCGTTCGAGCGCCAGTCCCGAACACCGCCGGCCATCAGTTAAGGTTAAGACGCTGGCGCTGCAGCGTTTTAGCCGACTTTTTTTCGCCGACCATCGGTTCGGTGACTGACTTTTAGCGAAAGTTGTAGTACCAACAGCCGTATTGGCCTGGGGGTTGCTTCGCTGCGCCTGCCCCGGATAACGAAGAACCGACGGTAAGGACGACGCGCGACCCATGCCCGCCAAGATCGACCTCGCCCAAGTTCGCTTCCTGCTCGTCGACCCCAATCCCATGTCCCTCGAGCTGACGTGGGACGTGCTGATGATGATGGGCGCCCGGGCGGTTCGTAAGACCAACACCACGGATCGCGCCATCGAGGCGATGCGCAGCCAGCCCGTCGATATCGCGATCATCGAATGGAACACGCAGCCGATGAACGGGCTGCAGTTCATCGAGCACATCCGCACCTCGCCGACCTCGCCCAACCGCCTGCTGCCGGTGCTGCTGATGACGGCCCGCTCGGAGCAGCAATACGTGGTTCAGGCCCGCGATCGCGGCATCACCGAGTTCCTGGCCAAGCCGTTCAATGTCGAGTCCTTCCACAAGCGGCTGGTCTCGATCATCGCCTTCCCGCGCCCGTTCATCGACGCCGACACCTATTTCGGTCCCGACCGCCGGCGGCGCGAGGATGCACGATACGGCGGCCCGGAGCGGCGTCTGACCGCCGCCCAGCCGTAAAGCATGGAGCGGAAGCCAACGGGACGCCGGGCGCGGATCATCGCTCCGCCTCAGGACCTGAAACGGCGCGCGATCAGCGCGACGAAGGGGCTCAATTTCGATCTGTCGCCGCAGGAGCTGGCGAAGATCGAAACCGCGGTCCACAAGTCCAAGGATCGCTTCGTCAAGCAGGTCGCTGAGAAGCTAAAGGCGATCCGCACGACCCATCACGACGCCGCCGCCAATCCCGGGCTGCGCACGGCCTATTTCGAGATGCTCCGCGATGAGTCGCTGGCCATCAAGGGACTCGCCGGCACGTTCGGCTTCCATACCGTGACGGCCATCGCCTCGAGCCTCAACGACTTTGTCCTGAGCCGGACCGAAGCCGGCGAACGCCAGCTCCTGGTCATCCGGCTGCACATCGACATGCTTTACGTGCTGCTGGGCCGGGCGCAGCAGCCCATGGGCGGCATGCGGGCCGAGACCGAAGGCGAGCTGCTCGCCTCGTTCAAGATCCTGACGGCCAAATACGCTTGAGAGGCGCGCGGCGGAGTTAGATCCGCTGATCCAGAAGATCGAGAACCCGGCGGATATGCCGGAAATTGCCGCCGCCGATGCGGTTCGACCAGGTCTTGGCGATCTGGCGTGCCCAGGACGTGGCGTTGCGGTCGGCGGGATCGGCCTGGAGCTTGGCGCGGATTTCGTCGATGGCACGCAGGTCAACTTCGGCGTAGCGGCTCAGCGCGCGGTCGTTGCGCGCCTCGGCAAGCACCGTGCCCAGCAATTTGGCCGCCTCGACGGACGGCGGGTCGATACGCCCATCTTCTATGGGCTGGTCCGCAGCCATGGCACTAACGTTCTTTCGTGGCGGGAAGTCTGAATTCATTTCGACCATAAGTTCCAAGCACGTGGCGAGTCAAGTATCTGGGACTTTCAGACAAACCTCTAGCACATCGAAGTTAATTTTTTGCGCGACCCTGGTTGGACGCCGCGCCGCCAGCCCGGGTAAACTTATCCCGGCTGTCATGAGCTTGGTCTGAGCATGGTCTGTGCCAGTTTCCGGCGCCGCCGGCTGCCGCTGTATCAGGAGCCTGTATGACCGAAGAGATTTTTCGAGACGACGCTTATTTGCGCAGCTGTGAAGCCGTCGTTACCGCCGTCGGGCCCGAGGGCATTGAGCTGGACCGCACCGTGTTCTATCCCATGGGCGGCGGCCAACCCGGCGATACCGGTACCCTGCGCCGTGAGGGCGCCGTCGTCGTGGCCATCGCCGATACGCGCAAAGGGGCCGCGGCGGGGCAGATCCTGCACCTGCCGGCGGCGGACCAGGCGCTGCCCGCAGTCGGCGAGCGGGTGGTCGTCGAGCTCGACTGGACGCGGCGTCACCGTCACATGCGCATGCATACCTGCCTGCATCTGCTATGCGCCGTCGTGCCGGGGGGCGTCACCGGCGGGCAGGTGGGCGAGGCCCGCTCGCGCCTCGATTTCGACGTCGGCGAGCTGACGCTCGACAAGGCGGCGATCGAGACCAAGCTCAACGAATTGATCGCCGCGAACCATGCCGCCAATCCGCGCTGGATCAGCGACGCGGAGCTGGCGGCGACACCGGAGCTGGTGCGCACCATGTCGGTCAAGCCGCCGAGCGGCCAGGGCAAGGTGCGCCTCCTCGATATCGGGCCGGGCGTCGATCTGCAGCCCTGCGGCGGCACGCATGTCAAGGCGACCGGCGAGATCGGCCGCGTGATCGTCGAGAAGATCGAGAACAAGGGCAAGCGCAACCGCCGCGTCGTGGTGGCGCTGGCGGAATAGTCAGCGCGGCTCGGTCCTATTCGAGTGAGGCCTGGGCAATCTCGCGGATCAGCTTGTTGAGAATCGCGGCGGCGAAGCTTTCGAAGCTCTCCGCGGCGATGACGAAGGCGCCGGGACCGCCGACGACGTTCTCCTCGAAATAGCGGTCGAGGCCACCGTAGTCGGTGAGGATCGCCAGGCCGTTGATGGTCAGGCCGCGCGAAACCGCATCGTCGCGTGCGTCCGACGGGCGGCGGCCGGCATTGTTGATGCCGTCGCCCGAGATATCGATCACCCGTCGGATGCCTTCGTGGCCCGACTTGCCGAAGAGGTTCGACGCGTAGTCGATGATGCCGCTGAGCGAGGTGCCGCCGCGATGGATGGTGCGCGGTGCCGCCACCATTTTCGCGCCGAAGCCTTCGGCCGTGTCGGCGTCGCTCACCAGGGTCCAGCCCACGCCCTGGGCCTGGAAGAACGGGCCGGACCACTGGACATAGGTGACGGCGATGGCGCCGTGCTGGCCGGAGCGGATGGCGCGGATCACCGAGGGATGGCTGAAGGCCTGGGCGTAGCCCTTGATCTGCAGCGCGAACTCGTCGTCGTCGATGCTGCCCGAGCAGTCGACCGCCAGCACCAGCTCGAGATCCACCGGGGCGGCGCGGGCGGCGCCGCCGCAGCCCACGACCAGGGTCAGCGCCAGCGCCGCGATCCACCGGGGGTGGGGCAGCGCCGGCATACCTCTATCCGCCGAAGCATTCGCGGCGGATGACCAGCCGCTCGGGCTCGCGCTGCATCACCGCGCGTCCGCCGCCGGTCTGGCCGCCGAGCGAGAAGGAGAAGCTGTCGCGCACCGGGCGCGCCGCGCCCTGGTCGCCCAGCAGCCATTCGAACTGCACGATGCGCCGCCGCCGATTGGCGGGATCGGGCTCGATGCGCAGCACGCGGAAATGCGGGCCGGGCGGATCGACGAGCTCCGGCTGGTCGATGAGGTCCTCGCTGCCGAAAGCCATCGGCTCGAGCCGGCGCAGGCGCAAGGACGTCAGGCACTCCTCGGTCGGGTCGGGCAGGCGCCAGCCGGCGAGTTCGAGGGTGAGGAATTCGGTGGCCAGTTCCATCTCGGCTGCAGCTTGCGCCATGACGGGGCCGGCCGCCAGCGTTGCTGCCAGCAGGACGGCCGCTCCGCCAAGAGGCCGCCGAGTCATCGCCTAGCGCCGCGAGGGGCCGGCCGCTCCTCTTGCTCGCCGGTCGGGGCATCGGCGGCCATCAGACGCAGGGCCGCCATGAACGACTGGCGCGTGGCCGGCGGCAGCGGCGCCATGATGCGCAGCTGCGCGCGCTCCACGGCCGGCAGGGCCTCGTTCAGCGCCGCCGTGCCGGCCGGCAGGATGGCTAGCGTGTTGGCGCGCTGGTCGCGGCCGCTGCGCCGCCGCCGCACCAGGCCGCGGACGACCAGGCGGTCGATCATGTCGCCGACCGTGGAGCGGTCGATGCCGGTCTCCGCGACCAGCTCGGTCTGGGTCAGGCCCGGGCGCTGGGCCAGGATCAGCAGCAGCGCGAACTGCCGCGGCGTCAGCCTGGTCGGGCCGATCTCCTCCATGAAGATCTCCACCGCGCGCTGCTGGCAGCGGCGCAGCAGATGGCCCGGCGCCTCGCCCAGCACATAGCCGACGGCGGCGCCGTTGGCCGCCGTCTCGCTTGCGCCGCGCTTCTTGCGCTCGCTCATCGCCCCTAACCCTCGACTCGGAATGAGAAAATCGTGACGCCATATAACCGTGTCCCGCCGCGCTCTGGCAAGCCGCGCCCGGCCCACCCCGCTCCCGGCATATTTGTCCGTACACGGATAATAAGTGCTGACCGGGGGCGGGCTTTGGGCTAGATTTTTGGCCGAGGAGCGCAAGGGAGAGAGGCGCATGGAATTCGGTATCCAGTTCTTCCCCGACATCGGGCCCAAGGTGAAGGCCGCGGACGACTATTTCCGCGACTGCTTGGCCCTGGTCGATGACACGGATGCACTGGGCTACACCCATGTGCGCACGGTCGAGCACTACTTCGAGGATTACGGCGGCTACAGCCCGAACCCGATCGTCTTCCTGACCGCGGCGGCGATGCGCTGCAAGCGTGCCCGCCTGATCACCGGCGCCGTGCTGCCGGTGTTCAACAACCCGCTCAAGCTGGCCGGCGAGATCGGCATGCTCGACGCCATCTCGGGCGGGCGGCTCGAGGTCGGCTTCGCGCGCGCCTTCCTGCCGCACGAGTTCAGCCGTTTCGGCATCAGCCCGGACGAGAGCCGCGACCGCTTCACCGAGGGCATGGAGCAGGTGCGCCTGCTGCTCGAGGGCGAGAATGTCAGCAGCACCGGCCGCTTCCACAGCTTCAAGGACGTCACCTCGCTGCCGCGCCCGACCCAGCGCCCGCGCCCGCAATTCTGGGTGGCGGCGCTGAGCACGCCGCAATCCTTCACCGAAGCCGGCAAGGCCGGGCATTCGGTGATGGCCATTCCGCTGGCCGGCGGCAAGATGAAGGAGCTCGTCGGTCTCTATCGCGACGCTTGGAAGTCGGCGGGGCATCCCGGCCAGGGCCGCGTCATGCTCGCCTTCCACATGTTCTGCGCGCCGACCAAGGCCGAAGCGGTGGAGATCGCGCGCGAGCCGCTCAACCGCTACCTCAAGTCGCTGGTCAGTTCGGCCTCGGCCTGGACCGAGGGCATGAACTCCAAGGACTACCCGGGCTACGACAAGATCATCGCCGGCCTCGCCGCCGAGACGTTCGAATCCCAGGTGCAGAAGGGCGCTGCCTGGGTCGGTCCGCCCGAGGAAATTGCCGAGCAGATCGCCGCCTACGACCAGATGCTGGGCGGCTTCGAGATCGCCTCGCTGCAGGTCAACTTCAACACCATCCCGCTGGACGCGGCGCAGCGCTCGATGCGCCTGTTCTCCGAGAAGGTGATGCCGCGCTTCACCAAAGCGGCGCGCGCCGCCTGAGCGCCGGCATGAGCGGCGACGTCGTCCCGGCCGATGTGTTCAAGCTGGCCATGCGCCGGCTGGCCGCCGGCGTCACCATCATCACGACCTGCCATGATGGCGAGCGTTGCGGCCTGACGGCGACCGCCGTGTGCTCGCTCTCAGCCGATCCGCCGCAACTGCTGGTCTGCGTCAACCGCAGTTCGCAGGCCCACGACATCATCAAGCGCGGCGCCAATCTCTGCGTCAATCTTCTGGCCCGCCGGCACAAGGCCCTGGCCGCGCGCTTTGCCGGACAGAAGAAAGGCGTGGTCGGCGAGGAACGCTTTCGTGCCGGCAAGTGGACGACGCTCAAGACCACGGCTCCGGCGCTCGATGACGCGCTGGCCAGCTTCGACTGCGTGGTGCGCGAGACGGTCGAATCCTCCACCCACACGATCTTCATCGGCAACGTGGTCGAGGTGCGGCTGCGGGCCGAGGGTCACCCGCTGCTCTATGCCGGCGGCAGTTATGCCGGGCTGCAGGTGATCGCCGATCGGCGCAAGCGCACGGCCGTGACGGCGGTGACGCGGCGCCCGGCCAAGCGGCGACGGGCCAAGCGCGCTTAAGCAGCGAGCCGCGCCGCGAGGCGGCGGTTCCAGGTGTTGTTCGGCCGGCGCCGGCCGCGATCCGCCACAAGCTCGGCGGCGATGGCTTTGCGCCCATCGGCCAGGGCGGCGAGGATCAGCATTTTCTCGAAGAGATCACGCTGGGCATGGCTGCCGCCGATATTGCGCAGGAGAGCGCGGCGCGGCAGCAGGGCATCCACCACCCGGCCATAGGCGCCGCGCCGGTAGTCGACGACCGCCGCGCACAGCTCGGCACCGATCTCGCCCATCACCCGGGCCTGCGTGCCGGTCGCCGCCGCGCTCCGGCGGGCCGAGGCGATGAAGGCGTCGGCGCCAGCCGGATCGACGGCACCCAGGGCCAGGGCGAAATGCGTGTCGGCGAAGACCAGCAGATGCTCGCCGGTGCGCGTCGCGCTCTGCTTGGCCAGCTCCGCCCAGCGGTTGCCGACATCGACACCAGCCTCCTCGAGCCGCCAGAGCAGCGACGCGGCATTGCAGATATCGAGATAGTCGGGCGCGGACTCGGGCCACACCTCGCGGTCATAGAGGTCCACCACGAACGCCCCCTCATCCTGCTCCAGATAGAACAGGCAGCGGTGCCAGGTCGTGTGAAAGCGGAAATTGTGGCAACCGGCAAGACCGGGGATGTAACGGTTCAGCCAGGCGATACCCTCTTGCGTGCGGTCCTGCATCTCCAGGACATGGGCCACGGCATGCACCGCCCAGGCATCCCGGGCGTTGATCTCGACGGCGTCGCGGCCGGCCCGTTCGGCGGCTTCATAGTCGCCGCTCTCCTCCAGCGCGAAGGCCTGGCAGCCGAGCACGAAACCGTAACCCGGCACGCTGCCGTCCCAGCCGCGCAGTACGCGGGCCATGGAATCCCGCAGCTTCAGCGGATCGCCGATGTAGAAGTGCCAGTAATGCGCCAGGCGCAGCGCCAGCGCATCCCGGGGATGCTCGGCCAGGATCGCTTCCCACTGGGCCAGCGCCGCCTCTGAATCCCCGGCACACCAGGCCCGGAGGGCGGCGATATGCCGGCGCTCCCGCTCGGTGACGCCGCGCTTGGCCGCCGCCGCTTCGGCGGCGGCCAGCGACTCCTTCGCCTTGGCCGCCAGCGCCGCCTGCGCGAAGAGCAGCATGAAGTAACCGCGCAGCGTGAGGGTCAGCGGGCAGTCGGGATCGAGGGTGAGCGCCTCCTTGAGCCGGTCGCCGGTATCGGCGCGCATGCCCTGGTAGCCGGCGATCGTCGCATCCAGGGCGGCGGCGGCTTCGGCGCTGGCGATGGTGACGGGGAGGCCCCGGCAGTCCGGGTAAGTCGTGGCCTTGTCCATGGCGCTCAAATTGCCTTGCGACCCGGGAGCGCGCAAGGCGGCCCTTTCCGTCGCCCCCGCCGCCCCGTACCATCGTCATCAGGACCAGCCGGAGCCCTCATGCTCGCCGCCTTCAACCTGCAGAAATGGATCGACGAGCACCGCGACGTGCTCAAGCCGCCCGTGGGCAACGCGCAGATCTTCGCCGACAGCGATTTCATCGTCACCGTGGTCGGCGGGCCGAACCAGCGCACGGATTATCACGACGATCCGTTCGAGGAGTTTTTCTACCAGCTCAAGGGCAACATGGTGCTGCGGCTTCTGGAGAACGGATGCCCACGCGACATGCCGATCCGCGAGGGCGACATTTTCCTGCTGCCGCCGCATGTCCGGCATTCGCCGCAGCGCCCGGAACCGGGCAGCGTCGGCCTGGTCATCGAGCGCACCCGGCCGCAGGGCACGATCGACGGCTTCGAATGGTATTGCCTGGGTTGCCACGGCCTGGTGCACCGGGTCGAGGTGCAGCTCAAGAGCATCGTCCGGGACCTGCCGCCGCTCTTCGAGCGCTTCTATGCAAACAAGGACCTGCGCACCTGCCCGCATTGCGGCGCGGTGCATCCGGGAAAAGGATAGCTAGCCCGCAACACCGATCAGGTCGGCGAGTTTCTGAGGATCGTCGAGCAGCGGCCGCGACGGTGCGTCGTACATGATCTTGCCGCGGTCGAGGATGATCGCCCGTTCGGCGAACTCCAGGGCCAGGCGCGCGTGCTGTTCGACCAGCACCACGGCCAGTCCGTCGTCCTGGCGCAGCCGGTGGAAGGCGGCGATCAGCGAGTCAATGATCACCGGCGCCAGGCCTTCCAGCGGCTCGTCCATCAGCAGCAGCGAGGGGTTGCCCATCAGGGCGCGCCCCACCGCCAGCATCTGCTGCTCGCCGCCCGACAGCTGGTTGCCCATGTTGCGGCGGCGGTTGCCAAGCTGCGGGAACAGCTCGAAGACCCGTTCCTGCGTCCATTTGCTGCGGCCGCCACTGGCGCGCGCGGCCACGGTCAGGTTCTCGTCGACGCTGAGCGAGGGAAAGATCTCGCGCTCCTGCGGCACGTAGCCGATGCCGAGCAGCGCCCGGCGGTAGGTCGGCAGGCTCTCGATCGGCCTGCCCTCGAAGGCGATCGAGCCGGAATGCAGGCGAGTGTGGCCCATCATGGTAGCCAGCAGCGTTGTCTTGCCCACGCCGTTGCGCCCGAGGACCGCCAGCGTGCCGCCCGGCGCCAGCGAGACCGAGACGTTCTCCAGCACGACGGTTTCGCCGTAGCCCGCCGACACGCCGGTGAATTTCAGGCTCTCAGCCATGGCTGTGCTCGCCGAGATAGACCTCGCGCACGCGGGCATCCGCCGCGATCTCCGCCGGCGTGCCCTCGACCAGCACCGCACCCTGGACGAGCACGGTGATCTTCTTGGCGAATCGGAAGACGAGGTCCATGTCGTGCTCGATGATCAGCACGGCGATGTCGCCCGGCAGGTTCTCGATCACGTTGAGGATGATCTCGGTTTCGGCCGATGGCACGCCGGCCGCCGGCTCGTCGAGCAGCAGCACCGAGGGGCGCAGGCCGAGCGCGATGGCGATCTCCACCAGCCGCTGCTTGCCGTAGGGCAGCTCCTTGACCGGCAGGAGGGCGTCGTTGCCGAGGCGCAGGCGCTCGAGGAGGTCATAGGCCTCCTCCACCAGATCGCGGCGCGAGCCGGCAAAGCGGAACATGTCACCCCCTGCACCGTGGCGCTCGCTGACCGCCATGGTCACGTTCTCCAGCACAGAGAGGCCCTTGAACAGGGTGTTGATCTGGAAGGTGCGCCCCAGGCCGCGTTTCACTCGCCCCGACTGCGACAGCCGGGTGATCTCCGCGCCGCCCAGCTTGATCTCGCCGGCGGAGGGCTCGAGGCGCCCGGTGATCAGGTTGATGAAGGTCGTCTTGCCCGCGCCGTTGGGGCCGATCAGGGCGTGGCGGGCGCCGGGTGCCAGCCGGAAATTGATGTCATTGGCGACCGGCAGCGCGCCGAAGCTCTTCTTCAGGCCGATGGTCTCCAGGGCTGGGATCATGGCTTCCTCCGCACCAGGCGCAGCGCCTGGTCCACGAGGCCGAGAATGCCGCCGCGGGCAAACATGACGATCAGCACCAGCAGCAGGCCGATCCAGAAATACCAGAAGACCGGATCGGCCTTGGCCAGCTCGTCCTGGGCGATCATGTAGACCGCGGCGCCAACGAAGGCGCCGTAGAGGCGGCCGATGCCGCCGAGGATCAGCATGATGACGATCTCGCCCGAGCGCTCGAAGCTGAGCACCGAGAGGCCGACGAACTGGGTGGTGTGGGTGAGCAGGCCGCCGGCCAGGCCGGCCAGCATGGCGGAGATGGTGTAGACGGTGACGAGACGCTTGCGCACCGGCGTGCCGATCGCGTGCATGCGGGTGACGTTCTCGCGGATACCGGTCAGCGAGCGGCCGAACGGCGAGTGCACCAGGAGCCGCGCGAACAGCCAGACCAGGAACAGCACGACGGCCGAGTAGACGTAGGCCGTGCGTCCGAACATGTCGAAGCGGAACTGGCCGAAGATCTCCTGCATGGCGATGCCCTGCAGGCCGTCGGCGCCGCCGGTGATGAAGCCGGCCTTGTTGGCGAGCTCGGCGATCAGGAAGGTGATGGCCAGGGTCAGCATCAGCAAGGTCAGGCCGTGCGTGCGCAGGATGACGAGGCCGGAGACGAAGCCGACGATCCCGGCGGCCACTGCCGCCACCACGAGACCCGAAAGCGGCTCGCCGGTCACGTGCAGGGCGTAGATGCCGGCAGCATAGGCACCGACCCCGAACAAGGCCGAGTGGCCGAGGGTGATGATACCCGCATAGCCGAGGATCAGATCCAGCGATATCGCGAACAGGATCATGATCAGGATCTGGCTGCCGAGCGGCAGGTATTCGGGGAACACGAAATAGGCCCCGACGACGACGATCCAGGGCAGCAGCTCCAGCGGGCGCAGCCGGTGGCTGCGCACCATCTGCTCCACCGCTGAATCGGAGGGGGCTGAATCGGAGGAGGACGGCCGTTTGAAGATCACGTCAGGCCCGCCCGAAAAGTCCGGCCGGGCGCCAGAGCAGCAACCCGATGACCGCGATGTAGATGACGAAGGCCCCGACCTCCGGGACCAGGTACTTGAACGCCGTGTCGCTGACGCCAAGGAGCACAGCCGCGACAAACGGCCCGCGGATCGAGCCCAGCCCGCCGACGGCCACGACCATCAGGAAGTAGACCAGGTATTCGAAGGCGTAGGCCGGGTGAATGGCGAGGATGTCGGCCCCCAGCCCGCCGCCCAGCGCCGCCAGGCCGGAGCCCAGCGCGAAGGTCAGGGTGAACAGCCGGCCGGTGTTGATGCCGAGCGACTCCGCCATGCGCCGGTTGTCGACGGCTGCGCGCACCTGGGCGCCGAAATTGGTGCGTTCGATGCCCAGCCACAGCACCACAATGAGCACTAGGCTGATGGCGATGAGGAAAGTGCGATAGGTGGGGAAGGAACGGAAGCCGAAGTCGATCTGGCCGCTCAGCGCAGCCGGCAGCAGCATGCGCTGGGGCAGCGGACCCCAGATGTAACGCACGACCGCCACGGCCATGAAGATCAGGCCGATGGTGAACAGCACTTGCTCGAGCTCACCCGCCCCGTAGAGCCGGGCGTAGAGAAAGCGTTCGAGCACCACACTGAGCAGCGCCACCGCGACCGCGGCGAAGACCAGGGCGAAGCCGAAGGGCACGCCGTAGGTGTTCATCGCCGTGGTGGTGAGGTAGCCGCCGGCCATGGCGAACACGCCATGCGCCAGGTTGGCGAAGCCCATCAGCCCCATGGTCACGGAGAGCCCGACCGAGATGATGTAGAGCACCATCGCGAAGGCCAGGCCGTGGAACAGGATGCTGATCGAGGCGGAGAAGAAGACGTCCATCGGGGCGCAGCTTAGCAGAACGGCCGCCGGAACCTTGGGGGCTCCGGCGGCCGCCTAATCGACCGACCTTACTTGCGGTTGTTGATGACCTTCCAGGGGTCCTTGACCATCGGGATGGTCTCGAACTCGACATTGGCGAGCGCGCCGCCAACCCTCTCGACCCGGCGGACATATTCGTTCTGCACGATGTCGCGGGTCTCTGGATCGATCATGATCGGCCCGCGCGGGCTTTGATCGTTCTTCCAGCCCTTCCACAGCGCCATCGTCTTGTCGCCGTCGATGCGGCCCTTCTGCTCACGCACCGCGTGGTAGATCGCCGCCATGCCGTCCCAGCCGCCGACCGCCATGAAGGCGGGCGTCGTATTGGGGCCGTATTCGCGCTTCCAGGCCTGCACGAAGGCCTGGTTGGCCGGACGGGTCGCGGCGGCCGAGTAGTGGTGCATGGTGATCACGCCGATCGCCGCGTCGCCCATGTTGGGCAGCTCTTCGTCGGTGGTGATGTCGCCCGGGCCGATGAGCTTGATGCCCGCCTTGTCGAGGCCGAGATCGCCGAAGGCCTTCATCAGCGCGGTGGCCTGGCGGCCGGCCGGGATGAAGACGAAGAGCGCTTCCGGTGCGGAGTCCTTGATGCGCTGCATGAAGGGAACGAAGTCGGGGTTGGCCAGCGGCATGCGGACCTTGCCGACGATCTGGCCACCGTTGTCGGTGAAGCCCTTCTCGAAGCCGGCTTCGGCGTCATGCCCCGGGCCGTAATCGCTGACCGCGATAAAAGCCTTTTTGATGTTGTTCTTCGCCGCCCAGATGCCGAACGGGTGCGAGGACTGCCAGAGGGTGAAGGAGACGCGCGCGATGTACGGCGACATCGTGCTGATCGCGGCGGTGCCGGCGTTCATGATCATGAACGGGATCTTCGCCTCGGTGGCGAGCGGCGCGATGGCGGCGGCGTTCGGTGTCCACACCACGCCGGCGAGCATATTCACCTTGTCGCGGGTGATCAGTTCCTGCGCCAGGCGCTTGGCGACGTCCGGGTTCGGACCCGTGTCGTCGCGGCGGATCAGCTCGATCTTCACGCCGGGCGGCAGGTTCTTCTCGTATTCCTTGGTGTAGAGCTTGATCGCGTTGTCGATCTGCTCGCCGAGCGTGGCGTTCGGCCCGGAATACGTATTGATGATGCCGATCTTCACCGTCTGGGCGGTGGCTGCCCAGGGCAGCAGCGCGACAGCGGCGGTCGCGATGAGAGATTTCCAGAAGCGCATGATCGTCCTCCCCGGAGATTGATGCTTCTCGACAAACTTACCGCGCGGAAGCTTTGCGCGCGAGGCGTCATCCTCGTGCGGCACTTATGAAAAGTCAATTTGTTTGGCTATCCAGCAATTTACCGGGCTTCTGACCACGGTTCCAAAGTTGCCCGAGAGGGAACCGCCGAGAAATGCTCCGTCTACGGAGCATTGACAGGCAAGCCCCCGCAGGTCCAAGGTTCCGGCCGGTTTTTTTGCCGCCCTGAGGCCGATGCCCCAGCCCACCACCCGTCGCAACCAGTCGCCCCTGTGGCCGGCCCAGCTCGACCACATCCAGCGCAACAGCGACCGGCCGGACGCCCTGGTCGCTTTCTACCGCGATGCCGCCGGCATGGCGGCCCGCGAGGTCGGGCCCTTGCTCTGGCTGCTGGAAGGCCCTCAGCGCCGTATCCTGATCGGCCGGGGTGAGAAGGGCGAGCAGCCGCTCAATGTCTTCCGGGTGCAGTCGCCGCCGCAGCTGGCCGCCTTGCGGTCCTGGCTGCAGGGGCGGGGTATCGCCCTGCTGCCGTCGCCCACGCCCCTGTTCAGCGAGGGATTCGCGGTGCGCGATCCCGACGGGCGGCTGGCGGCCTTCGGCCTGCCCAACCCGGCCTTCGCCGCACCCGTGGCCGCCGATACGGCGGCCTTGCGCCTGCCGGCGCGCCTGCAGCATGTCGTGGTGGCCACCACCGACCTGCCGCGGCTCACGGGTTTCTACGAGAAAGAGCTCGGCTTCGTGGCCTCCGACCACGTCTATGACGGGGCGCCCGGCGAAGGCCCGGTAACCGCCACTTTCCTGCGCTCCGATCCCGAGCATCACAGTTTCGCTGCCTTTCGCGCGCCGGAGGTGCGGCCGGACCATCATTGCTACGAGACCAGCTGCTGGAACGACATCCGAGACTGGGCCGATCACCTAGCGACCCTGCCGGTCAAGCTGTGGTGGGGGCCGGGACGGCACGGGCCGGGCAACAACCTGTTCTTCATGGTCGAGGATCCGGACGGCCATAAGGTCGAATGGTCCGCGGAACTCGAGGTCATGTCCCGCGACATGGCTCCCCGGGCCTGGAAGCACGAGGAACGCACCCTGAACTACTGGGGCCAGTCCTGGATGCGCAGCTAGGGGTCTGGATGCGGAGCTGAGGAGCCCGGCCGCAAGCCGGGGTTGCGCCGGCCCGGCCGACCCTGTAATGGAGCAACGGTTTCAGGCGTGGGGGGGACCTCTGCGCGGGCGAGGGGAAAAAAGCCATGAAATTCGTGAGTTACCTCTATCAGAAGAAGCCCAGCTACGGCGTCGTGGTGGACGACGGGGTGGTCGATCTGGGCAAGAAGTTCGGCAAGAAGTATCCGACCCTGCGGGCAGCGCTGGTCGGCGGCGCCCTGAACACGCTCAAGAAGGCCGCCAAGGGCAAGAAGCCGACCATCAAGCTCGCCAAGATCCAGTACCTGCCGACCATCCCGGACGCCCGCAAGATCGTCTGCGTCGGCCTCAACTACCGCGAGCACCGGGCCGAGACCGGTCGTCCCGACACCGTGCACCCGACCCTGTTCACCCGCTGGGCGGACAGCCAGGTCGGCCACGACCAGCCGATGATCAAGCCGACTGAATCCGACAAGTTCGACTGGGAAGGCGAGCTCGCCGTGATCATCGGCAAGACCGGCCACCGCATCCCGCGCGAGAAGGCGATGAGCTACGTCGCCGGCTATGCCTGCTACAACGACGGCAGCGTGCGCGACTGGCAGCGCCACACCAGCCAGTTCACGCCGGGCAAGAACTTTCCCGCGACCGGCGGCTTCGGTCCGTGGATGGTGACGACCGACGAGCTCAAGGACATCACCAAGCAGACGCTGACCACGCGGCTCAACGGCGTGGTCAAGCAGCAGGCCACGATCGACATGATGATCTTCGATGTCCCGGAGCAGATCGCCTACATCTCGAGCTTCACGCCGCTGCGGCCCGGCGACGTCATCGTCACCGGGACGCCGGGCGGTGTCGGCTTCGCCCGGACCCCGCCGGAGTTCATGAAGGTCGGCGACACGGTGGAGATCGAGATCACCGGCGTCGGCGTGCTGCGCAACACGATCAAGGAAGGCTGACGCGCCGTTCCGCGTTGAAGCCCCGGCCGGTGACCCCGGCCGGGGCTTTCGCTTTTTTAAGGGCCAGCATTACTCTTCGCCGCCATGACCCCGGCCGCTGATGCAAGGACAAGCTGGCTGGTCGTCGGCCTCGCCGTCGGCACCGGCATCCTCGGCGCCTTCCAGATCGGCAAGGTGCCGGTGGCGCTCGGCGACATGCGCGTCGATCTCGGCTTTGGGCTGATCGCCGCCGGCTGGGTGATCTCGCTGTTCAACTTCCCGGCCATTCTCGGCGGCGCGCCGATGGGCGCCGTGGTGGCGCGTTTCGGCGACCGGCGCGTGGCGGTCGGCGGGCTGATCGTGCTAGCCGCCGCGGGCTTCGGCGGCGCCTTCGCCGTCGACGAGACCACGTTGCTGGTCTCACGTTTCTTCGAAGGCCTGGCCTTCCTGATGACCCAGGTCTCGGCGCCGGCCATCATCCAGCGCTACGCGCGCAGCGAGGACCAGCGCCTCGCCTTCGGTATCTGGGGTGCGTACATGGGCACCGGCCAGGCGATCATCATGCTGGCGGCGCCCCTGCTCATCGCGGCCGGCGGCTGGCGCGGCCTGTGGCTGGTCAACGTCGCGGTGATCCTCATCTTCGCCGCGGTGCTGGCCGTGGTCACGCGCCGGCCCAGCCTGAAGCCGCCGGTGATCCGCCGCGTCGGCTTCGCCGAGCTGCTGCGCGACATGAAGCGCACGCTGTCGTCGCCGGGGCCGGTGGCGGTCGCGCTGTGCTTCGGCACCTACGCCGGCAACTACCTGATCGTCGTCGGCTTCCTGCCGACCATGCTGGTCGAGGACCTGCAGTTCAGCCGGGGTGCTGCGGCCTCCGTCACGGCGCTGGCCGTCGCTCTCAACGCCGCGGGCAACCTGGTCGGCGGCGTGCTGCTGCAGCGCGGCGCCCGGCGCTGGCTGCTGCTGGTCATCGCGCATGCGGGCATGTGTCTCTTCGGCTTCGGCATCTTCGCCGAGGCCTTGCCGATCGCCGCGCGCCTCGCCCTGTGCCTCGCCTTTTTCGGGGTCGGCGGCGTGCTGCCGACCTCGGCGCTGGGCTCGGCGACGCGCCTGGCGCCAGCCCCGCATCTGGTGCCGACAACCAACGGCGTGATCGTGCAAGGCGCCGCTCTCGGGCAGTTCGTGGCGCCGCCGCTGGCCGCCGTCGTGGCCACGGCGGTCGGCGGCTGGAGCCTGTCGCCGCTGGTGCTGACCGGCGGGGCGGTCATCGGCATCGCGCTTGCGCTCGTCGTGCGAAATCGCGAGAGTGCGGCCGTCCAAGGAACGAGTGAGCGATGCTGACCCACGAATACACCCGCCGCATCGAATGGGCGGATTGCGATCCGGCCAAGATCGTCTTCTATCCGAACTACTTCGCCTGGTTCGACGACGCCAATTGGAAGCTGTTCGCCAAGGGCGGCTTCCCGCCCGACGTGCTCTACAACGAGTACAAGTTCGCCGGCATGCCGATCCTCGAGGCGAAGTCGAAATTCATCGCACCCTCGAAATTCTTCGAGGAGATCACCATCGCCAGCCATGTCGCCGACTGGCGCGAGAAGACTTTCGACGTCGTGCACAAGGTGTTCAACAAGGGCACGCTTTGCGTCGAAGGCATGGAGACGCGCATCTGGTGCGAATGGCATCCGGACGACCCGTCGCGTCTCAAGGCGCGGCCGGTGCCTAAGGCGATCGTCGACGCCCTGAGTGCTTAGCTGAGCGAGTGCTTAGAGGACGTCCTCGTCCTCGGGCATCAGGCCCGAAGTATCGCGGAACTGGCGGCGCAAACTGCCGCGGCGCAGCAGCTTCTCCTGCGCCTGCTCCGGCAGGTCGGTGATCAGGATCACGCCGCGGCTGAGCAGCACGGCGATCAGGTCCTCGATGACGCGGATGAATTCGAGGTCGGCGCGCAGCAGGTCGAAATACGAGGTGGGCCCCTTGCGGGCCAGGAAGCCGACGAGCTCGGGATCTTCCTGGCCGACCTCTTCGGTGCCGCCGGCGCTCGGCCGGTCGAGCACCGCCAGGATCCGGCCCGATGTATCGCGAAGCACATGCGGCATGGTTAATCGATCCCGCGAGTCGGGGTGACTCAGAACAGGTGGAATGTATCCCCGACCAGCCCCAAGGGCCAGCGCCCGGCGGCGAATAGCCGGAACTTGATCTGGAAGGGATGAGCGGCGCCGGTCTCGGCGGCCAACGCCAGGGCGGCCTGGTAGGCGGCCTGGGTGGCGGCTCCGGCGGCGACCCGGCTCAGGGCCGGATCGGCGATGCCGTCGCGGGCCGCGGCGATCGAGGCCGCGCCCAGGGTCAGGCGCGTCGCTTCGTCGGTGACGCGGGTCAGGGCACTGAGCAGGCCGTGCTCGCCCCAGATCTCGCGGGCGCGGGCCAGCAGCGCCTGGCGCGCCGCTTCCTCGGCATTCCACCAGGCGGGGTTCCAGTTGGGATCGCGCGTCACTTTCTCGGCCGTGCGCCAATCCGAGACGCCGGCGAGGCCGGCATTGAGAGCAAGTGCCGCGAGATAGTCTTCGCCTTCGCGCCTTTCGGCCGCGGTCAGGTCCTGGCCGACCGCGGCAAACCACGAGGCGCTGCCCAGCGACGCCGCGAACCGGCCCAGCCCGGCCAGGTCAGCGGCCAGAGCCGGCATTACGCCCGGCCCGAGGGCATGCTCTGCTCGTTGCCGCGCATCTCGCGCCACAGGCCGAGCTTCGACTGCACCGGCCGGTCGGAGAAGCTGAAGAGCACGGCGTCGTCGTCGGCTTCGTGGCGATGCCAGAGCCAGCTCGGCACGACCATGGTGTCGCGCGGCCCCCAGTCGTAGGTGTGCGTCTTGCCGGTGGCGTCGGTGACCACGGTGCGGCCCTTGCCCTCGACCACCGAGAACACCGTGCCGTCGGTGGAGCGGTAGGGGATGGTCTTAAAGCCCTTGGGCAGCAGCTGCATGAACGTGCCGATCGTCGGCATGGCGAAGCCGCCGTCGAGCGGATTGACGTAACGCAGCTTGAGGCCGTGGCAGGTGTCCCATTCCTCGGCCTTGCGCATCGTCTCCAGCGCTTCGCGCGTGCGCGTGTAGGGATAGTTGAAGACCGGCGAGGTGATCGATTTAGTCTCGTAGCCCACCGGCATCAGGCCCGAGCCGTAGCGCGCCAATGAATCGCCCGACGGGCGGCCGACCGGCTGCGAATCCGTGGGATAGGCCTCGGCGAACTGGGCATCGAGCAGGCCGACCAGCGGCACGTCGAGCCCGTCCATCCAGACCATCGGCTCCCGGCTCTCGTTGCCGTGGTCGTGCCACGTCCACGACGGCGTGATGACGAAGTCGCCCGGCGCCATGATGCTCTTCTCGCCATCGACGGCGGTGAACGCGCCCTTGCCTTCGACGATGAAGCGCAGCGCCGACTGGCTGTGGCGGTGCGCGGGTGCCACTTCACCCGGCAGGATGAGCTGCAGGCCGGCGTAGAGCGTGTTGGTGATCTTAGACTGGCCGCGCAGGCCCGGGTTCTCGAGCACCAGCACGCGCCGCTCCGCCTCCTTGGCGGTGATCAGCGTCCCGGCTTCCATGATGTAGGGGCGCACGTCGCCGTAGCGCCAATGCGCCGGCAGGGCCGGCGAGCGCGGCTCCTTGAGGATCAGGCCGTGCAGCACCTCCCAGAGCGGGGCAAGATTGCTGGCGCCGATCTTCTTGTAATAAGCGTCGCGCTCGGGCGTGCGGGTCGGTGTCGTATCCATGGCGGTGATCCGGAGCGATGAAATGATGGGCGAAGCTTACACCTAGGCAGCGGCGACCGCGACCTCCGGCAGGGTGAGGCCGATCTTGCCGGCGGCGTCACGGGCGCGGTTGATGTAGTCGTCGCGCATTTCCTCGTTGGTGCGCAGCTTGATCCCCCATTTGCGGAAGATCTCGTTGTTGCGCGACTTCGCTCCGCCGAAGAAGTTCGGCATGGTCGGGAACACGGTGTTGACCGCCGCCTGCAGGCGGGCTTTGCCCTCGGGCGTCTTGACCAGCTCGGCGCCGAAATCGAGGCCGAACTGGGCGTGGAAGCGCTCCTCCGGCATGGTCATGCGTGCGAGGTTGCGCAAGGGGTGAAAGGTGCAGTGCAGCAGGTCCTCGACCTGCAGGATCTCGGCGAGGTCGGCCAGCAGCTTGATGGCGACGAACTCCTCCCAGGTCTTGAGCGGGTAGTCGAAGATCGACAGCGGCTTCTTGCTGGTCTTCTCGGGGATCATGCGGTCGGCCTCGACGCCCATCTCGCGACCGAGCTCGAAGAAGCGCACGTGATGGCCGTATTCCTCCATGGCCACCCGGCAGGTCAGCCACTTGGCATAGGGATGCGGCGCCAAGGCGACGGCCGGTTCGTCGAAGGCGCGCGCCCCGTAGAGCTCATTGATCGCGTGGCTGATCACCAGCTTCTCGCAGGCCGTCCGGTATTCCTCCGGCTGGCTCTTGAGCTCCTCGACGGTCTTGATCTGAAGCTTTGCCGTGTCGGGCTTTGTCGTGTCGGTCATGGGGACCCTTCCTGTCAGACAATGGGGTCGGTGCTGAACGATTCAAGATCGGTGGTCAGCGCTGTGAAATGCGGGTTGAAGGCCTGGGTGACGGAGGCCGCGAGATCGTCATCCGTCCATTCGCCGCCGCCGTTGACGATGCGCGCGATCGGGCGCGGCTGCTGGAAGAGGAAGACCTCGCGCGCCCGCACGCCGAACACCTGGCCGCTGATCTTCTGGGCGGAGGGCGAGCAGAGGAAGGCGACAAAGTTCGCCACGTGCCTGGCCGAGACGCTCATGGCGCCGGCTTTGTACTTGGCCTGGGCGTCGTTCGCCGGCTTGATCGTCTCGGTGACGCGGGTGGCGGCAAACGGCGCCACCAGATTGGCGGTGACGCCAGAGCGCGACATGTCTAGCGCCGTGACGCGGGTCAGGCCCATCAGTCCGGCCTTGGCGCTGGCGTAGCTGGCCTGGCCGAAATTGCCGTAGAGCCCGGCCGTGGAGCCGATATTGACGATGCGGCCCCAGCCATAGGGCGTGCCGCCGCGTCCGGCCTTGGCATTGTCACGCAGGATCGGCGTGGCAGCCGCGGTGATCAGCGCCGCCGCGGTGAGGTTGGTGCGGATCACCGCCTCCCAGTCGCGCGGCTCGAGCTTGAAGACCAGCGCGTCGCGCAGGATGGCCGCGTTGTTGACCACGATGTCGATGCCGCCGAACTTGCGCACCGCAGTTTCGACCGCGGCCGTGGCGGCGGACGGCGTGGCGATGCTCTCGCCGAAGGCGGTCGCTGACGGACCGATCTTGCTGGCCACTGATTCGACGAGCTTGGGATCGGCGCCGCTGCCGTCGATGCTGGTGCCAGGATCGGCGAGCACGATCTGCGTGCCACGCGCGGCCAGCACCTCGGCGATCGCCTTGCCGATGCCTTGTGCCGCACCGGTGACGAGGGCGACGCGGCCCTTGAGTGCTTGCGTGTCGGTCATGATGCCGCCTTCTGGTTGAGCGCCGTTTTCTCCGCCTCGGTGTAGAACGCGTCGGCGTGGCAATCCTGCTTGCGGACACCCATGGTTTCAAGCGCCGCCAAGGCGGTTTCGACCATCACCGGCGGACCGGCAAGATACACCTTGGCGCCGTCGAGCGTGCCGAAGTCCTGGCGCACCGCGTCGGCCAGGAATCCCGTGCGGCGCGTCGTCGTCCTGGTCGGCTCCGAGAGCACCGGTACGAAGGTCAGGTTGGGATTGGCCGCGGCAAGATCGGTGAAGTGCTGTTCCAGGTACAGGTCGCGTTCGTCGCGTACGCCGAAATAGAGATGCAGGGGCTGGCGCGAGCCCAGATCGAGGAGCGCCGTCTCGACGATCGACTTGATCGGGGCGAGGCCCGAGCCGCCGGCCAGCGCCACGATCGGCCCGCTGTGCTTCTCGCGCAGATACGAGGTGCCGTAGGGGCCGATGATCTTCACCGTGTCGCCGACCGTCAGCTTGCCCGCGACGTAAGGGGTCACGGCACCGCCGGGAACCAGGCGGATGTGAAATTCCAGAACCGGCTCACCGGGACGATTGGCCATCGAGTAGTCGCGCGGCGGCAGGCCGGGGAATTCCAGGCTGCCATACTGACCGGCCGAAAACGTATAGGGCCCGCCCGACAGGATCTCGAAACGGATCCGGCGGATGTCGTGGGTGACGCTCGCCACCTCGACCACCCGGCATTGCAGGTGGCGCAGCGGATGCACCACCGTCTCGTCGGCTTCGAGGAATTTGACCTCGCAGTCCGACCACGGCACGGCGCGGCAGGCGAGGATCAGGCCGCCCGCCTTCTCGTCTTCGCTCAGGGCATAATCCGAGTAGGGCGACATCTCAACCTCGCCGGAAACCAGCTCCGATTTGCAGGCGCCACAATTGCCGGAGCGGCAGCCATGCGGGTAGGGGAGATCATGCGCCAGCGCGCCTTCGAGAATGGTCTGGCCCATCTCGACGGTGAAGGGCTCGTCGAACTGGGGGCAGGTAACGCGGAAACTCATGCGCTTTGTCCCGGCTGGGCCCTTATTCAGCCCTTGTAAATACTGGCAGAAAATTGTTTGATAGTCAAACAATATGGCTCGAAAGGGCCTGGGAGGAAGTCGATGCTGGCCGGTGAGATTCTCCGGCAGGCGGCCGCCCGCTTCGGCGACAAGCCGGCGCTGATCGCCGGGTCCGAGCGGCTCAGCTTCAGCGAGCTCGATCGCCAGGCAGACGCCTGCGCCGCGGCGTTGGCCGAGCGTGGCCTCACCCAGGGCAGCCGGGTCGCCATCCTCGCCCCCAACATCGCGGCCTTCCCGGTCTTCTACTGGGGTGCCGCGCGGGCCGGCCTGGTTGTGGTCAGCGTCTCGACCCGCGCTACGCCGGCCGATATCACCTACATGCTGGCGAAAGTCAGGGCGGAGCTGGTGGTCTTCGCCTCGGATTTCGCGCCGCTCGCGGCCGCGGCTCGTCCATCGCTGCCGCGGGTGCAGGACTGGATCGCTGTCGGGCCGGCGACGACCGGCAGCGAAAATTTTCAATCTCTGCTGCGACGCGGCAGTGGCGTGTCGTTCGCGCGAACCCTCTTGCCCGACGATCCACTGGCCATCACCTTCACCGGCGGCACGACAGGATTTCCCAAGGCCGTGCTGGCCTCGCACCGGGCCCGGCATATCAGCGCCCTCACCGTGGCCAGCGATTTCGGCCTTGAGGCGGAGCGCGACGTGGTGATCGTCACCACGCCACTGTTCCATGTCGCGGGCATGTTCGCCTGGCTGCAGCCCGCCCTCATGATGGGTTGCACCTGCGTGCTGCAGGCCGGCTGGAACGCCGAGCGTTTTATGGCACTGGTCGAGGAGCACGGCGTGACCGCGGCCCTGCTGGTGCCGACTCAGATCGCGGACTTGCTGGATTGCCCCGGCTTCAGCGCGGCGCGGCTCAGGATGCTGCGCCATCTCAACTATGCGGCCGCGCCGATGCCGCCGGTGTTGTACGAGAGACTCCGCGCGGCACTGCCCGATGCGGAGCTGATCGAGAATTACGGCCAATCCGAAACCGGTCCGCTCTCCGTCCGCCGGGGCCATCATCCAGCGGAAAAGCTTGGCACCGTGGGGCGCCTTGCCTCCAACCTGGAGATCAAGATATTCGACCCGCAGGGCCGCGAAGCGCCGGCAGGGACCCTCGGCGAAGTCGTGGTTCGCGGCCCCAATCTGCTGACCGCCTATGACGGAGACCCGGAGGAGACGGCGCGGCTCTACAAGACCGGCGATGGCTGGCTGTGGACGGGCGACCTCGCCCGGCTCGACGAGGACGGTTTTCTCACCCTGGTCGATCGCTCCAAGGACATGATCATCTCGGGCGGCGAGAACATCTACCCGACCGAGCTCGAGAACGCGCTTCACCGCCATCCCGCCGTCGCCGAATGCGCCGTGTTCGGCATCCCCGACGAGCGCTGGGGCGAGGTGCCGGCGGCCTGTGTCGTTCTGCGGGCCGGCGCCTCGGTCACGCCCGAAACTCTGATCGAGTTTGTCGCCGGCGCGGTCGCGCGTTTCAAGCGCCCGCGCGCCATCGAGATCGTCGAGGCGCTGCCGCGCACGGCCGTGGGCAAGATTCAGAAGAATGAACTGCGCGCGGATTACCGACGAAAGCATGGCGCCGCTCCCTGAGAAGCCGGCTTGGCGTGCCCGCGCGGCTGGACTATGGTGGATCGAATTGTTTGGGGATCAAACAAAATGGCCCGGGCGCCGAGCCTGAAGAGCGATGTCGAGAGCCTGGTGCGTGACGCACCCGCGGATGACGCCGGACGGTCGTCCAGCCGCAAGCCGCCGCTGGCGCTCGGGCGGCTCGAACGGTTGCTCGGCTATGCCTTGCGGCGGGCCCAGTTCGGTGTCTTCCAGGACTTCGCCGCCGAGATGAAGGAATTCGGGCTGACGCCCGGCCAGCTTGGCGCCTTGCTGTTGATCGAAGCCAACAAGGGCCTCAGCCAGAGCGAGCTTGGCCTGGCGCTCGGTATCGACCGTTCCTCCGTGGTGCCGCTGATCGACCGTCTGCAGAAGCGCGGCTGGGTGCGCCGCGCGCCGCGTATCAGCGACCGGCGGGCGCATGCGCTGGAATTGGCGCCGGGCGGCGTCGCCCTGCTGACGCGGCTGCAGCCCCGGCTCGATGCCCACGAGGAGCGCATCGCCGCCGATCTTTCGCCGGCCGAGCGGCAGCGCCTGTTCGATCTGTTGACGCGCGTGGCGCGGCGCTGACATGAGCCGCGATCTCCGCGCTTTTTTCGCGCCTTCGTCCGTGGCCATCGTCGGCGCCAGCGAGCGGGCCACCTCATCCGGCGGCGCCGTGCTGCAGATGCTGCGCAAGAGCGGCTACGCGGGACGCATCGCCCCGATCAATCCGAAGGGCGGTGTGGCCTTCGGCGTGCCGATGCACGCCTCGCTCAAGGACATCGGCCAACCGGCGGAGCTCTGCGTCATCGTCATCCGGCCGGACCAGATCCTCGATGCTGTGCGCGAGGCGGTCGGCACGGGTCATCGCAATTTCCTGATCCTGCCCGGCGGCTTTGCCGAGGCCGGCGAGGTGGGCAAGGCCCGCGATGCCGAGCTGCAGGGGCTGATCAAGCAGCACGGCCTGACGGTCGCCGGCCCCAACTGCGCCGGCATCATCAGCCTCGCCGAGAGCCATCGCTTCGGCGCCACGTTCCTGCGCGATCTACCGCCGGGCGGCGGGCTTGCCTTCATCTCGCAGTCGGGGGCCCTGGCCGAGGAGGTGATCTCCTCCGCCAACCGCATGAACATTCCTTTGGGCACGGTCGTCTCGGTCGGCAACGCCACCCAGCTCGGCATCGAGGACTATCTCGAGTACCTGGGCAACGATCCGCGCTGCAGCAGCGTGCTCCTCTATGTTGAATCGATCGAGGACCCCGACCGCTTCCGGCGCGTTGCCCGTGCCGTGGCCGCGCAGAAGCCGGTGGTGCTGTTCATGGGCGGCGGCTCCGCGCCCGGGGCCCGCGCGGCCGCCGCGCATACCGGCGCCGTGCTCAATACCGACGCCGCGATCGAGGCTTTTGCGGCGGAATCCTGCATGATCCGCGTGCGCAGCCTGCGCAGCGGGCTGCTCGCCGCCAAGGGATTCGGCTTCTTCCCGCAAGGCATGGGCAAGCGCATCCTGCTGCTCTCCAATTCCGGCGGGCCGGGTGTGATCGCCGCTGACCGCGCCGATGCCGAAGGCCTGGATCTCGTGACCCTGCCGCCAGCCATGGCCGACGAGTTGCGGGCGGCCGTGCCGCCGGAAGCGTCGGTGGCCAATCCGCTCGACCTCCTCGCCGATGCCCGCGAGGATCGCTTCGGCCTGACGCTCGAATCCGCCATCCGCCACGGCGGCGGCGTGTTCGATGCCATCCTGGGCATCCACGTGGTGCCGTTCATGGTCGATGCGGCCCCCGTGATCGCCAAGCTGGCGGGTCTCGCCGGTAAGGTGCCCGTACCCTTCATGCACAGCATGATGGGGACGCTGCCGGGGTGGAGCGAGTGGTCGGCGACGATGGAATCGGCCGGCGTGCCGATGTTCAACGACGTCGAGGAGATGTGCCAGTGCGCCGGCCTGCTGGCGCGTTACCCTGCGTTCAAGCGCGCAGCCGCCAGCCCGCTTCCCAATCGCCCGCCGGCCTTGCGCGGCCGCCGCTAGCCGCCGGGCCGGTCTTTTCTGTCGAACAGGATGTCGCGGCCATGCATCGCCACGGCGGCGGCGGGCCAGAGCAGGACATAGCGGCCGCGATACTCGCCGACGAACGAGGGCTGGGCCGGATAGGTCGCCGGGTCTTCGCTGCGATAGTCGACCACCAGGCCGTTGGGGTTGCTCTTCACCCAGTCCAGCACGTCATCCTTGGTGGAGGAGCGGATGGGCCGCGCCAGCCGGCCCGCGAAATGATACTGGCCGTGATAGTCGTAGGTGACTGCCACCGGCCGGTTCGCCGCCTCTGCATTGGCCAACTCCGCCGCCACCACGGCGACGTTAAAGCGTTCGCGCAGATGATTGCCGACCCAGAACTGCGCGGCACTGACCGTGGCGACCGACAGGATCGTCAGGGTGGCGATGCGGAAGCGCGCGTCGCGCGCCCGGTCGAAGGCGATCCAGAGCGCCAGCCCCATCAAACCGAGACCGAGGATCAGCCCGCCGTGGCCGTCGCTCAGCAGCTCGGCGATGCGCGGCCGCCAGGCGACGAGGCGATCGGTCATCAGCTGTGTCGCAATCAGCGCCAGGCCCACGCCAACGACGAGCAGCAGCGGCGGCAGACGGAACAGGCGTGAATCGGAGAAGCGACCGGTCTCGCTTGCCGCATCGACGAAACGGGCGAGCAGCAGGGCGAAGATCGGGAGGAGCGGCAGCAGGTAGTGCGGCTGCTTGCCGCTGATGGCGGAGAAGGCGACGAACACCGGCACGAAAGTCGCCAGGCAGAAGCGCACGCCGGTTTCCGACCAGACGGCGCGGTTCGCCAGGCTGCGGAAGAACGACGGCCACCATAGCCAGGGAAAGAGAAGCAGGAAGGAGAGCGGCACATACCACCAGAACGGCCGCTCGTGCCAGGTCGCTTCGACCACCCGCTTGGCGGACTGGCCGACGAACAGCATGTAGGCGAATTCCGGGCTGCCGCGCAGCGCCGCCGGCATCGCCCAGGCAAGGCCAATGGCCGCCCCGCCGAGCACGGCGAGCGCGAAACCGCCGTACCAGCGCTTCCAGGCGACCGGCCGGTCGCGCAGCCAGAGCGGCGCCAGCAGGGCAACCGGTGCGAGGTCGAGAAGCTGCACCGGCCCCTTGCTCAGGATGCCGAGCCCGATGGCCAGGCCATAGATCGTCCAGCCGCGCGCCGCCCGCCCTTGCGCCGCCGTCACCACGCCGATCAGCCCCAGCAGGGTGAAGAAGGCGATCAGCGAGTCGAAGAAGGTCAGCGTCCCGAAGGAGGCAAAGAACAGCGCCCCGCTCAGCACCAAAGGTGCGAGGCCGGCCATCGCCGGCCGTTCCGGAAACAGCAGGCGCGCCAGATGGGCGGTGAGCAGCAGGCAGCCGAGGCCGAACAGCGGCGCCACCAGCCGCGCCCAGATCTCGCTGACGCCGAACAGCGCCCAGCCGGCGTTGATCAGCCAGAAGAGCAGCGGCGGCTTGTGGTGATACTCGACACCGTTGAGCGAGGGCACGATGTACTCGCCGCTGCGCCACATCTCCCAGGCGACGGCGAGGTAGCGCGTCTCGTCGACCGGCATGGCCGAGCGCGTGGCCAACGCAATAGCGACGCCGACCGCCCAGAGCAGGACGGCCAGGGCGAGGGCGAATCGGTCTTCGGCTCTCATGGCCCGCGCTTGGTAGCACAGATTGGCGGCGGCCCGGACGACCGGATAGACTGCGGAAAACGTCTGCCGAGGAAACACCCCGATGACTGTCGCCTTTCCGCCGCCCCGATTGCTGATCGGCGGCCGCTGGCTCGATGCCGAAGCCGGCTCGATCCCCGTCATCAACCCCAGCGATGGCGAGGAGTTCACCCGGATCGCCCGCGGTGAGGCGCGGGATATCGATACCGCGGTGCGCGCCGCCCGCGCCGCCATGGCCGGCCCCTGGGGCCGCATGCCGGCCCTCGAGCGCGGCCGGCTGCTGATGAAGCTCGCCCGTGCCGTGCAGGACAACCAGGACACCTTGACACGCCTGGAGGCCATGGACACCGGCAAGCCGCTCAAGCAGGCCAAGGCCGATATCGTCGCCCTGGCGCGCTACTTCGAATATTACGGCGGGGCCGCCGACAAGGTGCACGGCGACACCGTGCCCTATCTCGATGGCTACACGGTGATGACCTTCTGGGAAGCGCTGGGCGTCACCGCGCATATCATCCCGTGGAACTACCCGGCGCAGATCCTTGGCCGCTCGCTGGGGGCGGCGCTGGCCATGGGCAACGCGGCGGTGGTCAAGCCCGCCGAAGATGCCTGCCTCAGCGTGCTCAAGGTCGGCGAGCTGGCGCTTGAGGTAGGTTTTCCCGAGGGTTCGGTCAACATCGTCACCGGTTACGGCGAAGAGGCCGGTGCGGCACTCGCCGCCCATCCCGGCATCGACCACATCTCCTTCACCGGCTCGCCCGAGACCGGCGCGCTGGTTCAGGCGGCGGCGGCGAAGAACAACCGGCCGGTGACCATGGAGCTCGGCGGCAAGTCGCCGCAGGTCGTGTTCGCCGATGCCGACATAGACGCGGCGCTGCCGTTCCTGGTCGGCGCCATCATCCAGAACGCCGGCCAGACCTGCTCGGCCGGCAGCCGGCTGCTGGTGGAGCGCGGCGCCTACGACCGGGTGATGGAGAAGGTCTCCCAGCGTTTCTCGACGCTGCAGGTCGGCTCGTCGGACATGGACCTCGATCTCGGCCCGGTGATCAACAAGCAGCAGAAGCAGCGGGTCGAGTCCTATCTCGATCGCGCGAAGAAGGATGGTCTAAAGGCCGTCGCCCAGGGCTCGATGGCGCCCAACGCGCCCACCGGCGGCTACTACGTGCTGCCCACGCTGGTCGGCGACGTGCCACCGCAGCACGTGTTGGCACAGGAAGAGGTCTTCGGCCCGGTGCTGGCGGCGACGCCGTTCCGCGACGAGAGCGAGGCGCTTTCCATCGCCAATGGCACGGAATACGGCTTGGTCGCCAGCGTCTGGACGAACGACGGCGCGCGTCAGCTCCGGATGGCCCGTGGGCTCAAGGCCGGCCAGGTCTTCGTCAATAATTATGGGGCGGGTGGCGGTGTCGAGCTGCCTTTCGGCGGCGTGAAGCGCTCGGGCTTCGGGCGCGAGAAGGGCTTCGAAGCGCTGCACGGCTTCGCCGCGCTCAAGACCGTTGCGGTGAAGCACGGCTGACACAACAAACTTCACCCTGAGGAGCTCGCCTTCTGAGGCGAGCGTCTCGAAGGGTGGCCACCCTTCGAGGCTCGCCCGTCGGGCTCGCACCTCAGGGTGAGGTTTAGTTCAAAGGGGAAGGGAATACAGGATGCGTCTGAAGGACAAGGTGGCAATCGTCACTGGCGGCGGCTCGGGCTTCGGCGAAGGCATGGCGCGGCGCTTTGCCGCGGAAGGCGCCAAGATCGTGGTCAACGACCTGAATGCCGCGGGCGGCCAGCGCGTGATCGACGCGATCAAGCAGCAGGGTGGCAAGGCCGTCTATGTCGGCGGCGACGTGTCGAAGCGCGCCGACGTCAAGGCCATAGGGGCCAAGGCGGTGAGTGAGTTCGGCCGCGTCGACATCCTGGTCAACAACGCCGGCGTCACACACAAGAACCAGCCGATGCTCGACGTGCCGGAGGAGATGTTCGACAAGATCTTCGCGGTCAACGTGAAGGCGATCTATCTCGCGGCGCTCGAGGTCATCCCGCTGATGCGCCAGCAGGGCGGCGGTGCCATCATCAACACCGCCTCGACCGCGGGCCTGCGCCCGCGGCCCGGCCTCACCTGGTACAACGCCAGCAAGGGTGCCGTCATCACCATGACCAAGTCGATGGCCGCCGAGCTGGCGCCCGACAAGATCCGCGTCAACTGCCTCTGCCCCGTTGCCGGAATCACCGGCATGCTCGGCGACTTCATGGGGGCCGATACGCCCGAGAACCGTGCCAAGTTCCAGGCTTCCATCCCGATCGGGCGCCTTTCGACGCCGGAGGACATCGCCAATGCCGCCCTCTACCTGGCGAGCGACGAAGCCAACTTCATCACCGGCGTGGCCCTCGAGGTCGACGGCGGGCGCTGCATCTGATTTAATCACTGTCGATCGTCTGCCTACGGAATAAGCGGGCAGGCGGGTTGTTGATAACGATAAGAACGTGAACGGGGACGGGACACACTTTCAGTAAGTTGCGTCGGCATGATTCGCGCGTGGCATGAACCTTGCGCCTGAGGGCCGTTCGCTCGGGTGCATTCAGAGGGAGGTTTTCATGAAGCGTCGTCAATTTCTCACGGCCGCGACCGCAGGTGCGGCCGGCACGCTGGCGGCTCCGGCGGTGGTCACCGCCCAGGCCACCTTCAACTGGAAGATGACCAGTTTCTATGGGCCCAACGCCGCCTTCTATTCGACCGGCCCGGGCAGCGCCAAGGACCTGATCAGCCGCATCGAGGCGATGTCGAACGGCCGGATCAAGATCCAGTTCTTCGGCGCGGGCGAACTCATCCCGGCGGGCGAAGGCTTCGACGCCGTCTCGGCCGGCACGGTCGAGATGAACTACGCCAACGCCTATTTCTGGACCGGGAAGAGCTTCGCCGCCCAGTACTTCACCGCCGTGCCTTTCGGCCTCAACTTCCAGGGCTTCAACGGCTGGTACTACGACGGCGGCGGCGCCCAGCTCTGGCGCGAGGTCTACGACCGTTTCAACCTGGTGCCGATCCTCTGCGGCAACACTGGCGTGCAGATGACCGGCTGGTTCAAGAAGCCGATCGAGAAGGTCGACGATTTCAAGGGCGTGAAGATGCGCATCCCCGGCCTCGCGGGGCGCGTCTACCAGACGCTCGGCGTCGACGTGCGGCTGCTGCCGGCGGGCGAGATCTTCCCGGCGCTCGAGCGCGGGGTCATCGACGCGGCCGAGTTCGTCGGCCCGTTCCTCGACCGCCAGCTCGGCCTGCATCGCGCCGCCAAGTACTACTACACGACCGGCTGGCACGAGACGGCGACCGCCTCCGAGCTGATCATCAACAAGGCGGCCTGGGCGCGGCTGCCGGCCGACCTCAAGGCGATCGTCGAGAACGCCTGCGCCGCCTGCAACGGCATTTCCGAGGCGTGGTGCCAGAAGAACAACGCCGAGGCGATGGAGGACCTGATCAAGAACCAGGGTGTCATCGCCGCCCCGCTGCCCGACAGCGTGGTCAAGGCGCTGAAGGAAGGCACCGACAAGATCCTGGCCGAGGCGGTGGCCCGCGATCCGGTGACCAAGAAGGTCCACGACTCCTACATGGCCTACAAGGCGAAGTACGACGCCTGGGCGGGCTACAGCGAGACCGTCTATCACAACAAGATCCGCACGGGCGGCTAAGGGATGACGGGGGGCGAGAGGCTGGCCGGCGGCATCGATACGTTCATCGATGTCGTCGGCCGCATCACCGCGTGGTCATCTTTCGCGCTGGCGGTGGTCATGGGCAGCAACGTGCTGCTCCGCTACGGGTTCTCCTACGGATCGGTGTGGGCGCAGGAGCTGGAATGGCACCTGATGTCGCCGATCTGCCTGTTTGGCATGTCCTACGCGCTGCGGCACGGGGAGCATGTTCGCGTCGACGTGCTTTATGACTCGTTTGCGCCGCGGACCAAGTGCTTGATCAATCTAGTCGCCGCCGTGCTGGCGATGATCCTCTCGCTGCTGGTGATCTACCTGTCGTGGAGCTACGTGGCGCAGTCCTGGGGTATGCGAGAGGACTCGGCAAACCCCGGGGGCATACCCGCCCGCTATCTCCTCAAGGCGCTGATCCCGATCGGCTTCACCCTCTTCTTCATCCAGTCTCTGGCCGAGACCATCCGTAGCTATTACGCCTTCCGGAAAGCCGCATCCTGATGCCCACCAACGAGCTTCTCGCGATCCTGATGCTGGGGTCGTTCTTCGTGCTGTTGCTCGCCGGTATCCCTGTGGCGTTGACGCTGGCCACAGCCGGTTTTGTCTTTGGCTACCTCGGCTTCGGGCCTCTCCTCTTCAATCTGCTGCCTAGCCGCATCTTCGGCGTGGTGACCAATTACACGCTGATCGCCATGCCGCTCTTCGTCTTCATGGGCGTGATGCTGGAGAAATCCAAGCTTGCCGAGGATCTCATGGAGGTCATTGGCCACGCCGCCGGCAGCCTGCGCGGGGGGCTTGGTATTGGCATCATCGTGGTTGGCGTGCTGATGGGCGCCACGACCGGCATCGTCGGCGCCACCGTCGTAACCCTGGGCCTGCTGACCCTGCCCACCCTGCTGCGCCGCGGCTACGACAAGGGTCTGTCTTGCGGGGTCATCTGTGCCTCGGGCACGCTCGGCCAGATCATTCCGCCGAGCCTCATCCTCATCCTGCTCGCCGATATCCTGAACGAATCGGTCGGCACCCTGTTCGCTGCGGCCATGATCCCGGGGCTGATGCTGGCCGGCATCTACTGCCTCTACATCCTCGGCCTCGGCATCGTCCGGCCATCGATGGTGCCAGCCGTCTCGCAGGAAGAGCGCGACCTCGTCTCGCGAGGCGATCTCGCCGCCAAGATGCTGCGCGTCGTCCTGCCGCCACTCGCCCTGGTCGGCGCGGTGCTCGGCTCGATCATCGGCGGTATCGCCGCCCCCACCGAGGCGGCGTCGATGGGGGCGCTGGGCGCCATCGTCGTCATCACCATCGGCGGCCGTTTTTCCTGGCAGGTCCTGAAGGACACGGTTCAGACGACGACCAAGATCACCGCGATGATGATGTTCATCCTGATCTGCGCCCAGGTCTTCGCGCTCGCCTTCCGCGGCCTGCAGGGTGAGAAGCTGGTTCAGGATTTCTTCGCCTTCCTGCCCGGCGGCATCGCGGCGGACATCTGGTTCCTGATGTTCATCATCTTCGTCCTGGGCTTCTTCATCGAGTGGATCGAGATCTCCTACATCGCCGTGCCGCTGTTCCTGCCGGTCTTCATCCAGGCGGGCGTCGATCTCGTCTGGCTGGCGACGCTGATCTGCGTCAATCTGCAGACTTCGTTCCTGACGCCGCCCTTCGGCTGGGCGCTGTTCTTCCTGCGCGGCGTGGCTCCGCCCGAGGTGACGACCGGTGATATCTATCGCGGCATCATCCCGTTCGTCGGCATGCAGGTCCTGGCGCTGGTGCTGGTCTTCTTCTTCCCCGAGATCGCGCTCTGGCTGCCCCGGGCGATCGGCTGGTAACCCGGCTGGCGGGCAAAGAAAAACCCCGGAGGCTTTCGCCTCCGGGGCTGCTATCTGCCGACGCTGCGGGAGCGCTTATTCGTCGCGCGAGCCCATCAGGTTCATCAGCATCGTGAACAGGTTCACGAAGTTGAGGTAGAGCGAGAGGGCGCCCATCAGGGCCATCTTGCTCGACGTCTCGTGGTCGTGACCCTCGTAGTACTCTTCCTTGATCCGCTGGGTGTCATAGGCGGTGAGGCCGGTGAACACCAGCACGCCGATCACGGAGATGGCGAACTGCAGCGCTGAGCTGCCGACGAAGATGTTGACCACGCTCGCGATCACGATGCCGATCAGGCCCATGAACAGGAACGTGCCGAACTTCGACAGGTCAGCCTTGGTCGTGTAGCCGTAGAGGCTGGTCGCCGCGAAGGTCGCCGCGGTGATGAAGAACACCCGGGCCACGCTCTCGCCCGTGAAGACGAGCAGGATCGAGGCCAGCGAGGCACCCATCGCCGCGGTGAACACCCAGTAGACGGCCTGGGCCGAGCTGAACGACAGCTTATGGATGCCGAAACTCAGCACCATAATGAAGGCGAGCGGAGCGAGCATCACCACCCACTTGAGCGGCGTGCCGAAGACGATGCCGGCGAGCGCGGTATTGGCAACTACGTAGGCGACGATGCCGCTGAGCAGCACGCCCGACGCCATGTAGTTGAAGACCCGCAGCATGTGCGCGCGCAGGCCTTCGTCGAGGGCGGCGGTCTGCTCGGCGGTGCGGGTCAGGTACGGGCTGCGATAGTCTGCCATTTGTCTTTGACTCCCCATTGGGATGTTCTTGTTTCCCAAGCAAATATGGGGGAATCGGTAAGGGAATTCAATACCCGACCCCCCGCCTAAGGCATTGGGCGTGCTCGGCTAAATTATTTGTAACGTTGGGTCAGGCGTTGCGCAGCAGCGGCGCGGGCTTCTGGCCCAGCGCCCGCCAGGTGCCGGCGAGCCCGAGAACAAGCACGGCGACGGTGGCGCCGATGACGGTGGTCGCGACCACGCTGCCCAGCCAGACGAACTCAATGCGCATGTAGGCCGTCAGCAGGAGCCAGGCCGCCAGCGAGCCGATGATGGCCGCCACGAGCGCCGTCGCCGCCCCGACCAGGCCGAACTCGATGGCGAAGGCGGCGATCACGTTGCGCCGACGCGCGCCCAGTACCTTGAGCACGACCGCGTCATAGACGCGGCGCCGGTGGGTGGCGAAGACGGCCCCGGCCAGGACCAGCGTGCCGGCCAGCACGGTGATGCCGGCGGTCAGGCGGGCGGCCGTCCCGATGTGGCCGAGCATGCGGTCGATCGTCGCCAGCGCGTCCTTGATGCGGATCGAGGAGACATTGGCGAAGCGCTGGGTTACCGCGCGCTCGGCCGCGTTCTCGAAGCCCGCTGCTACCTGGGCCGTGGCGATATGGGTCTGGGGCGCGCCCTCGAGCGTGCCGGGCGCGAAGACCAGAGTGAAGTTGATGCCCAGGGTCGTCCAGTCGATGGCCCGCAGGTTGGCGATGCGCGCCTCGATCTCGCGGCCCAGCACATTGAGCGTGATGGTATCGCCGACGCCCAGCCCCATGCCGGCGGCGATCTGGGCATCGAAGGAGATCAGCGGGGGACCGCTGTAGTCCGCCGGCCACCACTGGCCGGCGACGATACGGCTGCCGGTCGGCGGTGTACCGGAATAGGTGAGGCCACGGTCGTTGCCCACGGCCCACTGGGCCTCGGCCGCGATGACGGCCTGTTCGACCGGCACGCCTTTCAGCTTGACGATCCGGCCGCGCAGGCTCGGCACCCGGCGGACCTGTCCCACGCCGGGCGTGCTCGCCAGCAGCGCGTCGAATTCGGCGACCTGGTCGGACTGGATGTCGATGAAGAAGAAGGTCGGCGCCACCTCGGGTAGCTGCTCGCGCAGCTGGCGCGCGAGATTGCCCTGGAGCAGCGCGATGACCACCAGCACCGTCAGGCCGAGACCCAGCGAGAGCACCAACCCGGCGGCCGGGCTGCCGGGGCGGTGAAGATTGGCCAGCGCCAGCCGCAGCCCCGGCCGTCCGCCATGCGGCGCGCGGCGGGCCAGCGCCGCGATCAGCACGGCCGCGGCGCGGAACAGCAGGAACGTGCCGAAGGCGGCCGCTACGAACAAGGCGCCGAGCTTGCGGTCGACCGAGGTGCCGATGGCGAGGGCGGCGAGCGCCGCCACCGCCAAAATCACCACCGCCATGGCGACGAGGCTCGGCCAACGCCGGCTGGGGGCGACCAGGCTGCGGAACAGGGCCGAGGGCGGCACGTTCTGCGCGCGCGCCAATGGCCACAGCGCGAAGGCGATGGTGGTCAGCAAGCCGAAGATGGCGGCCACCGCCAACGGCTTGAGATAGAGCCCGGCCTGGGCGCCCACCGGAAGCTGACCGGCGAGTAGCGGGCCGAGTGCCGCCGGCGCCGCGGCGCCGAGAGCGAGGCCGGCTGCGATGCCCAGTACCGCCATGGCCATGACCAGCAGCAGATAGACCGTGAGAATGAAGCGGCCCGAGGCGCCGAGGCATTTGAGCGTGGCGATGGTCGCGGTCTTGCTGTCGACGTAGCTGCGCACGGCGTTGGCCACGCCAACCCCCCCGACGAGCAGGGACGTCAGGCCGACGAGGGTGAGGAACATGGCGATGCGGTCGACCCAGCGCTGCACGCCGGGGGCCGCCTCGCCGGGGCCGCGGATGCGCCATCCGGCATCCGGAAAAGCCTGGCGCAGCTCGCCGATCACCGTCGGCCCGTCGAGACCGGGATCGAGCCGCAGCCGGTACTCGTAGCGGATCAAGCTGCCGGGCTGCACCAGGCCAGTCGTCGCCAGGCTGTCGAGCGCGACCATGGCGCGCGGACCGAGGGTAAAGACATTGGCGCTGCGGTCGGGCTCGGCAGCGACGACGGCGCGCACCACGTACCGCTGATCGCCGAGCATCAGGCGCTCGCCCAGCTTGAGCTCCAACCGCTCGAGCGTTGCGTCCTCGACCGCCACTCCCCACTCGCCGTCGCGCAGGGCCAGCGCCTCGCGCAAGTCCCCGACTGGCGCCAGCGCCACCGCGCCGAACAGCGGATAACCGCCGTCGACCGCCTTGAGCTCGACCAGCGTGCGGGTCGCCTCGGTGCGGGCCATGCCGCGCATCTCGGCGATGGTCGAGACCGTGCCGCGCGCGGACAGGAAGCGCAGCTGCTCAGGCGTCGCCGTGCGGTGGGTGAAGGCGAGTTCCAGATCGCCGCCAAGGATCTGGCGGGCATCGGCGTCGAGGGCGGCGCGCACGCCAGCCGCCAGCGAACCGACGCCGGCGATGGCCGCTACGCCCAGCATCAGGCAGGCGAGAAAGATGCGGAAGCCGCGCAGGCCGCCGCGCAGCTCACGCGCCGCAAAGCGCAGGGCGAGCGCGAAATTCATGCGCCGGAAGCGATCCGGCCGTCGTGCAGGCGCACGGTGCGGTCGCAGCGCGAGGCGAGATCGCGGTCGTGGGTGATGAGGATCAGGGTGGAATTGCGCCGGGCGCGCAGATCGAACAGAAGCTCGATGATCTGGGCGCCGGTGGCGGCATCGAGATTGCCGGTCGGCTCGTCGGCGAAGAGCAGCGGCGGTTCGGCCGCGAAGGCACGCGCCAGCGCCACGCGCTGCTGCTCGCCGCCGGAAAGCTGGCCGGGATAGTGGGTGAGGCGATGACCGAGCCCGACCGCCTCCAGCCCGCGACGGGCGTGATCGAAGGCTTGGCGGTCGCCGGCGAATTCCAGCGGCACGGCAACATTCTCCAGCGCCGTCATCGTCGGGATCAGGTGGAACGCCTGGAAGACGATGCCGATATGCTCGCGGCGGAACAACGCCATGCGGTCTTCGTCGAAGCCGGTGATGTCCTGGCCGGCGACGCGTACCGTGCCGGCGCTCGGGCGCTCCAGCCCCGCCATGACCATGAGCATGGTCGACTTGCCCGAGCCCGACGGCCCCACGACCGCCACACTTTCGCCCGGTGCGATGGCGAGATTGATGCCGCGCAGGATGTTGACCTGCCCGGCGTCACTCGCCAACGTGAGGTGCACGTCGGCAAGCTCGATGAGCGGCCGGGTCGCAGGGACGGGCGTTGTCGCGGAGCGTGAGGAGATGATGTCGTTCATGAGCGCTGGAATTGGAGATAGGCCCGCGGGGGGCGCGAACAAGTCACGAGTATATGGGCTCCGGCACTGGCTTGTGAATTTAACCGCGCTACTGCTGCTTTTTCCTTATACGGCGCTGGCGCAGGAGCGGATGCGTCTGGTCGTGCTGGGCGACAGCCTGACGGCCGGCTACGGCCTGCCGCGCGGGGAGGAGGCTTTCCCGGTGCGGCTCGAAGCCTGGCTGAAGCAGGCCGGGCTCGATGTCCAGGTGATCAACGCCGGTGTCTCGGGCGACACGACGGCGGGCGGTCTGGCGCGGCTCGACTGGGCGCTGGGCTCGCCGGCGCCGCAATACGCCGTGGTGGCGCTGGGCTCCAATGACGGTCTGCGCGGGCTTCCGCCCGCGGCGATGGAGCAGAATCTCGACACGATCCTCACGCGCCTGAAGGGCCGCGGGGTGAAGGTGCTGGTGGCGGGAATGTACGCGCCGCGCAATTTCGGTCGCGAATATGCCGCCGAGTTCGATGGGGTTTTCGAGCGGGTGGCGACGCGGCACGGGGCCGCCTTCTACCCGTTCTTCCTGGAGGGCGTAGCCGCCGATCCGTCGCTCAATCAGGCCGATGGCATCCATCCGAACGCACGGGGCGTGGAACGGATAGTCGAGCGAATCGGCCCTCATATCCGGCGATTTCTCGCCGGAGGCTGACGATCCGCGGCGGCAACCGCCGCGGATCGCAACATCTCGTGTAGCTGGCCGAGCTTAGTAGCGCGGGCCGCCGCGGCCACCGCCGCCGCCGAAGCCGCCACCACCACCACCGCCGCCACCACCACCACCACGCGGACCACGGCCGAAGCCGCCGCCCCCGGGGCCACGACCGCCGCCGCCACCACCACCGCCGCCCATCGGGCGCTCGCGCGCCTCGTTGACCGTCAGCGGCCGGCCGTTGATCGGCGAGCCGTTGAGCGCTTCCGCGGCCTTGCTGGCCGCGTCATCGCTGTCGAACTCAACGAAGCCGAAGCCGCGCGACTGGTTGGTGGCCCGGTCCACGATCACCTGGGCCGACGTCACATTGCCGTGCGGCGTGAAGAGCTGCTCGAGCTGCTGCGACGTGTACGAATAGGGCAGGTTGCCCACGTAGAGTTTCTTACCCATCCTCAATCCTTTCCGATCCGAACTGGCGCGCCATGCGATGGCCGGACGGCGCGCCGGTCTTCCTCCGCCCCTGGCCCGAGAACCGCAAACGCACGACGGACCCCGGACACGACAAAACCGCCGCCAAGATGGCGGAGATGACGTCGCCCGGAGGGCGCATCGCAAATTTTTCTGATCATCGAGCCCGAACGCGCAGCAAAAACCTAAACGACCTCTGTCCTTAACGCCGGACAACCAGCCCGAGACACGGTAGGGCTGGCGATTACCGACCTGATAAAGCGGCTGCTGCGTCGCGTCGAACCAACATTCGGGCCTAAAGACGCTTCGGCTGCGGAACCCATTGCCCCCGGAACCTTGAGCGTCTGTGGACGAGCGCCAAGCCCCGGGACGGCCTTATCAGTGGTCGAAGTGTACCGGCGGGCGTTAATATTTCCAAGCGGTTTGATTAATAAAAGGCTGTATATCGCCTGTGGATTTCGCGGTTTAATTACCTACCTCCAACGGCTTAGCAATGACGAACGTGGTTAAGAGCCCGCCGTTTATCGCCGCCCAGGCGGCGGCCGAGGACGGGGCTGCCGACTGGGGGAAACTCACCCTGGCCTGCATTGCCCAGCTCGGCCCGTCTGTCGACCAGGCGCGGCTGGGCTTTGTCTATGTGACCGACCCGCTCGCCGGGCATCTGAACGACATCCTGACCCTGCTTCGTCAGTCCACGGGCATCAAGACCTGGAGCGGCAGCGTCGGCATCGGGGTCATCGGCCCCACGGCCGAGTGCTTCGATCGGCCGGCGATCGCGGTGATGACCGCGGCCCTGCCGGAGCGGAGCTGGCATCTTCTGCCGGCCGTCAGCCAGCCCGGAGAGATCTCCCAGGCGCCGCCTTGGGCGCAGGCGGCCCGGCACGAGGGGGCAGGACCTCCCGTGGGCGTGCTCCACGCCGATCCCCGCAACCCGCGACTGCCGCAATTGTTGAGCGCCGTGGCCGGCGAGGTGTCGGGATTCCTGGTCGGCGGCCTGGCCTCGGCCCGCAATACGCCGGACCAGGTCGCGGGTGGCGTGGTGCGCGGGGGGATTTCCGGCATCCTGTTTGCTCCTGACATTCCGATCGTCACCGGCATCAGCCAAGGCTGCTCACCGATCGGCCCGGTGCGCACGGTCACCGCAGCCCGCGAGAACATCCTGTTCGAGATCGACGACCGGCCTGCCCTCGAGGTCTTCAAGGAGGATATCGGCGAGGTGCTGGCGCGCCGGCTGGAGCGGGTCGCCGGCTATATCCATGCCGCTTTCCCGGTGGCCGGTTCGGACACCGGCGACTATCTCGTGCGCAACCTGGTGGGCATCGACGTGGAGCGCGGCCTGCTGGCGGTGGGGGAGCGTGTTGCAACGGGCGATCGCCTGCTCTTCGTGCGCCGCGACCGCGATGCCGCGGAGCAGGACCTGGTCCGCATGCTGCAGCGGGTGAAGCGCGGCCTGTCCGGGCCACCGCGCGGCGGCCTGTATTTCTCCTGCCTGGCCCGCGGCCCCAATCTGTTCGGCGAGGAATCCGCCGAGCTCGGCATCCTGCGCCGCGAGCTGGGCGATTTTCCGCTGGTCGGGATGTTCTGCAACGGGGAGATTTCCAACGAGCGGCTTTATGGGTATACCGGCGTGCTTGCGCTGTTCGCGTAGCCGCCGCCAAGTATCCAGCTCGGGGCGCCCGCCCACCTCTCCAGGCTTTCATAACAATGCAATATCGCCGTCTCGGGACAACCGATCTCGACGTCAGCCTCATTTGTCTCGGCACCATGACCTGGGGCGAGCAGAACAGCGAAGCCGAAGCCCACGCCCAGCTCGATCGCGCCGTCGACCTCGGCGTCAACTTCATCGATGCCGCGGAAATGTATCCCGTGCCGCCGAAGCCCGAGACCTTTGGCCGCACCGAAGCGCATATCGGCACCTGGCTGAAGAAGCGGCCGGAGATGCGGGGCAAGGTCGTGCTCGCCTCCAAGGTGACCGGGGCCAACAACAGCATGCCGCATGTGCGCGACGGCAAGGGGCGTCTCGATCGCGCCAATATTGCGGCGGCCATCGACGGCTCGCTCAAGCGTCTGCAGACCGACTACATCGACCTCTACCAGACGCATTCGCCCGATCGCCACGTCAATGCCTTCGGCCGCCTCGGCTATGTCCATGCGCCGGAGCAGGACGGCGCCGCGATTGCCGAGACGCTCGACGCGCTGGCCGATCTCGTGAAGGCGGGCAAGATCCGCCACGTCGGCCTCTCGAACGAAACGCCGTGGGGCACGATGCGCCATCTGGAGCTGGCGGCCGGCGGGTCGCGGCCGCGCGTCCAGTCAATCCAGAATCCCTACAGCCTGCTCAACCGCACCTACGAAGTCGGGCTGGCAGAAATCTCCAGCCGCGAGCGCTGCGGGCTGCTGGCCTATTCGCCGCTCGGCATGGGCGTGCTGACCGGCAAATACCTGAACGGGGCGCGGCCGGCCGCCGGCCGCCTGACCCGCTTCGAGCGCTTCAAGCGCTACTCGACGGCCCGCGCCGAGCCGGCGGCCGCCGCCTACGTGCAGATCGCCCGCGAGGCCGGGCTCGATCCGGCGCAGATGGCGCTGGCCTTCGTCAACACGCGTCCGTTCCTGACCTCGACCATCATCGGCGCCACCTCCCTGCCGCAGCTCGAGCAGAACATCGCCAGTCTTTCCGTCACCCTGTCGTCAGACGTGCTGGCGGCGATCGAGCGCGTCCACGCGAGCAGCCCCAACCCCTGTCCCTGACCCCGGCATCCCGCCCCTAAGATATTGCCGCGCCCGGGGAACCGGTCGCTTGCCGGAATGTTGCGAATCAGATATGCGGGTAGCACCACGAGGGTGCCATGGTTCGCCTATTTGTCGGCGTCGAGTTGCCCGAAGACGTGCGTGAGCGGGTCTCTGCTCTTTGTGCCGGAGTGCCCGGCGCCCGCTGGGTCCCCCCCGAAAATCTCCATCTGACGCTGCGCTTCATCGGCGAGGTCGATAACGGCGAGGCGGACGATATTTACCATGCGCTAGCCGCCGTTCGGCCGCGCAGCTTCGACATCACCTTGTCCGGTGTCGGGCATTTCGAATCCGGCGGCGAGGTGCGTCAATTATGGGTGGGGGTCGAGCGCAACGCCGAGCTGGTGGCCTTGCGCAGCCGTATCGAATCGACCCTGGTGCGCGTCGGCCTGCCGCCCGAGGGCCGCCGTTTCACCCCGCACGTGACGCTCGCCCGCCTGCGCGATACGCCGGCGCATCGGGTCTCGACCTTCCTCTCGCACAATTCGTTGTTCCGGGCGGGACCGATCCCGGTCGGCCACTTCACCCTGTTCTCGAGCTTCCTGCAGGGCTCCGGGCCGATCTACACGGCCGAAGCGGATTATCCGCTGTCCCTGGTCACCACCTGAAAAAAACGCCCTCACCCTGAGGTGCGAGCCCTGTGAGGGGCGAGCCTCGAAGGGTGAGGGGCCGCTATCGCTGTGAAGGTCGCTTGCAAGCGTCACCCTTCGAGGCTCGCTGACGCTCGCACCTCAGGGTGAGGTTCTCTTTTTACGAGTCCGGCGTCAGCTCCCGGACATGCCGGAAGAGCTCGCGGCGGCCGCCGCGCGCCGGGAAGATGCGCTCCACCATTCCCAGAGTGACGAAGCCGGCCTTGGCCAGGACGCGCGCCGAAGCCGGATTGTCCGGAAAGGTATCGGCATGGATGCGCGGCACGCCGAGGTCCCGCGCATAGTCGACGACGCAGCCGATGGCTTCCGTGGCAAAGCCGTTGGCGCGATAGGGCTTGCCGATCCAGTAGCCCATCTCCGGCATTGCCGGGTTGCCGCCGAAGCCGACGACGCCGACGAACGCTTCGTCCTGGCGCCGCAGGATGGCAAAGACGTGGGCGCCGGGCCCGAGCCGCGAGACGATCCAGGCGCGCGCCGCCGCTTCGGTGCAGGGATCCGGCATCTGCGCCATCTGCTGAAGCGCCGCCGGGTCGTCGCCCAGCAGGGTCGCGAAATGAGCCGCATCGTCCGCCGACAGCGGCCGCAGGAGCAGATGCGGGGAGGTGAGGAACAGCATTCAGCAACCGTAGCGGGTCAGCGTGCGGTCGACCTGCGCGACGTAAGGCCCGCCGAACAGGCGGACATGGACGAGCAGCGGATAGAGATTATAGAGGTCGCGGCGCTCTTCGAAAAAGCCGGACCGTATCGGCCGGCGCTCGCCGTAGCGCGCAAAGAACTTTTTGCCGACCGAGTTGAACAGCGTCATGAAGGCCAGCTCGATCTCCGAGTCGGCGTAGTAGAGCGCCGGATCGATCAGCGCCACGACCTTGGTGCCGCGCGAGAGCATGTTGCCGCCCCACAGATCCCCGTGGATCAGCGAGGGCCGAGCCTCGTTGCGCAGCCAGATATGCAGCTTGCCGGCCAGCGTCTCGATGCGGTGCATCAGGCCGCCCGGCAGCCGGCCGGCATCAAGCGCATCGCGCGCGCGGTGCAGCAAGCGCTGGTCACGGAAGAAGTCGCGCCAGTCGTCGCAATAGGGATTGGGCTGCGGCAGTCCGCCAATCACCGTGTCATGGGCGAAACCGAAGCGTTGGCCCTCGATGCCATGCAGCGCGGCGACGATGTCACCCAGATGCGTTTCGGCGAATGCATCGAAGGACCCGTCATGCTCCACGCAGTCCATGATCAGCAGGGTCTCTTCGGCATGCAGCACCGTCGGCACCGGCACCTTCGTGCGTTCCCTGAGATGACGCAGCATGGTGCCTTCGAGGGCCAGGCGTTGACCCTGCTTCGCCACCACGACCCTGCCGTCCACCAGCTCGGCTCGCCATACCGCGGCGATGTCGCCGCCGCGCAAGGAAACGAGAGCACGGACAGGGCCGCCGAGCGCGGCCTCGACGCGCCGCGCCAGACCGGTGTTCACTCCAGCTCCCGCCGGAGGGCGGCGAGCAGACCGGCCGCCGCCAGCTCCACGATATCGAGCACATGCTCGAAATCGGCCGCACCGCCATAGTAGGGATCCGGCACCTCGGTAAGGCCGAGCTCCGGCGCGTAGTCCATGAGCAGCGCTACGCGGCCCTTGAGATCCGCCGGTGCCAGCCGGCTGAGAAACTGGTGATGTCCGGCATCGCAGGCAATCAGCAGGTCGTAGCGCTCGAAGTCAGCGGCTTCGAGTCGCGTGGCGCGCAGACGGGAAAGATCGTAGCCGCGCCGCCTGGCATGCGCGATGGCCCGCGGATCCGGCGGATCGCCGATATGATAGCCGTGCGTCCCGGCCGAGGCGGTGGTGATGCGCGCGGCCAGGCCTTCGCGCTCCACCAGGGCACGGAACACGCCTTCGGCCGTCGGCGAGCGGCAGATGTTGCCGGTGCACACGAAGAGCACCCGGCGCATCCCCGAAGGAGCGGGCGGCGAACCACTTTCCTTCTGGCGTCGCGGGGGCTTCCGGTTATCATTCATCTGATACAGGGATAGCGAATTTTCCGCCGATGCCCAAGGTGCAGTTCACCGGTCAGCTGCAGCGCTTCCTGTCGGTACCGACGGTCGAAGCGGAAGGAGCCACCGTACGGGCGGTCCTGGACGCTGTTTTCCGCGACAACCCGCGGCTGCGCGGCTACGTTCTCGACGAGCAGGGGGCCTTGCGCAAGCACGTGACCGTCTTCGTCAGCGGCCGGGCGCTGGCGGATCGTGGCGGGCTGGGCGACGCGGTAGGGCCGACTGACGAGGTGTACGTTCTGCAGGCCCTGTCCGGCGGATGATGGGGCGGGCGGATGAAGAGACAAGCCGGGGAAGAGACATGAGCGATCGCATTCTCGTCGGCACACGCAAAGGGCTGTTCGACCTGCGGCGCGGAGAAAGCCGCTGGGGCATCCACAGGGTGCATTTCCTCGGCGATCCGGTCTCGGCGGTGCTGCGCGATCCGCTGAGCGGCGCGCTCTATGCCGCCCTCGCTCTCGGCCATTTCGGCGTCAAGCTATGGATGAGCGCCGATGACGGGGCGACCTGGATCGAGCGCCCCGCCCCGGCCTTTCCGCCGCGGCCCGACGGCCTCGACGATCCGCATCCCTGGACGGTGCACTCGATTTGGACGCTGGAGAATGGCGGCGTGCCTGGCCGGTTGTGGGCCGGCACCATCTCCGGCGGCCTGTTCCGTTCCGACGATGCCGGCGGCTCGTGGCAGCTCGTGCGCTCGCTCTGGGACAGACCGGAACGCCGCGAATGGTTCGGCGGCGGCGCCGACCACCCGGGCATCCATTCGGTCTGCGTCGACCCGCGTTTCTCCGATCGCGTCGTGGTCGGCGTCTCCTGCGGCGGCGTGTGGATGAGCGAGGATGGCGGCGCCAACTGGCAGCTCGGCGGCAAGGGCATCTACGCCGAGTTCATGCCGCCGGAGCGCCGCGAGGATCCCCGCATCCAGGACGTGCATCGCATCGTGCAATGCGCGGCGCTGCCCGACACGTTGTGGTGCCAGCACCACAACGGCGTCTTCCATTCCCAGGATCGTGGGCTGACCTGGCGCGAGATCACCACCATCAAGCCGTCGAAATTCGGTTTCGCCGTGGCCGTGCATCCCAGCGATCCGCGCAGCGCCTGGTTCGTGCCGGCGGTCAAGGACGAGTGCCGCGTCCCGGTCGACGGCAAGCTGGTCGTGGCGCGCACCCGTGATAGCGGCGAATCCTTCGACACGCTGTCGGCCGGTCTGCCGGATGTCCCGGCCTACGATCTCATCTATCGCCATGCCCTGGCGGTGGACGGCAGCGGCCGGCGCCTGGCCATGGGCTCCACGACCGGCGGCACGTGGCTGAGCGAGGACGGCGGCGACACCTGGTTCGAGTTTCCGGCGCGCCTGCCGCCCATCGCCTGCCTGCGGTTTGCGGTGGAGACGGCGTGAGCGCACCGATTGTCGTGCTGACCGGGGCCGGCATCTCCAAGGAATCCGGCTTGCACACGTTCCGGGATGCCGACGGCATCTGGGCCACGGTGCGTATCGAGGACGTCGCCACACCCGAGGCCTTCGCCCGCAATCCGGAACGGGTTCAGGAATTCTACAACGTGCGTCGGCGCGGCCTGCTCAATCCCAACATCCAGCCCAATGCGGCGCATCGGGCGCTGGCCCGGCTGGAGGCCGAGTGGCCGGGCGAGGTGCTGCTGGTCACCCAGAATATCGACGACCTGCACGAGCGCGCCGGCAGCCGCAAGCTGCGCCACATCCATGGCGAGCTGCTCAAGGCGCGCTGCGCCGGTTGCGGCGACGTGCGCGAATGCCGGGGCGACCTGGCGGTGTCGATGACCTGCGGGTCCTGCGGCAAGGCCGGCGGTTTGCGGCCGCACGTCGTCTGGTTCGGCGAGATGCCGTTCGATCTCGATACGGTCTACGAGGCGCTGGCCGGCTGCGGCACATTCCTCTCCATCGGCACCTCGGGCAATGTCTATCCTGCCGCCGGCTTCGTCGCCGAGGCGCGGGCCAACGGCGCCCATACGGTTGAGCTCAATCTCGAGCCGTCCGAAGGGCGCTCGCTGTTCCATGAAGCCGAGCATGGGCCGGCGACGGAGATCGTGCCGGCCTATGTCGACAAGCTGCTGAAGACGCTGCGATGAGCGACCTCGCCGCCGCCATGAAGGCTGCGCGCGCCTGCCGCCTGTGCGCCGACGAGCTGCCGTTGGGCCCCCGGCCGGTCTTCCAGATCGATGCAGCGGCGCGCCTGCTGCTGATCAGCCAAGCGCCGGGTACCAAGGTCCACGAGACCGGCCTGCCGTTCAACGACCGCTCGGGCGACCGCCTGCGCGAATGGCTCGGCATCGACCGCGAGATTTTCTACGGCAACCAGCGCTTCGGCCTGATGCCCATGGGCTTCTGCTATCCCGGCGTCGATGCCCGCGGCGGCGACAAGCCGCCGATGAAGATCTGCGCCAGCACCTGGCACCCGCTGATCCGCCCGCTGCTGCCACGGGTCGAGCTGACCCTGCTGGTCGGGCAATACGCGGTGGCGCGCTATCTCGGGAAGCGCCGGCGGGACTCGCTGACCGCCACGGTGCGCGCCTGGCGTGACTACGCGCCTGAGTTCCTGCCGCTGCCGCACCCGTCGTGGCGCAATACGGCATGGCTGAGGCAGAATCCGTGGTTCGAGGGCGAGATCGTGCCCGAACTGCAGCGCCATGTCCGCCGCCTGCTGGAGCTGAAGCCATGAATCCGCGCGCCCAGGCGATGGCCGAATATCTCTGGCGCGCCCGCGTGGCGCGCGCACCCTATTGCAACCTGCCGCCGGAGCTGGCGCCGGCGAGCGTCGCCGAGGCTTACGAAGGGCAGGAGGCTTATTACCGCCTGGCCGAACCCGTCTACGGCCCAGTGGCCGGCGCCAAGATCGCCACCACGACCAAGGTGATGCAGGAGCTGATGGGCATCGGCCATCCTTGCGCCGGCGCCATCTTCGCCCGGACGATCCACGTCTCGCCGGCGCGGCTCCGGGCGGGCGATTTCGTCAACCTGCGCATCGAATGCGAGATCGGCCTGCGGCTTGGCCGGGCTCTGTCGGCCTCTAAGGCTCCCTGGACCCGGGAGAGCGTGAGGTCGGCCGTCGCCGCGGCGCTGCCGGCCTACGAGCTGATCGAGGACCGCAACGCCGTCTATCGCGAGACCGACGCCAAGTCGATGATCGTCGATAACTGCTGGAACGGCGGCATCGTCGCCGGTGCAGGGAAGAACGTTCCGGTGCCGGACCTGGTGGGTATTGCCGGCCGCCTGACGATGAACGGCAAGACGGTCGCCGAAGGCAAGGCCGAGGATCCCTATGCCACGCTCGCCTGGGTCGCGAACCAGATCGCTGAACGAGGGCGCAGCCTGGAAGCCGGGATGGTGGTCATCACCGGCAGTATCGTGGCGACGGTTTCGATTTCGCCCGGCGACCGCGCGGTGTTTGTCGTCGATGGGCTGGGCGAGGCGGTGCTCGAGGTGACCTAATCCGGCACCTGGTTCTCGAGCGCTTCCATGTCGTCGTCGGAAAGGCCGAAATGGTGGCCGATCTCGTGGATCAGCACGTGGCGGACCACGTGGCCGAGATCCTCGCCGGTCTCGCACCAGTAGTCGAGGATCGGCCGGCGATAGAGATGGATCATGTCGGGGAAGGGCGAGGGGTTGCTGCCCTCGCGGCCGGCGATGGCCCCGCCGCGGTAGAGGCCGAGGATGTCGAACGGGCTTTCCAGCTCCATCTCGCGCTCGGTCTCCTCGTCGGGAAACTCCTCGACTCGGATCAGGACGCCCTTAACATTGCGGACGAAGGCCTCGGGCAGGCTGTTGAGGGCTGACTGGGCCAGGGCCTCGATGGTCTCGAGGCTCGGCGGCGGAATCTCGCGGCGGGACATCACTCGAACCTAGCGGAGGATATGGCCATGGTCGAGAAGCTGACGGGCGAGGCGCGGAGCAAAGGGCTGGCCGGGCTCAAAGGCTGGGCCGAGATCGCCGGCCGGGATGCCATCCGCAAGGAATTCAAGTTCAAGGACTTCAATGCCGCTTTCGGTTTCATGAGCCGGGTGGCCCTGATGGCCGAGCGTATGGACCACCATCCGGAATGGTTCAACGTCTACAACCGGGTGGAGATCGTGCTGTCCACCCACGACGCCGGCGGCCTGAGCGAGCGCGACCTGAAACTCGCCGCCTTCATCGATTCGGCGGTGTGAACGGCGCCGGCATGTCGCCGAGATCGTCGCGGATGATGGCGAAGACCAGATCATAGATTTGGGCTTCTGCGCTGCTGATAGCCGAAAGGATCGTCGGCACGGCGGTCTCCAGCTTGCCGCGATCGTTGGCCTCGACCATCAGAACATGGCGGGGGCCGCGCTCGATGGGTGCGGTCTGCAACGGAAACGGCTCAGAGAGATCGGCTTCCCCAAGATGCAGGCCGGTCACCGTTTCGATATCGAACAGCCGCTCGATCCGGGAAGGGGCGGCACTCAGGCGAAAGGTCGCCAGTACGCCGCCCATGCCGTGGCCGAGGCTCACTTTCGTCGTGCAGGGATAGCGCAGGAAGTTCTTGAAGGACGGCCGCATCGACAGCGACCAGGGCGTGGGTCCGGCGACCAGCGCTTTGTAGGGCTCGCTCTGTAACACGGCGAGTGAGTCCAGCTCGTAGAGCGTGAAGTAGCGATGGATGGTCGCGTCGCGGGCGACATAGCGCCGGCCGCTTAGGATGCCGGGAACGCCGACGCGCTCGGGCACGTGCTCGCGCGTGTGCCAGAGGTTGTACTCGCCGTCGCGCGCCGGCTCGATGTCGTTCCACAAAGCGAGGAAGGCCGTTCCCTTGAGGCTCATGACCCTTCATACCGCGCCCGGCGGCCCGTATGATACGGGCCATGCAGGCCATCCAGAAAACCCTGCCGGAATTCGGTATTGAGCTGCGCGAGGTGCCGGAGCCGCCGGCGCCGGCGCCGGGCGAGGTGCTGATCGAGGTGACCGCCGCCGGCATCTGCGGCAGCGACCTCCATATCTACGAGTGGACGCCGGGCTACGAATTCGTCAAGCCGGCGATGCCGGTGACGCTGGGCCATGAATTCGCCGGCCGCGTCGCCGCGGTCGGTCAGGGCGTGAGCGACCTGGCGCTGGGCGACCGGGTCACCGTCATGCCGTCGGTCACCTGTGGCAGCTGCGCCGCCTGCCAGGCGCGCGACTTCGACCGCTGCCTGACGCGGACCGGGATCGGCATGACGCGGCCCGGCGCCTTCGCCCGGCGCGTGCTGGCGCCGGCCATTAATTGCCTGCGTCTTCCGGCCGGCGTCGACGACGAGCTGGCGGCGCTGACCGAGCCGCTCACCGTCGGCGCCCGCGCCGTGGAAAGCGGCGAGATTAAGCCGGGCGACCGCGTCCTGGTCATGGGGCCGGGCACGGTCGGCCAGACCATCGCCGTGATGGCGCGCGCGGCCGGCGCGGAGGTGACCATTGTCGGCAAGGACGATGCCGACCGGCTGACCTGCTTGCGTGCACTCGGCTTCGATCGCCTTCACGACCTCAACGACACATCGCTCGCCGAGGTCACGGGGGCAACCAAGTTCGACGTCGTCTTCGAGGCGACCGGCGTGCCGGCCACGATCAACCACGGGCTCGGCGTGCTGCGGCGCTGGGGCATCCTGGTGGTCTGCGGCATCCATGCCGCCCCTGCGCCGGTCGACCTCAACCGCCTGAACCGCGAGCAGCTGCAGATCCGCGGCTCCAACCGGGCCAGCCGCGCCACCTGGAGCCGCGTGGTTGATCTCCTGGCCGCGGAAGGCGATAAACTGCGGCCCATGATCACCCACCGCCTGCCGCTCGCCCGGGCCGTCGAGGGGTTCGAGCTGGCGCGGCTCAAGACCGCGTCCAAGGTCATGCTGCTGCCGAACGCGTAATGGAGTAGTTCAATGGATTCCGCCGCCCCCTCTGCCAAGCACAACATCGATCCGGCGCGCCAGGAATTCTACGGGCGCATCGGCAAGAGCAACCTGGCCCCTCTGTGGGAGGTTTTGCACAAGCTGATCACGGCGACGCCGGAAAGCGTCATCGTGCCGCATCTCTGGAAATACGACAGCCTCAAGCCGTTCCTGCTCGAGGCCTGCGAGCTGATCACCGCCAAGGAGGCGGAGCGCCGCGTCCTGATCCTCGAGAACCCGGCGCTCAAGGGCGAATCCAAGATCACCCGCAGCCTGTTTGCCGGCTTGCAGACCATCCTGCCCGGAGAGATCGCGCCCCCGCACCGCCACAGCCAGGCGGCGCTGCGCTTCATCATCGAAGGCCAGGGCGCCTACACGGCGGTCGACGGCGAGCGCACCATGATGCATCCCGGCGACTTCGTCATCACGCCCTCGTGGACGTGGCACGACCACGGCAACACCGGCAGCGGGCCGATGGTCTGGCTCGACGGGCTCGACATGCACATGATCAAGCTGTTCGAGGCGAGCTTCCGCGAGGGCGCGGGTACCGACGACGCCCAGGAGCCCGAGCGCCCCGAAGGCGACTCCTACGCCCGCTACGGCGCCAACATGCTGCCGGTGGAGGCCGAGTACAACCGCCCGACCTCGCCGGTGTTCAACTACCCCTACGACCGCTCGCGCGAGGCGCTGGAGACGATGAAGCGCCGCGACCAGTGGAACCCGTGGCACGGGCTCAAGTTCAAGTACATCAATCCGATGACCGGCGACTACGCCATGCCGACCATCGCCACCTTCATCCAGCTCCTGCCCAAGGGCTTCAAGAGCCAGGGCTATCGCTCCACCGACAGCACGGTCTTCGTCTGCGTCGAGGGCAAGGGCCGCACCCAGGTCGGCGGCAAGACCCTCGACTGGGGCCCGAAGGACATCTTCGTCATCCCGAGCTGGGAGAAGCATGTCCACGAAGCCACCGAGGAGTCGGTGCTGTTCAGCTATTCCGATCGCGGCGTGCACGAGAAGCTGGGCTTCTGGCGCGAGCAGAAATTCCCGGCGTAGCTAGCGCCGGGTAATGAAATCGCCGGCCGGCCGGCGCTGCTCCCAGCCGGCGCGCTCCAGCTCGGGTGTTGCGGCCTCGGTTTCGGGATAGCCGAGGCAGAAATAGCCGATGAAGGTCCAGTCGGCCGGCACTTCGAGGAGAACGGCCATCCGCGCCGGGTCGAGGATCGAGACCCAGCCGAGGCCGAGCCCCTCGGCGCGCGCCGCCAGCCACAGCGTATGCACGGCGGCGACCACGGAATACTCGATCATCTCCGGCATGGTGCGCCGCCCCAGGCCCGCGCCCTGGGGCGTGGTGCGATCAGCGAAGACGGCGAACTGCAGCGGCGCCTCGTCCAGCCCGGCGAGCTTCAGGCTGGCGTAGAGCCGGGCCTTTTCCTCGGCGTAGTCGCCCAGAGCGGTGGCGTTCTCGGCGACGAACATCTCGCGTATGGCGCGGCGGCGCCCGATATCGTCGACGGTGACGAAACGCCAGGGCTGGCTCAAGCCCACCGAGGGAGCGAAATTGGCGAGTTCCGCCAGGCGCTCGAAAGTGCCTTCCGGCGGCACCTCGCGGCGGAAGCGGCGCACGTCGCGCCGCAGGACGAGCAGCTCGCGCAAGGCCCCGCGAAACGTGTCGTCGAAGGCCGAGGTCACGAGACTATTTCGGCGGCATGCGGATCGCGCCGTCGAGCCGGATGACCTCGCCGTTGAGCATCACGTTGTCGAGGATGTGGAGCACGAGCTTGGCGTACTCCTCCGGCGTGCCGAGACGCGACGGGTAGGGGATGCTGGCGGCGAGGCTGTCCTGCACGTTCTGCGGCATGCCCAACAGCATTGGCGTGGCGAAGATGCCTGGCGCGATGGTCATGACCCGGATGCCGAAACGCGCCAGCTCGCGCGCCGCTGGCAGCGTGAGGGCGGCGATGCCGCCCTTGGAGGCGGCATAGGCGGCCTGCCCGATCTGGCCGTCGAAGGCGGCGACCGAGGCGGTGGAGATGATCGCGCCGCGCTCGTTGTCGGCCAGCGGCTCGAGGGTCTGCATGTCGGCGGCGGCGAGCCGCATGGCGTTGAAGCTGCCGATCAGGTTGATGTTGATGACCCGGGCGAAGTCCGCGAGCTTCATCGGACCTTCCTTGCCGACGATGCGCGCCGCCGGCCCGATGCCGGCGCAGTTGATCAGCACGCGGGCGGCGCCATGCTTGGCCTTCGCCTCGGCAATGGCTTTTTCGGTCGAGGCGGCATCGGCCACGTCGCAGGCGATGGCCAGGCCGCCGATCTCCGCGGCAACCTTCTTCGCGCCGTCGATATTGATATCGAGCACGGCGACCTTGGCGCCTGACTTGGCGAGGGCGCGCGCGCTCGCCGCGCCCAGGCCCGAGCCGCCGCCGGTGACGATCGCTGCATGACCGCTGACATTCATGGTGCTTTCTCCGAATTCGAAACCGGCGCGGTTGTAGCAGATTGCGCCTCGCGCCGCAGCCGGGCTTCGCGCTGGGCGATGTACCAGGTGCTGGCGACGATGATCGCCGCCCCCAGCAGGGTATAGCGGTCCGGCAGCTCGGCAAAGAAAAGGTAGCCGAACAGCGTCGCATAGATCAGCCGCACGTAGTCGAAGGGATCGACGGCCGTGGCCTCGCCCACGCGGAAGGCCAGGATGGTGAAGTACTGGCCGAGCGAGCCGGCGGCGCCGATGCCGATGAGCAGCAGCAGCTCGATCGGGGTCGGCGTCTGCCAGACAAGCAGAGCAGGCCCCACCGCCAGCGTCGAGCTGATGACGCCGAAGTAGAAGATGATGGTCGCCGGTCGCTCGGTTTCCGCCAGCTTCTTGATCATCACGCTGACCACGGCAACGAAGAAGGCGCCGCCGATGGCGGCCATCAACGCAAGGTCGATCGTCTCCAGGCCGGGTCTGGCCATGACGATGACCCCGAGAAAACCGATGGCGGTGGCGGTCCAGCGGCGCCAGCGGGCGATCTCGCCGAGGAACAGGACCGCGAGCACGACCATGAACAGCGGCCGGGTGAAGCCCAGGGCCGTCGCGTCGGCCAGCGGCATGTTGACGATCGAATAGAAGGCGAGCGCCATCGCGACATAGCCGGCGGCGGCGCGGATGAAATGCCCGCCGAAACGCCGGGTGCGGAAGGCACGCGTGCCGGCCGAGGCGAGCAGGAAGGGGAGGACGACCAGCCCTCCGAACAAGCAGCGGAAGAAGGAAATCTGGAACGGATCAAGCGTGCGGCCGAGGCCCTTGATCGTCGCCTCGTTGACGGACCAGATGAAGGCCGCGAGCAGCATCCACAGGGCGCCGCGGACATTCGGGCTCAGCGCTTCGAAATGGGTGCGCAGCCGCGTCATCAGCTCCCGCCGGGACCACCGCTTGTCGTCGCGCCAATCCGCATCTCGCGCTGGGCGATGTAGAGCGTGCTGGCGATGAGGATGGCGCAGCCGATCAACGTCCAGCCATCCGGCACCTCGGCGAAGAACAGGTAGCCGAACAGGCCGGCGAACAGCAGGCGTGTGTAGTCGAAGGGCATGACCACGGTGGTCTCGGCGATCCGGAATGACCGCAGGCTGAAATACTGCCCCAGCGCCGCCGTCACCCCGACGAGGATGAGGAGCGGCCATTCGAAGCCGGTCGGGGTCTGCCAGACGAAGATCGCCGGCACCGCGGAGACCAGCGTGGTGATGACCCCGAAATAGAACAGGATCGTGACGTTGCGGTCGGTCTGCGAGAGCTTCTTCACCAGCACGGTCACGTCGGCGATGAAGAACGAGCCCAGCAGGGCGATGATCATGGCGAAGGAGAAGACCTGGCTCCCCGGCCGCAGGACGATGAGGACGCCGAGAAAGCCGACGACGGTCGCCGTCCAGCGCCGCCAGCGCACGACTTCGCCGAGGAACAGCACGGCCAAGACGATGAGGAACAGCGGCTTGGTGAAGGAGATGGCGGTGGCGGTGGCCAGCGGCAGGTGGGTGATGGCGTAGAATCCGCAGAACATGCCGGAGACGCCGACCACCGAGCGCAGGACGTGGAGCCAGGGATTGCCGCTGATGGTGTAGCCGCGGGTGCCGGCGAGGAACGGGATGACGGCCAGCAACCCGAACAGGCAGCGGAAAAAGGCGACCTCGAACGGATCCAGGCGCTGGCCCAGGGTTTTGACGATCAGAGCCTGCAAGGAATAGACGGCAGACGCCACGATCAGCCAGGCGGCGCCGCGCACGTTGGGAGGCAGGGTGGCCCACCACGGCGTCTTCGCCGAAGGCGGCCTGGGCGTCCCCCCATCGGCCAGCGGACCGTCAGTCATCGGCGGCGCGCGTATCGGGCTTGGGCGGCGGCTTGGGATTGGACATGCCGGTCGTGGCGATCGTGGCGCGTTCGCTCGATGCGGCGATGGCAATGGGGGCCGTGGGCGTGGTGCGCGACTGGGCGCGGGCAATCACCGCCTCGCGATGCGTGATGTAGACGGTCGCCGAGACGATCACCGCCGCGCCGATCCAGGTCCAGATATCGGGCGTCTCGCTGAAGACGAGCCAGGCGATCACCGCCACGAAGGGCAGGCGCGAGAAGTCGAGGGCGGTGACCGACGATGCGTCCATGCAGAAGAAGGCGCGAGTCAGACAGAGATGGCCCATCGTGGCAAAGAAACCGAGCAGCAGGATGAGCGGCCAGGTGTGGACCGGCGGGGTCACCCAGACGAGCGCGGCCGCGACGAGTGAGAAGGGCAGCGCGTAAAGCGTCATGTAGGTGACAATGGCGTTGGCGGTTTCCGTCCGGGTCAGCTGCTTGACCATGATGGCATTGATGCCGCTGGTGACCGCCGACGCCAGGATCACGCCCTGGGCCCAGGTCAGGTCAGCGAAGCCCGGGCGCAGGATGATCATGGTCCCGAGAAAACCGATGATGGTCGCCGTCCAGCGGCGCAGGCGGATGACTTCTCCCAGGAAAATCACCGCGCCGACCGAGGCGAACAACGGCGCGGTGAAGGACAGGGCCGTCGACTCGTTCAACGGCAGGTAGGCCACGCCGGTGAACCACAGGCACATCGATACGAAACCGATGGTCGAGCGGCCGAGATAGAGCTTGTGGTGGCTGGTGCGCAGGACCGAAAGACCGTGCAAGGCCAGCCACGGCACCATGAAGGCGAAGCTGAACAGGTTGCGGAAGAAGACGATCTCGAGCGGCGGCAGGTCGTCGGCGAGTGTGCGGATGCAGCCGATCATGCCGGCAAAAAACGCGGATGCCGTGATGGCGAGGATGGCGCCGCGTACCGGGTTGGGCAGCCGGCCGAAGGCGGCGAAGAGGGGGAATTCTGGCATCGACTGAAGGCTCGAGGCAGCCTAGGGCTTCGGGGCTGGCGGCGCCAGTCCCGGGACCGCTTCCGTGACATGCAAGATTGGGCTTTAATCGCGCCAAGGACTCGGGTGGCGGAAGGGGTAGCCGGATGAGCGCGACGGAAACGACGGCGGCCGGTGAGGCCGTCATGCTATGGCGACCGTCGGCGGCCCGGGTGGCGGCCTCCAATCTCACGGAATTCATGAAGCAGGCCTCGGTCGTGGCCGGGCGGACCCTGGCTGACTACGAGGCGTTGTGGCGCTGGTCGGTCGAGGATTCGACGGCCTTCTGGCGGCTGATGTGGTCGTTCGGCGGCGTGATCGGGGATGGGCCGGGAGAGCCGGCGCTGGAGAATCCGGCCGCCATGCCGGGGGCGCGCTTCTTTCCGCAGGCCCGCCTCAACTTCGCCGAGAACCTGCTGCGGCGGAATGATTCGAGCATCGCCCTGGTCTTCTGGGGCGAAGACAAGGTCAAGCGCCGGCTCACCTGGGCCGAGCTCAATCAGTCCGTGTCGCAGCTCCAGCAGGCCCTCAAGGCCGAGGGCGTCAAAGTCGGCGATCGCGTCGCCGGTATCGTGCCGAACATGCCCGAGGCCATCATCGCCATGCTCGCGGCCGCGAGCCTGGGCGCCGTCTGGTCGTCCTGCTCGCCCGATTTCGGCGTCCAGGGCGTGCTCGACCGTTTCGGCCAGATCGAGCCCAAGGTCCTCTTTGCCGTCGACGCCTATCACTACAACGGCAAGAGCCACGACGTGCTCGGCAAGCTCGCCGACATCGTGCCCAGGCTGCCATCGCTCTTGCGTGCCGTGGTCATCCCCTACGTCGCCGGCAAGCCGACCCTCGGCGGCCTGCCGAAGGCGGTGACGCTGCCGGACTACCTGGCGCCGCACAAGCCGGCCAAGCTCGCCTATACGCGCCTGCCGTTCAATCATCCGCTCTACATCCTGTTCTCGTCGGGCACGACAGGCGTGCCGAAATGCATCGTGCACGGCGCCGGCGGCACGCTGCTGCAGCACCTCAAGGAGCACAAGCTGCACAGCGACGTGAAGCCGGGCGATCGCATCTTCTACTTCACCACCTGCTCCTGGATGATGTGGAACTGGCTGGTCTCGGGCCTCGCCGCCGAGGCGACGCTGCTGCTCTACGACGGCTCGCCGTTCTATCCCTCGGGAAACATCATCTTCGATCTCGCCGATGCCGAGGGCATGACCCTGTTCGGCACCTCGGCCAAGTACATCGATGCCTGCGCCAAGGCCGGGCTGGAGCCGATCAAGACGCACAAGCTCGCCACGGTGCGGGCCATGGCCTCGACCGGTTCGCCGCTGGTCGATGAGAGCTTCGAGTACGTCTACCGCAGCATCAAGAAGGACGTGCATCTCGCCTCGATCTCGGGCGGTACCGACATCGTCTCCTGCTTCGTGCTGGGCAATCCCATCGGCCCGGTCTATCGCGGCGAGATCCAGGCCCGCGGCCTCGGCATGGCCGTCGATGTCTTCGATGACGAGGGCAAGCCGGGTGTCGGCGCCAAGGGCGAGCTGGTCTGCACCAAGCCGTTCCCCTGCATGCCCATCGGCTTCTGGAACGATCCCGAAGACAAGAAGTACCGCGCCGCCTACTACGAGCGCTTCCCGGGTGTGTGGACGCATGGCGACTGGACGGCGATCACGCCGCGCGGTGGCGTGATCATCTACGGCCGCTCGGATGCGGTGCTCAACCCGGGTGGTGTGCGTATCGGCACGGCCGAGATCTACCGCCAGGTCGAGCAGGTGCCGGAGGTGCTGGAAAGCATCGTCGTCGGCCAGGACTGGGAGCGCGACGTGCGCGTGGTGCTGTTCGTGCGCTTGCGCGACGGCGTTACCCTGAGCCCCGAGATCGAGAAGAAGATCAAGGACCAGATCCGGCGCAACACCACGCCGCGCCATGTGCCGGCGAAGATCCTGCAAGTCGCCGACATCCCGCGCACCAAGAGCGGCAAGATCGTCGAGCTCGCGGTGCGCGATGTGGTCCACGGCCGGCCGGTGAAGAACAAGGAAGCGCTGGCCAATCCCGAGGCGCTCGATCTCTACAAGGGGCGGGCGGAGCTCAGTGCTTAAGCGGGTCTAGCGGCCCACCGCGCGCGGCGCTTCGGCGGTCTGCCGGGTTGGCGACGCTTCCTGCCGGATCAGCACGAAGTCGATCGGCGTGCCCTGCTCCAGGACACGGAACGCCACCGGCACGTTCTGCGAATCGACCCAGACGTGCTCGCGCTTGTCGCTGTCGACGTCGAACCGGCGCAGCGGCTCCGGCCGCCCGCCGCGCAGGATGATCTCCTCCGCGCCCAGCGACACCCGCGCGCTCAGCAGCGATCCATCGCGCGTCGAGAGCAGCGGCCCCGACTGCAGCATCTCGGCCGACCAGGGGTTGGAGGGCCGGACATTGGCCGGGGCAACGACAATCCCGGACGGCGTATGGACGATGAACTTGCCGTCCCGTGCCTCGCCGCGCATCTCGCTGCGCTGGCCGTTTTTCTCGGTTGTGCTGGAGAAGGCGACGAGCTGTCCATCCTGCCAACGCTCGCGCCGCAGGCTCTGCTCGCGATGGGCAACCAGGCCGACAAGCTTCACGGTCACGTCGAGCCGCGACGTCACAACCGTGCCCTCGGCGGTCGTCTCGATCAGGTTGGAGTAGGTGCCGATGTCCCCGAAGGCGGGGTGCTTGATGACGTATTCCAGCAGCTTGTCGCCCGCGACCGCCGGGGAAGCATGCCCGGCGAGGGCGCTGAAGGTCAGTCCGATCAGGCAGCTGATGAAGCGGGGCATGGCGGGCACCGATCTGAATGAATACGGCCAAGCTCAAAGGGTTCCGGGTCCTTCTTCATCTGGGTGCTGGCGGGCATTTTTCAGCCCAGGCAATCCCTGAATTGGGTGGGCGAAATCCCCGAAAAAGCCGTTCGATACATTGCGAAACGGCCTTGCTTGGTCGATCCTAGGGCCCGGGAGGACAAAGCGATGCCGGCGCGGGCCGAACTCGACCATTTCCGGAGATTCGGCCGCTACAATCAGTGGGCCAACCAGCGGCTCTACGCGGCCTGTGCGGCTTTGCCGGAAGGTGAATACCTGAAGCGCCGGCCGTCCTTCTTCGGCTCGATCCACGCCACTCTCAACCACATCCTGGTCGGTGACCGGATCTGGCTGGGCCGGCTCACGGGACACCTCGCCACGCCTATCCGCTCGCTCGACCAGATCCTCTATCCGGAGTTCACTGGCCTGCGCGTGGCGCGCGAGGCCGAGGATGCGGCGATCATCAACTACGTCGATGGGCTCGACGAGCCGACGCTGAACTCGACGCTGCGCTACAAGAGCATGGAAGGCGAATCGCTATCCCTGCCGGTGCGCCAGGTTCTCGCTCATATCTTCAATCATCAAACGCATCATCGCGGCCAGGCCCATGGCCTGCTGACGCAGACCGCGGTGCCGCCGCCACCCCTCGATCTTCTGCTCTATCTGCTGGAAACGGCGCCCGCGGGATAGCCTCAGTCGATCGCGCCGACATACGGCAGGTGCCGGTACTGCTCGGCATAGTCGATGCCGTAGCCGACGACAAAGACATCCGGGATCGAGAAGCCGATGAACTCGGTCGAGACCTCGACCTCGCGCCGCGCCGGCTTCTCCAGGAGCGCGCAGGCCCAGACCTGCGCCGCGCCATGCTCGCGCAGGAGGCCGCGCGCGAAGAGCTGCGTGCGGCCGGTGTCGACGATATCGTCCACCAGGAGGACGTTGCGGCCGGCGATCTCCGGGATATCGCCGGTCAGCCGCACCAGCCGCGAGCTCTCCTTGCCTTTGCCGTAGCTGCTGAGCCGGATGAAGCTCACCTGGGGGCGCACGCCGGCGCGGTCGAGGGCCCGGATGAGATCGGCGACGAACACGAAGCAGCCCGTGAGCAGCCCGACGATCGTGAAATCCGGCGGCAGCCGGGCGGAGATGTCGCGGGCGAGCCCGTCGATGCGGGACGCGATCTGCTCCTCGGTGATCAGCGGTCGCACCGTCATGCCGCGCCGCGCCTGCGGCCAGCGCCCGCCTTGATGCGGACGACCGAGGCGCCGGGGCGTTTCGCGGCGGCCTCCTTGGCCTCTTCCAGCAGCCAGTCGCGGAACGCCTTGATCTTCGGCCGCTCGGCGACCGCCTCGGGATAGACCAGCCAGTAGGAATCGCCATTCGGGATGACGAGGTCGAAGGGCTGGAACAGGCGGCCTTCGACGATCGGCTCGGCGTGAACATAGGGATTGCCGATGGCCACGCCGGCCCCGGCGATCGCCGCGTCGACCGAGATGCGCGTCGAATCGAACTGCGTTCCCTTGCGTCCGTCGATATGGGGGACACCCGCCGCCTCGAGCCAGGTAGGCCAGTCCTTGTGATCGTTGCTCAGCACGAGCAGCGGCACCTTGGCGAGGTCGCCGGGCTGCTTCAGCTTCGACTGCCACGCTTTGCCGCAGAGCGGCGTCAGCTCGTCGTCGAACAGCTTGTCGGCGCGCAGGCCGGCCCATGGCCCGTGGCCGTAGCGCACCGCGCAGTCGATCTCCTCGCGGGCGAAATCGGCCAGCCGTTGCGAGGCGATCAGGCTGACCTCGATCTCCGGGTGTCGTTCGTTGAAGCGCGGCAGGCGGGGTACGAGCCATGACAACGCGAAAGTGGTGAGCAGGCTGACCGTGAGACGGCCTTGGCCGCCGCGTCGCCCGACACGCTCGACCGCCTGCGCCAGGCGGTCGAATCCGTCGCGCAGATCCGGCAGCAGCGCCTGGCCTTCATCCGTCAGGCGCAAGCCACGGGTCAGGCGGCGGAACAGCGTCACGCCAAGACGCTCCTCCAGCGCCTTCACCTGGTGGCTGACCGCCGCCTGGGTGACGCGCAGCTCCTCAGCGGCGCGCGTGAAGCTCAGATGACGCGCCGCGGCTTCGAAGGCGCGCAAGGCGTTGAGCGGCGGCAGGGTGCGGGCCATTAGGGGCTCCGGAAGACCTAGATTTTCTAGGCCATGCTACGAGAAAGCATCGTTTGTCGTCCACCCAAAAACCAACGATTTATGGGGTCAGATGAATTCTCGCGGAGGACGATACCATGACCCATTATGAGGCGAACTTATCGATACAGCCCCTCTCCCTGAGCCGGGAAGGGCGGGGTTTTGCCGGCTGGCTGGGCGAGGCCGGTATGACCATCGTCAGTCGTCTGCTGGCCTGGCAGGACCGGGCCCGCAGCCGGCGGCACCTGGGCGGCCTGAACAGTCACCTGCTCCGTGACATCGGCCTCGATCGCGCAACGGCCCAGATCGAGGCCGACAAGCCCTTCTGGCAGGGCTGATTTTCGGGCTCCAGCAGTCGCGGAATAAACCATTGCCGGCGCGTGTATACCGCCACGTGCCGGCAGATGCCGGCTTCCGCGCAACACAACCGTAGGCCGGGCCTTCCTCCGTCGCTTCGACGCAGGGACCCGGTCAATTGCTGGAGTCGACAAGGAATGAAGGACTTACGGGGTAACACTGTCTCGGGTGCCGACACGGCATCGCTTTCCCTCTTCGAACAGGCGCAGGCCGAGCTGCAATGCTATGTCGGCGATCCGGTCGCCACCATCGACCGGGCCATCGCGGCCGCGCCGCGCTTCACCATGGCGCATCTGTTCAAGGCCTATGTCTTCCTGGCCGGGACCGAGGCGGCGGGGTTGCCGACGGCGCGCGACTGTCGCGCGGCGGCGGTGGCACTGCCGACCAACGCGCGCGAGCGTCAGCATATCGCCGCCGTCGACGCGCTGATCGCCGGCGAATACGACCAGGCGAGCGAGCGTCTCGAGGACATCCTGCTCGATCACCCGCGCGATGCCTTGGCCCTGCAGATCGGCCACGTTTTCGACTATTTCCGCGGCGATGCACGCACCCTGCGCGACCGGGTCGCGCGCGTGCTGCCGGAATGGAGCAGCGAAGTGCCGGGCTATCACGCGGTGCTCGGCATGCAGGCGTTCGGCCTCGAGGAATGCGGCGAATACGGCCGCGCCGAGGAAGCCGGCCGCAAGGCGGTGGAGCTCAATCCGACGGATGCCTGGGCGCATCATGCCGTGGCCCATGTGCTGGAGATGCAGGGGCGCATCGGCGAGGGCCTGGCCTGGATGGGCTCGCGGCAGGAGTACTGGGCGCCGCGCAATTTCTTCGCCGTGCACAACTGGTGGCACTGGGCGCTCTTCCATCTCGACCGCGACGAGCACACCCACGTGCTCGATCTCTACGACGGGCCGATCCGCGAAGCGACGTCCAAGGTGGTGCTCGACATGATCGACGCCTCGGCGCTGCTCTGGCGGCTGCACCTGCGCGGCATCGATGTCGGCGCGCGCTGGACGGAGATCGCCGAGAGCTGGGCGCCGCTGGCGCAGGACGGTTTCTATGCCTTCAACGACTGCCACGCGATGATGGCCTTCGTCGGCGCCGGGCGCTGGGACCTGGCCGATGCCGCCCTGGTCGCCATGGCCAAGAGCGTCGAGCAACCGGGCAGCAACGCGGCGATGAGCGAGACGGTCGGCCTGCCGGTGGCCCGCGCGCTGCATGCTTTTGGCCGCGGCAAGTACGGGACCGTGATCGAGTTGCTGCGCCCGGTACGGACCATCGCCAACCGCTTCGGCGGCAGCCACGCCCAGCGCGATCTCCTTGATCTGACGCTGATCGAGGCGGCGTGCCGCGACAACCAGGTCTCGCTGGTGCGCGCCCTGGCGCGTGAGCGTCTTGCCGCCCGGCCGGCGAGCCCGCTCAACCAGCGTTATCTCAAGGCGGCGCAACCCTCTCGCGCCGCGGCCTGACGGCCCGTCAGCCCGGCTGGTGCCGCAACATCAGCCGGGCGATGCCATTGAAGGCCTTGAAGAAAACCGCGAACTGCGCGGCGAAATCATCCCAGGCCAGATCGGCCCGCTTGGCCTGCAGCGCCTGGTGGATGCCGCCAAGCGTGCGTTGGCCATCGATCAGTCCGGCGATGGCGGGCGCCAGCGGCGGCAGCGGCAGCTTGGCCTGGAAGCCTTCCAGGCTGGCGCTCAGGACGCCGGCCGGTTTCAGCTTGGTGGCGAGCTCCGCCGCGTCCAGCTCGCAAAGCACCGGAATCATGGCGCGATCGCGGGTCGCCGGCGGCGTGACCGGGTTACCGGCCTTCACCGCGTAGAAAACATGGACCTTCTGGTTGCCGGCCAGGTTCTCGGCGAAGGCCGCGCGCTCGACAAACGACAGGCCCTCCAGGCGCTTGAGCAAGGTCGCGTCGCTCACATAGGTCTCCGGCCGGTAGCGAGCGGCGGGCACGAAGTCGACCAGACGCAGGCTCGCGGTTTCAACGAACTCAACCACTTCCGGCACGTCGTAGGCGCGGTCGCGGGCGTGGAGCAGCAGGTCGTAGATGCCTGAATCGCCTTCGGTCAGGTGATCGGCGACGAAGGGATTGCGTTTCAACCAGTTGGTGGCCGGCATCTGGGCCATGAGCTTCTTGGCCACCGCCAGCTGGCCGGCGACATCCCCGCCGAGCCCGCCCGTCAGGGCGCGCAGCATGCTTTGCGTCTCGTACACCCCCGTGCGGCCGAGGCGGCCGTACAGCATCACGCCGAGCCCACCCGAGTCATGGACCGCAGAGGCCAGCACCCGCAGACCCGCCGAGGGATCCGGCAAGTGATGCAGCACCCCGCAGCAGTCGACGTAGTCAAACATCCCGAGCCTCAGCGCAGGAAGCTCGAGCAGCGAGCCGGTGACGAAACTGAGGTTGGTCAGCTGGCGCACCGCCGCCCGTGCCTCGACGATCTTGCGCGCCGCCGCCGACCAGTCGAGATAGACGACCTCGGCATTGGCCCCGATATCGGCGAGCTGCTGGGCGAGCATGATCGCCGCGTCGCCCGTGCCGCCGCCGGCGATCAGCGCACGGAAGGGCTTCGAGAAATCGCGGCGGCCGCCGAAGACATAGTGGTTGAGCTCGTGCAGCCGCGAGGGCGAGCCGGTGACCAGGCGCTTGGCCTCGTCACGCGGGTCGCGCGGCGGGTAGGGCAGCGCCTCGTATTGCTGGTGGACGGGATCGGCCATCAGAAACTCGTCATCAGAAGCCGGGGGCTGGCCGCAGCTCGCCGATGGCGCGCCCGGCGACATTGGTCTGCGGCGGGCGCTGCAGCGCTTCGAAAGCGGCGACTTGCGCCGCGTCGAGCCCGGCATGGCGGATGAGCAAGGCGGCCATCGCCACCTCGGCGGCGCGTGCCGCGCCATCGTCGACCTTGATCGCGATGCCCAACCCTTTGGCGGGTATCGCCGCCATGTAGAGACCCTCGGCCCCGGTCTTGACCACCGCCTTGCCGGCGGCGATCTCCAGCGCCCTGGTGCAGAAACGCCCGGTGCCGGCGACCATCAGCGGATGCGCCACCATCGCCGCGGCGATCCGCCGGCAGGCGGCCGCCCGTGCGGCCGGCAATTTGTCCGGCGCGCCGAAACGCGCCATGCCGCGCGCCAGCGCCAGCAGGGGAGTCGCCAGCTGCGGAAAGCCGCAGCCGTCGATGCCGACCGGCGCGGCCGTCAGCGCGACCCCGCACATCTCCTCGAGCGCGCGTAACAGACGCTGCTGTGCGGGATGCTCCAGGGCGATGTAGCCGCGCGTCGGGTCGCCGACATGCCGGCAGGTCGCCAGCACGCCCGCATGCTTGCCCGAGCAGTTGTTGTGAAGCTGGTTCGGCTGCTGCCCGGCGGCGTAGAGCGCCTGGGTCGACGGTACGTGATAGGGCGCGTGTGCGCCGCATTCGAGATCGCGCTCCGACAGGCCGAGCCGGGCCAGCCAGGCCGCCACCGCTTCCGTATGGCGCGGCTCGCCGCCGTGGCTGGCGCAGGCCAGCGCCAGCTCCGCCGCCGAAACCTTTCCGGCATCGGCGGCGCCGGTTTCCACCAGCGGCAGCGCCAGGATCGGCTTGATCGCCGAGCGTGCGTAGACGGCGCGCCCGGCGTCGCCCTTGGCTTCGACGATCCGGCCGTCGGTGTCGACGACAAGATAGGCGCCACGGTGCACGCTTTCGGCCAGCGCACCGCGCCACACCTCGACGAGGATCGGAGACTCGCTCATGAAGGCCGGCACCTTGCCTCGAATGGGACGAGGGGGCAAGGTGGCCGCGGTTCATTGGGGGGCAAGCGTGCGCGGCTATTTCGGGATCGGCATCGCGGGCGTCAGCAAGGCGATGAATGTCGGCAGCCTGCTGCGCAGCGCGCACGCCTTCGGCGCCAGTTTCACTTTCACCATCGCCGCCGCCTACGAGCGGCGCGAGGGAAAGCTCGCCGACACGGCCGATACGCCGTCCAGCGTGCCGTTCTACGAGTTCGCCGACGCGGGCGATTTCCGACTGCCGGTCGGCTGCGCCCTGGTCGGCATCGAGCTTACCGACGAGGCCATCGACCTGCCGCGCTTCCATCACCCGCGGGCCTGCGCCTACTTGCTGGGGGCCGAGCGCACCTCGCTGCCGCCGGAGATCCTGGCGCGCTGCGACCACGTGGTGAAGATCCCGACGCGCTTCAGCATCAACCTGGCCCTGGCCGGGGCGCTGGTCATGTACGACCGTATCCTCAGCCAGGGCGGCTACCCGGTGCGTCCGACCCGGCCCGGCGGCGCCGCGCCGGCGATGACCAAACACGTGTTTGGCGCGCCGCGGCGCGGTCGCGGCAAGGGCCACGCCACCGGAAAATCGAAGGCCAAGAGCTAGGTTAAGTCGGCGCCGGGTTCCGACACGGTTGTCCCCGATCCGGGAAATTCACCTTTTATTGGTATTTTAGTAACATAGTTAACCGGTTATCCGTGGGCCTGCGCCCCGGGCCGACCGCAGGGGTATTGCGCCGCATGGATACGGGCACCGAGCCCACCGCCGGATCGACAACCGGCAACGCGCCATTGCGCACCGTGAGCCTCGCCCTGCAGGGTGGCGGCGCCCACGGCGCCTTCACCTGGGGCGTGCTCGACCGGCTGCTCGAAGACGAGCGCATCCGCATCGACGGCATCAGCGCCACCAGCGCCGGCGCCATGAACGGCGCCATGCTGGTCTACGGCATGATGCTCGACGGCCGCGACGGGGCCCGCGCGCTGCTGCGCGAGTTCTGGGAGCGCATCGTCGATTCGGGCCGCCACTCCATCTTCACGCCCACGATCTTCGACAAGTGGATGGGCAACCACAGTCTCGACCATTCGCCGGCCTATCATTTCTTCGACATGGTGACCCGGATGATGTCGCCCTATCAGCTCAACCCGGCGGGCACGCACCCCTTGCGCCCGCTGCTCGAGGAGCTGATCAACTTCGACCGGCTGCGGCACTCATCGAGCAGCATCAAGCTGCATGTCTGCACGACCAACGTGCGCACCGGCAAGATCCGCGTCTTCAAGCCTAAGGAGATCACCGCCGACGCGCTGCTCGCCTCGGCCTGCCTGCCGCATCTCTTCCAGGCCGTCGAGATCGACGGCGAGCACTACTGGGACGGCGGCTTCATGGGCAACCCGGCGATGTTCCCGCTGATCTACAACTGCAAGGCCTCGGACGTCATTCTGGTCGAGATCAACCCGATCGTCATCGAGAAGCTGCCGGACAGCGCGCGGGCGATCATCGATCGCATGAACACCATCAGCTTCAACGCCACGATGATGCGCGAGATGCGCGCCATCGCCCTGGTCACCCGGCTCCTCGATCAGCACCGCCTGACCGGCAAGACCAACCTGCGCCGTATCTACTTCCACATGATCCATGCGGAGAAGGAGATGGAGAAGTTCGGCGCCTCGTCGAAGCTCAACATCGACGGCGACTTCATCGACCTGCTGTTCAATCTCGGGCGCTCCACCACCGAGACGTGGCTGGCCAACAATTTCCGCGAGCTCGGCAACAGCACGTCCATCGACCTGCAGAAACTGTTCTTCTGATGCTGCCCACCGAACGCACCATCGTTCCGCACGCCATCCATGGCCAGGACACGGTTACCTTCGCGCGTGACATCAAGGTGCGCGAGGCGGTGCAGCTCATGGCCAAGCGGCGCATCGGCGCCGTCATGGTGGTCGAGGATGACAAGCTGCTCGGCATCTTCACCGAGCGCGACGCCATGGTGCGCATCGTGGCGGAGAGCCGCGACCCCGATACCACCACGCTGGGCGAGGTGATGACCGCCAGCCCGCAGACCATCGAGGCGTCGGACTCCGTCATCATGGCGCTGGAGATGATGAACAAGCGCGGCTTTCGCCACCTGCCGGTGGTCGAGGGAGGCAAGCTGGTCGGCATCGTCTCGATCCGCGACCTCTACCGCACGGTCAAGGAGCAGATGGATGACGACATCCTGCTGCTCGCCGAAACCCTGATCCAGGGCTAACGGTCCCGCGACGCGGCGGCCCGCTAGAACTTCCGTTCCTTGATCAGCGCCTCGCTCATGCGCTTCTGGCGGATGAACTGGGCCATCAGGTGCATCAGCGACTGGTGCACGTCCTCGATCACGCCGTAATTGTCGGCGGTGACGTGCAGATTGACGGTGGCGAGTTTCGCCGTGCGGCCGCCATTGAATCCGGTCAGCGCGATCACCTCGCAGCCGTTGTCGAGGCCCCACTGGGCGGCGCGCACCACATTGTCCGAATCGCCCGACGAGGAGACGGTCATCACCACGTCGCCGCGGCTGCCGTTGAGGCGGAGCTGGTGGGTGAACACGTCGGCATAGCTGATATCGTTGGCGATCGCGGTGATCACCTCGACATTGGCGGCGAGCGACTGGATGCGCGGCAGCAGATCGGTGTCGGTCGAGATGAGCTTGCCGTGATCGCAGGCGAGGTGGTTGGAGATGGAGGCCGAGCCGCCGTTTCCGCAGACGAAGAGCGTCGCCCGGCGGGCGTAGGCCTTGTCGAGGAGGGCAACGGCGGCGGCGACCCGGCCGCGATCGACGCTCTTTGCCGCGCGCGCCAGCTCGCTGAAATACGCGTCCGCGTAGGCCGATGCGTCGCTGAATTTCTCGTCGGGGAACGTCATGGCCTAGGTTGTAGCGGCACCGGCGCAGGCCGGCAAGCCGACCCGTCGGGTGTCAGTCTGCTGCCCCTGTTTTCTCGGTCGGCAGGATCGGCTCCGCCGCCGGCCCGCGCAGCAGCGCCTTGCGCGCCGCCCATTCCTCCGCCGGCTCCAATGGCTCCAGGAACTGCGCCTCGCCGCCGGCCAGCACGGCAATGGGAATGCCGTCGCGGTAGAGCACCCGGTTGCCGGTCAGCGAGGCCAGTTTCGGGCCCGGCGTCAGGATGCCGACCAGGTTCAGGGGGTCAGCGCCCGACACTGATAGAAGCCTTCCGTCGTGTTCCTTGCGCCGAATCTCGCGCAGCATGCCCACGGCATCGGGCAGCGCGTACTGCTCACCGGAAAAGCCCGTCACAAACCGGCCGCCGCGGATCTCGCCGCGCGCTTCCAGGGTGCGATAGACGCGCAGGATGTCGCGCCAGGGCGGCAGCCAGTCGGCCTCGCGCTCCAGCAGCCGCCAGAAGACCACGCCGTAGCGGCGCAGCAGGGTGCGGGCGATGTGCTCGACCGCCTCGCTTTCCTTGCTGCCGCTGGCTCGCGTGCGCCGGGCCAAGGCCCAGCGACCGGCATCGTCCATGCCGAAGGCCGAGGGCCGGCGCCGGCGGCGCGCCCCGGCAAAGGATTTGCGGCGGTCCTGCGGCACGAGCAGCGCCCGCAACCCGCCGAAGCTGTCGGAGTTCACCAGGCCCAGCGCCACCAGTTCGGCCAGCGCCTCCTCGACCTGCGGCCGTAGCAGGCCCGTCCCCTCGACGATCTCGTCGAAGAACGAGGCGCCGTGCTCGCGGATGCTGGACAGGACCTGGCTGGCTGCACTACTCGGCTTTATCTGCTCGTCGGTCGGGGACAGGGCTGCCCAGAGCGCGGCGTGCTTGCGGGCCAGCAACGTGATCGGCGTGGTGCGCACCGGGGCGACGCGCAGGGCGCTGGCATTGGCGTTACGCGGCCTGAGGCGCGCCCAAGAGGTGCGTCCTGACAGGCAGAGATCGTCGAGCCAGCCAGGCTCGTAGCCCTTGAGCCGCGCGGTGAGGATCTCGCTTTCCCAGGCGCTGGCCGGCGCTTCGAAGCCTTCGAGCTGACCGACCACCGGCTCGATCGCCTCGGGCCCTTCCATGCGCGAGTCGGCCGAGACGCGCTGCCAGCTCAGAAGGAAACGCACGAAGTCGCGCGCCGCCACCGGCTCGATCTCGGCGCGCAGGCGCTTGACCGTGTAGCGGTGGATACGGGCGAGCAGGCGGCGCTCGCACCATTCATCTGACTCAGGGAGGTGGGTGAAGCGCCCGCGCATGGCGAAGCCTTCGGCCTGCAGCGAGAGCAGCGCGCCGTTGATCTCTTCCTGCGGCACGCCCAATGCTGCGGCCAGCGCCGGCTCAGTCACGGGCCCGAGGCCCTCGAGCCGGCCGCGCACGATCTCGACCAGCGCCTCTTCCCGGGTCCAGGGTTTGGCGTAGGCGGCCGGCGCTTCGATGGCGGGTTGCGGCCTGGCCTCCGGCCACAGCGCCTGGAACTGCGGCAGGCGCTCGGCGGTGATCCACACGCCGGTTTCCCCGAAACGCGCCACGCGTTTGCTGCGCGACAGCGCCGTCAGCCATTCGCCCCAGGCCGGCTGCTTGTCGGCCTCCTGCGGGGTGATGAAGCCCAGCCAGACCAGCCCGTCATGCAGTTCGTCTTCATTGGTCGGATCGGGCCAGGCTTCCTGGCGTACGCGCTCGATGGCCTCGGGATCGAGGCGGCCGAGATCGGCCGCCGTTTCGGGGGCGAGCCAGCCGCGGCTCATCACCGCCTGGGTGCGGCGCTCCTCCAGCGGGGCGTCGTCGAGAAAGGCGTAAGGGCGCGCGGAGAGCACTTCGAGGGCCAGCGGCGAGGGGCCGGTGAGGTCGCGGGCGACGACCTTGATCTCGCCCGATTCGAGACCGCGCAGCAGGCGCTCGAAACCCTCGACATCCATCGCCTCGGTCAGGCAGTCCTTGATCGTCTGCTGCACGAGCGGATGATCGGGAATCTCGATCGGCCCGCCGGGCAGGTTCTCGGCGCAGGCCACCTGGTCGGGGAAGACGCTGGCCAGCAGGTCTTCGGAGTCCATGCGCGCGAATTGCGGCGGCACCTTCTTGCCGCCGCGGAAGCGTGGCAGGGCCAGCGCCGCGCTGGCCACCCAGCGCCAGCGGGTCTGGAACATCGGCGCATCGAGCAGCGCCTGGACCAGCACGTCGCGCGCGCTGTTGGAGTGGAGATAGCGCTGCACTTCTTCAAGGTCGAAGCTGTGCGCCTGGGTCAGCGAGAGGACGATGTTGTCCTCGGTCGCCGCCGCCTGGAGCTCGAAGTTGAAATTGCGGCAGAAGCGCTTGCGCAAGGCCAGGCCCCAGGCGCGGTTGATCCGGCTGCCATAGGGCGAATGGATGACCAGCTGCATGCCGCCGGCCTCGTCGAAGAAGCGCTCGAAGACCAGCGTGCTGCGGGTCGGCAGCACGCCCAGTGCCTGCTTGCCCATCGACAGGTATTCGACGATCTCCAGCGCGATGGCGGCACTCACCCCGACCTGGTCCTGGAGGAACTGCCGCGCCTCCTCGCCCGAGGGATCGCGGTCCAGGCGCTGGGCGATTTCCGCGCGCAGGCGCGACACGGAGACCGACAGCTCGTCGCTGCGGCCCGGCGCCTCGCCCAGCCAGAACGGAATGCTCGGCGGCTGGCCGTGCGCGTCCTCGACCCGCACCGTGCCGCGCTCGACGCGCAGGATGCGGTAGGAGCGGTTGCCCAGCTGGAAGACATCGCCGGTCAGGCTCTCGACCGCGAAATCCTCGTTCACCGAGCCGATGAAGGTGCTTTCCGGCTCCAGCATCACCCGGTAATCGGCATTGTCGGGAATGGCGCCGCCGGAGGTGATGGCGGTCAGCCGCGCGCCGCGCCGGCCGCGGATCTCCTTGTTCACCGCGTCGTGGTGGATGAGGGCGCCGCGCCGGCCGCGGCGCGTGGTGAAGCCCTCGCCCAGCATGGTGACGATGGCGTCGAAATCGGCGCGCGCCAGGTCGCGGTAAGGCCAGGCGCGGCGATAGAGGGCGTAGAGCGCGTCCTCGGTCCATTCCTGGGCCGCGGTCTCGGCCACGATCTGCTGGGCCAGCAGGTCGAGCGGGCGCTCCGGGATGATCAGCCGGTCGAGCTCGCCGCGCTGCACGCTGTCGATCAGGGCCGTGCATTCGACCAGCTCGTCACGCGACAGGGGAAACAGCCGGCCCTTGGGCGTGCCGCCGACCGAGTGGCCGGAGCGCCCGACGCGCTGCAGGAAGGCGGCGATGGCCCGCGGCGAGCCGAGCTGCACCACCAGATCGACGTCGCCGATATCGATGCCCAGCTCCAGTGAGGCGGTGGCGACCAGCGCCTTGAGATCGCCGCGCTTCAGGCGCTGCTCGGAATCGAAGCGCTGCTCCTTGGACAGGCTGCCGTGATGAGTGGCGACATGGATCTCGCCGACGCGCTCCGAGATCTGGCGCGTCGCCCGCTCGGCCATGCGGCGCGTGTTGACGAAGATCAAGGTCGTGCGATGCGCCTCGATCAGCTGGGCGACCTTGTCGTAGACCTCGGTCCACACCTCGTTCGACATCACGGCGTCGAGCGGCGACGAAGGAATCTCCAGCGCCAGGTCGCGCTTGCGGATGTGGCCGGTATCGACGATCCGGCATTCGGGCGCCGGTCCGCCTTCGGGTCCGGTGCCGACCAGGAAACGCGCCACATCCTCGATGGGCTTCTGGGTGGCCGACAGGCCGACGCGCAGGAGCTTGCTGCCGGTCAGCGCCTGCAGCCGCTCCAGAGACAGGGCCAGGTGCGCGCCGCGCTTGTTGGGGGCGACGGCATGGATTTCGTCGACGATCACCGTGCGGGTGGTGGCCAGCATGGCGCGGCCGCTCTCGGAGCCGAGCAGGATGTAGAGCGACTCCGGCGTCGTCACCACGATATGCGGCGGGTTCTTGCGGGCCTGGTTGCGCTCCGCCTGCGGCGTGTCGCCGGTGCGTACCCAGGCGCGGATCTCGACATCCGGCAAACCCAGCGCCTTCAGCTCCTCGCGGATGCCGGCCAGCGGGGCTTCGAGGTTGCGCTGGATGTCGTTCGACAACGCCTTGAGCGGCGAGACGTAGACGACCTGGGTCTGGTTGGTGAGCGTGCCGGCCACGCCCTGGCGCACCAGGTCGTCGATCGCCGCCAGGAAGGCGGCCAGCGTCTTGCCCGAGCCGGTGGGGGCGGCGATCAGCGTATGCTGGCCGGCCTTGATCGACGGCCAGGCCTGGGCCTGGGCGCCGGTCGCTTCCTTGAAGCTCTTGTCGAACCAGGCGGCGACGGCGGGATGAAAGAGGAACTCGGGCGTCACGGAACCGTCTTCGTTAGGGGACAACGATAGCGAAGGGCGGGCGGCGGAGTCTGCTGCCCATGGAATTTTCGGCCGGAAGCGGGGGGGCGTCCATAGGATAAAGGGGCGCCTCGCCGCGGAATCAACCGTGGCGCGGGCTTTACGGCAGAATGGTACCGCCTGTCTTGGAGACGAGATGATGATCGATGCACGCCCGACACAAGAAGCGCCGGATGACGATCCGTATCTCTGGCTGGAGCCGGTGGACGAGGCGCGCGCGGTTGCCTGGGTCGAGCAGCAGAACGCCCGCACCCTGGCGCGTTTTGCGGATGAGGGCTTCGCCCGGGATCGCGACGCGCTGGCGGCGATCCTCGACCGCACCGACCACATCCCTTTCATCAGCCGGCGTGGCGAGCGGCTGTTCAACTTCTGGAAGGACGCCGCCAATCCCCGCGGGCTGTGGCGGACGACCACCTTGGACAGTTTCCGCAGCGCGGCTCCGCAATGGACGGTGCTGCTCGATCTCGACGGGCTGGCCAAGGCGGAAGACGAGGACTGGGTGTGGAGCGGCGCCAGCAGCCTGCCGGTCACGCATGACCGGGCCATCCTCCGGCTGTCGCGCGGCGGCGGCGATGCCGTGGTGCTGCGCGAGTTCGACCTCAAGGCGCGGCAGTTCGTCATCGACGGCTTCTTCCTGCCGGAAGCCAAGGGCGCCAGCGCCTGGCTCGACCGCGACACGCTGCTGCTCTCGTCGGCTTTGGGCCCGGATATGGCGACGACGTCGGGCTATGCCCGGACCGTCCGGCGCTGGCGGCGGGGCACCGACGCGTTGCAGGCGCCGGTCATCTTCGAAGCGCCGGTCACCTCGATGAGCGTGTGGGGCGATGTCGACCGGGACCCCGAGACGTCCTGTGTCTGGTTCGCCGAGCGGACCGGCTTCTTTGATTCAAACGTCTGGATTGGCGACAGCAGCGGGAAGAAAACCAGGATCGAGCTGCCGACCGATGCGCTTTACCGCTGGCATCGCGGCTGGCTGGTGGTCAAGCCGCGCACGTCCTGGACCGTGGGCAGTGAGACCTATGCCCCCGATACGGTGGTCGGCCTCTCCTTCAAGGCGTTCCTGGCTGGTGATCGGCGTTTCACGCGGTTGTGGGAGCCGGGCCCGCGGCGCTCGTTCCAGAACCTGCTGTGGAGCGGCGGGCGGCTGGTCCTCTCCTATCTTGATGACCTGCGCCCGGTGAGCGAGGTGCTCACGCCGGGACCCGGCGAGTGGCGGCGCGAGCGCCTGGCCGGCCTGCCCGAGCACGGTGTCGCCCATGTCTGGTCGCTCGACATGGAGGAGGAAGAGTCGACCGGCGATCTCCTGGCCAACACCCAGGACCCGCTCACCCCGGCGTCGTTCTGCCTCATCAAGCCGGGCCAGGCGCCGGAACTGCTGAAGCGTGCGCCCCGCACGTTCAACGCTGAGGGGTTGCAGGTGACGCGCCACGATGCTGTTTCGATCGACGGCACGCGTATCCCCTATTTCCAGATCGGGCCGGCCGGCGAGACCGGCGAGGCGCCGGTGCATCTCTACGGCTATGGCGGCTTCGCCATATCGCAGCTGCCGCACTACGATTCGGCAATCGGCAAGCTGTGGCTGGAGAAGGGCGGCACGCATGTCGTGGCCTGCCTGCGCGGCGGCGGCGAATTCGGGACACCCTGGCACGAGGCGGGGCGGCGCGAGGGCAAGCGCCTGAGCCACGACGATTTCGCCGCCGTGGCCGCCGACCTGGTGCGCCGCGGTGTCACGCGGCCCGGGCGCATCGCCGCCGAGGGCGGCTCGAATGGCGGCATCCTGATCACCAACATGCTGACCCGCTATCCCGAGCGCTTCGGCGGGCTGTTCTGCACCATCCCGCTGATCGACATGCGGCGCTATTCGAAGCTGCATGCCGGGGCGAGCTGGATCGCCGAATACGGCGATCCCGACAAGCCGGCGGACTGGCAGTTCCTCTCGGCGATCTCGGCATATCACCAGGCCGCGCCGGGCCGGCGCTATCCGCCGATCCTGCTGGCCACCACGCGGCGTGACGACCGCGTGCATCCCGGCCATGCCCGCAAGATGACGGCCAAGCTGCAGGCGCTGGGCTACGAGGCCTGGCTCTACGAGCCGGCGGCGGGCGGGCACAGCTACGGCAAGGACAACAAGGAGCGCGCCGCGTTCACGGCGCTGGGCTACGCCTTCCTGCGACGGGCCATCGGCTGGCCGGTCTGACTAGCGCCGCAGGAACGGGCTCAGGAAAAAGCCGAGCAGGCCCTTGAGCCAGATCGGCCCTTCGGTGACGGCGAGGCACAGGCACTCGCCGTCCTGGTCGGCGACCGGGCGATGGTCGACGCTCTCGTCGGCGAAGCAGACATCACCGCGCACGTAATGCCCGTGCTCGTCGCTGAAGCCGCCCTTGAGGACGAGCAGCATCTCCTCGCCGCGATGGGTGTGGCGGGGGATCGAGCGGCCGGCGCCGATGCGCAGCAGGCTGACCTTGTAGCGTTCGCCGCTGCCGCAGGGCAGCTCGGCCTCGGCCAGACCGCCGAAGCGCTTGCGCCAGGGCAGGGCGTCGACGCCGCGGGGCGCGTAGGCGCGCAGCGCGGGCGGCAGGAGGCTGTCGCCCACCGGTGTCGCGTGCGATGGCCGGGAAGGCATCTCGTCAAGATGCGCCAACGCCCGGTCGAGGGCGCCGCCGTCGACCGACACCGGCTCGATGGTCTGCAGCAGCGCGCCGCCGGTCGCCTCGAGCTGGTCCAGGGCCTTGCGGCTCGCGGGATTGAGGGCGGCGTGGCTGGCAACGATCAGCGCGATGGGCTCGGGCGCCGTGCCGGCGGCGTAGTCGAGCAGGAACTCGTCGTTGATCGGATGACGGTTAGGCTGGGCGGTCATGCGGCGGCCTCGCTCTCGAAAATCGACCGCAAACGGCCGATGGCAAGGCGCAGTCGCGATTTGACCGTGCCCAGCGGCAGCTTCAGCGCCTCGGCGATGTCGCTGTGCGAGCGGTCCTCGAAATAGGCGAGGCGCAGCATCTGCGACTGCTCAGGCGGCAGGGTGGCGATGGCGGTGGCGATCCGGCGCTCCCATTGCTGGGCGGCGACGGCGCTGTCCGGGGCGGCGGGTGCTTCCGGCCGGAGCTCGGGCTCGAGCATGTCCATCGGCGGCCGGCGGCCGCGGCGCAGGGCATCGATGCGCCGGTTGCGCGCGATGGTGAAGATCCAGGTGCTGACGCCGGCCAGGGCCGGATCGTAGGTCGGCGCGCGGCGCCACACGGTGAGCATCACGTCCTGCATGAGATCCTCGGCCGCTCCATCGTCGGCGCCCAGGCGCATGAGGTAGGCCTTCACGCGGGGCGCGAAAAACTCGAACAGGCGGGCGAAGGCGGCGCGGTCGCCGTGCCGGGCGATCGCCAGCACAGCATCCGCGTGCATTTCGCCGGCTGCCGGCGCGTCGGGCCGGCCGTCGGACAAACCCGGAGGCATGGCCCTATCATCGAGCGCGGCCGTGACCGCGACAAGCCTCGGCATGACCCGACCCCTTGGAGAAACCGTCCGCCTTGGCCGACCGGGCACGATCGCCGCGCCGATTGACCGTCACACACTCCCCATGGCATACGCCCGGCAGGATCGGTTGGATCACCAGCCCCCTTTTCTCAAGACCTTGGTAGAATTGGACATGACGGTTCGACGCAAATACCGCGCGGCAGCGATTCCGGCTTTGGCGGCAGTGCTTTGCCTGCTGGCCGCGGGCGCCCAGGCCCCTGAGGCGCAGGCCCAGGCCCCGCGTCCGGCGGCGGCCCCGCCAGCCCCCAAGCCGCTGGGCGCGTTCGAGAGCTGGACGTCGGCCGAGCTCGGCAGCGGCGGCGGCAAGGTCTGCTACATGTTCGCCCGGCCGACCGATTCGGCGCCCAAGGCCGCCAAGCGCGGCGAGATCATGATCGTCATCACCCACCGCCCGGCCGACAAGCGCCAGGACGAGGTGAGCTTCCAGTCGGGCTATCCCTTCAAGGCCGGGGCACCGGTGGCGGTCGAGGTCGACAGCAAGAAGTTCGAGTTCTTCACCCGCCCCGAGGTCGAGGCCGAGGCCGCCTGGGCGCGCGATCCCGCCGCCGACAAGGCGATCGTCGCGGCCCTGCGCGCCGGCAACACGCTCAAGGTGCGCGGCACCTCGCAGCGCGACACCGCCACTACCGACACCTTCAGCCTCGCCGGGTTCAGCAAGGCCTATGCCGAGATCGGCAAGGCCTGCAACATCAAGTGAGCGACACGCTCCTTCCCGATCGTAGCGACACGGCGGTCTTCGAGCCGAAGACGGCGTTGCCGGCGCCTTTGCGCGCCGATGGCCGGCGCGAGCTCATCGGCCTCAGCCGCGAGCAGCTGGCGGCCGAGCTCGCCGAGCTGGGCGCGCCGGCCTTCCGCGCCCGGCAGCTCTGGCAGTGGATCTACGTGCGCGGCGTCACCTCGTTCGAGGGCATGACCGACCTGTCGAAGGACTTCCGCGCCAAGCTCGCCGCGCGCTTCGTCATCGGCCGGCCGGAGATCACCCGCCAGCAGCAATCGATCGACGGCACGCAGAAGTGGCTGCTGCGCTTCGCCGACGGCCAGGAAGCCGAGTGCGTGCACATCCCCGAGGAGGACCGCGGCACGCTCTGCGTCTCCAGCCAGGTCGGCTGCACGCTGTCCTGCAAGTTCTGCCACACCGGCACGCAGAAGCTGGTGCGCAACCTGACGCCCAGCGAGATCGTCAGCCAGATCATGCTCTGCCGCGACGCCTTCGGCGAATGGCCCGCCGGAGAGGGCGACAGCCGCAAGCTCACCAACATCGTGCTCATGGGCATGGGTGAGCCGCTGTTCAATTACGACAACGTCGCCCAGGCCATGCGCATCGCCCTCGATCCGGCGGGTCTCGCCCTGTCGCGGCGCAAGATCACGCTCTCGACCTCGGGTGTGGTGCCGATGATCCGGCGCTGCGGCGAGGAGCTGCGGCTGGCGCTGGCCATCTCGTTGCATGCGGTGACCGACGAGCTGCGCGATGTGCTGGTGCCGCTCAACCGCAAGTATCCTATCGCCGAGCTGATGGCCGCCTGCCGCGACTATCCCGGCCTGTCGAACGCCAGGCGCATCACCTTCGAATACGTGATGCTCAAGGGCGTGAACGATTCACCGGCCGAGGCCAAGCAGCTGCTCAAGCTGCTTTCCGGCATCCCGTCGAAGGTGAACCTGATCCCCTTCAATCCCTGGCCGGGCTCGCCTTACGAATGCTCGGACGAGGCGACGATCGACAAGTTCGCCGCCATCCTGATGCGGGCCGGCTACGTGGCGCCGGTTCGCACCCCGCGCGGCCGCGACATCATGGCGGCCTGCGGTCAGCTCAAATCGGACAGCGAGCGCGTGCGCAAGAGCAAGACGCTCGCGGTCCCGGCGCCGACCGGGTCCTAGGCCTTCGCCTCTTCGAGCAGCCAGTCGCGGAACGCCTTGACCTTGGGTGCGGTGACCAGGGCCGGCGGAATCACCACGTAAACAGCGAAGTTGACCGGTGTCGCTCCGCCGAACGGGCGTACCAGGCGCCCGGCGGCCAGGTCGTCGTCGGCGAAGACGTTGCGCGCCAGCATCACGCCACGTCCGTTGATCGCCGCGTCCGTGGCCAGCGCCACCAGGTTGAAGCGCAGGCCATGGCTGGTATCGATGTCGGTGACACCGGCGGCGCGCAGCCACATCGCCCAGTCGGGACCGTCGGGCTCGAGCGTCGCCGTCTCGTCATGGATCAGCGTGTGATGCCGCAGGTCATCGGGCTTGCGCAGCGGATGCTTGCCCTTGAGTAGAGCGGGCGAGCAGACGGGAAACATCTCGCTGCGCAGCAGAAGCTCGGTGTGCAGGCCGGGATAGTTGCCGGTGCCGTAGCGCAACCCGACATGCACATCCTCGCGCGCGAAATCGACCAGGCGCATCGAGGCGTCGATGCGCAGGTCGATCGCTGGATGGCGGGCGCGGAAGCGTTCGAGCCGGGGGACCAGCCATTTTGAGGCGATCGCCGGCGAGGCCGTCACGGTGAGCAGGCCGAGGCTGTCGCCCTGCCGGGCCCGCGCCACCGCTTCGGCGATGCGCTCGAAACCATCGCGCAGGCCCGGCAGGCAGGCCTGGCCGGCATCGGTCAGGCGCACCGCCCGATTGAGGCGGCGGAACAGCTTGATCCCGAGATCGGCCTCCAGCGCCTTGATCTGGTGGCTGATCGCGGCCGGCGTGACGTTCAGCTCGTCGGCCGCGGCATTGAAGCTGAGATGCCGGGCGGCGGCCTCAAAGGCGCGCAGGGCGTTGAGCGGCGGGAGGCGGGCCATGGTTTCAGATTATTATATCTAATGTGAAATCGCAGAAAGGGTCGTTTGTCATATAGGCACGAAAGGCTCGATATTTCTCGCATACGGTGCCGTTCTGGCACCGCCATGTGAGGAAATATAACATGACAATCGCGATTTCCAAGGTTTTCGGGGCGGCTCCGGCGCTGCTGGCGCTTTCGGCATCCTGGCTGGCGGTCACGGCGGTCGAGCGCTGGCAGTGTTACCGGCGGGCACGCCGCGAACGGGCGCAGCTTCTTTCCCTGGGGGAGCGCGATTTGCGCGACCTCGGCCTCTCCCGCGTCGATGCGGTCCGCGAGGCCGGTAGGTCCCTGTGGAGCGGCTGCGGGCGCCGTTCCTTCGATCTCGATCTCGGGAGGCCGCAGCCATGAAGCCATCGATGTCTCTGCCCTCGCGCGAGCATGTCCTCGAGCACGGCATACCGGTTGAGATCATCGATCGCCTGCGCGAGCAGGCTCGTATCGCGCGGGCCCGGGCTATTGCCGCCGCGGTGAGCGCGGGCGTGCGGACGGTGCGTCGCGTATTACGCGACGCCTGGCCTCACTCACCGTCTCTGAAAACGAAAGCGCTTTAGCGCAGCGTGCGCGGCAGGAATAGCGGCCACAGCAGCGCGATGCAGGCAAGCGCGCCGGCCTTTTGCATGTTGTCGGGCTTCACTGGGCCGGCAAAGCCGATCCACAGTGCCAACGTCAGTCCGGCAACGAAATAACTTCCAATCACAAAGAGGGCCATAACCACTTCTCCGTCTCCGCGGTATGCGGAAAGGACCGGCACTCGAACTGGTTAATACTCCTGCATAAGCCCTTAAAATCTATTTAACGCCGCAGTAAGATTCAACAATAAGTTATTGAATAAAAACAATTTAACTTGTTTACCCACATGTGGATAACCGACCGTTAAATAAGGCTTTTTGCAAGCCGGAGCCCGCCGTTCGGGCGGGCGGGCCCATTTACCTTTCGGCTGATCTCAGCGGCGGGCGTATTGCTGGGCGCCAAACAGGATCTCGCGCTGCTTTTCGTCCATCGGACCCGGCCGGCGCTTGTCGGCGAGGATGGTGACGCCCTTCTTCACGGCCGGCCGCGCGTCGATCGCTTCGAACCAGCGCTTGAGGTTGGGATAGTCCTCGAGCTTCTGGCCCTGGCGTTCGTAGAGCCGCAGCCAGGGGAACACCGCCATGTCGGCGATCGAGTAGTCGCCGGCGAGATACGGCACTTCGCCCAGACGCTTGTCGACCACGTTGTAGAGCCGGCTGGCCTCGTTGGTGTAGCGGTCGATGGCGTAGGGGATGGGCTCGGGCGCGTACTGCCGGAAATGGTGGACCTGGCCGAGCATCGGTCCGATGCCGCCCATCTGGAACATCAGCCACTGGATGACCTGGTAGCGGCCGCGGACATCCTTGGGCATGTAGCGCCCGGATTTTTCCGCCAGATACATCAGGATGGCGCCGGATTCGAACAGGGACATCGGCTTGCCGTCCGGCCCGTCGCTGTCGACGATGGCCGGCATCTTGTTGTTGGGGCTGATCTTGAGGAAGTCCGGCTTGAACTGGTCGCCGCGCCCGATATCGACCGGGATGGCGTTGTAGGGCATGGCCAGCTCTTCCAGCAGGATGGTGACCTTGAAGAGATTGGGTGTCGGCCAGCCGTAAAGGTCGATCATGGGCAGCGCTCCTGGTGCCGTTGGCCCGGCTTGCGGACCGGGTCTGAATGCCTATACTCCGCCGCGCTTCGCGACGAGCAAGGAAAATTCGCATGCCTGCTGCCGATACCAAGCCGGTGAAAAAGGTCGTCCTCGCCTATTCCGGCGGCCTCGACACCTCGGTCATTCTCAAGTGGCTGCAGGAGACCTACAACTGCGAGGTCGTGACCTTTACCGCCGATATCGGCCAGGGCGAGGAGGTCGAGCCGGCGCGCAAGAAGGCCGAGATGCTCGGCGTGAAGCAGATCTTCATCGAGGATCTGCGCGAGGAATTCGTGCGCGATTTCGTCATGCCGATGTTCCGCGCCAACGCCCTCTACGAGGGCACCTATCTGCTCGGCACCTCGATCGCCCGGCCGCTGATCGCCAAGCGCCAGATCGAGATCGCCCGCGAGACCGGCGCCGATGCCGTCGCGCACGGCGCCACAGGCAAGGGCAACGACCAGGTGCGTTTCGAGCTGACCTACTACGCGCTCGAGCCCGGCATCCGGGTGATCGCGCCGTGGCGCGAGTGGAAGCTCGAGAGCCGGACCAAGCTGATCGACTTCGCCGAGAAGAACCAAATCCCGATCGCCAAGGACAAGCGCGGCGAGGCGCCGTTCTCGACCGACGCCAACCTCCTGCACATCTCGGCCGAGGGCAAGGCGCTCGAGGATCCGTGGCATGAGCCCGAGGAGTTCGTCTATTCGCGCACCGTGGCGCCGGAGAAGGCGCCCGACAAGCCGCAATACGTCGAGATCGAGTTCGAACGCGGCGATCCCGTGGCGGTCGACGGCAAGCGGCTGTCGCCGGCGGCGCTGCTCACCCGGCTCAACGAGATCGGCCACGACCATGGTATCGGCCGGCTCGACCTGGTCGAGAACCGCTTTGTCGGCATGAAATCCCGGGGCGTGTATGAAACTCCCGGCGGCTCGATTTGGCATGTTGCCCACCGGGGGATCGAATCAATCACCCTCGACCGGGGCGCGGCGCACCTGAAAGACGACCTGATGCCGCGCTACGCGGAGATGATCTACAACGGCTTCTGGTTCGCGCCGGAGCGCGAGATGATCCAGGCGCTGATCGATAAGAGCCAGGAGAACGTCTCCGGAACGGTGCGGGTGAAGTGCTACAAAGGCCACGCCCGTGTGGTCGGTCGCAAGTCGCCGAAGTCGCTCTACAGCCTGGCCCATGTCACCTTCGAGGCCGACCAGGGCGCCTACAACCAGCGCGACGCCGAGGGCTTCATCAAGCTCAACGCGCTGCGCCTGCGTCTGGCCAAGCGCCGCGGCTCATAAGTCCCCGGGGACTGATCACATCGCCGGCACGCCGGCGATGGTCGGGTGGGCGATCATCAGGCCGAAATAGACGGCGGCGGCGACCAGCAGGCGCCAGGGTTCCAGCCGGCCCAGCTGCGTCCGTCCCTCGCGGATCGCCATGAACGGCAGGTTCGAGGTGACCGCCGCCAGCCGCGCGAAACTGGCGGGATCGCGCGTGTGCCGCTTGGCATCGATGGCCAGCGTGCCGCCCAGCGCCAGGATCGCCAGGCCGGCGAACAGGATGAGCGAGGCGGCGTCGCCGTTCGGTGGAATGTGCGATATCGCCCAGAGCGCGATCCCCCACATCACGGGATGGCGGGTAATCGTCAGGATGCCCGGCGCCGGGTGGCGGCTGGCCGCCGCCATCGGCTGCATCACCGCCGTCGGATTGGCTTGGGTATAGCCGCCGACCACCAGCAGGACGGCGAAGGGCATGGCGAAAAGCGGGACGAAGCGCAGCACCGGCACGGACGGCCAGAGCTCGACAGGCGGCGCCCGGCCGTAGCTGACCAGCAGCCAGGCGAAGACGGCGATCGCCAGCAGCGAGTAGAGGCCGGCGAAGGCGAACTCACCGAGCGCCGCGGCCAGGGGCCGGCGCACGGGCGCGCTGGACAGCAGGAAGTGGCCGCCGACGAAGGCGAGGGCGGCCAGCGCCAGCTCGCCGAGTTCACTCATATCGTGTCGGGATCGATGTCGCGCCGCCGGCAGGCTGCGGTGAAGGTGTTCTCGAGCAGGCAGGCGATGGTCATCGGGCCGACGCCGCCGGGGACCGGCGTGATCGCCGCCGCGATGGGCACGGCTTCGGCGAAGGCGACGTCACCGACCAGCCGCATGGTGCCGTCCTTGCCGACGACGCGGTTGATGCCGACGTCGATGACGATGGCGCCGGGCTTGATCCAGGCGCCGCGCACCATCTCCGGCTTGCCGACCGCCGCGACCAGGATGTCGGCGGTCTGGCAAAGGGCGGGCAGGTCGCGGGTCTTCGAATGGGCCATGGTCACGGTGCAGTCGGCGCGCAGCAGGAGCTGGGCCAGCGGTTTGCCGACGATGTTCGAGCGGCCGATGATCACGGCATGCAGGCCGGCGAGGCTCGGCACGCCGGCCCGCAGCAGAAGCTCGCAGCCCATCGGCGTGCAGGGCACGAGGCCCGGCTCGCCGGTGGCCAGCAGCCCGACATTGATGAGGTGGAAGCCGTCGACGTCCTTGTCGGGATCGATGGCGTCAATGACCGCGCCCGCGTCGATCGCCTTGGGCAGCGGCAGCTGGACGAGGATGCCGTCGACCGCATCGTCGGCGTTGAGCTGGTCGAGCAGGTCGAGGAGCTCGTCCTCCGTGGTATCGGCGGGCAGCTTGTGTTCGAACGAATTCAGCCCCGCCTCGAGGCTCGCCTTGGACTTGCTGCGCACATAGACCTGGCTGGCGGGATCTTCGCCGACCAGCACGACAGCCAGGCCGGGCACGATTCCGTGCGAGGCCCTGAGCTGATCCACGCGCTTGCGCAGGCGCTGGCGCAGCGCCGTGGCGTAGGTCTTGCCGTCTATCAACGCTGCGCTCATGCCGCCAGCCGCTCGCTCAGAAGACGAAAGAGGGAGTCCGGCTCGCCGCGCACCAGGATGCGCTTCACCCGGCCGCTGTCGCCGGAGACGATCTCGAAGGACGAGGCCGGCAGGCGACAGGTTCGCGCGAGCAGGCGGATGGTCGCCTGGTTGGCGGCGCCGTCCACGGGCGGCGCGGCCACGCGCACCGCGAAGGCGCAAGCCGGCCCCTGGGTGTCGCTGATCTCGGTGGTGCCGGCGATGCCGTCGCGGCGGGCGCGCGGCGTGACCCGGACCGTCACCATCACGCCTTCCTTCGTGGTCGACAGCGGCAAGCGAGCGGCGGGCATGGGAAACGGCTGCTCCGCGCGAGTCTCAGGCGTACTCGATGATCAGGTTCTGGATGAAGATCAGAAGCAGGATCAGCACGACCGGCGAGATGTCGACCCCGCCCAGAAGCGGGACGAAGCGGCGGATCGGCCGCAAGGCAGGCTCGGTCACCCGGTAGAGGAAATCGCTGACCATGTAGATGAAGCGGTTGTGCGGGTTGACCACGTTGAAGGCGATCAGCCAGGACAACACGGCAGAGATGATCAGGACCCAGATATAGAGGTTGATGACCGTCAGGATCAGCGAGATCAGCGAATTCATTGTCGCTCCGCGGGGGGTGCCTCGGTCGGTCCCATGACCGGGCCGCGAATTGCGGTATCGAGGCCCAGCAAGGGGACCCTACACGAGGCCCCTGATTCTGCGCAAGTCCTTGGCCTGCAAGGGTTCCCGTTCTCCTTGACTTGCCCTGGGGCGGCAACCATTATCCCGGCCGCGCCGGCGGGGCCGTAGCTCAGATGGGAGAGCGCCTCGTTCGCAATGAGGAGGTCAGGGGTTCGATTCCCCTCGGCTCCACCAACCGCCCGCGTTTCCGGATCAGTTCGCTGAAGCCAGCTTCGGCTCGACGGGGAAGGTCACCGTGGCCGTCGTGCCGCGGCCCAGTTCGCTGTCGATCGCCACATCGCCGCCATGCAGGCGCATCAGGCGCCGGCAGATCGACAGGCCCAGGCCGGTCCCTCCGACGGGCTTGGCCAGCGACGCATCGCCGGGGGCGGCGAAGGGCTCGAAGAGATGCGGCAGCCGCTCCGGGGACACGCCCACCCCCGTATCGCTGACGCTCACGGTCAGCCGCTTCTGCCCGTCATGGCCATCGCGGCAGACGATGCGCCCACCCCGCGGCGTGAACTTGACGCTGTTGCTCAGCAGGTTGATCAGCACCTGCTTGATCGCCAGGCGATCGGCGGTCACCCGCGGCCCTGGCCGGCTGAGCTCGTTGGACAGGAAGACGCCGTCCTCCGCCGCCCGGCCCTGGAGCATGAACAGGCATTCATCGACCACCTCGCGCAGGTCGACTTCCTGCGGGTGCAGCTCGTAGCGTCCGGCCTCGATCCGCGACATGTCGAGAATGTCGCCGATCAGGCTGAGCAGATGGCGGCCGCTGGCATTGATGGCCGCGGCGTATTCGCCGTATTTGGGCGAGCCGAGCGGGCCGAACATCCGGCCCTGCATAAGCTCGGAAAAGCCGATGATGGCGTTGAGCGGCGTGCGCAGCTCGTGGCTCATGGTGGCCAGGAAGCGGGTCTTGGCGCGGTTGGCGCCTTCGGCCTCCTCCTTGGCCCGGCGCAGCTCGTCCTCCTGGCGCTTGAGATCGGTGATATCGCTGCGGATGGAAACGATGCCGCCGTCGCGCGTGCGCCGCTCGACGATACGCACCCACTGGCCGCTCGAGAGCTGCTGCACGATGGCGCCGCTCGGGTTGCGATGCTGGGTCAGCCGCTGGCGGATGTAGTCTTCTTCGCGCCCGCGCGCGGCCAGGATCTTTCCGGCATAGACGCGCTCGCGCATGATGTCCTCGAAGCGCGTGCCGGGCCGCAGCGCCACGTAGCTCTCCCGGTCCATGCTCTCGAAGGCGCTGTTGCACATCACCACGCGGTCCTTGGCGTTCCACAGGATGAAGCCGTCTTCCATCGCCTCGATGGCGTCGAGCAGCCGCTCCTCGGCGCGCCGCAGTTGGGCGAGGAAATCCCGTCCCGTCCCGTGATAGCCGGCGAAGCGTCCGGCGCCATCGCTGACCGGCTGGCCGTTGATCAGGAAATGGTAGGGCTCACCGTTGGCGCGCGGATGTGCGTAGCGCCAGTCGCGGAATGCCTGGTGGGAACCGACGGTCTCGTCACTGAGAAACTCCGGCCGGCTGCTGACAAAGTCGGCGGCGCGCAAGCCGGTCCGGCTCTCGAAATCGGGAGACACCCAGGCGATCCGGTGGTCGCGATCGGATTCCCAGAACCACTCCGCCGAGATGCCGCGGAACTTCGCCAAAGCCTCGGCCTCCGGCGCGGCGTGATCGTCCGCTATCCGGGCTGCAGGTGCCTTTCTCTGGTCGAGCGGCGGGGGCATGTCTCTCGACGTTCTTTTATTGCGCGAGGAGCGCGACCCGCCATCATCCCGCCAAAACGTAAATTATGAGTAACCTCAGCGGCCGCGTAACGCCTTGAAAGAGCTTCGCGAACCGACAAGCTCGGTGCGCCCCGAGCCCGAGGTGACGGCCACCGGCCGGGAAGTGGCGGTACTGGATACCGCGCCGCCCCCCTTGGCGGGCGCGGTCGGCGGGACCGTGGTTTGGGACAGGGCCGGGGCGATGAGACAGGCGGTGAGGAAAGCGGCGAGCAGGAGCTGGCCCGGGCTCATGTGCGTTTTCCTTTGGTCACGGTCGCCTGCTTGCCGGACGGCGCCCGCTTGGCCCGCGCCGCGGCCTCGGCCGCCAGGGCGGCGCGCTGCTCGTCGAGGCTCTGCACGGTCTGCAGGATGATCTCGGTGGCGGTCGCCGCGTCCTTGAAGAAGATCTGGCCCTTGTTGGCCACCACGCGCATGCGCGTGGTGTTGCCGGTCAGGCTCTCGAGCTCGATCTCGATCAGGCGGTCGCGGGCCGTGGCGCTGAGCATCCAGCCCTCCTCGGTCTGGGCATCGCCTTCAACCCCGATATCCATGCGCTGCAGGCTGTCCAGCGTCGCCAGGCGCAAATCCGACAGCGAGGCCGTGAACGTCTTGTAGGTGATCCCCGACATGGTGTGCTCGACCCCGCTGCCCATCGCCACACCCCCGGCGGCGCTGGCCATGGTGACTCCAACCGCCGCGCAGCCCCCGCTCGACAGGGCGCCGAGCAGAACGGCGCAGAGCGCCGCCGCCTTGAAACGCATCATGATTTGATCCCCCAAAACCCCCGCGCCCTCCGCGATGGAGTGCGGCTAAGGCTCAGTTTCAGGGAGTCGGGGCTACGGGGGCGAGAGACCAGCCGGTGACCGATTGTGACAACATTGCGGCGAACGTGCGTTAGCGCACAAAAAGCCCGGCGGCGCATGCCCCTACCCAGGAGCAGCGCGGAGGGCCTGGCGGGAAAAGGCGGCCAATATGGCCGAGGCGGCGGGGCAGCCCTATAATCAAAGGCCTGTGACTTCGGTCACTGCGGGTTAGGGGGCGTCAGCTAGAGTGGCGGGATCGGCCCCCAAGGGGCGGGAGACAGACCATGCGCAGGATTTACCAGGCAGCTTTGATTGCGGGCGTGGCGCTATGCGCCGGTCACGCGGCGGCCCAGGCGCCGGTTGCGGTGGTCGAGGACGTGACCGGGACGCCGGCTGGCGTCGAGTTCATGGACTACGTCTCGGCCGGCAAGGTCATCCGCCTGGGCCCCAAGGACGAGCTGATCCTCGGCTACATGAAGTCGTGCTGGCGCGAGACCATCACCGGCGGCACGGTCACCGTCGGTGAGGAGCAGAGCACGGTCGCCGACGGCCGGGTGCGGCGCGAGAAGGTCGGCTGCGACAGCAAGATGCAGCTCTCCCAGCAGACGGCCAGCAAGAGTGGCGCCATGGTCTTCCGCGCCCCGCCCAAGCCGGCGCCGGGCTCGAACACCCCGCAGGTGACGCTCTACGGCCTGTCGCCGGTGGTCGAGATCAAGGGCGGCGGCACGCTGGTGATCGAGCGCCTCGATCAGCCGGGCGAACGCCACGAGGTGAAGATCGGCGGCCAGCAGCTGCTGCGCGGGTCGTTCTACGACTTCGCCAAATCCGACAAGGCGCTGGAGGCCGGCGGCCTCTACCGCGCCAGCGTCGGGGTGCAGCAGATCGTGTTCAAGGTCGATCCTTTCGCCCGCCCGGGCCAGGCGCCGGTCGTCGGCCGCCTGCTGCGCTTCCCCGCGAGCTAGGCCGAACGCCGGGGGATGCTGGGGGGATTACGGCGCCGCGACCTCGTCGCGGCCTTGCTCATCGCGCTCGTCGCCGGGACGGTGGCGGCTTCGCCGCCGCTCGACACCCTGCGTGGCCTGTCCATCGATCTGCTGACGGGTTTGCGCTGGCGGCTGGTCGGCGCGCTGCACGATCCCGCCTCTTCGCCGACGGCAGTCGTCGCCATCGACGAGGAGACCTACCGCACACCGCCCTTCGAGCATACGCCGGTCGTCACCTGGACGCGTGATATCGCGCGCGTGCTCAACGCCGTCATCGAGGGCGGTGCCAAGGTCGTTGGTTTCGACATCGTGCTGCAGACCTCGATCGAGCAGTCGCGGGTCACGTTCGGCGACGAGACGCTGGGTGAGCGGGTGCGCGGTTTCGATCGTGATTATCTCAGGGCCCTGAACGTTGCGGCGCGGGCGGGCAAGCTCGTGCTCGGCCAGGTGCAGCACCGGGAGCATCCGATCGAGCCATCGCAGGGCCAGCGTGTCGCCGTCGGGCGCAATGCCAATATCCGGGCTCTCAACGCCTACAATGACGACGACGATATCGTTCGGCGGATGCCCCTGATCTTCAGCGTCGGTGAAGAGCGGTTGCCTTCGATGCCCGTGGAACTGGCCTCTCGGGCGCTGGGCGTGAAGCCGGAGAACGGCATCGATGGCACGATCAGCCTCGGCGGCTACCGCGTGCCGGCGCTGCCGCCCAACACGCTGACCCTCAATTTCGACGGCGGCGCCGACGATATCCCGACCTTTTCACTGGCCGATCTGCGCGCCTGCGCCGAGAAGGACGACAAGGAGTTCTTCCGCCGCCACTTCGAAGGCAAGGTCGTGCTGATCGGCACGGTGCTCGATGTCGAGGATCGCAAGATCACCTCGAAACGCTTCGCCACGGCCGCCGAAGGCTCGCGCGGGGCCCGCTGCGCCCTGCCGCCGCCTTCGGGCGAGGGAAAGTTCGTGCGCGATTCGATCTCCGGCGTCTACCTGCACGCCACGGCGGTGAACAATCTTCTGCGCCGTGACGCGGTGCGCGAACTCGAGCGCCTTCCCGGTGCCGCGATCGGCCTCGTCATGGCGGTCATCGGCGTGGCCGCAGCGCTGGTCTTTTCGCCGGCCTGGGCGACGCTGGTGTTCCTAGGGGCGGCCGTGGCGCTCACGGCGGGCGCCGTGGCGGCGTTCGTCCAGGCGCTCGCCCTGCCGTTCCTCAACGCCGTGGTCGCCGGCGCGCTCGCCCTGATGGCGACGATCGGCTACCGCTTCGTCGCCGCCGACAAGGACAAGCGCCTGCTGCGCAAGAGCTTCGCGCTCTACCTGGCCCCGGCCGTCATCGAGAAGATGATGGCCTCGAACAAGCCGCCCGACCTGGGCGGCGAGAGCCGCAGCGTCACCGTGTTCTTCTCCGATGTCGCGGGCTTCTCCTCGTTCTCCGAGAAGCTGACGCCCACCGAGCTGGTGGCGCTGATGAACGAGTACCTCTCGGCGATGACCGACATCATCGAGGAGCATGGCGGCTTCGTGGACAAGTATATCGGCGATGCCATCGTCGCGGTGTTCGGCGCCCCGCTCGACGATCCGCAGCACGCCGTGCATGCGACACGCGCGGCGCTGCGCTGCCACGAGCGGCTGGAGCAGCTCAACCACACGGCCACCGCCTTCAAGGGCTTCAAGCTCGGGCAGCGTATCGGCCTCAACTCCGGCGAGGCGCTGGTCGGCAATATCGGCTCGCGCCGGCGTTTCAACTACACCGTCATGGGCGATGCGGTGAACCTCGCCTCGCGGCTCGAAGGCGCCAACAAGTATTTCGGCTCGTCGATCATGGCGGCCGACGCCACCGTGGCGCTGACCGGCGAGGCCTTCGCCTGGCGCGAGCTGGATGCCATCCGGGTCAAGGGCCGCGCCCAGCCGGTCAAGATCTACGAGCCGCTTGCCGAAGCGGGCCGGGAAAGCGACAGGCAGAAAGCCCATGCCGAAGCTTATGCCGTGGGTCTTGCCTGCTGGCGGGATCGCGACTTCGCCGGCGCCATGCAGAGTTTCGCCGCGGTTGCCGAGACGGATCCGCCGTCGGCGCTGTTCCTGGAACGCGCGCAGAAGTTCGCGTACAAACCGCCCGGCCCGGACTGGGAGCCGGTGAACACGCTCGAAGGCAAGTAGACGTATGAAACACAGGATTGCTTTTCTCGGGCTCGGTAACATGGGCTCGGCCATGGCCACGCGCCTGGTGCAGGCCGGCTACAAGGTGGCGGTCTACAATCGCACCGCCGCCAAGGCGAAGGCGCTGGTGCGGCTGGGCGCGACACTGGCCGCCAGCCCGCGCGAGGCGGCGGAGGGGGCGTCGGTGATTTTCGCCATGGTCGCCGATGATCGCGCCTCGCGCGAGGTCTGGCTCGGCCGGCAGGGCGCGATGAAGGCAACGCTGGCGTCGAAAGCCTGGGCGGTCGAGTGCTCGACCCTGTCGCATGGCTGGATCAAGCGCCTGGCCAGGCAGGTCGAGGCGCGCGGCGTGCGCTTCGTCGACTGCCCGGTGACCGGCATCCCCAGCGTCGCCGCCGCCGGCGAGCTGACCCTGTTCCTGGGCGCCGACAAAAAGGACATCGCGGCGCTGCGGCCGGTCTTCGGCGCCATCGCCGGCTCGCTCGTGCATTTCGGCCCGGTCGGCACCGCCAACGCCTACAAGCTGCTGGTCAACCTGATGGGCTCGATCCAGATCGGCGCGCTGGCCGAGGGGCTGGTCATGGCCGAGCGCGCGGGCCTCGACCTGCAGCAGGTGGCGGAGACGATCTGCCGCGGGGCCGCCGCGAGCCCGCAGGTCATCCGCAATGCCAAGGCGATGCGCGACAAGCACCACGACCGGGAGATCGTCTTTTCCGGCACGCTGCGCCTGAAGGACACGCTCTACGGTCTCGACCTGGCGCGGCGCTACGGTCTCGACGCCCGTCTCGGCAAGGCATCGGTGCGGGTCCTGCGCGAGTTGCAGGCCGCCGGCCTGGGCGCGCAGAACGAGAGCAAGATCATCGATCTGGTGCGCGCTCGCCGCTGAGCCGCACTCCGGACTACCTCTTCTGGGGTAGTTCTGCCGGGTTGATCGGCCGACGGCCAAGCTTACCTCTCTACCGTCAGCGACGCGTCCAGGGGGCACAGGGGCGCGTGCCATCTCGTAGAGAGAGGAAAGCCATGAAGCGTCTTGCCCCGTTCGCCCTCGCCGCCTGCGTCCTGCTGGCCGGCGCCTGCACCACCGAACTGCAGAAGGCCCAGCGTACCCAGCCGCAAGGCGGCAGCGAGTTCAGCCGCGCCCAGAGCGCGACGTATCTGGCCATGGCCGAGAACCAGTGGCAGGGCCAGTACGATTTCTCCGGCTCCGAGCATTTTGCCCGCAAATCGATGCGCGCGGCGCGCGGTGAGGCTGTCGCCCCCGATGTTCCGGGGGAAAAAGGCTTCATACCCGTGAAGCTCGCCGACGAGCTGACGAGTGCGCGCCAGCGCCTGGTCACGGCACTGCAGGCGAATGCCACGGTGGCGGCGCCGCCGGTCGCGGCGCGGGCCCAGGGCGCCTACGACTGCTGGCTCGACGAAGCCGCCGATCCGATCTTCGCGGTCGAAGGCCAGTGGCTGAACGAGAAGGTGCAGAACTGCCGGCGTGATTTCGAGACGGCAATGGCCGAGCTGGAGCGCCGACCGGCCACGGCCGCCGCGCCACCGGCCCCGGCTCCCGCGGCACCCGCCGCGCGTCCCGCCGGCGCCCAGCAGTGGCTGGTGTTCTTCGACTTCGACCGCTCCGACCTGACGCCGGAGGCGCAGGCGGTGATTCGCACCGCCGCCGACAACGTGCGTCGCGGCGGGACGGCGCGCATCGAGGTCGTCGGACATGCCGACCGCTCCGGCTCCGATGCCTACAACATGGCTTTGTCGGGACGTCGGGCGAATGCGGTGCGCGCGGCGCTGATCCGCGCCGGGGTGCCGCAGAACCAGATCGTCACCGAGGCACGCGGCGAAACCCAGCCGCTGGTGCCGACGCCCGACGGCGCGCGTGAGCCGCAGAACCGCCGGGCGGAGATCGTGGCCCGCTAAGAAGTTCTAGCGTCACGGAGCACCCCCACCCCAACCCTCCCCCCTCAAGGGGGAGGGGGAAGATAAGAGAGCCGCTCTCCTAAACCCTCCCCCCTTGTGGGGAGGGTAGGGTGGGGTGAGCCGCCAGCCAGTCTCCCTGACGTCATGAGCAGGCGCGTTTGACGCCCGGCCTCAGCCGCTCAGTTCGCTTCCTGTTTGCGCAGGCGCTCGCCGCTGAGCGCGCTTGCCGATGGCCAAAGCTCAGACAACAATACCGGCCAACTCCTGCCGACTAGAAAACCGGGCTCGGAGTTGCTCGACTATCTTGCGTGGCCAATGCGTCGGTAGGACGGCGGTAGCTTCGCGCAATGACACGTCGACGTAATTGTCTCCCGACTTCCGCATCAGCCAAAAACCGTCGTAGGCAGATACTGGTCCGAAAACTTCGTGCAACGCCAACGTGACGCCTGGATGAAAGGTCTCTCCGGTGTAAGGGTCGGATACAGCGTCGCCATTTGCGGCTTGGCGAGCGAAGTTCATGTCACATCTTGAAGCTTGCAGCTCAAGATCGTCGCCGCAGATAAACCCGCCGTCGCGCGTCAGCCGCGTGGCTTCCTTCACGTCCACGATGACGTCATCGTAACGATGGGAACCGTCGATATATATGATGTCAAAACTGCCTGATTCGAGTTCGGGAAGGATGGAACTGCTTCGTCCCCGCCGATGCATTGCTGTCACAGGCTCTGGCAAGGTGGCGATGTTCGATAGAAACGTTCGATACGCCAGCCCCGACTCCAGGGACCGCGCCATCAGAACGTCGTATGGCAGGTCGCGGTTGTCGGCCCAGAGATCGATGCATAGAAGCGAACTAGAGCGACAATAGAGGCGGCTTAGCGCGCGCCCCCAAGTAATGGCCGATGCTCCCATATATGAGCCGATTTCAAGTATGCGTACTGGAGGTTCACGCGTGCGCAGTAACGACACGACCGCTGACATAAAAACCTGTCTCGATGGCCTATGGGCGCCCTGAAAGCCTGATCCCGTACCAAAAGACAGGCCTTGCCGGATAAGGTCCATGCCGTCACTGGCGGCATCATTTTCTGGATTGAGGGACAAGGCTCGCTGGAAATACTGAGCGGCTCTCTCGAACTCGAGCCGCGCATGAAAAATTGAGCCCAGATAATAAAGCGCTAAATCATCGTCCGGCTCTATTGCCAGGGCTTCGCGAAAAGAGGCCTCAGCCTCTTCAAACTTCTGCTGCTCCCGAAGAGCACAACCCAATCTGAGATGAGACAGAGCGCAGGAGGAAGAAGTTGACACAGCTCGCCGAGCGAACGCTTCTGCCTCGTTCTTATCACCCCGCTGGAGCGCCAATGAGCTTAAAACGTTCAGCGAAAAGAAATCATTCGGCTGCCGAGCGACGTTGTCCCGAAGAAATGCTTCGGCTTCACGCGGCTGACCGAGCTTTACCAGAGTTGTAGCATATCGTGATGCGGCCTCGGGATGGTCAGGCCGCAGTGCTGTGACACGCTCGTAGTGCTGTGATGCGCCCACGAAATCGCCGCTAGACGCCAACATTGCCGCTAAATTGAAATGAGCCTCGGCATAGTCCGGTACAGCGGCTATGGAACGCTGCAAGAGCCGGATGGCTTCTGTAGCCTTTCCGGATTGAAGCTGAATTATACCCAGAAGATGGAGAGCCCGCGGATGGTTGGCGTCCGCAGCGAGAATCCGATTACAAAGCTCGGCTGCTTCGCTTGTACGACCAGCGCGCTGGTGCTCAACCGCTTCTAAAAAGTCGCTGTCCGCGGTGTGTTCGCTCATTCGCTTCATGCTCGGGGCAAGGCATACGGCAATGCCGTGAATCGATGGCAACTATAATACGAGCGTCGCGCGCAGCCGAATCGGTGTTTCACGAAGCGAAAGCACCTCTGCCAATTATAGGCGCGCGAAACACGCCGGGCTCATAGCGCTTTATCGCCGAGTGCTGCGGCAGTCGACGGGCGGGATTGGCGCCGGCACGAAAAGCCCGAAAGTCCTGCCTCAGTTCGCTTCCTGTTTGCGCAGGCGCTCGATTTCGGTTTCGATCTCGGCGCGCTCCGGCGAGCCTTGCGGCAGGCGGTCGATCAGCCGTTGCCAGAGCGCCACCGCGGCGGCGCGCCGTCCGGCTTCCGCCTCGGCAACGCCGGTGAACCATAGAGCATCGAGATGGTTGGGGTCGGCCGCGAGGATCTTGGCCATGACCGCCACGAAAGGCGCCGGCAGCTTGTCGCCGGGACCGATGCCTTCGAACAGGAGGCCGGCGTAGTCGCTCAGCACCTCGACCCGGCCGGGCGCCAGCTCCGCCGCCTTGGCATAGGCTTCGATGGCCTTGTCGGTTTCGCCGAGCACGCGCCGGGCCCGGCCCAGCCGACGCCAGCCCTCGACATCGTTGGGCTCCGCCTCCAGCCGTGCCGCCAGCGATTCAACCATGCCGCGGATCATCTGCTGCTGCTCGCCCGGCGGCAGGCGGGCGATCATGTCGGCGGTCGGGCCCGGGGGCGGCCCGCCGGCCTCGCGTGCCGCCTGGGCTGACGCCTCCGCCGACGGTGCGATACTGGCGGGATCGATCCCGGCCTGCGCCGCGACGCGCTGGATCTGGCCGCGTACGGTGACCAGCCACGGCGCATCGGGTGGCGAGATGGTCACCAGATCGATCCACGCCTGCAGGGCGCCGCGGCTGTCGCCGGCCTGGGCGCGGGCGAGGCCGATATAGAAGCGGGGTCGCGGGTCGTTGCCGTCGGTTTTGGTCGCGGCCTGGAACAACGAGAGTGCCTCGGGCGTGACGCTGCCGCCCGCCGCCTGAACCAGCGCCTCGGCGAACGGGCCGAGATGCTCGGGCGCCTCGGGGGCAAGCCGGCGGACATTACGCCAGGCGGTGACCGCGTCGTCGTGGCGGCCGAGCGTGGCGTAGGACCGCGCCAGCAGCAGCCAGCCCTGCACGTCGTCGGGGCGCTCCTTCATCCGCTCGGCGAGCTGGGTGACCAGGGCCTGGTCCTGGCGCGCGGCCTCGGTCGGGTTGGTGTCGTGACGCGCGGCCAGCGGCTGGCCGGGCAGGCGTGGCGAGCCGACATCGAGATAGATGAGCAGGGCGCCCAGGGGCACGATCACCGCCAGGGCGAGAATCGCGGTCGGGATGGTGCGCGCGGCGGGCGCGGCGGCGGATGTCGACGCACGCTCGGCGTCCGCGGCGAGCGCGCGGCGGGCGATCTCGGTGCGCGCCGCCCTGGCTTCGCTCTCGCCGATCAGGTTGCGGGATAGATCGCGCTCGATCTCCGCCAGCTGGTCGCGATAGATCTCGACGTCGTAGTCGGCGCGCGTGGCGCCGCTCGAAGACCGCCGCAGGAACGGGAGCAGCAGCGCCGCCGCGGCGATCAGGGCGAGGACAGCGAAGGCGAGCCAGATCATCGGCGATCCTGATCCAGCAATTCGGCGAGCCGGCGCTCCTCCGAGGGGGCCAGCGCCGCGGGCGCGGCCGGCGTGTCGTGCCGCCGGCGACGCAGGACGATCAGCAGGCCGATCGCCGCGACGACCAGGATGCCGAGCGGGCCGAACCATAGCGGCCAGGTCTCCGGCCGCACCGGCGGGCGCATCAGCACGTTGTCGCCGTAGCGGCGGGTGAGGAAGGCGAACACCGCCTCGTCCGAATCGCCGGCCGTCAGGCGCTCGCGCACCAGCTTGCGCAGATCGGCGGCGAGCGGGGCGCCGGAATCGTCGATCGACTGGTTCTGGCAGACCTGGCAGCGGATCTCGCGCGACAGCAGCCGGGCCCGCGCCTCCAGCGCTGGGTCCTGCAGCATCTCGTCGGGCAGCACGGCCAGGGCCGGCGTCGCCAGCATCACCACGAGGGCGACGAAAAGCAGCAGGCGCTTCATCGAGCCAGCTCCGCCATCAACGGCAGCAGCCTGTCCTGCAGGTCCTTGGGCGTGATCGGCCCGACATGCTTGTGGCGGATCCGTCCGGCGCGGTCGACCACGAAGGTCTCGGGCACGCCATAGACGCCCCATTCGATGCCCACGCGCCCACTTTCGTCATGGCCGATCGCCGCATAGGGGTTGCCGAGCTCGCGCAGGAACCTGAGGCTGTCGGCGGCCTTGTCCTTGTAGCTGATGCCGTAGACCGGCACGCCGTTCTCGCGGGCCAGGCGCATGAGGATCGGGTGCTCGGCTCGGCAGGGCACGCACCAGGAGGCGAAGACGTTGACCAGCGACACCTTGCCTTGCAGCGCCGCGCTGGTCAGCGCCGGCACGTCCGAGCCGGCGAGGGCAGGCAAGGCGAAGTCGGGCACCGGCCGGTCGAGCAGGGCGGAAGGCAGTTTGCTGGGATCGCGGGTGAGTCCGATGGCGAACCAGGCGGCCAGCATGAGGAAGGCCGCGAGCGGCACCAGGTAGAGAACGCGGCGCATGGCTACTCCGCGGCCGATGGGCTGGCCTTGGCGCGGGCCGGCACCGGGGCGCCGACGCGGTGGCGTCGGTCGGTCAGCGACAGGGCACCACCCAGCGACATGACCAGCGCGCCCAGCCAGATCCAGGGGATCAGCGGGTTGTAGTAGAGCCGCGCCGCCCAGACCGCATCGGGACCGCTGGGGAAGGGGGCGCCCGCACTCATCTGCTGGCCTTCCTGCGGATCGCCGATCACGGCGTAGAGGTCGGCGATCCACAGCGTATGGATGGCGGCCTCGGTCGTGGTCGTGCGCTGCACGGGATAGAAGCGCTTGGCCGGCTGCATCAGGGCCACGGGCGCGCCGTTTTTGGTCACCTCGAAGGTGCCGCGCTGGGCGATGTAGTTGGGGCCGCGCTCCTCGACGGCGCCCTTGAACTCGAAGCGATAGCCGGCGACATCGATGCGGTCACCCGGCCGCACGATCTGGATCTTCTCCACCTGCCAGGAAGCCGAAGCGACGGCGCCGGCGATGAACAGGCTGAGACCGAAATGGGAGAGGGTCATGCCCCAGGCCGAGCGCGGCAGGCCGGCGGCCCGGGCCAGCGATTCGGCTATAGGCAGGCGGAACAGGCGGATGCGCTCGGCAACCTCGATCAGGGTGCCGGCGGCGACCCAGACGGCCAAAGCCATGCCGAAGCCGGATGCCACGTTCTTGAAGCCGTAGCCCGCCACGACGAGCACGATGGTCCCTCCCGCCGCGGCGGCGCCGATCCACAGCCGCGCGGCCGCCGCGCGCAGATTGCCGCGCTTCCAGGCCAGCATCGGCCCGAGCGCCACGGCGATCATCAGCGGCACCATCAGGGGCACGAAGGTCGATTCGAAGAACGGTGGTCCGACCGAAACCTTGGTGCCGTTCACCGCATCGAGGAACAGCGGGTAGAGCGTGCCCAGGAACACCGTCGCCGCCGCCGTGGCGAGCAGCAGGTTGTTGAGCACCATGGCCCCTTCGCGGCTGACGGCCGAGAAGACGCCGCCGGCCTTGAGCAGTGGTGCACGCCAGGCATAGAGCGCCAGCGAGCCGCCGATGGCGACGATGAGGATCAGGAGGATAAAGAGGCCGCGCGCCGGATCGACGGCGAAGGCGTGGACGGAGGTGAGCACGCCCGAGCGCACCAGGAAGGTGCCGATCAGCGACAGCGCGAAAGCCAGGATGGCGAGCAGCACCGTCCAGCTCTTCAGCGCGTCGCGCTTCTCGGCGACGATGGCCGAATGGAGCAGCGCCGTGCCGACCAGCCAGGGCATGAACGAGGCGTTCTCCACCGGGTCCCAGAACCACCAGCCGCCCCAGCCGAGCTCGTAATAGGCCCACCAGCTGCCCAGCGCGATGCCGAGTGTGAGCGACGACCAGGCGGCCAGCGTCCACGGCCGCACCCAGCGCGCCCAGGCCGGATCGACACGGCCCTCGATCAGCGCCGCCACGGCGAAGGAGAAGGTCGTCGAGAAGCCGACATAGCCCAGGTAGAGGAACGGCGGATGGAAGGCGAGGCCGGGATCCTGGAGGATCGGATTGAGGTCGCGGCCGTCGAAGGGTGCCGGATCGAGACGCTCGAACGGGTTCGAGGTGAAGACGATGAAGGCGAGGAACGCCACCCCGGTCATCGCCTGCACGGCGAGCACGCGGGCGCGCAAGGTGGGCGGCAGGTTGCGCCCGAACGCGGCCACGGCTGCACCAAAGAGCGCCAGGATCAATATCCAGAGGAGCATCGAGCCCTCGTGGTTGCCCCAGACGCCGGTGAGCTTGTAGAGGAAGGGGATCGCCGAGTTCGAATTCTCGGCGACGTTGCGCACGCTGAAGTCGCCGACGATATAGGCCTGGGTCAGGCAGGCGAAGGCCAGGGCCACGAAGCCGAACTGGGTCAGGGCGGCGCTGCGCGCCATCTCCATCAGGGGCGCATCGTTGCGCGCCGCGCCGATCAGCGGCACCGTCGCCTGGACCAGCGCCACGGCGAGCGCCAGCACCAGCGCGTAATGGCCGATTTCAGGAATCATTCGAAATCCATTCGCTGATTATCCGAAATCCATTCGCTGGCCATTCGCTCACTTGCCGGTGCCGACGGTCTCGTTCCAGCGCCCGGATTTCTTGAGCGCCTCGGCCACTTCCGCCGGCATGTAGTTCTCGTCGTGCTTGGCCAGGAGCTCGCGCGCCCGGAACGTGCCGTCCGGCGCCATCCGGCCGTTGGCCACCACGCCCTGCCCCTCGCGGAACAGGTCGGGAAGGATGCCGGCGTAGATCACGGGCACCGAATGCTCGAGATCGGTGATGCGGAAGCGGACCTCGACAGTGCGCGCCTCGCCACCGCCGCTGCGCTCGACCGAGCCGGTCTCGACCAGGCCGCCGAGACGGAAGAGCTGCTCGGGCGGCAGCTTCTTCGCCTGCAGGTCCGTCGGGCTGTAGAAGAAGACGAGATTGTCCTGGAAGGCGGTCAGGGTCAGCGCCGTCGCCGTGCCGAGGCCGAGCAGGAACAGGCCGAGGATATAGAGGCGCCGCTTCTTGCGGGTCATCGTCTTGTCCTCGGCAGGGCCGCCTCGGCGCGTTCGAGCTCGGCCTCGCGCCCCTTGAGCGCGCGCTGGCTCGCCAGCCACAGCCCGACCAGGACGATCGCCGCCACGCCGTAGGACAGCCAGATGAAGAGACTGTGCTCGCCGCTCATGCCGACACCTGGCGCGGCGACGCTGCTGCCACCTCGCTCGCCCCCTGGCTGAACTGCAGGGCGCGCAGGCGGCGCGCCAGGATCTCGGTGCGGATGCGGATCAGGGTCACGGCAACGAAATAGAAGGTGAAGCCGAAGGCCATGAGCAGGAGCGGCACCAGCATCGAGGCATGAATCGCCGGCGCGTCGAGCCGGGTCAGCGAGGCCGGCTGGTGCAGCGTGTTCCACCAGTCGACCGAGAACTTGATGATCGGCACGTTGACCACGCCGACCAAGGCGAGGATCGCCGCGGCCTTGCCGCCGCGCGTCGGGTCGTCGAAGGCATTCGAGAGCGCGATGTAGCCAAGATAGAGGAAGAACAGCACCAGCACCGAGGTCAGGCGCGCGTCCCACACCCAGAACGTGCCCCACATCGGCTGGCCCCAGAGCGAGCCGGTGATCAGGCAGAGCGCGGTGAAGCAGGCGCCGACCGGCGCCATCGCCCGGCCGGCGAGCTCGGCCAGCGGATGCTTCCAGACCAGCAGCACGGCGGCGGCTACGGCGAGGTTGGTGTAGACGAACAGCGCCATCCAGGCGGCGGGCACGTGCACGTACATGATGCGCACCGTCTCGCCCATCTGGTAGTCGGGCGGCGAGGCGACGAAGGCGAACCACAGCCCCGCCGCCAGGCAGAGCACGGCCAGCCCGGCCGTCCACGGGTAGACGGCACGCGCCAAGCGAAGAAAACGGCCGGGATTGGCAAAGCGTTGCATGGGGTCGCCTAGGATTTAGACCTTTGGGGAGGTGTTTTCCACGCCTTTGAGGATGATCAGCCGGCCCTAATAAACCCTTGAGCAGGCTGTTTTATTTCCAGCGCCCCGGGATCTCGGAGGCTGCCGCCCGGGCGGCTTTTCCCCAGGCAGCTTTTTCGCTTGCTGAAACGATAAGTTCATTTGAAAGTAACATAACTGAAAAAAGCAGTCCTTAATGTTCGCTTGAACTTAAAGGGCCCGGCAGGGGGAGACGCCAGCAGATGACGGCCGAAGAGCGCGTCCGCGCCATCGTCGAGCAAGTCCGCCGCGACGGTTTCCAGGCCATCGAGGCGCTCGCCGAGCAATACGGCGTGACGCCGCAGACCATCCGGCGCGACGTCAACCTGCTCTGCGACCGCGGTCTGCTGCGCCGGCGCCATGGCGGCGTCGAATGGCCGGCGGCCAACGAGAACCTCGCCTATCCCGCGCGCCAGGTGCTGAACATCGCGGCCAAGCGGCAGATTGCTTCTCTCGTGGCCGCGGAGGTGCCGGAATTCGCCTCGCTGTTCTTCGGCATCGGCACCACGCCCGAGACCTGCGCCCAGGCGCTGGCCGAGCACCAGGGCCTGCGGGTGATGACCAACAACCTCAACGTGGCGCTGGCCTTCAGCCGCAACCCGAGCTGCGAGGTGATCATCGCCGGCGGCAGACTGCGCGCCCCCGACCATGACGTCATCGGCGGCGAGGCCAGCGGCTTCTTCGATCGCTTCAGCGTCGATATCGGCATCTACGGCGCCGGCGCCGTCGACGAGAGCGGCACGCTGCTCGACTTCACCCACGACGAGGTCAGCATGCGCCAGTCGCTGGCCCAGAACTGCCGCCAGCGCTTTCTCGTCCTCGACCATTCGAAGTTCGGCCGCCGGGCGACCGTGCGCGGCGGCCACATTACCGATGCCACCGCCGTCTTCACCGACCGGCCGCTGCCGCCGGCGATCGCCGAGCAGCTGGCGGCCGCCGGAACACGCGTCGTCGTCCACAACAGCACCGCCAGCCATTAACGCCGGAAAAGGAGAGAACCCATGTTGAAACGCGCAGTGTTTGCCGCCGCACTTGCCATCACGGCCCTCGGCAGTGTCGAGGCCTCGGCCCAGAGCCGGGCCATCTGCTACAACTGCCCGCCGGAATGGGCCGACTGGGGCTCGCAGCTGCGCGCCATCCAGTCGCGCCTGAACATCCAGGTGCCACCGGACAACAAGAACTCCGGCCAGGCGATCGCCGCGCTGATCGCCGAGAAGAACAACCCGGTGGCCGACGTCACCTACCTTGGCGGCATCGCTGCCGATCCGGCCAAGGATGCCGGCATCCTGACGCCGTACAAGCCCGTGGGCTGGGACAAGATCCCCGCCGACCTCAAGGATCCGGACGGCAACTGGTTCACCATCCACTCCGGCACGCTCGGCCTGTTCGTCAACAAGCAGGCGCTGGGCAACAAGCCCGTGCCGCAGAGCTGGGCCGACCTGCTGAAGCCAGAATACAAGGGCCTGGTCGGCTATCTCGATCCGACCTCGGCCGCCGTCGGCCAATTGGGCGTGATGGCGATCAACCTGGCGCTCGGCGGCTCTTACGAGAATCTCGACAAGGCGATCCAGTACTTCAAGGCGCTGGCCAAGAACGACCCGATCGTGCCGAAGCAGACCTCCTATGCCCGCGTCATCTCGGGCGAGATCCCGATCCTGCTCGACTACGACTTCAACGCCTATCGCGGCCAGTACACCGACAAGGCGCCGGTGCAGTTCGTCATCCCGAAGGAAGGCACGGTGGTGTTCCCCTACGTCATGGCGCTGGTCAACAAGGGCCCGAACGCCGCCAACGGCAAGAAGGTGCTGGACTTCGTGCTCTCCGACGAAAGCCAGGCGATGTGGGGCAACGCCTATCTGCGGCCGGTCTTCGCTGACCGCCTGTCGGCCGAGGCCAAGGCGAAGTTCCTGCCCGATGCCGAATACGCCCGCGCCAAGCCGATCGACCTCAAGAAGCTGGCCGCGGCGCAGAAGCAGATCATCGACCGCTACAAGAACGAAGTGAACTGACGGTGGAGGGAGGGGCGGAGCTTCGGCGCCGCCCCTCCGCTAGTTGTTGACAGTCGCCCCTCATCCGCTCGCCCAGTCTTCGCGCCCGTCGACGGCCTTGAAGGCCGCCAACGCAGCGCAAAGGCTCGCCGCCTCTCCCTATGGGAGAGGTGTAGTTTGTCGCGTGTCTTCTTCTCCGCTCCCTCTCCCTCCGGGAGAGGGTCGGGGTGAGGGGCACCCGTGACACGCGACAGCTATCGCCTGACCACCCTGCTGCTGCCCGCCGGCATCTTCTTTGCCGCGTTCTTCCTGCTGCCGCTGGCCCAGCTCTTCCATATCGGCCTGACCGGCAAGCAGGGCTGGGGCGCCTACACGGCGATCGTCACCGACCGCAATTATTTCTCCAGCTTGGTCTCGACCCTGGGCCTGGCGGCGGCCACCACCGCGGCGACGCTGATCATCAGCGGCATCGCCGGCGTCTTCCTGCAGCGCAACCGCTTTCCCGGCAACGGCGCGCTAGTGGCGATGCTCACCTTTCCGCTCGCCTTTCCCGGCGTGGTCATCGGTTTCATGGTCATCATGCTGGCCGGGCGCCAGGGCCTGATCGGCGACGTCAGCCGCTGGCTGACCGGCGACAAGATCGTCTTCGCCTATTCGATGGCCGGCCTGTTCATGGGCTACGTCTATTTCTCCATCCCGCGCACCATCCTCACGGTGATGGCGGCGGCCGAGAAGCTCGACCCGAAACTGGAGGAGGCGGCGCGCTCGCTCGGCGCCTCGACCTGGCGCGTGGTGCTGGACGTCATCATCCCGGGCCTGAAGCCGGCCTTCATCTCCGCCGGCGCCATCTGCTTCGCCACGGCGATGGGTGCCTTCGGCACTGCCTTCACGCTGGCCACGCGCATCAACGTGCTGCCCATGGTCATCTATACCGAGTTCACGCTGGAGGCGAACATCGCCACCGCCGCGGCGCTCAGCTTCGTGCTGGGTGCGGTGACCTGGGTCGTTCTGGCGGTGGCGCGCACCGCCGCCGGCAGCACCGTGGCGGCGGCGGGCTGAGCCATGAAGCGCGGCGCCGCCTTCTACGCCCAGCTCGCCTTCACGCTGTTGGTCTGCGCCTTCCTCATCGCGCCGGTGATCCTCTCGATCCTGGCCGGCGTGACCGTGAATTACCAGAGCGGCATCCAGAGCGGCTTCACCCTGCGCTGGGTCTTCGCCGTCTGGGACGGCTACCGGGACACGATCTTCCTGTCGATCGGCATCTCGCTCGCCTGCCTGGCGGGCACGCTGATCCTCGGCGTTCCCGCGGCCTACGCCCTGGCCAAGCGGCAGAATGCGTTCAGCCGGGCGCTCGAGGAACTGCTGGTCATGCCCGTCGCCGTGCCCGGCCTGGCCACCGCACTCGCCCTGATCGTCACCTATGGCGGCGCCGGTGGCTTCCGCACCTCGTGGAGCTTCATCCTGGTCGGCCACATCCTGTTCACCCTGCCGTTCATGGTGCGCTCGGTGCTGGCCGTGCTCAGCGCCATCGATCTCAAGACGCTGGAGGAGGGGGCCGCCAGCCTGGGTGCGAGCTTCTGGCAGCGCTTCTTCCACATCGTGCTGCCCAACTGCCGTGGCGGCATCCTCGCGGGCTCGCTGATGGTGGTCACCCTGTCGATGGGCGAGTTCAACATGACCTGGCTGTTGCACACGCCGCTGACCAAGACGCTGCCGGTCGGCCTCGCCGATGCCTACGCCTCGCTGCGCCTGGAGATCGGCAGCGCCTATACGCTGGTCTTCTTCCTGATGATCGTGCCGCTGCTCGTCGCCCTGCAGTGGCTGGGCCAGGCACGGCAAGCCAAGTTCGTCGCCGAGGACGAGTGAGAGACATGACCGATTCAATGAAACCGCTGGCCATCACCCTCACCGGCTGCGCCAAGACCTTCGCCGACGGGACCAAGGCGCTCGAGCCGCTCGACCTGGTCATCAAGTCGGGCGAGACGCTGGTCCTTCTCGGGCCGTCGGGCTGCGGCAAGACCACCACCCTGCGGATCATCGCCGGGCTCGAGCAGCCGGATGCCGGCGGCACGGTGCTGTTCGACGGCGAGGACGTGACGCCGCTCTCGATCGAGAAGCGCAACGTCGGCATGGTCTTCCAGTCCTACGCGCTGTTCCCCAACATGAGCGTGGCCGAGAACATCGGCTACGGCCTGCGGCTGCGCAAAACTCCGTCCGCCGCGCTGCGCGCCCGGGTGAACGAGATGCTGGGAATGATGCGCATCGAGAAGCTGGCGGATCGCCGCATCGACCAGCTCTCCGGCGGCCAGCGCCAGCGCGTGGCCCTGGCCCGCGCACTCGCCGTGCGGCCGCGCGCCCTGCTGCTCGACGAGCCGTTGACCGCTCTCGACGCCAAGCTGCGCGATGCGCTGCGCATCGAGATCGACGAGCTGCTGCGCCGGCTGGGCATCACCGCCGTCTACGTCACCCACGACCAGGCCGAGGCCATGGCGCTGGGCGACCGCATCGTGGTCATGGAGCACGGCAAGGTGGCGCAGATCGGCACGCCGCGCGACATCTACCAGCGGCCGGCGACGCTGTTCGTCGCCGACTTCATCGGCACCATGAACCGGGTGGCCGGCCATGTCGCGGGCGGCGCCTTCGTCACCTCGGCCGGTTCGATCCCCTGGCCCGAGGCGCCGGCCCGCGCCACCGAGGCGATGTTCCGCCCGCAGGATGTGAGCATCGCCGACGACGGTGCCGCCCATCTCAAGGGCACGATCACCGCCGCCTTCTTCCTCGGTGATCGCACGCGCCTCGCGGTCGATGTCGGCGGCGACAAGCCGCTGATCCTGGAAGCCGCCGCGCGGCGCGATTTCAGCCACGGCGATCCGATCGGCCTGCGCATCGATCCGCATGGCCTGCTTTCGCTGTGAAACCAGGTCATCAAAATAACCTCACCCTGAGGTGCGAGCCCGTCCTGAGCTTGTCGAAGGGCGGGCGAGCCTCGAAGGGTGACGATTCCGAATGAGGCCATGCTTCGAGACGGCCCGTCATCTTGTGCCGCGCTATCGCGCGGCGAGGATTGGGACGGGCCTCCTCAGCATGAGGTTGTTTACTAAGAGAGCTGGACCCCGGCCTTCGCCGGGGTGACAACTGAAAGTGAACTGCGATGCTGATCCTCCAGATCACCGATACCCATATCAAGCTGCCGGGCAAGCTCGCCTACAAGAAGGTCGACACGGCCGCCATGCTGCGCGACTGCGTCGCCGAGGTCATGACGCTCGATCCCAGGCCGGATGTCATTGCGCTCACCGGCGATCTCGTCGATCTCGGCCGGCCCGAGGAATACACGCATCTCAAGGAGATCCTCGCGCCGCTGAAGGCGCCGATCTACGCCATCCCCGGCAACCATGACGGGCGCGACGCCATGCGCGAGGCCTTCCGGGACGAGGCCTATCTGCCGGAGAAGGGCTTTCTCAACTACGCCGTCGACCGCTGGCCGCTGCGCCTGATCGGCCTGGACACGATCATCCCCCAGCAGGGCGGCGGCGAACTCGACGCCGAGCGCCTGGAGTGGCTGGACCGGACGCTGGCGCACAAGCCGTCGGCACCCACCGTGGTGATGATGCACCATCCGCCGTTCCCCACGTCCATCGCGCACATGGACAGGATCGGTCTCAAGGGCCGCGACGGCTTTGCCGCAGTGATGGCCAAACACCCGCAGGTGCAGGCCATCCTCTGCGGCCACCTGCACCGCACCATCCAGGCGGTGGTCGGCGGCCGGCGGGCCACGACCTGCCCCAGCCCGGCGCACCAGGTCGCCCTCGACCTGCGCGAGGACGGCCCGAGCGCATTCCGCATGGAGCCGCCGGGCTATATGCTGCATCTGTGGCGCGACGGGACGCTGGTCAGCCACACGGCGGTGCTGGGCGATCATCCCGGCCCGTTTCCGTTCTTCGATCCCAGCGGACAGCTGATCGATTAGCCGGCGGCGCGGTGCCGGCGCAGGGGGGCCGGATGCCGTGGTTGACGCCGCTCGTGCTGAGCTTCGTGGCTGGCTATGTCGACACCGCCAGCTTCATCCATTTCTCCGGGCTGCTGGCCGCGCATGTCACCGGCAACCTCGTGCTTTTCGCCGTTGCCCTCAGCGAGGAATTTGAGCCGATCGACCATCTGAAGCTGGTGAGCATCCCGGTCTTCATCGTCGCGGTGATGGGCGTGGCGTGGCTGCACGACCGGCTAATGCCGGCCTCCTGGGGCATCCGACGCAGTGCCTGCCTGCTCGCCATGGTCAGCCTGGGCCTGATCACCATCGGCGCCATCTCCGCCGCGTTCCAGCACGAGCACACCACGTTTCGGCACATGGCTCTCGGGATCATGCTGATCTGCACCATGGCAATCCAGAACACGACCCATCGGCTCTATCCCGGTTTCGGCCCGATGAGCACGGTGATGACCGGCAATGTCACCCAACTGGCGGTCAACGCCGCCCGCGGCCTGGCTGGCAGGCCCCAGGCCCAGCCGGATGCACCCTGGTGCAGCCTGCGCGAGACCGCGTGGCTGGTCGGTTGTTTCTTTGCGGGCTGCCTGCTGGCCATCCCGATGACCAACCATCTCAACATGGCGGCGCTGCTGGTGCCGGGTGCCGTCCTCGGCCTCCGGTTGCTGTTGTCGCGACGCCTTGCGAAAGGTGAGCTGCCCTAAGTCCGGCAAATACTTAGTGGAGCGCCTGCCGTAGCGCCGCCGCCGTCGCGACCGGGGCGATGGGCAGGAACAGCGCCAACAGCCCGCCCAGCAGCAGCAGGTGCGGCTGTGCTGACAGGCCTTGCGCCGCCGCGTCGACCGCGGCCACGCCGAAGACCAGGATCGGGATGTAGAGCGGCAGGATCAGCAGCGCGATGAGCACGCCGCCGCGCCGGGCGCCCAGGGTCAGGCCGGCGCCGATCGCCCCGATCAGGCTCAGGGTCGGGGTGCCGAGCAGCAGCGACAAGGCGAGGACCGGAAAGGCGTGCGGCGGCATCTGCAGCAGCAGGCCGAGCAGCGGGGAAACAACGATCAGCGGCAGGGCGGTGGTCAGCCAGTGCGCCAGGATCTTGCCCAGCACCAGCAGTTCGAGCGGTGCTGGCGAAAGGATCAGAAGGTCGAGCCCGCCATCCTCGTATTCGTCGCGGAACAGCCGGTCGAGCGAGAGCAGGCAGGCCAGCAGCGCCATCACCCAGATCACGCCGACGGCGATACGTTCGAGGATCTCGGCGGCGGGGCCGACGCCGAAGGGGAACAGCACCACGGTCAGCACGAAGAACAGCAGCACGTTGAGACTGTCGCCCGGGCTGCGCCAGGCGAGACGCAGCTCGCGCCGCAGGACGGCCGCCAGCGCGCTCATGCGCGGTCCCCCAGATCAAGGGTGGCGTGGGCGCCGAGATCGAGCCCGCCATGCGTGGCGACCAGCACCATGCCGCCGCGCGAGCGATGGGTATCAATGAGATCGGCGAGCCGGCCGAGCGCCTCGGCATCGAGGCCGAGTGTCGGCTCGTCGAGCAGCCAGAGCGGGGCCGGGCTGGCCAGCAGGCGGGCGAGGGCCACGCGGCGGCGCTGGCCCTGCGACAGGAAACGGCCGGGCAGGTCGGCAAGGGGCGCGAGACCCAGCGCCTCGAGGGCGGCATGCAGGCTTGCGGCGTTGGGAACGCTGCCGCGCAGCCGGGCATTGAAACCCAGTGTCTCCAGCGGGGTCAGCGCCGGTTTCACCGCATCCTGGTGGCCAAGATAGTGGAGGCGTGCCCGATGGCGTTCGGGATCGTCTGTGACCAGGTCGCCGTTCCAGCGCAAGGCCCCGTCGGCGGCCGGCAGCAGGCCGGCGATCAGGCGCAGCAGGGTCGACTTGCCGGCCCCGTTGGGCCCGACCACGGCCAGCGCGTCGCCGCCGGAGATATCGAAGCGCACGCCCGAGAACACACGACGCTCGCCGCGGTCGCAGGTCAGATCGGCGGCGGTCAGCCGGGCGGGCAGCGAATCGATCACCCCCCTATTGACACGAAGCGCGGCGCTTGCGTCCACTAGGATTTTAGACGTAAAGGGCGCCGATGAAAGTCTCGCTGATCCAGATGAACTCGCAGGAGAACAAAGCGGCGAACCTCGCCCAGGCCAAGCGCCTGATCGACGAAGCGGTGGCGGCCGACCATCCCGACCTCGTCCTGCTGCCCGAGATGTTCACCCATCTGAGCGAGAGCCGGGAGGCCAAGAAGGCGGCCGCCGAGACCTTGCCGGGCGGCGAGGCCTGGACTCTGCTGCGCGACCTCGCCCGCCAGCACCGGATCGTCGTGCATGGCGGCAGCCTGCTCGAGGCCGACGGCGACAAGCTCTACAACACGACCTGCGTCTTCGACCGCGACGGCACGGAGATCGCGCGCTATCGCAAGATCCATCTCTTCGATGTGGTGACGCCCGACGGCAAGGAATACCGGGAATCGGCGACTTTCGCGCGCGGCGGCGAGGTGGTGACCTACAGGGCCGAGGGGCACGAGATCGGCGCCTCGATCTGCTACGACGTGCGCTTCCCCGAGCTCTACCAGGCGCTGGCCAAGAAGGGCGCGGAGATCATCATGGTGCCGGCGGCTTTCACTCTGCAGACCGGCAAGGACCATTGGGAGGTCCTGTTGCGCGCGCGGGCCATCGAGACCGAGACCTACGTGCTGGCGGCCGCCCAATGCGGCACCTATGCCAACGGCAACCGCACGACCTACGGCCACAGCCTGGTGGTCAACCCCTGGGGCCACGTCATCGCCAAGGCCTACGACAAGCCGGGCTTCGTCACGGCGCGGCTCGACTTCGGCTACCAGCGCGAGGTGCGGCAGATGATCCCGGTGCACCAGCACAAGGTCCTGTAAGTTACGGCGGGGATTTCTTTCGGGGGGCAGATTCAATGAGCGAGCGGGTGGGGCGCTGGCGCGTCACGACGGCCGGCGTGGTCGGCAATGCCATGGAGTGGTACGACTTCGCCGTCTACGGCTTCTTCGCGGCGGCGATCGGGCGCGAGTTCTTCCCGGCCAGCGATCCGTCTGTCTCGCTGCTCGCCTCCTTCGGCGTCTTTGCCGTCGGCTTCCTTGCCCGGCCGCTCGGCGGCTTCGTCTTCGGCCATATCGGCGACCGCTTCGGCCGGCGCGCCAGCCTGCTGATCTCGGTGGCGGCCATGGTGCTGCCGACCTTCCTGATCGGCGTGCTGCCGGGCTACGCGACCATCGGCCTGCTCGCGCCCGCCGCCATGGTGCTGTTGCGCCTGGCGCAGGGTGTGGCCGTGGGCGGCGAGTACACGAGCTCGGTCATCTACATGGTCGAGCATGCCGGCCCCGGGAAACGCGGCTTCGCCGGCAGCCTGGCGGTGTCGAGCTCGGTGGCCGGCGTGCTGCTCGGTTCGGCGGTGGCCACGCTGCTCAGTGCCGAGATGCCGGCGCAGGCGCTGGGCGACTGGGGCTGGCGCCTGGCTTTCCTGCTCGGCCTGCCGATCGCGCTGTTCGCGTTGTGGCTGCGCCGCGGCCTGCCGGAGACGGCGCCCGCCGCTGCTTCAGCTCCCGCCAACCCGATCGCCGAGGCGCTGCAGCACGAATGGCCGGGCATGCTGCGCGTCTTCGGCCTGACGGCGCTCAACGGCGTCGCCTTCTACATGATGTTCGTCTACATCACGACCTACCTGCCGATGGTCGACGGCATCCCCTCGGGCGAAGCCTTCGAGATCAACACCATCAACATGGCGATCATGGTGCTGGTCATGCCGCTGGCCGGCGCGCTGTCCGACCGTATCGGCCGCCGGCCGGTGCTGCTGGCCTCGACCGGCGGGCTGGTGTTGCTGTCCTGGCCGCTGTTCTGGGTCATGCATACGCCGGAGTTCAGCGCGATCCTGCTGGCGCATTTTGCCTTCGCGCTGCTGATCGGCGCTTTCCTGGGAGTCGGGCCTGCGGCCATGGTCGAGATGTTCGAGGCCCGCCGCCGTTGCTCGGCGCTGTCGATCGGCTACAACCTCTGCCTCGGCCTGATCGGCGGCACCACGCCGATGGTCGCCGCCTACCTGATCAGCCGCACGCATTACGACCTGGCGCCGGCCTTCTACCTGATGGCGGCCGCTTCGCTGTCGTTCCTGGTGGTGCTGACCCAGCGCGAGACGGCCAGGCAGGAGCTCGCCTAGGCGCCGTCCGATCAGTCGTAGCTGCGGATGTCCTCGATCACCTTGCCGTCGTTGGGCAGGGTGCCGGGCGGCAGCAGCTCGACCGTGCCGCGCATCTTGGTCACCGCCTGCAGGGTGTCGCCGATCTTGGCGGCCAGCGCCTCGTCGCGACCGGCGGGGCTTTCGCATTTGAGGGTCATGACGTCGTTGTCCTGGACGCGGTCGACGACCAGACGGTAGCGGCCGGCGAACTTGTGGCGCTTCATCACCTCGGCGATCTGGCCGGGATGGACGAACATGCCCTTGACCTTGGTCGTCTGGTCGGCGCGGCCCATCCAGCCCTTGAGCCGCACATTGGTGCGGCCGCACGGGCTCATGCCCAGCATCACCGCCGAGAGATCGCCGGTGGCGAAGCGGATCAGCGGGTATTCGGGATTGAGCGTGGTGATCACCACCTCGCCGGCCTCGCCATCGGGCACGGGGTCGCCGGTTCCCGGGCGCACGATCTCGACGATGATCCACTCGTCGGCCACCATGCCTTCGCCGACCACCGTCTCGTAGGCGATGAGGCCGAGATCGGCGCTGGCGTAACACTGCTTGACCTTCACACCCATCATCTTGATGTCGTTGCGCAAGGAGGGCGGCAGCGCCTCGCCCGAGACCAGCGCGCGCTTCATCGTCCGGATGTCGACGCCGAGCTCGCGCCCCTTGTCGAGCAGGATCTTGAGGAAGGACGGCGTGCCGGTATAGCCCTTGGGCTTGACGTCGGCGATGGTGCGCACCTGGAGCTCGGTATTGCCGGTGCCCGCCGGCACCACGGCGCAGCCCAGCGCGTGGCAGCCCGATTCGAGCATCGAGCCCGCCGGCGTCAGGTGATAGGCGAAGCTGTTGTGGATGATGTCGCCGCGGCGGAAGCCGGCGCCGAACAGGGCACGCGCCAGCCGCCAGTAATCCGGCCGCATCGCCTCGGGATCGTAGATCGGCCCGGGCGAGGCGAAGATGCGGGCCAGCCGCCCGGTCTTGACCGCGGTGAGCCCGCCGAAGGGGTCGTGGCCCGCGAACAGCTTCTTCTGCCGCTCGATCAGCTCGGACTTGCGCACGATCGGCAGTCTCGCCAGCGCGGCGCGGTCCCGGACATCCGCGGGCTCGATGCCCTTGAGGATCTCGGCGTAGCCCGGCGCGTTGGTCTTGGCGTTGGCGATCTGCTCGACCAGCGCGTCGAACTGGGCCTGCTCGCGCAGGTCCGGGTCGCGGGTCTCGAGCTCGTCGAAATATTCGAAGGTGTCGCTCACGGGATCAGGCCAGCCAGCGCTTGCGGCGCTTGTAGTGCTTGACCTCGCGGTAGCTCTTGCGGCCGGACGCCGAGAGGCCGAGATAGAACTCCTTGACGTCCTCGTTCTGGCGCAGCTCGGCGGCGTCGCCGTCCATGACCACGCGGCCGTTCTCCAGGATGTAGCCGTAATGCGAGTAGCGCAGCGCCATGTTGGTGTTCTGCTCGGCCAGCAGGATCGACACGCCTTCGTCGCGGTTGAGGCGCACGACGATCTCGAAGATTTCTTCCACCAGCTGCGGGGCCAGGCCCATCGACGGTTCGTCGAGCAGGATCACCTTGGGCCGGCTCATCAGGGCGCGGGCGATGGCCGTCATCTGCTGTTCGCCGCCCGAGGTGTAGCCGGCCTGCGATTTGCGCCGTTCCTTAAGGCGCGGGAAATAGCTGTAGCAGCGCTCGATGTCGGCGGCGACGGCGCCGCGGCCGTCGCGGCGCGAGAAGGCGCCGGTCATCAGGTTCTCCTCGACCGTGAGGTGGCCGAAACAGTGGCGGCCTTCCATCACCTGGATGATGCCCTTCCGGACGAGGTCGGAAGCGGTGAGTTGGTCGATGCGCTCGCCGAAGGCCTCGATCGAGCCCTTGGTGACGTTGCCGCGCTCGGCCTTGAGCAGGTTGGAGATGGCCTTGAGAGTCGTCGTCTTGCCGGCGCCATTGGCGCCCAGCAGCGCCACGATGCCGCCGGCCGGCAGCACCAGGCTCACGCCCTTGAGCACGAGGATGACGTGGTCGTAGATGACCTCGATGTTGTTGACCCGCAGCAGCGGCGCCGCGGTGTCGGCCTTAGGGGCGGCAGGAATGGCGGTCATGCTTTATCCGGAAGAAGAAAGGGGCGGGCGTCGGCGCCCGCCCCTCGTTACGCGTTCAGATCGACACGGAGGGTTACGATACGCAACCCGCCTTGATGTTCTTCTCTTTGGCGTACTTGTCGGCCGATTCCTTGATCATTGGCCGCAGCAGGTCCTGGTTGGCGCGGTACACATCGGAGACGAAGTTCCACTTCTTCCCGTCCCACTGCTGGACGCGGGCGCTGTGCACGCCAGCGTGGTCCTGGCACGAGACCTTGACCGGCTGCGCCAGGCCTTCGTAGCCCAACTGCTTGATGCGCTCGTTGGTCAGGTTGAGGTTCTCGAAGCCCCAGCGCACCTGCTCGCCGGTCATCGGCTTGTTGCCGAACTTGCCCATCGCGGTGCGGATGGCTTCGGCGACGAACAGCCCGTCCATCAGGCCGCGGTTGTAGAGGACTTCGCCGATCTCCTCCTTCTTGCCCGCGCCCTGACCCTTGTCATAGACGTGCTTGATCATCTCCTGATGCACCGGCGCGACCGCGCCCGCGACATGCAGGGCGAGCGAGTAGTAGCCCTTGGCGCCGTCACCGGCCGGCAGGACGTCAGGCTCGGCACCCGACCACCACACGCCGAACATCTTCTCGCGCGGGTAGTTGACGGCGACCGCTTCCTTGATCGAGGTCGAGTTCATCACGCCCCAGCCCCAGAGGAACACCCAGTCGGGGCGGTTCTGGCGGATCTGCAGCCAGGTCGACTTCTGCTCGACGCCGGGATGCGTCACCGGCATGGCGTCGAACTTGAAGCCCAGGCGCTTGGAGGCTTCCTCGAGGACCGCGATCGGCTCCTTGCCGTACGGCGAGTCGTGATAGACGAGCGCCAGGCGCTTGCCCTTGAGCTTATCGGCGCCGCCGGCCTGGCGGGCGATGTGCTGCATCAGGATGTTGGCGGCGTCCCAGTAGCTGCCGGTGAGCGGGAAGTTCCACTGGAACACGCTGCCGTCGACCGAATCGGCGCGCCCATACCCCATGGTGAGCAGCGGGATCTTGTCGGCGGGCGCCTTCTCGGTGAGGGCGAAGGTGATGCCGGTGGAAAGCGGCGAGAAGGCCGCGGCGCCGGTCGGGCCCTTGCCCTTGAGACGCTCGTAGCATTCCACGCCGCGGTCGGTGGCGTAACCAGTCTCGCATTCCTCGTAGACGATCTTGACGCCGTTGATACCGCCGTCACGCGCGTTGAGCAGCGCGAAATAGTCCTTGCGGCCGTTGGCGAACGGAATGCCGTTGGGCGCGTAGGCGCCGGTCCGGTAGACGAGCGCCGGAACGAACTGCTCGTTCTGGGCCTGCGCCGGTGCGGAGAAGGCCAGCGGGGCCGCGATCGAAGCCGCGCCCGCCAGTCCCAAGGCCAGTCGTGTGAATTGCATCGCTACCTCCCTTAATGCTTTGCCAGTCAACCGGTTAACGGCGCATGGCGTTGTCGAAACCCTAGCAACAAACCCGGGGGCAGGCAAACGCGCGGGGCCCCGGAAATCCCGCTGTTCCTAGTGCGGAAACGGCCAGAGACGCAGCTTTTCCTTGCCGATCTGCCAGAGCCGGGCGAAGCCGTGCGGCTCGGCGATCAGGAAGAAGATGATGAGCGAGCCGAAGATCATGCCTTCGAGGTGCGCCGCCAGCGCCGTGGAGATCGGCATGCCGAAGGTGGCGGGGACCTGGTTGATCAGGATCGGTATCGCGAAGATGAAGGCAGCCCCGAGGATCGAGCCCAGGATCGATCCCAGCCCGCCGATGATCACCATGAACAGGACCTGGAAGGAGCGGTTGACGTCGAAGGTCAGGGGCTCCCAGGCGCCGAGATGCACGAAGGCCCAGAGCGCGCCGGCGACACCGCAATAGAACGAGCTGACGGCGAAGGCGAGCAGCTTGGTGTGCAGCAGGCGGATGCCGATGATCTCGGCGGCGATGTCCATGTCACGCACCGCCATCCAGGCGCGGCCCACCCGGCTGCGCACCAGGTTCTTGGCGAGCAGGGCCATGAAGCAGACGATGGTCAGCACGAAGAGATAGCGTTCCAGCGGCGAGCTGAAGGACACGCCGAAGATGACGAGGTCGGGGGCGTTGGCATTGGGAGCGTAGTTGGAGAACCACTTGATGCGGATGAACAGCCAGTCGAGGAAGAACTGTGCCGCCAGCGTGGCCACCGCGAGGTAGAAGCCCTTGATGCGCAGGCTGGGCAGGCCGAAGAGCACGCCGACCAGGGCCGAGATGCCGCCGCCGAGGAAGATGGCCAGCAGGATGTTGATGTCGGGAACGCGGATGACGAGGTTGTAGGCGGCATAGGCGCCCACTGCCATGAACCCGCCCGTGCCAAGCGAAACCTGGCCGCAATAGCCGGTCAGGAGATTGAGGCCGATGGCCGCCAGCGCCAGGATCAGGAAGGGGATGAGGATGCCGGTGTAGGTGTATTGCGTGGCCACCATCGGCACGCCGACGAAGGCCACGATGAGGATCAGCACCAGACCGACGCGATCCTGCAGGATCGGGAACATCGCCTGATCGGCGGAGTAGCTCGTCTTGTATTGGCCGGTCTCGCGGTAAAGCATGCGGCCCTCTTACACGCGCTCGATGATCTTGTCGCCGAACAGGCCCTGCGGCCGGAACAGCAGGAAGATGAGCGCCAGCATGTAGGCGAACCAGTTCTCGATGCCGCCGCCGATGATCGGACCGAGATAGACCTCGGAGATCTTCTCGCCCATGCCGATGATCAGGCCGCCGATGATGGCGCCCGGAACCGAGGTGAAACCGCCGAGGATCAGCACCGGCAGCGCCTTGAGGGCGACGAGCGCGATGGAGAACTGCACGCCGAGCTTGGCGCCCCAGACCATGCCGGCGACCAGGGCGACGATGCCGGCGGCCGACCAGACCACCAGCCAGATGTAGTTGAGCGGCACGCCGATCGACTGGGCCGCCTGGTGATCGTCGGCGACCGCGCGTAACGCCAGCCCGACCTTGGTCTTCTGGAAGAAGAGGGCGAGGCCCACGACCAGGGCGCCGGCAACGGCTGCGGCGAAAACATCGAGCTTGTCGACCAGCAGGCCGCCGTCGAAGACCGATTCGAGGATGAACATCGGATCCTTGGGGATGCCGAGGTCGAGTGTGTAGATGTCGCTGCCCCACACCGTCTGGCCGAAGCCCTCGAGGAAGAAGGCGATGCCGAGCGTCGCCATGAACAGGATGATGCCTTCCTGGTTGACCAGCGGGCGCAGGACGACGCGCTCGATGATGAAGGCGAGCGCGATCATCACCACGCAGGTGATGGGAAAGGCGATCCAGAATGGCACCCAGCCCATCAAGCGGACCAGCGTCAGGGCAGCGAACAGCACCATCGCACCCTGCGCGAAGTTGAACACGCCCGAGGCCTTGAAGATCAGCACGAAGCCCAGCGCCACCAGGGAGTAGAGAACGCCGGCGAGCAGGCCGCCCAGGACGACTTCGAAGAAGAACGCCATCAGTGCGGGACCCCGAGATAGGCGTCGATGACCTTTTGGTTGGACCGCACCTCATCGGGCGTGCCGTCGGCGATCTTCTGGCCGTATTCGAGCACGACGACGCGGTCGGAAAGATCCATGACCACGCCCATGTCATGCTCGATGAGGGCGATGGTCGTGCCGAACTGGTCGTTGACGTCGAGGATGAAGCGGCACATGTCTTCCTTCTCCTCGACATTCATGCCGGCCATCGGCTCGTCGAGCAGCAGCAGGTCCGGCTCGGCGGCGAGCGCCCGGCCGAGCTCGACACGCTTCTGCAGGCCGTAGGGCAGCTTGCCGACCGGCATCTTGCGGATCGCCTGGATCTCGAGGAAATCGATGATCTTCTCCACCGCCTCGCGGTGCTCGAGCTCCTCGCGCTCCGCCGGCCCCCAGTAGAGCGCCTGCCAGAAGAAGCCGCGCTTCATCTTGAGCAGCCGGCCGCTCATGATGTTGTCGAGGGTCGACATGCCCTTGAACAGGGCGATGTTCTGGAAGGTGCGGGCGATGCCCTGGGCCGCCGCCTCGTGCGGCCGCATCTGCTGGCGCACGGTCCCCTTGTAGGTGATCTGGCCTTTCTGCGGGTGGTAGAAGCCATTGATGCAGTTGAGCATCGACGACTTGCCGGCGCCGTTCGGGCCGATGATGGCGCGGATCTCACCCTTGCGCACGTCGAAGGACACGTCCGACAGGGCGCGCACACCGCCGAACGAGAGCGTGATGTTCTCGATCTTCAGCAACGTGTCGCCGATGACGCGGCCTGATGAGGTCATGCCGCCGTCTTGTGTGTTGTCGTGGCGGTGGCCGGCTGGCGCTTGGCCTCGCGGATGGCGAGATCGGCCTCGATCGTGCCGGTACGGCCGTCTTCGAAGGTGACCGTGGTCTTGATGAAGGTCCGGTCGCGGTCGGAGTAGAGGCCCTCGATCAGCGGCGCGTAGCGGTCGCCGATGAAGCGGCGGCGCACCTTGCGCGTGCGGGTCAGCTCGCCGTCGTCGGCGTCGAGCTCCTTATGCAGGATCAGGAAACGCTTGATCTGGGAACCGGCGACGTTGGGATCGGCCGCGAGGTCGCGGTTCACTTTCTCGACGCATTCCTGCAACAGGTCGTAGACCTCCGGCTTGGCGGCCAGCTCCTGGTAACTGCCGTAGGAGACGGCGCGGCGCTCGGCCCAGTTGCCTGTCGCCTCCAGGTCGATATTGATGAAGCAGGCGACGTAGTCACGCCCGTCGCCGAAGGCGACCGCTTCCCGGATATAGGGGAAGAACTTCAGCTTGTTCTCGATGTATTTCGGCGCGAACAGCGTGCCGTCTCGCAGGCGGCCGACATCCTTGGCGCGGTCGATGATCTTGAGATGGCCGTCCTTGTCGAAGAAGCCGGCATCGCCCGTGTGGACCCAGCCATCCGGTGTCTTGGTCTCCGCCGTCGCGGCGTCGTTCTTGTAGTAGGTGAGGAAGACGCCCGGGCTCTTGACCAGCACCTCGCCCGATTCGGCGATCTTGATCTCGACCTGGGGGGCGGGCACGCCGACCGTGTCGGCCTTCACCTGGCCGTCCGGCTGCATGCAGATGAACACGCTGGTCTCTGTCATGCCGTAGAGCTGCTTCAGGTTGAGCCCCAGCGAGCGGTAGAAATCGAAGATGTCCGGGCCGATCGCCTCGCCCGCGGTGTAGCCCAGCCGGATGCGGCTGAAACCCAGCGCGTTCTTGAGGGGGCCATAGACCAGGTAGCCGCCCAGCCAGTAGAGGAAGCGGTCGGTGGCGGAGACCGGGCGCTTGTCGAGGATGGCGATGCCGGTGCGGCGCGCCAGCTCCATGAAATACTTGTACATCGAGCGCTTCACCCAGCCCGCATCCTCCATGCGGATGGAGACGGTGGTGAGCAGGTTCTCGAAGATGCGCGGCGGCGCGAAGAAGAAGGTCGGGCCGATCTCGCGCAGGTCGGTGAGCACGGTGGCGCCGCTCTCCGGGCAGGACAGGCAGAAGCCGGCGATGAAGGATTCGCCGTAGGAGTAGATGTGGTCGCCGACCCAGGCCATCGGCAGGTAGGCAAGGACCTCGTCGTCGCGCGTCAGGCCGTCGAACTTGATGCCGTTATGGCCGGAGACGATGACGTTGTCGTAGCTCAGCATCACGCCCTTGGGCTGGCCCGTCGTGCCCGAGGTGTAGAGCATCACCGAGACGTCCGAGCCCTTGCCCTTGGCGATCTCGGCGTCGAGGAAGCCGGGATGCTGCTTCATGAATTCGGCGCCGCGCGTGGCGATGTCGGCCAGGGAGACGATGCCCGACTGGTTGTAATCCCGCATGCCGCGGGAGTCCTTGTAGACGATGCGGCCCGGCCGGTTGTGCTTCTCGCGGATGACCAGCAGCTTGTCGACCTGCTCCTGGTCCTCGGCGATGGCGAGGTCGGCCTCGGCGTGGTCGATGACGAAGCCCATCTCCTCCGCCACCGAGTCCTGGTAGACCGGGACCGGGACGGCGCCGAGCATCTGGGCGGCGCACATCGCCCAGTAGAGATGCGGGCGGTTGTCGCCGACGATGGCGATCTTGTCGCCGCGCTTGACGCCGAACGAGGCCAGGCCGGCGGCGAGCTGGCGCACTTCCTGGTGGACCTGCTTCCAGGTCCAAGTCTGCCAGATGCCGTAGTCCTTCTCGCGGATCGAGGGACGATCGCCGAACTCGCGCGCGTTACGCTCGAGAAGCTTGGGGAACGTATCCGGCAGGCCGTGCGCGGCCGCTGTCGAGCCAACCGTTGCCGATGCGTCAGCCATGGCCGACGCCTTCTAATGCCTTGGTGGCAATGACCAACGGTGTCTCCCTAAGATCCGCTCAGCCCCATCCATCCCGGCCGCGGCGTCGTTAAGGTGCCGATACTTTTGTCCGGGTGGACCATCTCTGCGTAGCCCGAACCCCGGGTTCGGTCAAGCCACGGAACCAGGAAAATTCTTATGATCCGACCGTGGGTTGACGCGTATTCAGGCCCGCGCGGCGACGAACCGGTCAACCAGTCCCAGGGTCGCCTCGGGCTGGTCGCGATGGGGGGAGTGCCGGCAGGCGGGAAGGAGAACCACCTCGCAAGGAGCTTTCGCCAGGCGCTTGATGCCGTCGACCTGCGCCCGGGTCCCGTATTCATCGTCCTCGCCCTGTACGGCAAGAATGGGGACCGTGATCCGGGGAACCAGCGCCTCGATGTTCCAGGCCCGGAAAGCCGGGTCGAGCCAGATATCGTTCCAGCCCCAGAAAGTGTGGTCCGGGTCGTCGTGATAGCGGCCGAGCTTCTGGCCGAGATCGGTCGATCGGTAGGTCTCCCGGGCGGCTTCGATCGAGGCGACGGTCAGGTCCTCGACGAAGATGTGCGGCGCCATGACCACCAGCCCGGCCGTCGCGTGGCCGCTGGCCGCGTGGATCAGGGCGATCGAGCCGCCGTCGCTGTGGCCGAGGAGAACCGGGCGCTGGATACCGAGCCGCTCCAGGACCTTGGGCAGCACCTCGCGGGCCTCGACATGCATGTAGTCGACTTCGCGCTTGGCCTTGAGCGGCGTCGAGCGGCCGTAGCCGCGGCGGCTGTAGACGACCGTTTCAGTGCCGGTCGTTGCCGCGACGCGCTCGGGAAAATCGCGCCACATGGCGATGCTGCCCAGGCCTTCGTGAAGCAGAACGATCGGTGGCAGGCCCTGCCGCGTGGCAGGGATGCGCTTGTATTCGAGCCGCGCATCGCCGATCTCGACATACTCACCGCTGATCATGGGCAACCAAGCTCCGTCTACGCGTCGTCGCTGCCGAGATAGGCGTCCTGCACCGCCTGGCTGCGGCGGATCTCGTCCGGCTTGCCGCTGGCCAGCACGGCGCCGTTGACCATCACGGTGATGATGTCGGCCACGGCGAAGACGGCGTCCATGTCGTGCTCGATCAGCACCAGCGTGTGCCCGGCCTTGAGGCGGCGGATGAGGGCCACCATGCGCGTCGTCTCGTCGGCGCTCATGCCGGCCATCGGTTCGTCGAGCAGGAGCAGGGAGGGCTCGGTCGCCAGCATGACGCCGATCTCCAGCTGGCGCTGCTCGCCGTGGCTGAGCGCCGAGGCCAGCGCCTGGCGCCGGCCGGTCAGGCCGACCAGCTCCATCGCCCGCTCGGCACGCTCGCGCACGCCGACATCGCGCTCGGCCGGGCGCACGAAATGCATCGAGCTGCGCAGCTTGGCCTGCGCGCCGAGGCGGCAGTTCTCATAGACCGTGAACTCGGGAAAGATATTGGTGCGCTGGAAGCTGCGTCCGATGCCGAGCCGGGCGCGGCGATGCGCGGGCAGGCTGGTGACCTCCTGGCCGCCGAAGCGGATCTGGCCAGCGGTCGGCGGCAGGGCGCCCGACAGCAGGTTGAGCAGCGTCGTCTTGCCGGCGCCGTTGGGGCCGATGACGCAGTGCACGTCGCCGGTCTGCACCGTGAGGCTGACGTCATTGACGGCCACGAGACCGCCGAAGCGCTTCGACAATGACTCCGTGACCAGGACCGCTTCAGCCATCGTCTGCCTCCGCGGCGGTGGGCTGTTTGCGCTGGAACAGGCTGGCGAGCCCATCGGGCAGCAGCAGGACGACGACGATGACAAAGACGCCGGTAGCCAGGAGCCAATGGTCGGTCAGCGCCTGCACGGTCTCCTCGAACAGCACCAGGCCGAAAGCGCCGATGGCCGGGCCGAGGCGCGAGCGCAGGCCGCCGAGGATCACCATCATCAGCACCAGCCCCGATTCCCGCCAGCTGAACAAGGCCGGGTTCACCGCCCGGTATTGTGTGGCGTAGAGAAACCCGGCGACGGCGCACAAGCCCCCGGCAATGACGAAGGCCGCGAGCTTGTAGGCATAGGTGTTGTAGCCGAGCGCCTTCATGCGCGGCTCGTTGACCCGGATGCCGACGATCGCCCGCCCGAACGGCGCGTTGAGGATCATGCTGATGATCCCGTAGGTCGCCACCATGAAGACGAGGGCGACGTAGAACAGGGTCGGGCGATCGTTGAGCGACAGCAGCTCGCTGCCCAGCAGTTCCACCGTCGGGCGGAAGTTGAGATAGCGCCCGTCCGAGCCGCCGGCGAACTTGGCGTCGTGGAACAGGTAGAAGAGCATCTGTCCGAAGGCCAGGGTCAGCATGATGAAGTAGATGCCCGAGGTGCGTACGACGAGCGCGCCGATGGCGGCGGCGACCGCCGCCGTGACCAGCACGACGAGGGGCAGCGCCCACCACAGGCTGGCGCCTTCATTGGCCGGCGAGGTCAGCGCCAGCACGTAGGCGCCAAGGCCGAAGAAGGCGGCGTGGCCGAGGCTGACCAGCCCGACGCCGCTGACCAGCAGGCCGAGACTCATGGCGAAGATTGCCATGGTCATGATCTTGGTGAAGAGCTGGATGGTGTAGCGCTCGGCGAACAGAGGCACGAGCGCCAGCGCCAGCACGGCGACCACGGCAAGGATGGTGAGCAGGCGCGGATTGCGGTCCATCAGGCCCGTCCGAACAGGCCCTGCGGCCGCCACAGCAGGATCAGCGCCATCACCGCGTAGACCGCGACACTGGCGAATTCCGGGATCAGGACCTTGCCGAAGGTGTCGGCCAGGCCGACCAGGATGGCGGCGATGAAGGCGCCCTTGATCGAGCCGATGCCGCCGATGACCACGACCACGAAGCAGATGATCAGGATGTGCTCGCCGATCCCGGGATAGACCGACGAGAGCGGCGCCGCGATCATCCCGGCCAGGGCGGCGAGGCCCGCACCCGCGGCAAAGACGAACATGCTGAGCGCCTTGATGTTGATGCCCAGGAGCTGCACGGTTTCGCGGTCGACGGCGCCGGCGCGGATGTGCATGCCGAGCCGCGTCTTCTGGATCACCAGGTACATGGCGAAGACCAGGGCCAGGCAGACGGCCGAGACCACCAGCCGGTAGACCGGATAAGACAGCGTGTCGGTGAGGCGGATCGAAGCGTTGAAGATCTCGGGCACCGGTACGCCGTGCACGTCGTTGCCGAAGAGCAGGCGCTGGGCCTCGTTGAACACCAGGATCAGCCCGTAGGTCAGCAGGACCTGGGTCAGGTGATCGCGCGCATAGAGCAGGCGGATCATCAGCCGCTCGACCGCCAGGCCGAGAAGCAGGGCGAGCGGCAGGCCGACAAGGATGGCCGTGCCGAGGCTGCCGGTGCGCGAAGTCAGCCAGAAGGCCAGGTAGGCGCCGATCATGTAGAACGAGCCGTGCGCCAGGTTGATGACCTGGAGGATGCCGAAGACCAGCGTCAGGCCGCTGGCGATCAGGAACAGCAGCAGGCCGTACTGGATCCCGTTGAGGATCTGGAGCGAGACGAACAACGGGTCCATGGAGCGATCGCGGTGCCGGAAAAGGAAGCCCGGCCCCTCGGGATCGAAGGGCCGGGCCGGATTATCGCCAAGGGCGCGGGGTCAGGCCAGCTTGCAGCCGGTCGCCGGATCGGCGAGCCCCTTGTGCGCCACCGACTGGTACTTGTTCTCGCCGTTCACGACCTTGCGCAGGTAGATGTCCTGCACCGGGTTCTGCGCCTTGGAGAACGTCCACTCGCCACGCGGGCTGATGATCTTGGCGTTGCGCATCGCCGCGTGCAGGGCGCTCTTGGCGCGCACGTCGCCCTTCACCGCGTCGAGCGCCTGCACCAGCAGCTGGCCGGTGTCGTAGCCCTGGACGGCGTAGACGTCGACGTCGCGGGTCGTCGCCTTCTTGAAATCGGCGCTGAACTTCCGGTTCACCGGATTGGGCAGGTCCTCGACATAGTGCAGCGTGGTCAGCAGCCCTTCCGCCGCCGGCCCCTGCGCCTTGAGCACGCCGTCGGTGAGGAAGCCCGAGCCGTAGAGCGGGATGGTCTTGCGCAGGCCGGCCGCGTCGTAATCCTTGACGAACTTGACCGCGCCGCCGCCGGCGAAGAACACGAACACTGCATCGGGCTTGAGGCTGGCGATCTCGGTCAGATGCGCCTGGAACTCGACGTCCGGGAACGGCACGGCGATGTCCTTGACGATCTTGCCGCCCAGCGCCGTGAAGCCGTCCTTGAAGCCGCCGATCGCCTCGTCGCCGGCCGCGTATTTCCAAGTCATGGTGACGACGTTGCGGTGGCCGAGGTCATACATGACCTTGGCCATCGGGAAGGAGGGCTGCCAGTTCGAGAACGAGGTGCGGAAGATGTTGGCGGCGCACAGCGCGCCGGTGGCGGCACCCGCCCCGGCATTGGGGATGAGCAGCGTCGTGCCTTCCTCGCGCACCACCTGGACCATGGCCATGGCGACGCCCGAATGCACGGTGCCGACCAGGATGTCGACCTTCTCGCCGACCACCAGCTTGTTGGTGTTCTGGGCGCCCTTGGACGGCTCGCTCTCGTCGTCGACGCGCACGTACTGCACCTCGCGCCCGCCGAGCTTGCCGCCCTTCTCGTTGATCGCCAGGGTCATGGCGTCGGTGATGTTGTTGCCCAGCGCCGCGAACGTGCCGCTATAGGGCAGCATCAGGCCGACCTTCAGCCGGGCCGGCTGGGCAAGCACGAACGGCGCATTCAGCGTGCTGGCGGCGGCCGCTGCCGCGGCACCGCCGAGCACGGCACGGCGCGAGACCGGCCGTGACATCAGGCTACGAGTGGTTGGGCTCATTGTTCCTCCTCCTTGACGCAAAGGTCATTCACGCCGCTGTTGCGCGCTGCGTCTCGCGCTGGCGGAGTTTGAAGCGCTGGATCTTGCCGGTCGCCGTCTTGGGCAGCTCGGGCACGAACTCGATCCAGCGCGGGTATTTGAACGGCGCCAGTCTGTCCTTCACATGCGCCTTGAGATCGTCGTCGAGGCCGTTGGCCGCGGCCTGCCCGGGCTTGAGCACCACGAAAGCCTTGGGCTTGATCAGCTTGTTCTCGTCCTCGATGCCGATCACCGCGGCTTCGAGCACGCAAGTATGCGTGACCAGCGCCGCCTCGACCTCGAAGGGTGAGACGTAGATGCCGCCGACCTTCAGCATGTCGTCGGTGCGGCCGCAGTAGGTGAAGAAGCCATCGGCGCTCTCGACGTATTTGTCGCCGGTGCGTGTCCAGTCGCCCTGGAAGGTGTGGCGCGAGCGCGCCCGGTTGTTCCAGTAGAAGGCGGCGCTGGACGGCCCGCTGACTAGCAGCTCGCCGACCTCGCCGGGCTTCACCTTTTTGCCTTCGTCGTCGACCAACTTGAGCGCGTAGCCGGGCACGGCCTTGCCCGTGGTGCCGTAGCGCAGGGTGCCTGGCGCGTTCGACAGGAAAATGTGCAGCATCTCCGTCGAGCCGATGCCGTCGTAGATGTCGACGCCCATGGTCGCGGCCCAGCGCTTGCCGAGATCCTCGGGCAGCGCCTCGCCGGCCGAGACGCAAGCCCGCAGGCGGTGCTCGCCCTTGCCCGGCAGCGCGCCGGAGGCCAGCAGGGCGGCATAGAGCGTGGGCACGCCGTAGAACACGGTCGGCCGGTGCTTCCTGAGGAGCGCGCAGACCGAGGCTGGGGTCGGCCGCTCCGCCATCAATACCGCCGTGGCCCCGGCGCGCATCGGGAAGGTGAGCGCGTTGCCCAGGCCGTAGGCGAAGAACAGCTTTGCCGCCGAGTAGACGACGTCGCCTTCCGTGAGATTCAGCGTCGGTTGGGCGTAGAGCTCGGCGGTCGTCACCAGGCTGCTGTGGATATGGACCGTGCCCTTCGGCGCGCCGGTGGAACCGGAGGAGTAGAGCCAGAACGCCGCATCGTCGGCGGTGGTGGGTGCCGCCTCGAGCTTGTCCGAGGCCCTCTTCGTCAGCTTGTCGAACTCGAGGCAGCCCGCTGCCTTGCCGCCGGTGATGACGATCTTTTCCAGCCAGGGCTGGTCCTTGAGCGCCGGCTTCAGCTTGTCGTAGAGCGGCGCGGAGACAACGAGCACGCGGGCCCGGCTGTCGCGCAGCATGAAGGCGTAGTCGTCGGCGGTGAGCAGCGTGTTCACCGGCACCGGCACGGCGCCGATCTTGATCGCGCCGAGGAACAGGGCCGGGAAATCGACGGTGTCGAGCTGGATCAGCATGACGCGCTGCTCCGGGCCGATGCCCAGCGCGCGCAGCGCGTTGCCGGCGCGGTTCACGCGCTTCGCCAGGTCGCCATAGGTGTAGGCGCCGCGATCGTCGATGACGGCGATCCGCTTGGCGCGCCCACCGGCGAGGTTGGGCTCGATCAGGTCGGCCGCGGCGTTGTAGAGGCCGGGGAATTCGAGGCGCGGCGGCACGGCCGAGCGATCGACGCTCGACAGGCCGGGCGCCGGATGGCGGATGACACGCCGGGCCGGGGCCGCTTTCGCGGCACGGCGGGCGGGCTTTTTCGGCAGCGATTTGCGGGCGCGCGATGGGCGGGCCAACCATTCCTCCCCTGGACGGCGCCTCTCTCGGGCGATTGGCGGCCATTCTGCGCTTCGCCGGCCTGAGGTCAAGCGCTAATCGGCAATATTCTGCACTTATGCCAGGGGTGCGATGCGCGATAATGCATCGCGGCCGGCTTCGTGCTATGTAGGCAAAGACCCATGAGCTCAGCCCGCAGCCCCGGCCGCAGCGCGGCCCGCGAGACCAGGCTTCGTCCCGGAGGCCCCCTCACCGATGAGGCCTACCTGACCGGCCTCGGCGAGCGTGTGCGCCAGTTCCGCGCCCGGCGCGGCATGACACGCAAGATCCTGGCGCGCGACTCAGGCGTCTCCGAGCGCTACCTCGCCCAGCTCGAAACCGGGCACGGCAACATCTCGATTCTGCTGCTGCGCCGCGTCGCCGCCGCCATGGGGATGCCGCTCGGCGATCTCCTGCAGGAGGGCCCTGAGCGTCCGGTCGAGTACACCCTCGCCCGCCAGATCCTGGATGCCCTGCCGGCGGCCGAGCTCGCGCCGGCGTATCGCGCGCTGGCGCAGACCATGGGCACGACGGCGCATCCCTCGCGCGCCGGGCGCATCGCGCTGATAGGCCTGCGCGGCGCAGGGAAAACCACGCTCGGCCGGCGTCTGGCCGAGCGGCTCGGCGTGCCGTTCGTCGAAATCGCCGACCTCGTCGCCGCCGAATCAGGCACCACGCTCAGCGAGATCTTCTCGCTCTACGGACAAGCGGCCTACCGCCGCTACGAGCGGCGCGCGGTGGAGCGCGTCATCGCCGAGCACGAGCGGGCGGTGATCGCCACCGGCGGCAGTCTGGTGTCGGAGCCGGCCACCTACGAGCTCCTGCTGCGCGCCTGTCACACGATCTGGATCGCGGCCAGCCCGGCCGATCACATGGGCCGGGTGATGGCCCAGGGCGATCTGCGGCCAATGAAGGCCAGCCGCGAGGCCATGGCCGACCTCAAGCGCATCCTGGAGAACCGCCGCGAGCTCTACGGCCGGGCCGAGGCCGTCGTCGATACCTCGGGCAAGGACGCGGATGACAGCTTCGCCGCCCTGCTGGCGGCGGCACGGCCCCTCCTGGGAGATCCTGCCGGCTGAGTTCCGACCAACATGCATTATCTTGCATGTTGGTCCCTGGGCGGGTATATCCGAGGGCAACCGGGAGAGAAACGATGGTCAGTTTCGAGACCGACCCGTCGCGCTATCGCCACTGGCGGCTGAGCGTCGACGGCGCCGTCGCCACCCTGGCGATGCATGTCGACGAGGATGGCGGCCTGCGCGACGGCTACAAGCTCAAGCTCAACTCCTACGACCTCGGCGTCGACATCGAGTTCCACGACGCCGTGCAGCGCATCCGCTTCGAGCACCCGCAGGTCCGCACCGTCGTGCTGACCAGTGCGCGTGAGCGCATGTTCTGCGCCGGCGCCAACATCTACATGCTCGGCACCTCCAGCCACGGCTGGAAGGTCAATTTCTGCAAGTTCACCAACGAGACGCGTAACGGGCTGGAGGATTCCAGCGCCAGCTCCGGCCTCAAGTTCCTCTGCGCGGTGAACGGTTCCTGTGCCGGCGGTGGCTACGAGATCGCGCTGGCCTGTGACGAGATCCTGATGGTCGACGACCGCTCCACCACGGTCAGCCTGCCGGAAGTGCCGCTGCTCGGCGTGCTGCCGGGCACCGGCGGCCTCACCCGCCTGACCGACAAGCGCAAGGTGCGCCGCGACCTCGCTGACGTGTTCTGCACCTCGGCCGACGGCGTGCGTGCCGAGCGGGCCCGCGAGTGGAAGCTGGTCGATCACATCGCCAAGCCGGCCGATTTCGCCAAGGCCGTGCAGGAGCGCGCCCGGGCGCTCGCGGCGACCAGCCTGCGCCCGGCCAACGCCAAGGGTGTGGCGCTCACGCCGCTGCAGCGCCAGGCCGACGCGGCCGGCTATCGCTATTCCTCGCTCGACGTGGCGCTCGATCCTGCGGGCCGTGTCGCGACCTTGACCCTCAAGGCGCCCGAGAAGGCACCCGCCGCCGACATCGACGGCATCGTCGCCGCGGGCGCCGAGTGGTGGCCGCTGCGCTTCGCCCGCGAGCTCGATGACGCCATCCTCACCCTGCGTGTCGACCACGCCGAGATCGGGCTGTGGGTTCTCAAGTCGAGCGGCGACGCCGACGCCGTGCTCGCCGCCGGCAGCGCGATGCTCCGGCACACGGATCACTGGCTGGTGCGCGAGACCATCGGCCTGTGGCGGCGAACCCTGCAGCGCCTCGACGTGTCTTCACGTAGCCTTTTCACAGTGATCGATCGCGGCTCGTGCTTCGCCGGCCTGTTCTTCGAAATCGCGCTGACCGGCGACCGCAGCTACATGCTCGACGCGGCCGAGGATGCGCCCGCGGTGGTCATCGACGAGTTCAGCTTCAACAATCTGCTGACCACGGTCGCCGCCCGCACGCGCCTGGCGCTGCGCTATCAGGACGACGCCGATGCCGTGGCCGCCTGCCGGGCGCGACTCGGCCAGGCGCTGTCCGCCTCGGAAGCGCTCAAGCTGGGCCTGATCACCTTCGCGCCGGACGAGCTCGACTGGGAAGACGAGATCCGCTTGGCCTTCGAGGAGCGCACGGCGCTGTCGCCCGATGCGCTGACCGGGCTGGAGGCAAATTTGCGCTTCGGCGGGGCCGAGACCATGCTGACCCGCATCTTCGGCCGGCTCTCGGCCTGGCAGAACTGGATTTTCAACCGGCCCAACGCGGTCGGCGAGAAGGGCGCGCTCAAGCTTTTCGGTAGCGGCAGCAAGGCGCGCTTCGACTGGGAGAGAGTGTGATGACCAGCATCGCCTACGGCGAACGCATCCCCAACAATGTCGCCCTGGCCGACAACAAGGTGCTGCAGCGCGCGCTGGAGCACTGGCAGCCGCGCTTTCTTTCATGGTGGAAAGAAATGGGGCCGAGCGACTTCAATGCCGCCGAGGTCTACTTGCGCACGGCGACCAGCGTCGACGCCAAGGGCTGGGCGACCTACGGCAGCGTCATGATGCCGGACTACCGGTGGGGCATCTTCCTCGCCGACCAGATCCCTGAGCGCAAGATCGGCTTCGGCGATCTCCTCGGCCAGCCGGTCTGGCACCAGGTGCCGGGCGAGCACCGCTCGACCCTGCGCCGGCTGATCGTCACCCAGGGCGACACCGAGCCCGCCTCGGTCGAGCAGCAGCGCCTGCTCGGCCACGTCGCGCCGTCGATCTACGATCTGCGCTCGCTGTTCCAGATCAATGTCGAGGAGGGCCGCCACCTCTGGGCGATGGTCTATCTCCTCCACGCCTATTTCGGCCGCGACGGCCGCGAGGAGGCCGAGGCGCTGCTCGAGCGCCACTCCGGCAACCGCGACAATCCTCGCATCCTCAACACGTTCAACGAGCCGGTCGAGGACTGGCTCAGCCTGTTCATGTTCACCTACTTCACCGACCGCGACGGCAAGTACCAGCTCAAGTGTCTGGCCGAGAGCGGGTTCGATCCGCTGGCGCGGACCTGCCGCTTCATGCTGACCGAGGAGGCCTATCACATGTCGGTCGGCATGCTCGGTCTCGGCCGCGTGATCAAGCGCACCGCCGAGGTGATGAAGGAGATCGGCAGCGACGATCCGGAGGCCGTGCGCCGGGCCGGCGCCATCGACCTGCCGACGTTCCAGCGCTATCTCAATTTCTGGTACAGCTCCTCGCTCGATCTCTTCGGCTCCGAAGTGTCCAGCAACGCGGCCACGACCTTCGCCAACGGCATCAAGGGCCGGCCGGACGAGACCACGGCCTTCGAGGATCACGAAATCCGCAACGCGACCTTCGCGCTTGAGTCGCCGGACGGCGAGACCGGCGTGCGCCGCGAGGACGTGCCGATGCGCAACGCGGTCAACGAAATTGTCCGCGGGGCCTATATCGGGGACTGCGAGGTGGGCTTGCGGCTCTGGAACCGCACGCTGAGCAGGGCGAACATCCAGTTCGAGATCCGCCTGCCGAGCTCGCGCTTCAACCGCACCGTGGGCGTCTGGGCCGGCAATCCCGTCGATCCGTCCGGCGAACGGATGTCGAACGAGGCCTGGGCGCAGCGCAAGGCTGGCTGGCTGCCGTCAGAAAGCGACCGCGCCTATGTGAAGGGCCTGATGAAGCGGGTCACCGAGCCCGGCAAGGTCGCCGGCTGGATCGCCCCGCCGGAGCGCGGTGTCGGCACCCACCCGCCGGATTACGAATACGTCCGGCTGTAATCCGGTTCCTGTCGGCGCTACAGTCGGCCTATTCGTACCGTTTCGCTCACCCGCCGGCATTTTCTCGCCCTCGTCGCGGCCCTCTGGCTCGCGGCGGCGCCGCTGCACGCGGCAGAGCCGTGGCTCCTGGCCTTCGAGGCGGTGCCGCACGACGACAGCGTGCCGTATGGCAGCCGCGCCGAAACCACGGCGGTGCTGGCCTCGGAGCTGGCGCCCGCCGTGCTTGCCGCGATCGGCCTGGATCCCGGGAGCTTCGATGCCGAGATCACGGTCGGGGGCTATCAGGCGCGGACGAACCCGTCGGTGCTGCTGACCATCGATGGTGACGAGGCGGCGGCCGATCGGGCAGCCGCTGCTTTCGGCCATGTCTTCCACCAGCAGGCGGTGCTGGTCTGGCGCGACGGGACCGGCGACACGCTGGCCGCCTCGGTGCAGCTTCCGGCCGTGACGCCGAACCTCGCCGATCATTTTTTTCGACACGCGGCGGCGGTCGAGCCGAAATTGGCTGGCGGCTTCACCGCGCGCGGCAACGCGCTGGTCTTCATCAATCTGCGCGGCCGGGACGGGAAGCCGCTGAGTGGCCTCGATGACGAGGCCTTCGTCGCGGCGCTGCAGCGCGCGTCGGCGGCCTTTGGCGGTATCGCCACGGTGTCGAGCGGCCGCGCCGCCGCGAAGCTGGTCGAGCGCGAGGCCTATACGGGCCTGATCGGGCCAGCCCTGGCGACGGTGGAACGCTTGCGGGCCCGCCGTACGGAGCTCGGCGGGCGCTAGCTACTTCTTGGCCGGCGTCTCTTCGACCGCCATGTCGATGTTGAAGATGTCGCGCATCAGGCGATGCAGGTCGCGCGTCTCTTCCTCGGACAGCTTGATGCCCTCGTGGACGAAATCCTGGCCCTCGTTGTTGGCCCGGATGCCACCCGCGATATAGATGTCCATGAGTTCGCGGATGCGGCCGAAGGCTTTCACCGGCAGGGCTTCGGCGCGCATCTGGAAGACGGCCGTCACCGAACCGATGCGCTGCAGGACGGCGTCGAGCTCCTGCTTGCGCACCGCATCCATCTTGGGCGGCGGCGCGTTCTTGGCCTTCTCGGCGCGGACTTCGGCTTCGGTCTTCCAGTTGCTCATGCTCGGCTCCTCGTCTCGCGGGCCACCATAAATAACACAAGTATCAGTTGTCACCGGTTCTTGCGCGGGTTTGCGGCCGTCGCCACGACCACATCGATAAACCGCTGAACCACCGGCGATTTCTCATCACGCCGATGAGCGAAGTGGAGGGGCGCCTTAAGTGGGGGGCGATCCTTGAGCCGGCAGAAGGCCACGCCGTCCATGTGCAGCCGGCGCATCGACTCAGGCACGATCGAAACTCCCAGCCCGGCGCCAACCAGGTTGAGAGTCGACAGCATGCGCGGCGCTTCCTGTCCGATGCGCGGGCTGAAACCGGCCCGGTGGCAGGCCGCGAGGATCGCGTCGTAAAGACCGGGGCCCGATGGCCTGCGATAGAGGATGAACGGCTCGCCGGCCAGCGCGGGCAGGGCGATGGGGGCTTCCTTGCGGGCGAGCGCGTGATCGGCGGGCAAGGCGGCGACCATGCCTTCCTCGAGCAGCGGACGCACGACGATGTCCTGCGGATCGGCGACCGGAGAACGGATGAAGGCGGCGTCGATCCGCTCCTGGCGCAGCGCATCCACCAGCTCGGTGGTGCCGCCTTCCTCGAGCACCAGCGAAATCAGCGGCGCGCTCTCGCGGAAGCCGCGGATCACCCGCGGCATGAACGGATGAAAGGGGACCGAGCTGGTGAAGCCGACGGCGATGCGCCCCTGCTCACCGCGCGCCGCGCGCTTCGTAGCGGCAGCGGCGTGCCCGACACGGGCCAGGATGGCGCGCGCCTCGACCAGAAGCGCCTGCCCGGCCTGGGTCAGCTCGACGCCGCGCGGCTTGCGCACGAAAAGCTGGGCCTCGAGCTCGGTCTCCAGCGCCTTGATCTGCTGGCTCAGCGGCGGCTGCTGCAGGCCGAGACGCTCGGCAGCGCGGGTGATGTGGCCCTCTTCGGCCACGGCCACGAAATAGCGGAGATGGCGCAGTTCCATCTGCATATCCATAGCATATGCCATGCCCCCTAAACATATATTGGACGCATGTAGGGCCCGGCCCTAAAGTAACGGTCATGCATAACCCCGCCGCCCTGCTGACCCTGCAATTCCTTGCCTGGATCGCGGAACGCCCGCGCAGCTACGCCGAGACCATGGAGGCCTGGCGGACCAGCTGTCCGCGCCTGTCGGTGTGGGAGGACGCCAATCTCGACGGCTTGGTCCGGCTCGAAGGCGGCGAGGACCGCCAGACGCTGGTCTGTCTGACGCCCGCCGGTCGCGCCGCCCTGGAACGCCAAGCCCTGGCCTCGCGCTGACCTCGGACGGCCGATTCAAAATTCACCAAAATTAACGCTTGGCATGCTAGATCAGCGGCTTCCGTGACGGCTCGCGACGCGCCGCATAGCGTCGCCACCTGATGTTCCTGGTTTTGGGAGAAGGAGCTTTCCCGTGCCTGCTATCGGCCAAGACACCCTGAAAACCCGCCGCACCCTGACCGCCGGCGGCAAGAGCTACGACTATTTCAGCCTCGAGGCCGCGGCCAAGGCCGGGATCGGCGACATCGCGCGCCTGCCGGTGTCGCTCAAATATCTGCTCGAGAATCTGCTGCGCTACGAGGACGGCCGCAGCGTCTCGGTCGACGACATCAAGGCGATGGGCCAGTGGGCCAAGGACCGCCGCTCCGACCGCGAGATCGCCTACCGCCCGGCGCGCATCCTGCTGCAGGATTTCACCGGCGTTCCCGCCGTCGTCGACCTCGCCGCGATGCGCGACGCGATGGTGCGGATGGGCGGCGACCCCAAGAAGATCAACCCGCTCTCGCCCGTCGACCTGGTCATCGACCACTCGGTGCAGATCGACCATTTCGGCACCAAGGATGCGTTCGAGAAGAACGTGAAGCTCGAATACGAGCGCAACGGCGAGCGCTATGACTTCCTCCGTTGGGGCGCCCAGGCCTTCGCGAATTTCCGCGTCGTGCCGCCGGGTACCGGCATCTGCCACCAGGTGAACCTCGAGAACCTGTCGCAGACCGTGTGGACGGCCGAGATCGACGGCAAGACCGTCGCCTATCCCGACACGCTGGTCGGCACCGACAGCCACACCACGATGGTCAACGGCCTCGCCGTGCTCGGCTGGGGTGTTGGCGGCATCGAGGCCGAAGCGGCGATGCTCGGCCAGCCGATCTCCATGCTCATCCCGGAGGTCGTCGGTTTCAAGCTCATCGGCAAGATGAAGGAGGGCATGACCGCGACCGACCTCGTGCTCACCGTCACGCAGATGCTGCGCAAGAAGGGCGTGGTCAACAAGTTCGTCGAGTTCTACGGCCCCGGCCTTGATTCGCTGTCGCTCGCCGACCGCGCCACCATCGGCAACATGGCGCCCGAATACGGCGCCACCTGCGGCTTCTTCCCGATCGATCAGGAGACGCTCAACTACCTGAAGTTCACCGGCCGCGATCCCGGCCGCGTCGCTCTCGTCGAAGCCTATGCCAAGGCGCAAGGGATGTGGCGCGACGCCTCGACGCCCGACCCGGTATTCACCGACACGCTCGAGCTCGACATGAGCACGGTCGAGCCCTCGCTCGCCGGGCCGAAGCGTCCGCAGGACCGCGTGGCGCTCTCCGGCGCCAAGGCCGGCTTCGAGAAGGCCCTGCCCGAGCTGCTCGGGCCGAAGGCCGCCAAGGGCCCGGTCAAGGTCAAGGGCGCCAACCACGAGTTGCGGCATGGCGACGTCGTGATCGCCGCCATCACCTCGTGCACCAACACCTCGAACCCCGCCGTCCTCATGGCGGCCGGGCTCGTGGCGCGCAACGCGCGCGCCAAGGGCCTGCGCGCCAAGCCGTGGGTCAAGACCTCCCTCGCCCCGGGCTCGCAGGTGGTGCAGGACTATCTCGCCGCTGCCGGGCTGCAGGAGCATCTCGACGCCATCGGCTTCAACATCGTCGGCTTCGGCTGCACGACCTGCATCGGCAATTCGGGCCCGCTGCCCGACCACATCGCCGAGGCGATCGACGAGAACGACATGACGGTGTGCGCCGTGCTGTCAGGCAATCGCAACTTCGAGGGCCGCGTCCATGCCCAGGTCAAGGCGAACTATCTCGCCTCGCCGCCGCTGGTCGTCGCCTACGCGCTCGCCGGTTCGCTCCTCAAGGACATCACCACGGAGCCGCTGGGCATGGGGTCGGACGACAAGCCGGTCTATCTCAAGGATATCTGGCCATCGAACGCCGAGGTCCATGAGACGATCCGCAAGTCGCTGACGCCTGAGATGTTCCGCAAGCGCTACGCCAACGTCTTCACCGGCGACGCGCTGTGGCAGAAGATGAAGCCGGCCGCCGGCATGACCTACAACTGGAACGACGGCAGCACCTACGTGAAGCTGGCGCCGTATTTCGAAGGCATGCCGAAGGAACCGGGCAAGCTCAGCGATGTCCATGGCGCGCGGCCGCTCGCCATCCTCGCCGACAGCATCACCACCGATCACATCTCGCCCGCCGGCTCGATCAAGAAGGACGGCCCGGCCGGCAACTACCTGATCGAGCGCCAGGTGCGGCCGCAGGACTTCAACTCCTTCGGCGCGCGACGCGGCAATCATGAGGTGATGATGCGCGGCACCTTCGCCAACATTCGCCTCAAGAATGAAGTGGCGCCGGGCACCGCCGGCGGCGTCACCAAGCACCAGCCGTCGGGCGAGGTCATGTCAATCTTCGACGCGGCCGAGAAGTACAAGAAGGACGGCGTGCCGCTGGTCATCTTCGGCGGCAAGGAATACGGCACCGGCTCGTCACGCGACTGGGCGGCCAAGGGCACCCTGCTCCTGGGCGTCAAGGCGGTGATCGTCGAGACTTTCGAGCGCATCCATCGCTCGAACCTCGTCGGCATGGGCGTGTTGCCGCTGATGTTCCCCGAGGGCGTCGACCGCAAGAGCCTGAAGCTCGACGGCACCGAGGTCATCGACCTCACCGGCATCAAGGACGGCATCAAGCCGCGCATGACGGTGACCATGACCATCACCCGCAAGGACGGCAAGAAGGAGACCGTGCCGCTGCTCTGCCGCATCGACACGCTCGATGAGGTCGAGTACTTCCGCCACGGAGGAATCCTGCCCTACGTGCTGCGCAGCCTGCTCAAGGCGGCGTAAGTAAGCTGACCCTCTCCCGAGGGGAGAGGGTGGCGAGCGATAGCGAGCCGGGTGAGGGGCGTGGCCGAGCGCCAGAGAGGTGCCCCTCACCCGCCGTTGCGCACGACCTCTCCCCTCGGGAGAGGTGAAGAGTTAGAGCCGTCGCGGCTCCTCCCCGGACGGCGTGCCGGGCCGCGGCTTCAGCGGGTTCACCCGCCGGATGACGATATCTCCGTACTCGTTCACCTGCGGCATCTCGTAATGCGGCAGGTTCTGCAGGGCCAGGCCCAGCGCCCGCAGCATGTTCTCGATCCCCGAGCGCAGCAGCGCTTCCGGCGTCTGCTCCTGCGGGGCAGGGGCCGGCGGGGTCTGGGCGGCTGCCGGCCCGGTGGCCGCGGCCAAAGCGGCACTCAGGACAAGGGCGTAGGCCAGGTTCGTCATGACGAGCCTCTGGGTTGGATGGCCTATCATAACGCGATACCGGCCGGTTTATTCACGACCCTGTGACCGATGATCACCGCGAGGTGATGCCGGCCAGCGCCTCGCCGCGCGTAGACTTCCGGCATGAGAGTTGGTTTCGCTTCCTCGATGCTGATGGGCCTGATGCTGATGGGCCTGACGGCGCCGGCCACCGCCGGCGAGCGGATCGTGGTCGAGCTGTTCACCAGCCAGGGCTGTAACTCCTGCCCGCCGGCCGATGCCTTCCTCGCCGAGCTGGCCAGGCGGCCGGACGTGCTCGCTCTGTCGCTGCACGTCGACTACTGGGACTATATCGGCTGGAAGGATCCCTTCGCGCAGGCGGCGTTCACCGCGCGCCAGCGCGACTACCAGCGGGTTCTCGCGCAACGCTATATCTACACGCCGCAGATGGTGGTCGACGGCCACCTGCAGGGCGTGGGCTCCGAACGCGCCACCATCGACGGGCTGATCGCCAAGGCGGCGCACCAGCGCAACACCCTGGTGAACCGGCCGATCCTGAGTGTTGACGGTGACACGCTGCGCATCGAGGGCGGTCAGCTGGCGCCGGGCACGAGCGCCGCCGTCTGGCTGGCGGTCTACGAACCGGCGCACCAGACGGCCGTGCGACGCGGCGAGAATGCTGGCAAGAAGCTCGCCAACCACAACGTCGTGCGCGACTGGCGCGTCCTCGGGCGCTACGACGGGAGGCCGATGCGCCTGCCGATCGAGGCCGCCGCCTCGACGGCGGGGCGCGCCGTCGTCGTGCAGATGCAGACCCCGAGCGGACCGGGTCCGGTTCTCGCTTCGCTGGTCCTCGATCCCGCCCGTTAACTGCCGACGCTGCGGCTGAGCGCCGCGGTCAGCCGTCGCGCGAAGGCCGCCGTGTCGGGAATCGCTTCACCTTCTAGCAGCCGCGCCTGGTCGAGCAGCAGGAAGGCCGCGTCGTTGAGCCGGTCGGACGCTCCACCTTTGCCGAGATCGGCGGCGAGTGCCTTGATCACCGGATGCGCGGCATTGATCTCCAGGATGCGCTTGGACGCCTGGTTGAGCTGCTTATGCAGACGCAGCATGCGCTCGATATGGATGTCGAGATCGTTCTCGTCGGCCACCAGGCAGACCGGACTGTCGGTCAGTCGCTGCGACACCCGCACGTCTTTCACCGAATCCTGCAGCGCCAGGCGGAAGAGGGCCAGCAGCGGCGTGATCTCGGACTCCGCCGTGGCGTCCGGCGTGGCCTCCGTGGCGCCTTCGGGCAACGGCATCTTCGACAGGTCCGCCGATCCGCGGGTGACGGACTTGAACTTCTTGCCCTGATACTCGGGCACCTGGGCGATCCAGAACTCGTCGACCGGATCGGTGAGCAGCAGCACCTCGACGCCGCGCTTCCTGTAGCCTTCGAGCTGCGGGCTCGCCTCCAGCGCCTTGAGGTCCTCGCCGGCCAGGTAGTAGATCGCGTCCTGGCCCGGCTTCAGGCGGCTGACGTAGTCGGGCAGCGAATGCAGGCCGGCCCCGTGCGTCGAGCCGAAGCGCAGCAGGGCGAACAGCTTGTCGCGATGGATCGGATCCTCGTAGAGGCCTTCCTTGAGGACGGTGCCGAAATTTTCCCAGAACTGGGCGTAGCCCTCCGGCGCGTCGATGGCTTTCTTGGCGAGCTCGCCGAGCACCCGGTTGACCACGCCGGCGCGGATCAGCGAGAGCACCGGGTTGTTCTGCAGCATCTCGCGGCTGATGTTGAGCGGCAGGTCTTCTGAATCGACGACGCCGCGCAGGAAGCGCAGGTAGCCCGGCAGCAGGTCCTTCTCGCCGTCGGTGATGAACACCCGGCGCACGTAGAGCTTCACCGCGTGCTTGCGCTCGGGGTGGTAGAGATCCATCGGCCGCGAGCCCGGCACGAAAAGCAGGCCGCTGTACTCGATCTTGCCTTCGGCCCGCCAGTGCAGGGTCAGCCACGGCTCGTCGAAACCGTGACTGACGTGATGGTAGAAATCCTTGTATTGCTCCGGCGTCACCTCGCTCTTCGGGCGCACCCACAGGGCCGAGGCCTGGTTGAGGGTCTCGCCGCGCTCGCCGCCCAGCTTGATCGGGATGGCGACGTGGTCGGAGTACTGGCGCACGATGCCGCGCAGGTTCTCGGGCTCGAGGAACTCGCCGGCGTCCTCGCGCATGTGGAGGATGACCGAGGTGCCCGGCGTCGTCCGGGCGATCGGCGAGAGGGTGAATTCGCCTTTGCCGTCGGAGGCCCAGCGCCAGCCCTGTTCCTCGCCGGCATGGCGGGTTTCGACGGTGACCCCATCCGCCACCATGAAGGCCGAGTAGAAGCCCACGCCGAACTGGCCGATCAGCGGCACGTCCTTCTTGGCGTCACCGGTCAGCGACTTGACGAAGGCCGCGGTGCCCGAGCGCGCGATGGTGCCCAGGTTCTCGATGAGCTCGGCGCGGTTCATGCCGATGCCGTTATCAGCGACCGTCAGGGTGCGCGCCGCGGTATCGATCAGCAGCTCGATGCGGAACTCGGTATCCGGGGCCGCGAGATCCGGGCGGGTCAGCGCCTCGTAGCGCAGCCGGTCGCAGGCATCCGAGGCGTTGGAGATCAGCTCGCGCAGGAAGACGCGGCGGTCGCTGTAGAGCGAGTGGGCGACGATGTCGAGCAGGCGCCCGACTTCGGCCTGGAAGGCGAGGGTCTCGCCGGCTGGGGTTGCGGTATCGGCCATGGTTAACCTTCGGGGTGTTTACCCTGCGGATGACGATTATTGGCCCGCAAGCGGACCGGGCGGCCAGCATTTAGGCATGTCTTGGCCGCGCGGCAAGGGGATACGCGCTTGAACTCGCGGGCCGAATCGACCAATTCTATGGTCGTGAACACGACCGGCGGGTCCGCGCGGTTACCCTCCGGGGAACCGCGCATCGTCGCGGTGTTGGGCCCGACCAACACCGGCAAGACGCACCTCGCGCTCGAGCGCATGCTCGGCCATCGCAGCGGCATGATCGGCTTCCCGCTGCGTCTCCTTGCCCGCGAGAACTACGACAAGATCGCCCGCCTCAAGGGCCGCGACACGGTCGCCCTGGTCACCGGCGAGGAACGGATCATTCCGCCCCACCCGCGCTGGTTCGTCTGCACGGTCGAGGCCATGCCGCTGGACCGCGAGGTCGCCTTCCTGGCCATCGACGAGATCCAGATGTGCGCCGACCGCGAGCGCGGCCATGTCTTCACCGACCGGCTGCTGCATGCCCGGGGCTACGCCGAGACCATGTTCCTCGGCGCCGAGACGGCCAAGCGCCTGATCCGGGCGCTCGTCCCCGGCGTCGAGTTCGTCGCCCGGCCCCGGTTCTCGACCCTGACCTATACCGGCCCCAAGAAGATCACCCGCCTGCCGCGCCGCTCCGCTGCTGTCGCCTTCTCGGCGGCCGAGGTCTACGGCATGGCCGAGCTGGTGCGCCGGCAGCGCGGCGGTGCCGCGGTGGTGTTCGGCGCGCTCAGCCCACGCACCCGCAACGCGCAGGTGGCGATGTACCAGGCCGGCGAGGTCGACTTCCTGGTGGCGACCGATGCCATCGGCATGGGCCTCAACATGGACATCGATCACGTCGCCTTCGCCCAGCTGGTGAAGTTCGACGGCCGCGGCATGCGCCGGCTGACCGCGGCCGAGCTCGGCCAGATCGCCGGCCGCGCCGGGCGGCACATGAACGACGGCACCTTCGGCACGACCACAGGTGTGGGCGGTCATGAGATCGGCGCGCTCGATGCCGAGACGGTCACGGCCATCGAGGAGCACCGCTTCCCGCCGCTCACCGCCTTCCAGTGGCGCAACGCCGATCTCGATTTCCGCTCGCCGGGCGCCTTGCTCGCCAGTCTCGACGCGCCCACGCCGTCGCCGGCGCTGTTCCGCACCCGCGACGCGGACGATCATCTGACGCTGGCCGCCCTGGCGCGCGATACGGCCATCGGCGCCATGCGCGACAACCGCGATGTCCGCCTCCTGTGGGAGACCTGCCAGATCCCGGACTTCCGCAAAGGTCTGGGTGACGCCCATGTCCATCTGGTAACCCGTGTGTTCCGGCATTTGCGCGACGACGGGCGCCTGCCGACCGACTGGGTGGCGAGCCAGGTTGCCCGCCTCGACAATGTCGACGGCGATATCGATGCGCTGCTCGAGCGCATCGCGCGTATCCGCACCTGGACCTATGTCTCGCACCGCCCGCACTGGCTGGAGGATGCGGCGCATTGGCAGGCGCGCGCGCGCGAGGTCGAGGACCGCCTGTCCGATGTCCTGCACGAGAGATTGACCCAGCGCTTCGTCGACCGGCGGGCCGCGGCGCTGGCCCGCGCCCGCAGGGCGGGCAACGAGCTGGCGGCGGCGGTCGACGACCAGGGCGAGGTTACGGTCGAGGGCGAGGTCGCCGGCAAACTCGAGGGCTTCAATTTCGTCGCCGATGCCCAGGCCCGCGACGGGTCGCGCGATTTCCTGGCGGCCGCCAACACCGCCCTGCGCCGCGATGCGGGCGAGCGCGTGCGCCGCTTCCTGGCGGCTTCGAACGACGAATTTGCACTCGACGAACGCGGCTTCGTGCGCTGGCAGGGCCAGCCGGTCGGCCGCCTGGTGGCGGGGGACACGCCGCTGGCGCCGCGGGTCGAGGCGCTGCCCGCGGATCTGCTCGAGCCCCGGCATCGCGACGATGTCCGCCGCCGCCTGCAGGACTGGCTCGCGGCCCATATCAGCCGGCATCTTGGCCCTCTGCTGGCGCTGCGCGACGCGCCGCTCAAGGGTGCCGCCCGCGGTCTCGCTTTCGAACTCGCGCTTCACCTGGGCTGCGTGGCGCGACGCACGGTCGCGACGCAGATCGAAGCGCTCAGCAAGGACGACCGTCGCGCCCTGGCCGCTCTCGGCGTCCATACCGGGCAGATGGCGATTTTTCTGCCGGTGTTGCGCGCCCGCGAAAGCACGGTGCTGCGCGTCATTCTCTGGGCCTGCGCCCGCAATCACGATACCGCGGCGGCGGTCGGCGCCATCCCCCGCGAGCGCTCCCTGTCGCGCAACGAGACGCGGCTTCCCGTGGGCTTCTACGCCGCTTGCCTTTATCTGCCGGTGGGGCCGGTATTCGCGCGCGTCGATCGGGTGGAAGGGCTGGCCGCCCGGCTGCGCGGCCTTGCCAAGCGCGGGCCCTTCGCCGCGACCGACGATTTCGCCGCCGCCATCGGCGTGCCATCCCGCGACCTCGCCGGCGTGCTGGCGGCGCTCGGCTATCGCGCGATGCCCGGGATGGTCTTCGTGCCGCGTTCCGGCAAGCGGGTTTCCCGCGTGGCGGAAAAACCCGACCACGCATCGCCTTTCGCCAGCCTCAGCCGGCTCAAGACGCGGTGAGCGAAGCCAGCCAGCGCCTCGACAAGTGGCTGTGGTGCGCGCGCTTTTTCAAATCGCGCAGCCTGGCGGCCCGGTTCTGCGACGAGGGTAAGCTGCGGGTGTCCGGTCAGGTCACGCATAAGGCGCACTACGCCGTGCGTCCGGGCGATGTCTTAACCTTTCCCCTGGGGCCGCATATCCGGGTGATCAAGATCGTGGCCCTGGCCGAGCGGCGGGGGCCGGCGCCCGAGGCCCAGGCACTTTATGATGATCTGGCTTGTCCGGTTTCGCTTGATTCGGCGGCCCCGAACCCGGAAATTGGCCGCCGCGATTCGGGGACCGGGCGGCCGACCAAGGCCGACCGCCGCGCAATCGATCGTTTGCGGGGCAATCGCTCTGCCGATGAATAACTGTGGGCGACGGGTGACTGTCGGCTAAGGGAGAATTGTAGTGGAACTCGACGCGCAATTTTGGCTGGCGCTGCTCCAGATCATCGGCATCAACCTCATCCTGTCGGGCGACAACGCCGTGGTTATCGCCCTGGCGTGCCGAAACCTCCCACCCAAGCAGCAAAAGTGGGGCATCATTTTCGGCGCCGGCGCCGCCGTCGTGCTGCGCGTCATCTTCACGATCTTCATCGTCTACCTGATGACGGTTCCCTATCTCAAATTCGTCGGCGGCCTGCTGCTCTTCTGGATCGGCTACAAGCTGATGATGCCGCAGGACGATCACGGCGAGGTCGACGCCGGCGCCAATCTCATGGCGGCGGTGCGCATCGTGCTGATCGCCGACGCCGTGATGAGCCTGGACAACGTCCTTGCCGTGGCAGCCGCTGCCAAGGGCAGCATCGCCCTCCTGGTCATCGGCCTCGTCATCAGCGTGCCGCTCGTCGTCTATGGCGCCACGCTGCTGATCACCCTGATCAACCGCTGGCCGGTCATCATCCCCGGCGGAGCGGCGCTGATCGGCTATATCGGCGCCGAGGTGATGATCACCGACCTGGCCATCGAGCCGTGGATTATGGCCAACGCCCACTGGCTGCACGACTGGGGTCCGCTGCTTGGCGCCGTCGGCATCGTGGCCCTGGGCCGGTTCGTGGCGCCGCCGCCTGCGCCCAGCGCGGCAACGGTTGCCGGCGAAGCGGCCGGCGCGGCCGCTCTGGCCGGTGCCGCGATTGGCTTCCAGCTGCTCGCCCGTATCCTGATAACGCGGGCCCCGCTGCTGGTCGCCACCGGGGCGAGTGCCTTGGGCTACAACGCCGGATTCGATCCGAGCGGCACCGATCCGAGCACCATGGTGACCACCATGCTCGCCGTTCGTCCGGTCTTCGCGGCGGTGATTGCCGTGCTGATCGGCGAGATCGTCGGCTGGGCCGCACGCCGGATGCGGGGGGCGCCGGCAGCCAGCCACTCGGCGCCCTGACCGGGCTCTTCTGAACGCGCCGCCGACACCCTATATGTCGGCGGCGCGTTTTCTTTAGGCGGATCGACCTTGGATCTTTTCACCCCGGAAATCCTGGCCAGCCTCGTCACCTTGACGGCGCTCGAAATCGTCCTGGGCATCGACAACATCGTGATGATCGCGGTCATCGCCAATGCGCTGCCGCCCGCCCAGCGCGAGCGCGCCCGGCTGGTCGGCCTGGGCTTGGCGCTGTTTACGCGGCTCATTCTGCTGTTCATCATCAGCTGGGTCGCCGGCCTGGTCCAGCCGCTGTTCACAGTCCTCGGCCAGTCCTTTTCCGGCCGCGACCTGATCATGCTCGGCGGCGGCCTCTTCCTTCTGTGGAAAGCCGTCCATGAGATGCACGCCGCCGTGGAGGAGGCCGGCCGCCCCGGGCAGAAGCCGCCGGTCGGCAGCTTCTCGGCGGCGATCGCCCAGATCGTCCTGCTCGACGTCGTGTTCTCCTTCGATTCCGTGATCACCGCCGTCGGCATGGCGCGCGACATCTGGGTCATGGTCGCGGCGATCATCGTCGCCATGGCCGTGATGCTGTTCGCGTCGGGACCGATCATGCGCTTCATCCACGCGCATCCCACGGTGAAGATGCTGGCCCTGGCTTTCGTGCTGCTCATTGGCATGGCACTGATCGCCGACGGCTTCCAATTCCACATCCCCAAGGGCTACCTCTACACGGCGATGGCCTTCTCGATCCTGGTCGAATCGCTCAACGTGCTGGTCAGCCGCCGGCGCGCCCGCGCGGCGGCGGTCGGCGGCCACGTGACCCCGGCGCTCGTCCCCGGCACGCCGCTCAAGGTCCTGATCCCGGTCAATGGCTCGGCCAGCGCCGAACGCGCGGTGCGCGAAATTGCGGAGCTGGTGCGCGAGAACGCCACGCCGGTCGAACTGCATATCCTCAACGTGCAACCGCCGATTGGCAGCGCCCGGACCTATGCCGGCAAGGACGCGGTGCAGGATTTCCACCGCCAGGAGGCGGAAAAGGCGCTGGCGCCGATCCGCCGGCTGCTGGACGAGCTGGGCCTCAAGGCGGCCACCCATGTCCTTGTCGGCCCGCTGGGCGAGACGGTGGCCCGGCTGGCCGCCGAGCTCCATGCTGACCGCATCGTCATGGGGACGCGGGCGGCCAGTCCCCTCGGCGGGCTCCTGCTTGGCAATTCGGCGACCGAGGTCATCCAGCGGGCACCGGTTCCGGTCACCCTGGTGAAGTAAGACAGGCGGGTTTGCCCCCAATTCATGCGGGGTTGCACGGGCGGAATCACCGTGTTACGCAGCGGCCATCTTCATCCTGTCGTCCGGAGTTACTCGACGATGACCTACGTCGTCACCGAAGCGTGCATCAAGTGCAAGTACATGGACTGCGTCGAAGTCTGCCCCGTGGACTGCTTCTACGAGGGCGACAACATGCTGGTCATCAAGCCGTCGGAATGCATCGATTGCGGCGTGTGCGAGCCCGAATGTCCGGCCGAGGCGATCATCCCGGATACGGACCCCGGCGCGGAGAAGTGGGTAACAATCAATACCCAGTACGCCGAGGAATGGCCGAATATTACCCGGAAGGGGGACGCCCCCGGGGACGCTGACACCTGGAAAGACGTCCCAGATAAATTTGAAAAGCATTTCAGTCCTAAACCTTCGGCGCGCTGACCTAAGACTTCATTTAAAGTCTTAACCTTAGGTCCAAAGGCCTGGGGACCAATCGTGCATTTGTTGTAATTCTGTGGTAGGATTACAACATTATCGGGTGAGCCTGAACGCGCCCGAGTGGCCCTTTAGGGATGCCTGAGGGACCGCATCGGGCAGCCTAGCCCGCGAAAATGGAAGTCCTGCTCGGTGTCGCCGGAATTGGTCCGGCGGTCAGGCCACGGAATTTCCCTTTCGCCAAGTCAGGCGCCGCCAGTTGCACGAGGGAAAGGTGATGGTTGGAATGAGCGCGAGCAAGACGACCAAGACGGGCATCAAGAAGGTAGCGCGGGAGACCGACGAGGTCGGCTTCGCGACCGGTGACCATGTGGTCTACCCGACCCATGGGGTCGGCAAGATCACCAGCATCGAGACCCAGGAAATCGTCGGCCAGAAGCTCCGGCTGCTGGTCATCCAGTTCGACAAGGACCGGATGACCCTGCGCGTGCCCGTGGCCAAGGCGAAGTCGTCCGGCCTGCGCCGGCTGTGCACCCGCAAGGAGATGCAGGCCGCCCTGGTCACGCTCAAGGGCCGGTCGCGCATCAAGCGCACCATGTGGAGCCGCCGGGCGCAGGAATACGAGGCGAAGATCAACTCGGGCGATCCGCGCTCGATCGCCGAGGTCGTGCGCGATCTCTATCGCAATGCCGGACAGCCGGACCAGTCCTTCAGCGAGCGCCAGATGTACCAGGCGGCGCTTGATCGCCTGGCGCGGGAGTTTGCCGCTGTCGAGCGGATCCCCGAAGACGTCGCCACGCAGCGTCTCGAGGCGATGCTCAAGGCCGCGTAAGCGGTTAACACGCGAGAAATTAAGGGCAGGCCGCCAGGCCTGCCCTTTTTTTATTGCAACGGGGCGGTGCCCCACCGCTATAAGCTCGTCCGGCGATGCAGCAATCCCGTCGAGTCGCACCCCAATCCACCGCGAGTCCCGCCGAGAACAAATTCTCGGTCTTGCGCCGTGCAACGCGGGTCTGGGCCGTGGCCGCGATCCACGGCGAGGTCGAGCGGCTCGCCGCCATCCACGACGCTCTCGAAGCGCGGTTCGCCGAGGGCGACCGGATCGTCTATCTCGGCAACTACGTCGGGCACGGCGCCGCCATCACCGCGACCGTTGACGAGCTGCTCCGCCTGCGGCGCGAAATCATCGCCCGGCCGCGCGTGTTCTCATCCGATATCGTCTACCTGCGCGGCAGCCAGGAGGAGATGTGGCACAAGCTCCTCCAGCTCCAGTTCGCGGTGAATCCCGGCGAGGTCCTCGAATGGATGCTCGGGCAGGGGGTTGAGGCGACGATCCGCGCCTACGGCGGCGACCCGGCGCGCGGCCGCGGAGCGATGCGCGAGGGGGCGGTCGCCATCGGCCGCTGGACCGGCGCCTTGCGCCAGGCGATGACGGCGCAACCCGGGCATCGCGAGCTGATGTCGGCGCTGCGCCGCGCCGCTTATACGGACGAGGAGCGGCTGCTTTTCGTGCATGCCGGGCTGGATCCGCGCCGCGCCCTCGACGAACAGGGCGACGCGCTGTGGTGGGGCCATCTCGCCTGGTCGAAACTCAAGGCGCCCTACGGCGGCTTCCGCTGCGTCGTCCGCGGCTATGGCCCGGGCGAAGACGGCGATCCGGGGCCGCATGCACTGACCCTGGACGGCGGCTGCGGCTTCGGCGGCCCGCTTGTCGCGGCCTGCCTGGACGCCGCCACCGGCCAGGTGATCGAGCGCCTCGAGGCGTAGAGCTCTCCGTCAACGTCCGCAGCGTGGCTTCCCGGTCTTGCGTGCTCGATCAATAGCGCGGGTTATTTCGCGGCTTCGTCGAGGGCCTCGATCTGCACGGCGTGCGTCACGTCGATGACGGCGCCGTTCTGCCAGCGGATCCAGCCGCGCACGCGCAACGGCCGGCCGAGGAGCGCGGCCGGGTCGCCGCCATTCTGCCGCCATTGGCTTCGCGCCGCGGCGCCCAGCGACACCGTCAACGCCGCGTCGCCGCCGCCGGTCAGCGCAAAGCGGGTCGATGGCCGCTTCCCCTCGATGGCCTGCGCCGTGCCTTCGATCAGCTGAAATGTGCCGAGGCGCCGCCCGGCCTCATGCGGCGCCAGGACTCGAAAGGCGGCATGGCTCCAGAGTCCGCGCCTGGCGTCGCGCGCCTTGGCCTCCAGCTGCAGCAGGAGCGCTGCCTGGGTCGCCGCGTCGGCAGGCGTCTCCACCCGAGCCAGGCCTGCCGCAACCAGATGCGCCTGCAGCCATGTGCCGTCCTCGATCACGACATGGGCCAGCAGACGGCCGTGGCGATCCTGGCGCGAGCGCTCGAAATGAAGCCGGCCGCGCCGGTTCTCGGCGGCGGCCGCCAGGCTGTCATGCGCGGCTTTCTGCAGGGCCTCCAGGGCCCGGTCGGCACGGGCCGGTTTGGGTGTCGCCAGCCCGACCAGGCGGACGTCCCGCCCGTCGTTGGTGCGCAGCGTTTCGCCGTCGAGGGCCCGGGCCAGCCCCACGATCTCACCCTCATCCGGCCAGGCGGGGTCCCGTCCGCCCTCGACCGCTCCGCCCACGGAATGGGCCGTGAGCGCGGCCATGATCGCCACGGCAAAAACTGTAATGCGCAAGCCGGTTGACGGGGGGCTGAGTGATGGTGATTCTGGGGTCATGCCCGACGTCTCGACCTCCCGCAGCGACCTCTATCCTCCCGTCGAACCCTTTGCCGCCGGGATGCTCGATCTCGACGGCCGCCACTCCATGTACTGGGAACAGAGCGGCAACCCGAAGGGTGCGCCCGTGGTGTTCCTGCACGGCGGGCCCGGTGCGGGCTCGACCCCTGCCCATCGCCGTTTTTTCGACCCCAGCCACTACCGCATCGTCATTTTCGACCAGCGCGGGGCGGGCCGCTCGCGGCCGCATGGCGACCTGGTCGACAATACCACCCCCCACCTGATCGAGGATATCGAGCGGCTGCGCCGTCATCTCGGCATCGATTCATGGCTGGTGTTTGGCGGCTCCTGGGGCTCGACGCTCGCCCTGGCCTATGCCGAGACCCATGCCGCGCGCTGCCGCGCCCTCGTGCTGCGCGGCATTTTTTTATGCCGCAAGGTGGAGATCGACTGGTTTCTCTACGGCCTGCGCCATGTCTTCCCCGAGGCGTGGCGCGCCTTTGCCGGATTCCTGCCCGAGAGCGAGCGTGGCGATCTGCTGGAAGCGTATTTTCGCCGCCTGACCCATCCCGATCCCGGGATTCATATGCCGGCAGCGCGCGCCTGGAGCACCTACGAAGGAGCCTGCTCCACGCTGCTGCCCAGCCCCGAGACGGTATCGGCCTTCGCCGAGGACCGCATGGCGCTGGGGCTGGCGCGCATCGAGGCGCATTATTTCCGCCACAACAGCTTCCTCGAGGACGACCAGCTGCTGCGCGGCGCGCGCAAGCTCGCGGGCATTCCGGCCACCATCGTCCAGGGCCGTTACGACATGGTCTGTCCGATCGTCAGCGCCGACGATCTCGTGAGGGCCTGGCCGGAAGCGACTTACATGGTCGTTCCCGATGCCGGCCACTCGGCGATGGAGCCGGGAATCCGGGCCGCCCTCGTCGCGGCCATGGAACGCTACAAGACTCTCTGAGGGTCAGTTCACCACGCGCCAGCTGCCGTCGGGCTGCAGGCAGGCGGTGCCGTAGCTTGGCTGCGGCTGGCCGCCCACAGTCACCGTCGACTGGTATTCGCGGCAGTACTGGCCGCTCGGGGCGCGGTAGACCGGCGAGGTTGGTACCGCCGACAGCACCGGCGGTGGCGCGGGCATGTAGACGACGCGCGGCGGTGGAGGCGGATAATAGACCGGCGGATAGTGATAGTAGCCGTAGTGGTAACGGTGGTGGTGATGCCGGTGGTGGCCGTGGTGATGCCGGTGGCCGTGGCCGGAACTGAAGCCGAAGAAAACCGAGTCGGCGGCTGCGGGATGGGTGCCCGTGAACAGGGCGGCGGCGAAGGCGGCCGCTGTCACGCGGAGAGAGAGGGAAAGCCAGCGTGTCCGGTGCATCATGCTCTGGGGCCGAAGCTCTGCTGTATTAGGCCGATAACGGCCCAATCCTGTAAATAGTCCCGGAGGGTGCCAAATTCAGCCAATTGTGCGGCAGCTTGCGCCAATCAGGGCCGGTTGGTATAGCCTAGGTTAGTCTTCGCAGGGGGTGGGGTTTGGCCGACATCGTTCGTTTGTCCAAGGGCTTGCGGTGCCTGGCCGCGGCCATTGTCATGCTCACCGGCCTCTCGGGGCCGGCGCTGGCCCAGGATCCCTCCTTCCTTTCCTTCTCGGCAGGCTATTTCGATATGAACCGGCAGAAGGACACGGCCGTCGAGGTCGGCGTCCAATGGCGCGGCTCCGAGAAGCTGTGGATCTTCCAGCCCATGGCCGGCGCCATGGCCACTTTCGACGGGGCCGGCTACGTCTATGGCGGAATCAGCCTCGACATCTTCCTCGGCAACCGGCTGGTCTTCCGCCCGAGCTTCGCGCCGGGCCTCTACGCCAAGGGCAAGGGCTACGACCTCGGCCACGTGGTGGAGTTCCGCTCCGCCGCCGAGCTCGCCTGGCGGTTCGACAACCGCTCGCGCCTCGGCATCGAGTTCTACCACCTGTCGAACGCCCATCTCGGCGACAAGAATCCGGGCGAGGAATCGCTGACCCTGACCTACGCGATCCCGATCGACAGGCTCTTCGGCAAATAAGGGGCGGGGCGGCTCAGCCGCCCGTCGTCAGGCGAATAGCAATTCAGGCGAAAAGATTGGCGGCGCGTACGCGCCACTGCGCGACCACGTCCAGGCTTTCCTGCGCCGAGATGCGGCGGAAGAGGTCGAGCGCCGATTCGCGTCGCTCTTCGCCACGGCCATTGCCCTCGACCGGCAGGGTGTCGAGCAGGGCTGCGACCACCGGCCGCTCGATGCCCACCGACCTGCAGGCGACCACCAGGGCGCGCCCGTCGGCCTGGTAGAGGATCCGCCGCGCCAGGCGGATGCCGACATTGAGGTAGCGGGCGAACAAGGCTTCGAACAGTGACACGTGGCCGCTCTTGAGCAGGCGCACGAGCACCGCGGGATCGTTGAGCCGTTCGGCCTTGATGGCTTCGGCGAGACCGCGCTCGGCCTCGTTCCACGGGACCTCGGGCCCGTGCTCGCCGGCGACCTCGGTCAGGCTTTCGAGCAGCGGCGCATCGAGGATCTGGGCGGCGACCTTGTACTTCTGCTCGATGACGGTGCGCAGTTCCGTCGCCACCCAGCCGTACATGCGGGCGGCGATCTCGCCCGGCAGGTCGTCACGCGTCAGCAGCGGCGCCTGGAGCTGCACCTCTTTCTTGGAGCGCTCGGCGATGTAGGCGTAGGTCGCCTCGGCGATGCGCGCGCTGGGATTGTGGAGAAGCTCGGTGACGACATCGCTGTCGCCGGTTTCGGCGATGACGGCGGCGACACCCTTGCCCACCCCTTCGCGGGCGGCCACCGCCAGCTGGTGCTGCTTGGTCTTGTGGCGGACGATCTCGATGAGATCGCGGTCGCGCAGGGCGGCGCTCATGGCCAGCACCGGCCGTGCCACCATGATGTCGTCTCGGGCCAGCGCCAGTACGAGATCGCGCGGCGCCCGCCGGTCGCGGGCCAGGCGCTCGGACATGCGCTGGCGCACGGCGATCTCGGCCTCGCGGACGAGCTTGCGCAGGATGTCGGTGGCGATATCCATCTCGCGCGGGGAGAGCGGCGCGCCGTCGACATAGATGATTTCCGACAGGTCGTCGGCGATGCGGTCCTTGGCCTCGGCCGCCTCGGCCCGGGCGAGGTCAAGCAGCGCCTCGATCTTCTGCTGGATCACGGTATCGGTCATGCGGGGGCGATTTTACACCGTTCCGGTTAAAACGGGAGAATCGCCTAGTCTTCTGGTTCCTTTGTCTTTTTTGGTTCTTTTGTCTCTTTGGCGTCCTCGTAGAATTCCTCGGGGACGCCCTTGGCCCCGCGGAGGTCGGCGTTGTCCATCTTGGCCCCGCGCAGGTCGGCATGGGTGAAGATCGCATCACGCAGGTCGGCGCCGCGCAGGTCGGTCTCCTGCAGGTTGGCCTTGGTGAAGTTGGCGCCCATGCACTTGGCCTTGCGCAGCTCGACGCCCGCCAGGTTGGTCTCGAAGCACTTGGCGTGCTCGAGGTTGGTCGGCCAGGTCTGGGCGCCGGCAAACGAGATGTCGACCGGTCCGGCCCGTGCGCCGGTCAGGTTGGCATGCGACAAATTGGCCCGCTGCAGCCGGGCGCCGCGCAGGTCGGAATAGCGCAGGTCGGCCGCGGTCAGATCGGCGAAGGCCAGCTCGGCCATGACGAAATTCGACTGGCCGAGATCGCTCTCACGCAGCACCACGTATTGCAGATTGGCGGCGGAGAGGTTGACGCTGGTCAGGTTCTGCTTGGCCATGTCGACGCGGGAGAAATCCGCGCGGACCCCCATCTGACCGGATGTGTTGATCCACTTGGCGTGGTCCTCGATGATCTTGCGGATCGGCGCGCCCAGGGATTCGATGCTTCGCGGCAGGACCGCCTTGGTCATGTCGGTCTTCGAGGTATCGACCGAATCGAAAACCGCGCCGACCAGGTCGGCGCCTTCAAGATTGGCGCCCGAGAGGATGACGCGCCTGAGGATGGCGCCGTGGAAGATGGCGCCGCTGAGATTGGCCTCCGAAAGATCGGTCCCCTCGAGGATCGAGCCCGTCATGTTGCACTGGCTGAGATCCGCCCGGATCAGCTTCACGTCGCGCAGGATGGCGTCGGTGAAGTCGGTCTGCATGATGAACGAGTTGGACATCCGCGCGCGGCTGAAGTCGGCCTTCTTCACCGTGGCGCCGCTCATGTCCGTCTCTTCCTTGTCGAACACGGTCTTCACCAGGTTGCCGCGGCCGTCGGAGCGCAGCAGCACCCCGGCGCGCAGGTCGCACTCGTTGAGCGAGGCGCCGGTGAGGTCGGCGCCACGGATACAGGCGCCGCGCAGGTCGCACTGGTTCATCTCGGCGCCGGTGAGATCGCAGTCGCGCAGATCGGTGGCGAAGAAGATGGCGCCCTTGAGCTTCGTGCCGGCCATCTTGGCGCCGTGCAGCCGCGCCCCGGTGAAGTCGGCGCCATCGAGCAGGCGCTTCGACAGGTCGCGGCGGGCGAGATCGCGGAAGCCGAAATTGGCGCGTGCGCCGCCGGTCTGCCCTTTCACGAAGCGCTCATGGAGGCGGATCTGCCGCTCCATGTCCTGCAGCGCGATCGGCTTCCAGTTGGTAGCGATCTCGTCGGGAAATTCGGTTTCGTCGACTTTCGTCGAATCGACTTTCGGCGAATCGGCTTTCGGCGCGTCGGCCATCGACCCCTTGCTCCCAGGCCGCCCTTCTGGCGGAGGTGGTAAATCCTAAACCCAACGCCGGCTCGCCGCCATGACCAAATTCGCCGAACTCGGCCGGATTCTTTATAAAAATGAAACAGTTATAGGATCTATCCACCCTTCCGCTGCCCGGGCTTGAAACGGGGGCGAGCGCGGTGGGGCGTGGCGTCCCCGAGAGGACTCGAACCTCCGACCTACGGTTTAGGAAACCGTCGCTCTATCCAGCTGAGCTACGGGGACAGGCTCACGCCGGGCCTGTTTAGCAAAAATTGCCGGAGCCGTGTATCGTGCTCAGTGAATGGTCGTGCCGCTTCCAGGCATGGCATAACGCGGCGGCAGCGAACGGTCGGCGGCAGCAAGAGCGGCGCCGAGCACCGCGATGCTCTCCAGCAGCACGGGCACGAGCCTGTCGGGCACCAGTTCGCGCGCGCGGGCCTCGGCCGTGTGACGATCGTAGATCTGCGAGGCGGCGATCAGCGTCAGGATCCCGGCCTCGTCGGCTGAAACCCGGCGGCAGGCCAGGGAGTGACACTCCACCTGCCGGTGAGAGCGGGCCGCGATCAGCCCTACCGTCTCGGCCATCGCCTGGGCCGCAATGACGCCGGCGGCCCCCCGGCAAACCCGCCGGAATTCCCGCTCGACGCAGGGCCAGCTCTCGCGGCTGGTGGTCCACTGGCGCAGGGCCCAAACAACCAGTTGCTCGGAGAAGGCCAGCGAGGCTACGGATAAATGACCACAAACCATTTATGGCTATATCCTGTTTTGCGAGTAAGTATCAGTTGCACGCCCTGCGGCTTTACGTCATAGTCCCGGCCCGGTCAATGAAAATGCAAGTCATTCGCAATTGGGAATTGCCGATGATGAGCCGCAACGCTGATGATTTTGGGAGCCCCGATCGATGAGCCACTTCCGCCTCCTCCTTGCCGCCGCCGTACTTGCGCCCCTTGGTTCGATGATTGGGGGCGCCGTGCCGGCCATGGCGCAGGAACTCAACCTCTACAATTCGCGCCACTACGATACCGACGAGGCGCTGTACACGAACTTCACCAAGGCGACCGGGATCAAGATCAACCGGATCGAGGACAGCGAAGACAAGCTGATGGAGCGCATGCGTGCCGAGGGCCGCAACAGCCCCGCCGATGTCTTCATCACCGTCGACGCCGGCCGCCTCGCCCGCGCCACCGAAGCTGGCCTGTTCCAGCCGGTGCAGTCGAAGGTCCTTACCGATGCCATCCCGGCGAACTTCCGCGATCCGAACGGCAACTGGTACGGCTTCTCGAAGCGCGTGCGCGTCCTCGTCTACAACAAGGACAAGGTCAAGCCGTCCGATCTCTCGACCTACGAGGATCTGGCCGATCCGAAGTGGAAGGGCCGCATCACGGTGCGCAGCTCGACCAACGTCTACAACCAGTCGCTGACCGGCTCGATCCTCGCCGCCAGGGGCGAAGCGGCGACCGAAGCCTGGGCCAAGGGCCTGGCGGCGAACTTCTCGCGTCCGCCGCGCGGCGGCGACACCGACCAGATCAAGGCGATCGCGGCCGGTGAGGGCGACGTCGCCATCGTCAACAACTACTACTACGCGCGCCTCGTCCGTTCGTCGAAGGCTGACGAGAAGGCGGTGGCCGACAAGGTCGGCATCTTCTTCCCCAACCAAAGCGACCGCGGCACGCATATCAACATCAGCGGCGCCGGCGTGGCCGCCAACGCGCCGAACAAGGCGGCGGCCATCAAGTTCCTCGAATACCTGACGACGGCCGAGGCGCAGGCCGTCTTCGCCGAAGGCAACAACGAGTTCCCCATCGTCAAGGGTGCCAAGCCCGGGCCGCTCCTGGCGCAGTGGGGTGAGTTCAAAGAAGACCAGCTCAACGCGGCGACGTTCGGCAAGAACAACGCCGAGGCACTCAAGATCATGGACCGCGCCGGCTGGAAATAACGGAGCGCGCGATCGCGGCGGCGACAGACCTCCCAACTGTCGCTGTCTCGGTCCAAGGGGCGCGTTCTCCCGGTCCGCCAGACCGGGAGGCGCGCCCCGAACTTTTTCGGGGCTAAGAGGCCGAGTGGTGGCCTGGCCGCGAGCGCGTGATCATCAGGCTGAGGAAGATCACCGGCACGAGGCCCACCGCCACGATGGTCAGCGCACCCGTCGAGGCCTGGGCCAGGCGCTCGTCCGAGGCCAGGTGGTAGACGCGGATCGCCAGCGTGTCGAAGTTGAACGGCCGGATGATCAGGGTCGCCGGCAACTCCTTCAGGACATCGACGAAGACCAGGATCGCGGCGGTCAGCACCGAGCCGCGCAGCACGGGCGCATGGACGCGCGCCAGGGTCGCCGCCGGACCGGCGCCCAGGGTGCGGGCCGCTTCATCCATGCTGGGTGTCACCCGGCTCAGCCCGGATTCGACGCTGCTCAGGCCCAGCGCCAGGAAGCGCGCCATGTAGGCGAAGAGGATGGCGACGATCGAGCCCGAGAGCAGGAGGCCGCTGCTGACGCCGAAGGTGGCGCGCAGCCAGGCGTCGATCGCGTTGTCGAAGGTGGCCAGCGGGATCAGCATGCCCACCGCGATCACCGATCCCGGGATGGCGTAGCCCAGGCCGGCGATGCGGGCGCTGATCCGCACCGTGGGCGTGGGTTGCAGGCGCAGCGCGTAGGCGACGAGCAGGGCGGCACCGACGGTGACGATCGCCCCCAGGCCCGACAGGATGAAGGAGTTCCAGGCGTAGGTCAGGAAGCGCCGGCCGAACAGCGGATCGCCTCCCTCGATGCTCAAGCCGATCAGCGCCAGGGCGGGCAGCGCGAACCCCAAGCCGATCGGCAGGGCGCAGACGGCGAAGGCCAGCAGGCCGCGCCAGCCGCCCAGCGTGGCCGGGACGATCCGCTGCCAGCGGCGCGAGGTGTGATGATAGCGCGCCTGTCCGCGGCTGACGCGCTCCAGGGTCAGCACCACGAGCACGAAGAGCATCAGCACGGCGGCGAGCTGGGCTGCCGCCACCTTGTTGCCCATGCCGAACCAGGTCCGGTAGATGCCGGTGGTGAAGGTATCGACGGCGAAATACTGCACCGTGCCGAAGTCGGCGACCGCCTCCATCAGCACCAGCGCCGTGCCGCCGGCCAGCGCCGGGCGCGCCAGCGGCACCGCGACGCGGAAGAAGGTCGCCCACGGCCCGTGGCACAGCGTACGCGCCACCTCGATGGCGCAGATCGACTGCTCGAGGAAGGCGGCGCGGGCGAGGAGATAGACGTAAGGGTAGAGCGCCAGGCTGAGGATGCTGATCGCCCCGCCCAGCGAATGGATGTCGGGAAACCAGTAATCGCCGCGGCGCCAGCCCATGAGCTCGCGCAAGCCCGTCTGCACCGGTCCGGCGAATTGCAACAGGTCGGTATAGGCGTAGGCCATGATGTAGGCCGGCATGGCCATGGGCAGCAGCAGCGCCCATTCGAGGATCCGGCTGCCGGGGAAACGGCACATGGTGACCAGCCAGGCGGTGGCCGTACCGCCGACGATGCAGGCGAGGCCGACTCCGAGGGACAGCGCCAGGGTATTGGCGATCTGGGCGGGCAGGGTGGTCGAGGCGAGATGAGTCCAGGCCCCTTGCGAGGGCAGGAAGACGTGCGCGGCGACGATCAGCACCGGGGCGGCGACGATGGCGGCGACGGCCAGCGCCGCCAGGGTCAGCGGCGACAGGCGGGTCGGCGGGGCGGCGAGGACGGAGGTGGTTACTGCCATGTAAGTCGCTCGGAGCGGGGAAACGTCTTGCCTGGCAAGGGTTTTAGCATCATCTCTGCGGGGACTAACAAGGAACCGTCATGATCACCCTCCGCCCTGCCGCCGAGCGCGGCGCCACCCGGATCGACTGGCTCGACAGCAAGCACAGCTTCTCGTTCGCGGAATACCACGACCCGCGCCACATGGGCTTCCGGAGCTTGCGGGTGATCAACGACGACCGCATCGCGGCCGGCGCCGGCTTCCCGACGCACGGCCACCGCGACATGGAGATCCTCACCTACGTGCTCGAGGGGGCGGTGGCGCATCGCGACAGCCTGGGCACGGGCTCGACCATCCGGCCGGGCGAGGTGCAGATCATGAGTGCCGGGACCGGCATCCACCATTCCGAGTTCAATCCCTCGAAGACCGAGCCCTTGCACCTGCTGCAGATCTGGATGCTGCCCGAGAAGCCCGGCCTCAAGCCGCGCTACGACCAGAAGGAGTTCAGCGCCGCCGAGCGCAACGGCCGGCTGCGGCTGGTCGGCTCGCGCGACGGCCGCGAGGGGACGGTGACCATCTACCAGGATCTCGACCTCTACACCGCCTTGCTCGACAAGGGACAGACCGTGACGCACGAGATCCGGCCGGACCGCCACGTCTGGATCCAGATGGCGCGCGGCAAGGCCAGCGTGAACGGCAAGCCGGTGGCCGAAGGCGACGGGATCGCCGTGTCGAACGAGAAGCGCCTCGACATCGCCGGCGTTGACGGCGCGGAGCTTCTGCTCTTCGATCTCGCCTGACCTTTACCCCGTCGGCGGCTTCGCATTCGGGCCGGCGATCGTCATGGCTTTGGCGTGGGCGGGACGTTCGCGAATGCGATCGACATAGGCGGCGACGTTCTTGAGACCCTCGATCGGCCGGCCGCCAAAGAGCGGCAATTCCGTAAGAGCGAACGTCACCATGATATCGGCGCAGGTCAGCTCAGGTCCTGCCAGGTACGGTCGATCGCTCAGCGTCTGATCCAGATAGCCGTAGTACTTGTCCTGCCGTCGTTTTACGAGTCTGGTGTATCGCTCCGCATCGGGGCCGGCGGCGCTTCCAGCCTTCAGCGCGTTTTGGGCAAAAAACATTCCCAGGACATTGTTGTTGAAGTGCATCCAGTAGAGATAGTCGGTGTAGTTCGGATCACGCGGCCCAACCGTCAGCCGTCCGCCCGCGTAGCGATGGCAGATGTACTCCAGGATAACGGCTGATTCGGTGAGGACCTTATCGCCGTCTTCGATCACCGGCGCCGTTGCGGCCGGATGGAGCTCCAGATAGGCCGGCGGCGCCAGCCGGTCCTTCCCGCGCGAGTACCACTTCAGCTCGTACGGCAGGCCGAGCTCTTCCATAAGCCACACGAGCGGTCCGACTGTGATATGCCCAAATGGTGGATGATGATCATCGTGGGTTCCCTGATATCCGGCATCGCGTTTACTGATTAGCGAAGTCTACCGTGAACTACCGTCACGCCTATCATGCCGGCAATTTCGCCGACGTCGTCAAGCACGCGGTGCTGGCCCTGCTCGTCGATCGGCTGAAGGCCAAGGACTCGGCCTTCTGCGTGCTCGATACCCATGCGGGCATCGGCCGCTACGACCTGCGCTCGGTGCCGGCGCAGAAGACCGGCGAGTTCAAATCCGGCATCGGCCGCCTGCTGGAGCGCGAGACCCGCAGCCTGCCGGCCGAGCTCAAGCCCTATCTCGGCGCGGTGCGGGCGCTCAACGGCTCGGGAGGCTTGCGCTGGTATCCCGGCAGCCCGCGGCTGGTGCGCTCGCTGATGCGCGGTCAGGACCAGCTCATCCTGTTCGAGCTTCATCCCGAGGACGCGGCGGCGCTCAGCGAGCTCTTCGCCCGCGACCGCCAGGTCACCGTGCGCCAGGCCGACGGCTACATCGGCCTCAAGGCCGTGCTGCCACCGCCGCAGCGCCGCGGCCTGGTGCTGATTGATCCACCGTTCGAGAAGCGCGACGAGTTCGAGACGCTGCTGCGCGGCCTGCGCCAGGCCCATCGCCGCTGGGCGACCGGGCAGTATCTGGTCTGGTATCCGATCAAGGACCGGGCGCCGGTCGCGGAATTTCACCAGGCCCTCAAAGCATCGGGCATCGAGCGGGTGCTGATCGCCGAGTTCCTGCTGCGCCCCGACGACGATGCCGAGCGCCTCAACGGCTGCGGCCTGGTGCTGATCAACCCGCCGTGGAAGCTCGACGCCACGCTTGAGGAGCTGCTCTCGGCGCTGGCCGGTATTCTCGGCGCCGAAAAGGGCGGCGGGGCCCGTGTCGAGTGGCTGGTGCCGGCGCTATAGTGGCGGCCATGATCATCGCCCAGATCTCCGATATGCATGTCGTGGCGCCGGGCAAGCAGCTCTACGGCGCGCTCGACACGGCCGGCTACCTGGCGCGGGCCGTCGATGCGCTGGCCACGCTCAAGCCGACGCCCGACGTGGCGCTGGTCACCGGCGATCTGGTCAATGCCGGCTCACCGGCCGAATACGCGCGCTTGCGCGCCGAGCTCGAGCGGCTGCCCTTCCCCTATCGGCTGATTCCCGGCAACCACGACGCCCGCGACAGCTTGCGCGCGGCCTTCCCCGATCACGACTATCTCGGCACCTCGGGCTTTATCCAGTATGTCGATGATTCGTTTGCCCTGCGCCTCATCGGTCTCGACAGCCTGGATGACGGCAAGGTGCCGGGCCGGCTGTGCCGCGACCGCCTCGCCTGGCTCGAGCGCATGCTGGCGACCTCGGACCGGCCGACGGTGATCTTCGTCCACCATCCCCCGTACCTCACCGGCATGGGTCACATGGACGGGCAGCCGCTGGACGGCGCCTTCTCGCTCGCGGCGATCGTCGAGCGCCATCCCAATATCGAGCGGGTGCTGGCTGGCCACGTGCACCGCTCGACGCAGGCGCGCTGGGCCGGGACGATGGCCTCGACCTGCCCGTCGACGGCGCACCAGTTCGTGCTCGATCTCAATCCCGGCGAGCGGCTCGACTACGCGCTCGAGCCGCCGGGCTTTCAGCTCCATGTCTGGCAGAAAGGCGGGCCGCTCGTCACCCACACGGTGCCGATCGGCCAATACGAAACCCGGCGCCTGGTGTGAAGGCGCCGCGCTCGTTTCGGAAGCTTGCCGCCCTTGCGGGCGCGGCGCTAGCGGTAGCCGCCCCCGCCATCGGGGTCGGCGGGAGTCGGGCCGGTGATCTGCACGGCGACCGCCTCGGGTCCCTTGCGCGCCGTCACCACCTTCATCCGCACCGGCTGTCCGGGCATCAGCGTCTCGACGCCGGCGTTGCGCAGGATCGTGATATGCACGAACACGTCCTTGCCGCCGTCGTTGGGCGAGACGAAGCCGTAGCCCTTGAGCGAGCTGAACCACTTGACCACGCCGTCGACATCGACGGCACCCTCGGTCGAAACCGGGGCGTGACCGCCGCCGCCCATGCCCATCGGACCGCCGGGTCCGGGACCGGGTCGCATGCGTGGAGCGGGTGCCCGCGCCATGCTGTTGTCGACTTCGATGACGCGAACGACCTGGCGTCCCTTCGGGCTCTGGCCGATTTCCACGACCATGCCCGCGCCTTCGCCCACTGACTCGAAACCGGCCTGCTTGAGGGCCGAGAGATGCAGGAACGCTTCCGGCGACCCATCCGCCGGCGTTACGAACCCGAACCCCTTAGCCGTATTGAACCACTTCACGGTGGCGCGAGTAGGCGCGCCATCCCCCTGCGGCATCATGTGGAGCTTCTCCTGTTCGACTGTTATTTGTTGTTTTTGTACTTTTTTCGTCCTTAAAGGACTGCCAAGCCTATCATTTCCTTGACATTCGAACAAACGCCTTTTTCCCGGGCAGCACGGAGTCGGGCCCTCCCCAATGGGTGGATTTGTTGCCAAGCCCCGCCTTCCTATGTTCAAAAGCGCGCCTTCGCCGTTTGAGAGGAATCCCCGCATGAAAAGCTTCGCCACCCTCGACGACATCAAGGTGGCCGGTCGCCGCGTGCTGGTGCGCGTCGACCTCAACGTGCCGATGAAGGACGGCAAGGTCAGCGATGCGACCCGCATCGAGCGCATCGTGCCGACCTTGCGCGAGTTGTCGGACCAGGGGGCGAAGGTCATCGTGCTGTCGCATTTCGACCGGCCGAAGGGCAGGCGCGTGCCGGAGATGTCGCTCGCTCCCCTCGCGCCTGCACTGAGCAAGGCCGTCGGCAAGCCCGTGCGTTTCGCCGAGGACTGCGTCGGCCCGGCGGCCGAGACGGCGGTGGCCGCGGTCAAGGACGGCGAGATCCTGCTGCTGGAGAACCTGCGCTTTCATTCAGGCGAGGAGGCCAACGACGCTGGCTTCACCAAGGCGCTGGCCAAACTCGGCGAGGTCTATGTCAACGATGCCTTCTCGGCGGCGCACCGCGCCCATGCCTCGACCGAGGGCCTCGCCCGCCTGCTGCCCTCCGCGGCGGGCCGGCTGATGCAGGCCGAGCTCGAGGCCCTGCAGAAGGCGCTCGACGCGCCGCAGCGCCCGCTGGCCGCCATCGTCGGCGGCGCCAAGGTCTCGACCAAGCTCGACCTGCTGAGCAACCTGCTCGCCAAGGTCGATGCCCTGGTGATCGGCGGCGGCATGGCCAACACGTTTCTTTACGCCAAGGGCATCGCGGTCGGACGTTCGCTCTGCGAGCGCGAGATGGCGGACACGGCCCGGCGCATCATGGCCGAGGCCGACACGGCCAGGAAACGCATCGTGCTGCCGCTCGACGCGGTCGTCGCCCCGGCGCTGACCGCCGGCGATGCGGCCCGGACCGTGCCCATCGGCCGCGTGCCGGAGGACCAGATGATCCTCGATGTCGGCCCGGAATCGATCAGGGACACGATCGCGTCCGCCCTGATCGGCTCGCGCACCCTGGTCTGGAACGGGCCGCTGGGCGCCTTCGAGTATCCGCCCTTCGACAAGGGCACCAATGCCGTGGCCCGGGAAGCGGCGAAGCTCACCAAGGAGGGCAAGCTGCTGACCGTGGCCGGCGGCGGCGACACGGTGGCGGCCCTCGCCGCGGCCGGGGTCGAGGACAAGTTCTCCTACGTCTCGACGGCCGGCGGCGCCTTCCTCGAATGGCTGGAAGGCAAGGAGCTGCCCGGCGTGGCCGCGCTGCTGAAGCGCTGATCCAATATGTCATGCCCGCGAAAGCGGGCATCCAGGCCTCATGAGAAAAAGGGCGGCCTACGGCCGTCCGATTTTTCGGAAGACTGGACCCCCGCTTTCGCGGGGGTGACAGAATTACGAATTGAACTGGTCGTAGATCTTGCGGGCCAGGATCTTGAGATCCTCTTTAGGAAGCTTGCCGGTCAGCGCGTAGCCGAGCTTGGCGTCCATCCAGTAGAGCACGCCCATGCCCTCGCGCTCCTGGGCGAAGCGGAAGGCCGAAGGCTCGGCGCCGTCGACCGACTTCATGTACAGCGTCACGCGGCTGCCGTCGGCGTGCTCGTACATGAACTGGCAGGCCACCGGGCCGGCGGGCCCGGTCTCAGCGACCGGCAGCAGCCGCCCGCCCATCAGGCGCCAGCCGCTGTCGTCGAGGATCGGCGCCTTGATCGGCTTGCCCATGCGGTTGGACAGCCAGCGCGTGAGATGCGCCTCGTCGGCCCGCACCTCGACCGGGTGGCGGACCTCGGGCGTGTAGACGGCGTGCGCGGCGGCGGCCTGCAGGGCGAGGGTGGGGGCGGGACCGGGGATTTCGACCACGCGCTCGATCACCTTGGGCGGCATCAGCAGGCTATGCGTCGACCAGCCGGCGAAGAGGCCGGCGATCAGCCAGCTGGCGGCGATGGCGAAACTGCGCAGGCCCGGGCCGCGGCGGTCGGCGCGCCGGCGGCGCTCGGTGGGCAGCGGCAGGAACTCGGCCGGGATCGGCTCGGCCAGGACGTGGTCGTAGCGTCGGTGCAGCTCGGCGTTCAGCCGGGCGAAGAAGGCGGCGCGCGAAGCGGCATCGCCGTCGCCGGAAAGCCAGCGCTCGACCTCGGCCTGGCGCTCGGGCGAGAGCTGCCGGTCGACATAGGCGTGAAGATCATCGTCGCCCGGCGGCAGGAGCGGGCCCCCGCCTGAACCGGACATGCCGGAGGGAGTGGTCATTTGACCCTCCGCAGTCCGCCGCCGGCGCCGGCGGCACCCATCAGCATGTCGCGCAGGCGCTCGCGGCCGCGGTGCAGCCGGCTCATCACCGTGCCCACGGGAATGCCTAACGTCACCGCCGCTTCCTGGTAGCTCATCTCCTCGAGGCCGACGAGCAGCACGACCTGGCGCTGCTCATCGGGCAGACGCGACAGCGCGTCGTCGAGGGCGGCGACCTCGAGCCGGTCTTCCTGGTCGGCACGCACCGGGACGGCGAAATCCTCGTCGAGCGGAGCGGTCTGCGGGCGGCGGCTGGCGTTGCGCGCGAGGTTGGCGTGAAGGTTGTGCATGATGGTGAAGAGCCAGGTCCGGAGATTGCTGCCCTCGCGCCACAGGTGGAACCGGCTCCAGGCCCGCTCGAGCGAGTCCTGGACCAAGTCTTCCGCCATGGTGCGGTCACCGAGCAGGGCCCGGGCGTAGCGCCGCAGATGCGGAATCTGCGCGACAATAGGGTGGTCTTCTGCCGGCTTGCTCATACCCTCGCTATCCCGCCTGTTACCTGCCTGATCCGTAGCCCAACCCGGCCGGGCCACCAAGAGTGTAGCGGGCCGGGCGCGTCTTGGCCCCGGCCTTCACGGCGGCGGCGGTTTTATGACGACGGCGGAGAAACACCAGCGGGCGGAGCCGTATTCCTTGGAATGGCTCCAGATCGGTGTTTCGCAAAGGAAATGCCGCAATTAACAGTTTTTTAAATGGATACGTGGCAAATTTTACCTATCATGCAGATCCCGCCCAGTACCGCTGTTCTTCACGCCCTTTCCCGCTCAGCCGATCCGGCTACCGCCCCCCGCCCGAATTCCGGCAATGCCGACGCCGCCCGAGCCGCGGCCCGGGCCGTGTTCGCGCAGATCAGGGGGCCGGCCGCCGTCGCGGGCCAGGGTTTCCAGCTTCCGCAAGCCGCGTCCGGCGGCCATCAGCCGGCTCCCGCCCAGCTCCCGGCCACCCCGCCGACCAAGCCGATGCCGCGGGGCAGCTTCCTCAACATCCTCGTCTGACAGGCCGACCGGCCTAGGTTGTCAGGGCCCAGGTTGTCATAAAACGGGGCGCGGTCCAGACTTTGGACCCCATGAGTTCGACCCCGCCCGGCACTCCTCCGCAAAGCCGGAGTCTTCCGCGCACCGTCGGTCCGCGGCTCGCCGCCATTCCCGAAGGCGACGACCGCGAACGCCTGACCTGTCCCGATTGCGGGTTCATCGAATACGCCAATCCCAAGGTGGTGGTCGGCTCGGTCGTGTACTGGCAGGAGAAGATCCTGCTCTGCCGGCGGGCGATCAATCCGCGCCATGGCTTCTGGACCCTGCCGGCGGGCTATCTCGAGCTCAATGAAACGGCTCAGGACGGGGCGCTCCGCGAAGCCCGGGAAGAGGCCTGCGCGCGCATCGCGCTCGAAGGCCTGATCGCCGTCTACAACATCCCGCGCCTGTCGCAGGTGCAGCTCATCTTCCGCGCCCGCCTGGTCGACGGCGCCTTCGCCGCCGGCGCCGAGAGCCTCGACGCCCGGCTCTTCGACTGGGACGAGATCCCGTGGAGCGAGCTCGCCTTTCCCTCGGTGCGCTGGGCGCTCGGTCACTATCGCGAGATCGCCGGCGCCGAGAGCTTCGCGGCGCGCACCAATCCGGCGGGCGAGACCGGCGATTTCTGACGCGAAAGCGTAATATCCGTCGGGATACAACGCTTGGCGGCGCCCGGCGCGCGTTGTAGTTTCAAGCCCATGACCGTCTCCCGCCGCGCGCTCCTGGCTCTCGCCGGGCTCCTGGCCCCGGCCACAGCTGTCCCGGCGTCGTCGCAGACCAACGACGTGGTGATCTTCGCCGCTGCCAGCCTCAAGACCGCGCTCGACGAGGTCAACGTCCAATGGCAGCGGGAGGGCGGCAGGAAGGCCGTGATCTCCTACGCCGCCAGCCCGGCCCTGGCCCGGCAGATCGAGCAGGGGGCGCCGGCCGATCTGTTCGTCTCCGCCGATCTCGACTGGATGGATTACGTCCAGCGGCGCGACCTCATCAAACCCGCTACGCGCGCGAACCTGCTCGGCAACCGGATCGTGCTGATCGCGCCGAAGGATTCGACGGCAGCCGCGACGATCGCGCCGGGCTTCAACCTGGCAGGTCTGCTGGGCACCGGCCGCCTGGCGATGGCCGACATCAACGCCGTGCCCGCCGGCAAGTACGGCAAGGCGGCGCTCGAGGCGCTGGGCGTCTGGGCATCGATCCAGGGCAAGATCGCGCAGAGCGAGAACGTGCGCGCCGCCCTGCTCTTCGTCTCGCGCGGCGAGGCGCCGCTCGGCATCGTCTACCAGACCGACGCGGCGGCTGACCCCAACGTCAAAATCGTCGACGCCTTTCCGGAGACGACTCATCCGCCCATCGTCTACCCGGTGGCCTTGACGGCACGCACCCGGCATCCCGAGGCGCCGGGCGTTCTCGCCTATCTCCGCTCTCCCGGTGTTCGATCCCTGTTTGAGAAGCAGGGCTTCACCGTCCTCGCCGGTACCCGCCCGGGCAGCACCTGACGCCTGCCGTGTTCGACGCGCTCTCCCCCGAAGAGTGGACGGCTGTTCGCCTCAGCCTGCGCGTTGCCTTCTGGGCGACGCTGGTCAGCCTGCCGTTCGGCATCGTCATCGCTTTCGTCCTGGCCCGCGGCCGCTTCTGGGGCCACGCGCTGCTCAACGGCCTCGTCCATCTGCCGCTGATCCTGCCGCCGGTGGTCACCGGCTATGTCCTACTCCTGCTCTTCGGCCGGCGCGGGCCGATCGGCGCCTTCCTCGAGCAGAGCTTCGGCATCGTCTTCGCCTTCAACTGGACGGGGGCGGCGCTGGCCTGCGGCGTCATGGGCTTTCCGCTGCTGGTGCGCGCCATCCGCCTGGCGATCGAGGGCGTCGATCGCCGGCTGGAGGATGCGGCGGGCACGCTCGGCGCGTCGCCGGTCTGGGTCTTCGTCACCGTCACCCTGCCGCTGATCCTGCCCGGCATCCTCGCCGGCATGATCCTGTCCTTCGCCAAGGCGATGGGCGAGTTCGGCGCCACCATCACCTTCGTCTCCAACATCCCCGGCCAGACGCAGACCCTGCCCTCGGCAATCTACAGTCTCACTCAGGTGCCGGGCGGCGATGCCGGCGCCCTGCGCCTGACCCTGATCTCGGTCGTGGTCTCGATGGCCGCCCTGCTCGCCTCGGAGCTGCTGGCGCGGCGCATCGGGCGGAGGCTGACGGACTGATGGGCCTGGATATCGATGTCCGTCACCGTCTCGGCGATTTCTCGCTTGAAGCCCGCTTCGCGAGCGAGGGCCACCTGACGGCGCTGTTCGGGCGCTCGGGGGCCGGCAAGACGTCGCTGGTCAACGTCGTCGCCGGTCTCATCCGGCCCGATCACGGCCGGGTGCTGGTCGATGGCGAGACGCTGGTCGATACCGCCGCGGGGATCTTCGTGCCCAAGCACCGGCGTCGGGTCGGCTACGTCTTCCAGGAGGGGCGCCTGTTCCCGCATCTCTCGGTGCGCCAGAACCTGCGCTACGGCGAGTGGTTCGCGCCACGTGACCGCCGCTACGCGACGCTCGATCAGGTGGTGGAGCTGCTCGGGATCGCGGCGCTGCTCGACCGCCGTCCCGGCGCGCTGTCGGGCGGCGAGAAGCAGCGTGTCGCCATCGGCCGCGCCCTGCTTGCCAGCCCGCGCCTGCTGCTGCTGGACGAGCCGCTGGCCTCGCTCGACGAGGCGCGCAAGCAGGAGATCCTGCCCTATATCGAACGCCTGCGTGACGTGACGAAGATTCCCATCGTCTATGTCAGCCACTCGGTCGCGGAAGTGAGCCGCCTGGCGACGATGGTGGTCGTGCTGTCCGAAGGGAAGATCGCGGCCGCCGGCCCGACCGCCAAGATCATGGGCCGGCTCTAGCGCTGATTCCGATCAAATAGCGTCATGCCCGGGCCAGTCTTCTGCCCGTGCGCAGTCGCACGGGCACCAGAAGGGCCGGGCATCCACGTCCGTGCTTTCCGGACTCAATGCCGTAGATGGCCGGCACGGAGGCCGGCCGTGACGGAATGGGAGTGATTCGAAAAGCGCTCTAGCGGCCCGGTCCGCTAGCGCCCGGCCCGCGCCAGGATGTGGCGGGTCATGCCGAGCGCCAGCTCGTGCTCGCCCATGAAGACCTTGCCGATGCCGTCGCCTTCGAGCAACGCCGTCTCGTCGTCATTGTGGCTGCGCGCCACGGTCTCGATCTTCGCATTGAGCTGGCGCGCGATCGCCGCCATGCGCTGGGCGCGGAAGGCCTCGGGCACGGCCATGACGAGCATGCCGGCGCGCGCGATATGGGCCTGGATCAGCACCGCCGGCTCGGCGGCGTCGCCGGAGACGGCCGGGATACTGGCCGCACGCAAGGCCTCGACGATCTCACGGTTCTCCTCGACCACCACGACGGCCACACCTTTCTCGGCCAGCGCCTCGCCGATGCGCCGGCCGACGCGGCCGTAGCCGACCAGCACGACATGGCCGTTCAGCCGGGCCTCGTCGACGGTGGTCGGCAGCTCGGCCAGCGGATCGTCGCTGCGTTCGACGATCTGCGCCAGTTTCGAGCGGCGACGGGCCCAGGCCTGGGCCGGCTCGATGGCGCGGAAGACCAGCGGGTTGAGCGCGATCGAGAGCAGCGCGCCGGCCAGGACCAGGTTCTGGCCCTCCACCGGCAGCAGACCGAGCGCCACGCCGAGCCCGGCCAGGATGAAGGAGAACTCGCCGATCTGGGCGAGGCTGGCGGAGACGGTGAGCGCGGTGTTGAGCGGGTAGCGGAAGGCCAGCACGATGGCGAAGGCGGCGAGCGACTTGCCGATGACGATGATGCCGACCACCGCCAGGACCTGGAACGGCGCGCGCAGCACGATCGCCGGGTCGAAGAGCATGCCGACCGAGACGAAGAACAGCACGGCGAAGGCGTCGCGCAAGGGCAGCGTCTCCTCGGCGGCGCGATGGCTGAGGTCGGAGCCCGCCAGCACCACGCCGGCGAAGAAGGCGCCGAGCGCGAAGGACACGCCGAACAGCTCGGCTGAGCCGAAGGCGATGCTCACCGCGGCGGCGATCACGCACAGGGTGAAGAGCTCGCGCGAGCCGGTGCGCGCCACCTGGGCCAGTAGCCAGGGGAAGAAGCGCTTGCCGACGATCAGCATCAGGGCGACGAAGGCCGCGACCTTGCCGAGGGTGATGCCCAGCGTGAGCAGAAGATTGCCGTCGCTCGCCGCGGGCGTCTTGCCGCCGAGCCAGCCGGCCAGCGGCGGCAGCAGCACCAGCGCCAGGACCATGGCGAGGTCCTCGACCACCAGCCAGCCGACGGCGATGCGGCCGTTGACCGTATCCAGCAGGCCACGCTCCTCCAGGGCACGCAGCAGCACCACCGTGCTGGCGACCGACAGGGCCAGGCCGAAGACCAGGCCCGCCCCCAGGCTCCAGCCCCACGACAGGGCGACCGCGGCGGCCAGCGCCGTGGCTACGGCAATCTGCGCGACGGCGCCGGGCACGGCGATACGCCGCACGGCGAGCAGGTCGTCGATCGAGAAATGCATGCCCACGCCGAACATCAGCAGCATGACGCCGATCTCGGCGAGCTGTTGTGCGAGACCGGCATCGGCGACGAAGCCCGGCGTGGCCGGGCCGATGACGACGCCGGCCAGCAGGTAGCCGACCAGCGCCGGAATCCTGAGCTTGGTCGCCAGGAAGCCGAAGACCATCGCCAGGCCGAGCCCGGCGGCGATCAAGGCGATAAGGCCGACTTCATGCGGCATGCTGATTCCTTCCGGACGTCAGTATGCCCGGCGCGGTTCCACCGGCGAAAGCGTGGATTACCGAGAGGTGCCGGTTATTACGACCGCGAAACGCGGCTTCTAGCGGAACAGCGGCAGGTTCATCAGCAGCAGGCCGGCGACGATCAGCGCCGCGGCCAGGATGCGCCGCGTGCCGAAGCCTTCGTGAAGCAGCACGGCCCCCATCACCGTGGCGAACAAGACCGAGGTCTCGCGCAGGGCTGCGACATGGGCCAGCGCCCCGACACTCATCGCCCAGATGGCGATGCCGTAGCCCAGCGTGGCGATGAAGCCGCCGGCCGCACCGCGCCACCAGTACTGCTGCAGGTAAGGATAGATGGCGGCACCCCGGCGCCAGAAGGCCAGGACCAGCACCCAGGGGCCTTCCAGCAGGTTGAGCCAGACGATGTAGCCCAGCGCGTCGCCGGAGTGGCGCACGCCCAGCCCGTCGGCCAGAGTGTAGCCGGCGATGAATACGCCGGTGCCGACGGCGTAGTACACGGCCTGCCATTCGCGCCGGCCGCGCGGCAGGCCGTGGCCAAAGGCGAGGCTGGCGATGCCGAAGGAGAGCAGGCCCACACCGCAGGCCTCGGCCAGGCTCAGATACTCGCCGACCAGCCGCCCGGAGAAGATCGCCACCAGCAGCGGCCCCAGGCCGCGGGCGATGGGATAGACGTGGCTCAGGTCGCCATGCGCGTAGGCGCGCAGCAGGTAGTAGTAATAGAAATTGTGCACGATCACCGAGGCCGCGAGATAGGGCCACGACGCCTCGGCGGGGAAGGCGACGAAGGGAATGAAGGGCACGGCGAGCAGGCAGCCGGCCATCATGACGATGCCGAACGAGACCAGGCGGTCGCGGTCGGATTTGACGATGGCGTTCCAGCTGGCGTGGAGCAGGGCGGCGAACAGGACGAGGGCGGCGACGCCCGGATCGATTTTCATGGTGGCGCGGGAAACGGGCGGACAGGAGTGGGTGCCGGGCCGTGCAACGATGGCGGGTCGGGCGGGCGGCGTCTCGAAAAGCGCTAGACCTTAGCCGGGGGGCGGTGACAAATCTACGCGCTTGCTCCGCAACCCTGATGCGCGCTCCGCGCCGATCCTCATGACGATGCGATCCGAGGCATGAGACCTTCCGCCCTGCCGCGCTCGGCCGTCGGCGCGCTCGTCCTGCTTGTCGGGTTCACGGCGCTGCTGGCGCTCTGGCGCAGCGCCGAGTTCGCTTCGCTCGAGCCGCGCCAGGACCATGCCTGGTTCACGCAATGGGTCCGGGCCTTCCACGAGGCGGAGCGATTCCTGCCGCGGCAGGAAGCGGGCGAGGGCTGGCGGGCGGCGCTGGAGGCGGATGAGCGCAGCGCGCTGCATGTGCTGGCGCGCCAGCTCTACGCCGTGCCGTTCGCCATGCTCGATCTCGGCGCCTTCGCCTGGTACGGGCTGCTGGCCTTTGCGGTCGGCGTGTCGATGCCGGCGCAGGTGACGATCAGCGTCATCGCCTCGTCGCTGGCGATCGCGGCGCTGGCGGTGCTGGCCTGGGCGATCGGCTGGCGTCACGGGTCGCGCGGCGAGGCGCTGCTTGGCGCGGCCGCGGTCTTCGCCTTTGCGGCCGGCAGCTCGTTCCTGCGGGTGTTCTCGGCGCTGGGCCCGCACAACGTCGCCATCCTGATGCTGGTGCTGATGATCGCGGCGAGCGAGCGCTGGCTGGGCGGCCTGCGCCGCGCGGACGAGGATGCCGTGCGGGGCGCCGGCGCGGCGACGCTGCTCCTCTACAGCCTCACGATTTTCACCTATCACGGCGGCACGCTGCTCGCGCCGCCCGTCCTGGCGCTGACCATCCTGGCGGCGCACCAGCTGCCGCTGGGCCGGCGATTGAAATGGGTGGCTGGGCTGGTGCTCTGGACCTTGGTGCTGCTGCTGCCGCTGGGGGCGGCGGCCTGGCTGGGGCAGCAGGCTGACTATATCGGCTCGGCCGATCAGGGGATCGTCGCCTACCTCAAGCTGGCGCTGAGCGGCGGCGAGATCGGCGCCGCGGTAACGCCGGTGCCGGAGCGCGCCCGGCTGTGGTTCGTGGCGCAGAGCGAGATCTTGACGCCGGCCGGTCTGGTGCTGGGCCTGGGCGGCCTGCTGGGGCTGGCGGCGCTGCGCGGGGTCCGCGCCCCGTTGATCCTGGCGCTGGTCCATTTTGCCTGCGGGGTGGCCGTGCCGAGCTTCACCCAGTACGACCGCACCTCGGCCTATCTCGTGCCGTTTCTCTGCCTGGGGGCGGGCTGGCTGATCGCCGCGCCGGCGGCGGCGCTCCTCGAGCGGCGCCGGCTGTGGGCGCTGCCCGCCCTGGGCCTGGCGCTGCTGCTCGGCGTGCAGCACGCCATCGGCGAAGCGCCGCGCCTGCGCGAGCCGGGGCGGGTCGCGGGCTGGCAGTATTATCTCAGCCGGCAGGGGGATTGGGCGCCGACGCAGGCCGAGATCGAGGCGCTGCTGCCGGCGGGCGCGGTGCTCATCCCCTGGGACTACCAGGTCAGCCACCTCTACAACAGCTTTCGCCGCGCCGGCGGCGGGGGCCCGCGTCTCTATGTGCCCTTGAGTACGCTGCGCGATCGCCAGGCCGACGGCTCGCTGGCCGATTATCGGCAGCGCCGGCGCCTCGCCCTGGCGCCCGGCCTGCGCCTCTTTCTGCTGGTGCCGGCGAGCGAGCCGCCCGACCGGCTGGCCGCGCTGGTGGCGGCGGTCGGACTGGCGACGACGATAACCCTGCGCCCCGTCGCGCGCTGGGAGGACAAGGCCTGGCCGCTGCTCTACCCCGCGCTCGTGCTCTACGAACTGCCGCGGGCGCCATGAAAAAAGCGTTGGACGGGATTACCGTCCAACGCCACATCAAAGTTGCTCAGGAGAGAATTGTTAGTTCTGACGCACCGAAGTGCGGTTAGATCTTCTTCTTCGCCTTCTTCTTGGCTTTCTTCTTCGCTGCCATGGTGTGACTCCTTGGTTCCGATGGTCCGTGATCGTCGAGGGCTGCGCGCGAGGAGAGCGGGACGCTAAGAAACGCCGCCGACTATATCCCGCACGATGTGAATACCCTCCCTGAAATCGATCCGAACAGGACTAGAACATCATTTGCCCCGCCTAACTGTCAAGCAAAATCAATAGACAGGGGGTTGACAAGTAGTCACCACTAATCGTGGGGCCGTCCACCATGTCTTGATAATCGAGCCCGCACAATTCCCGGCGCTAGTAGGGACGAGGACGGGGTGACTGGCGAGAAGCGTCCAAAAACCGCGGAAAACCGCGCAAAATTAACCTCCGTTACCAGCGCGCGGTCTTACGAATCCAGACCTAAGAGTCGCGCGTCCCGGCGCCCGTCACGGCCATCTCGGGCCCCGGAAAACCGGCCGCGCCGCGCCGAATTTTTTTCGCGGGCCGCGGCCGCGCGCGCGACACGGTCACGCATTTTTTTCACGACTCGGGCCGTTTGGCGGATGTCGAGTCGCACACGCGCCGGGTCGGCGACAAAAATTCGGCGCGCGGCGCGAGAACTAGGAGTCGAGACCGAGCAGGCCGCGGGCAAAATCATGCGGGGCGAAGGGCTGCAGATCCTCCTGGCCCTCGCCGACGCCGACCGCGACCACCGGCAGCCCGAATTTCTCGGACAGCGCGACCAGCACGCCGCCGCGCGCCGAGCCATCGAGCTTGGTGAGCACCAGGCCGCTGACCGCGACCATCGACTTGAAGGTCTCGACCTGGGCGATGGCGTTCTGCCCGGTGGTGGCGTCGAGCACCAGCAGCACGTCGTGCGGCGCCCCTGGATCAAGACGCTTGAGCACGCGCACGATCTTGGCGAGCTCGGCCATCAGGTCGGCCTTGTTGTGCAGCCGGCCGGCGGTGTCGATGAGCACCAGGTCGAGGCCCTCGGCCTTCGCCCGGCTCAGCGCGTCGAAGGCGAGGCCGGCGGCATCGGCGCCGTCCGCGCCGGCGATCACCGGGGCCCCGGTGCGCTCGCCCCAGATCCTGAGCTGACTGACGGCGGCAGCCCGAAACGTGTCGCCGGCCACCAGCAGCAGCTTGAGCGCCGGGTTCTCGCGCGTCAGCCGGTGGGCGAGCTTGCCGATGGTCGTGGTCTTGCCGCTGCCGTTGACGCCGACCACCAGCACGACATGCGGCTGCTTCGCCGGATCCGGCGCGAAAGACTTCGCCACCGGTGCCAGCAGCGCCGCCACGTCATCGGCCAGGGCGGCGCGCACCGCGTCACCGGATACGCCGTCTGGAAATTTCTTCTGCTTCAGCCCGCCGGCCAGCCGGGCGGCCACCGCCGGCCCGAGATCGGCGCCGATCAGCGCGTCCTCGATCTCCTGGATGGTCGCGGCGTCGAGCTTGCCCGAGCCCAGGGCGCGCGCGATGCCGTCGACCAGCCGCCCGGACGACTTGCTCAATCCGTCCTTGAGTTTTTTGAACCAGCTCACGCCGCCTGCTCCGTGGCAATGACAGAGCCCAGCGCCGTGTCGCCGTCGATGCCGGTGATCCGCGTCGCCACCAGCGTGCCCGGCACGGCCGGCCGGTCGAGCCGCACGGCGGCAAAGTTCTCCGTGTGCCCGCGCCGCCCGCTGCGCTCGACCAGCACCGAGGCGAGGCGGCCGACCTGGCGGGCGAGGAAGCGCCGTTGCGCCGCCGCGCCTGCCGTCCGCAAGGCGGCGGCCCGCGCCTGCACGACCGCTTGTGCCACCGGCTTCATGCGCGACGCGGGCGTACCCGGCCG